>JAHHSO010000039.1 GCA_020025205.1 Christensenellaceae bacterium | reverse complement strand
GATCTTATACGCGGGCTTTTCCCGCGCGATTTGCTCAACGCAGCTCACAAATTCTTTCCGTCTGCTCATATCGTCACCTGCTCCCATCTAGACGGCAGCGCTTTGGCGTCCTGCACGGTGTTGTCCCCCTTGCACCGCCACACAGCGCCGTCCGCGTCCCTGTAACATTCGTCCTTCATGTACATCCCGCTCGTGCCCATCGGTGTCACCCACGCTTTGGCTTTTGCCGGGTCTTTCGTGTGGCAAAGCCCCCACAGGGTGCGCAGCTCTGCCGGTCTGCCCGGATGCTCTGCCGCGTTGTATGGCTGCAAAAGCGTCCACACCTGCCCATCGTCCGCAACAGGCGCACCACAAGGCCAGCCGGAATAATCCTTTTGCGGTTCAAAGTCTGGAACAGATGCTTCGCGGTCAATGATCGCCGTTCCATCCAGCCCTTTTGCCTCTGCCCGCAGGCGCTGCGCTTCTTTCCTGCCCAGTTCATAAAAAAAATCTGCCATGCTCACGCCTGCTGCACCCCCATTCTGAACGCCTGTTCATATGTGCTCAGCACTGCACTGAGTTCCGCGCTCATGCGCATTTCACCCTCCGGGCTTCTGTATACCCCGTTGTCAAAATGATCCCCGATCCTCACCGACATCTGCGGCGGAATCTCTTCCCAGTTGGTTTCCAGCTGATAGGCGCTCTCCGCGATGTTCGTGACAACGCTGTCTTCAATCACAGCATATTTCATGTCTCTTCATCCTTCCTTTCCTGAATATCTCTGCCAGACGGCGCATGTAAACGGTTGTTCCGTTGTAAATGAGGTGCTTCACCTCTGTTCCGTTAAAAATGAGCTTCATCAGCTTCGTGCCGTTGAATGTGACCGGAATGTCATCCTCCTGTGTGCCCCGGATGATGACAATGCCGCTTCCTCCGTTGCCTGCTCCGCTCGTATTTCCCGCCCAATCTTGGCTGCCGCCGCCGCCACCGCCCCCTGAATTGACACTTCCCGACTGAGAAGGCGTGAAGTCTCCAGCGCCGTAGTAACTCTTTCCGCCATCTCCGCCGCCTCCTGCACCGCCTTTTCCGCCTTCTGCTTTTCCTCGTCCAGCTCCTCCGCCTGCATACAATCCTCCAGATGGTTCGCCAAATGCTCGGGTCGTTCGCCCTTGTCCCTTTCCACCGCCCCCCAATCCATCCTTGCCATCCGCGCCTCCATCATAGCCGCGTGACCAGTCTGCTCCATTTCCTTTTCCTCCGCCGCTTCCTCCTGACCCTGCTGCACCATTTGAATTTCCCCCCGGTTGTCCTCCTGATGCGGAATATCCCAATGCACTGGAAGTCCCCCCAGATCCTGCGGCTGCTCCTCCGGCTGCAATCACAATAGACTGATTTCCTTTAGCTGATAGATTCACATTCTTTGCTGTTGTGGTATACCCGCCACCGCCTCCTCCTGCGTATTCAGCAAATCCACCACCACCGCCTCCTCCGACGAGAAATACGTCCACTGTCTTTGCCAGGCTCATATTCAGCTTCCCGCTGGACTTCAAATAGATGTACCAGTAGGCATTGTCTGACGCTGTGGTCGCGCTGCCCGTATATGTGAAGGCTGGAACCTTTTTGGCCATCTGCGCCCCTCCTCATGTCGTCCTGATCGTCAGCGTGTTGCCCGAAAGCGAAAACGAAACGCCCGCCGGGCCTTTGGGCCCCTGCGGCCCGGTTGCCCCCGTTGCACCTTTGGGGCCTTGCGGCCCCTGCGGGCCGGGCGCTCCCGTGTCGCCCTTTGGGCCCTGCGGGCCTCTAAGTGTGTCCGCGGTATATAGCCCGCAAAGCGCGCGGTCTGCCCGCTCGTCTGTGATCTTGTCCTGGCTCAATGTCGCCGCACCCACTTCTACGCGCACTTTCGCAAGGCTGAGCATATACAATTCCGTATTTCTTGTCAGTGCCGGCGGCGTGGGCGACGCGTTTTCTGTTCCCTTGAGCACGGCCAGCTTGACCGTTCTTTTTTGAAAATCAAGCGCCAGCACAATCCTGTCGATTCTCGGATACTGCGCCGTCGCTTCCAAATCCAGCGTTTTGACGCCGCCTGAGTCCTCTTCCAGCGCGTAATACCTGCCCTGCACAATCGCCAGCCCTGCCGCCGCCTGCACGCGCAGCCCGGCCTGCGCAGCCGTAATCTTGAGCGCCTGATCGCCGCCGCGCACGCCGTCCAGCCCCAGCGCCTTGACCAGCAGCGCAAAGTCCTCCTCTGCATATTCGCGCCTGTCACTTTCCAGCGAATCAAACAATCCATATTTTTCAATCATTTTATCTCACACTCCCCTGTCTCTGCCTGAGCGCCTGACGGATGCCGTTCACGGGTTTTCCAAATGTCACTTCAATCCGCTCCGGCCTTCCCTCTTCATAACTTTCCTGTACCTGTGTAATTCTCGCGTTCATCATCCTGCCGCCGGATACAACCGTTACAAGATCCCCCAATTCCCACTGCCTGCCATATCGGCAGTTCGGCGTCTGACACACGTCCGCTTTAATCGCCTGAACAAGCGTCCGTTCGGCCAGCCTGCGCTCGCCTTCTTCCTTCAGCTCCTGCGCGGCCGCCCGGCTGCCCGCGTCCACAAAGACTTCCCGCCGCGCCGTTCCCGTCTCCCCGCCCGGGCAGATAGATAAAATCATCCTGTTTTCATCCTCTCCCGCGCCGCCTACGATGGCTGCGTTGCGTTCCTGCTGGGCGTTTTCCGTGTATTCCGTTCCCGACACATTGCCCATGTGCATCCCGAACGTCACGCGCCCGCCCGCCCCCGTCCTGTCCCGCCCGGACAGATACGTGAACACGAGCTTCTTTTTCTTAAAGTCCGGCACAATGGAAAACCCCGCGTCGCAGTACGTTCCCACCGCCTCAAGCAGCTCATCCAGCTGCTCAAACCGCGCGCTCCATGGCACGTCCTTTTTTCCCCTGCGGCGGTTCTCCTCTTCCAGCGCCATGCAGTCCATCTTTCTGTCCGCGCTTTCCGGCGTAATCACGTTATTCTGCACATAATGGCGCATCACGCTCTCCGCATCCGAAATGATCCGGTCATAGCCAAAGCTCTTATCGCTTCCTGCCGGCGGCACGCACACGCGCCTTTTGAGCAGCCCGGAAAGCGTGCAGCCCTTGACGCTCACTGTCTTTTCTGTCTTTGTAATCTGCTCAATGAGCATCGCTTTGTGCGCCTGTCCCACCGGGCACAGGATTCTGTCCCGTTCAAGGCGGCTGGCCATGGGATGCCCGCAGGCCAACACCAATTCAAAATCCCCCGCTGCCCAAAATACGCGTTTCAGGCGCAGGCTCTTGTAATCAACGATTTCGCCGCACAGATTGAGGGCAAAATCAAGAATGTGAATCGCCTGCATCTTTACACCCCCTCGTAAAGCGAATGCCAGAAGATCTCCACGCGGCTGCCCAGTGACGCCCGGCTGGGAATATATTCAACCTGATTGCTGCCCGGCACAAGCATAAACGCGCTCATGGCTGCGCTTGCAGACAGATAGCCAAAGGCGTCCTCCTTTTCTCCGTTCGCCTTTTCCAGCCAGCAGGACAGATTCCTGTGATCCGTGTCCACAATCAGGCGCTCGCCGTTTGCAATCGCCCTTTCCACAACGATTTCCGCCCCCGTTGTGTGATTGACCAGCCGCGGGCTTTCCCCTGTGCCGTATATGACAATCCTGACAGGCGTGTTTGCTGTTCCCGTATTGACAAGGGTTGCGGAAAATTTGCGTGCGCCAAGCCGCAGGGGCAGCGCGGCGGGCAGCGTCAGCCCGTCCTGGCCCATGTGCATCCTTGACGTCTGCTCCTGTGCGCTCAAAAGATATGGATTCGGGCAAAAGAAGCGCACCTTGCAGCCGGGCAGCGCATTTTGAAAGCGCGTGCCGTAAGCAATCGCCCCGTCCGGCACGGCGTCCGTCTGCCACTTCCCCGCATCGTTTTCATAGGTCAAAAGGCCGATTTTCCCGTCCTTCATCGCCCTTGAGCCAGCCAGAATCCGCTCAGCCTCCATCCGCCTTTTGTACAGCGCCTCCCGGTTTTCGTGCGGCAGGATGTCAAACTGCACCTGCACGTTTCTTTCTGTCATCTGGATTCTCTGCATCTGTACGCCCGCCTGCCATGCCCCGCGCACGCTCACAATCTCCGCATCCGGCCGGGATAACCCGCTCACGCTGGAAAAAAGAAACGGGAACCCCTGCCCGAAAATAAGGCTTTCTCCGTAAGCATTCGTATACGTCACTTTCTGCATTTACATCATCCCCGCCAGTTCTTCCCCAACCTGCTGCATTCGCCTTGTAAACTCCGCCGGAGACTCCACCGGCTGATTAAAGTTAACCGTCTGATGGATTTCAGGCTTTGAAACATCCGCCGTGTGTTCTCCTGCTGCCTGCAAGCTGCTCGTTTTTCCGAAAGCCGCCTCCTGCGCCTTTTCGGCCATCTCTTCAAACCTCGCGTCAATCTGATCGAACCAGGCCGTGATATTGCCAAACGCCTCCTGAAAACCTTCATAGAGCTTTTCGCCCAGGCTCTTTCCTGCCGCTTCATAGTCCGGCGCATACGATCCCAGAAGATCCAGCAGCTCCTCCTGCGTGCTCTGCATCAGCACCTTCTGCGCCTCTGCCGCCAGGCTCTGCTCTTTCATCATGTCGTCATATACGCTGTCCACGCGCTCGCTTTCCTTCTCCAGCGCGTCAATCTCCTTTTGTGCCTGCTCTTCAACGCCCTTGAGCTGTTCTTCCAGCTCCTTGCGTTTGTCGTCCTTGGCCCAGCCCTTTTGAACCTTTTCCCAGTCTTCCTGCGCCTTTTCAATCTGCTTTTCAAGCTGCCCTCTGTTATAGGCATCCTTTTCGTAGACAAGCGCCTCTTTCAGCCCCGCAATCCTGCGCAGGTGCTCCCTTTCGGTCGCTGCCCGGTCTTCGGCCTTCTCCTGTTCGTCCAGTGCGTCAATCTGTTTTTGGATCGCTGCGCAGGTGTCCTCTGCCCATTTGTTCCACGCCGCAATGGATTCGCTGATTCGCTTTTGTTCCGCTTCCCTCTGGGCTTCGTAGCGGGCCTCCAGCGCATCCACGACGGATTCATGCAGCTGCGTGATCTTGTCCTGTTCCTTCTCCTTGAGCGCTTTTCTGGCATCGTAGATTCGCTTGTCGATGTCCATGATCTGCTCGGCCGTCCTGGCATATTCCCGCTTCACGCGCTCAAGCGCTTCAATCTCCTCCTGCGCGGTGATCTCGCCCAGGTGCCGCCTGTGCTCAATGCGCTCGATCTCTTTTCTAAAGGCTTCCTCCTGTGCGCGCTCGGCTTCTCTGGCCGCGCGTTCCGCTTCCCTTGCCGCCTCTTCCTCGTCATTCCTGCGGCTTTTTCCCCCGCCTCCGCCGCGCCTGCTTTTTTGCCCCTGCCCCGTCATGTCAACGCCTGCCTGGCCGGCAAGGGAGAGGACAAGGTTAATCATGGCAATCAGCGCGTTGATCTCGTCCATTGCCTGTGAAGCATCTGCTGTCAGCTCCGCCTGCGGAATGGCCAGCATCTCCGCGCGCATGGTTTCAAGCTCCCCCAGAATCCCCTGCAGCTCTGACACCATGCCCGCCGCCGACAGATCGGTCTGCTTTTCCATGTCCGCAAGCCCCGCAGTCGTGCCGGCAAGATCCCCTTCCGCTATGCCCATGCGTCTTGAGAATTCCTTCACTTCCTCCGACAGGTCGTCCCAGCTGCCGCCGGTTTTTTCAACCTGGCTGGCCATGTCCTTCATGCTCCGGATGTCCTGCCGGAAGTTCAGCGCACGCCTGAGCTTCTGATTCAGCTGCGTGGCATCCTTCTGCACGCCGGAAAACGCGCTTCCCGTCTCGTCTGCGCTGTCTTTCAGCCGGTTCATCCCCTCTGCCGCTTCAAGCGTTCCTTCCCGCGTCTTGGCAAGCGCCGCATTCAATCGGCTGGCTTCTGCCTCGTAATCGCTGTCTCCAATCTTCCCCGCCTCGTGCGCCGCTTTAAGGCTTTCCAGCTGATTTTCCAGCGCTTCCCGCTGCTGGTTATATGCCTCCAGCTGTGCTTCATCCTGCTGAAAAATCAGCGCTTTGGCCGCGGCAATCGCTTCTGCGTCGCCTAAAAGATAGCCGTATCCCTCCCTTTGCAGGGCAATGGCTGCCGCTTTCTTTTCCTCAAGCGTCGCCTCTTCGCTCTCCAGCGCGGCAATGTTTGCTTTGGCTTCCTGTATCCCCACCATCGCGTCAAGCGTCTTCTGATAGGCGTCTGCCGTCTCCTGCGCGGTTTTCGCCCCGTTCTCTGCGCCCGGCACAAGGCCCGCCGCTTCGCTGCCTGCGGCAGGCGCTTTGTAGTCCTCCTTTCCGTCAATTGCTGCCTGAAGATTTTCCATCTCGTCTTCCAGCGCGCTGACCTTTTCTGTGCTCTCCTCACAGTTTTTGTTCAAATCCTCAAAAAACGCGTTCCACGCTGCCTCTGCCTCTTCGGTGCTTCCGGCTTTGTACAGCGCGTCTATCAGCTTCTGAGCCAGGTTATACGCTTCCGGCATGGCTTCCGTATTGTTCACGGCGCTGACGTATTCCGTCATCTCCATGTCCCAATCGCCTTTTATTCCCGCCTTGCTGAAATCTGGCTTTTTTCCAAACGCTTCCACCTGTCTTTGCAGCTCTTCGTTTTTGTCTTTCTGCGTTTTAGCCGCTTCCAGCGCTGCTTTTTTCTCCTCAAGCTGCTTTTCAAGCAGTTTTTTCTTTTCCTCGCCATACAGCCGGATTCTCTCCTCAATGGCTGCATTGCCTGCGCCATACTGGCCGTCCAGCCCGCGCAGTGCTTCTTCGCTGATGCCGTACTGGCTGGACAATTCGCCTATGATCCTTTCCAGCCGCGCGTTCTGGCTTTCTGTCCGGTTCTGCGTATCCGTCAGCTCTTTATACGTCCGCCCAAGCCGGTTGAGGCTCTTTTCCCGTTCCTGCAAATCAAGCGCGTTTTGCTGCTGTGCGCGGCTTTCCGCTTGGGCTGCTTCCTGAGCCTTTTTTTGTGCCTCTGCCGCTTCCTGCTGTGCCTTCTTGTATGCGGTGTATCCAGCAGCCGCCACGCCGACAGCCGCCGCAATGCCCATCATGACGGGGTTCATGGTGATGCTGGCTGCGGAAAACAGCCTCTGCGCTGCCTCTGCCGCTTTTGTCACCGTCACATACAGCGCCATGGCAGCCGCCGCAGTCGTCAGTCCCGATGTAAGGCCCGGGGCCGCTGTAACCAGGTCGTTCATTCCTTTCAGAACCTCGCCTGACACGTCCGCTGCCAGCTTCATGGCTGGTTCCAGCGCGCCGCCATATGATGCGGCCAGCTTCTGCGACTGCGCTGCGCTTCTTGCCTGTGCGCCCGCCAGCGTGTCCGCTGCCTTCTCAAGGTCGCCCGCCTGCAATTCGGTTTCCTGCATGATGCCGATGTATTCCGCCTCGACCTTCTGCGCCTGCGTGAGGCTCGCCGTGGTCATGCCGCGCGCCTTGGCGTAGTCTTCCCACATCTTCGCCACATTTTTTGTGACGCCGGCGTTATCCACCAGCACGGAGTTCTCCTGCCGGATGCCTTCCGTTGCCGTCACAACCGCCTCTGAAAGCGACAGATTCGCCGCGCGTCCAAATGCCGCCGAATTTTTCAGCCTGTCGATCACCTGCACGGCCTTTTCCAGGCTGAATCCTCTGGTCAAAAGGTTTTTAAATGCCGTTGCCGCCGCGTCTGCCGTCAGGAATTCGTCCGTCACCTCTTCAAGCGCCCCTGTAAGCTGCTCCTGGGCAATGCCTTTTCCGGATGCGATGGATTCAAGCCCCTTTGCCGCTGCAACAAACTCGTTATATGCATCCGTTCCATCTCTGACAGCTTTTCGAATCGCCGCAAATGCTGACGCCGCCGCCGCAGACAGCACAGCCTGCGCGGCAGCCGCCTCTTCGGCGCTGTGCTTCAGCGGCGAAAACGCGCCGTCTCCTTCCTTTTTCGTCTTTTCGACCGTCTCCCCCAGCCCTTCGCAGCTCGCCCTGATGGCGTCAATCGTCTCCTGCGCATTCTCCGCTGTCACGCGGATCGCCACGACGAGTTCTTCTGCCGTCATTGTTTTCCCCTCACATTTTCAAAAACGTTTCAACATCCACCCATTCCGGCGGCTCGTCCTTTTCAACGCCGTGCAGTTCGCCCCACGCCTCAAAGATGGCCGGCAATTCGTCCGGATAGTAGTCCTCCATCAATTCCCGCTTGGATATGCCGATGTGAATCCCCTGTACAATCAGCTTTTGAAGCCATGCTTCATCTGTTTGACCTTTGCGGCGATTCTTTCCGCCGCGTGCATAAAATTTTCGATGCCGTTCAACTCCATAAAGGCTTCCACCATCTCCGCCGCGCCGTCCAGCCCGATGCCCGGATCGGACATCAGCGCCTCCTCCGGCACGCCCGTCAGCAAGGATAAAAGCGCAATCGCCTCCGCCGGCACAACCTCCATCAGCCGCATAATCAGCACGTTCAGCATGGCCTTGTCGATCTTCTTGAGCGCCCGAAGCACCGTGTCCGGCTCCATCTGCGGGAAACAGGCCTCAACCACGCGTTCCGGCATCTTTTTCGCCGCCTCCATCGCGCGAAGATAATCCCCCAGCGGCAGGCGCTTCACCTTATAGCCGCGCACGACTCTTTCCATTTCCGTACTCAGCTGCACACTCGTTTTCTTCCTGAACAAATTCATCCTTGACGTCCCTTTCTTCTCTTTTTCAAATAGAATCTGCCGGACACCCGCCCGGCAGACCTCCCGCCTTTTTATTTACACCCCCGGAAGCGTCTCCGCCGCCGCCAGCCACTTGTCGCAGTCCGCCAGATCGGTGCCGTCTTCCTTCGCCTGGCGAATCACATATGGCTTGGCGCTGGCCAGCTGCGGGCGCTTAAACACGCCCGTGACAATGACCTCGCAAACCTTAAGGTTCTCGCCCTTGGTCGTGAAGTTGTCAAAGCGGATGCCCGTCAGGTCAAATACGCGGTAGTTGAAGTACATCGGCAGGCCGTCCATCGTATCGCATGCACACCGCAGCGAAAAGCTCTTTCCCTCTGTGTTGAAGTCCGCTTCAAGCGTGTTCTTCTCCGTGTCGAATTTGCCCAGTCCCAGCTCTTCCAGCCGCGCAAGCGGGATCTCGGCAAAGCGCAGCTCAACATCTTCGCCGGATACGTCCTTCTTCTGGGCATACAGCTCGTCGTCATAGTAAAAGTCCTGGCTCTTTTCCTTGGGCGTTCTGGTCATGCTGCCTGCATACGGGATGCCCTTTGCCTCTCCCACCTCATAGCTTGTCAGGTCGTTCTTTTTGATTTCCGCCAGGGCAACGCCCTTAAAGCCAATCATTGCTCTCTTTTTCGCCATTTGTCTTTTTCTCCTTAAACGTATTTTCTGTATCTCATCGCGGCAATGCGCACATCTGAATCGTCATCGTCATACGAAAACGTGCGCACATACCCCAGCTCCTCCATCGCGGCATCCACGCTTTCCGCCAGCTCGTCCGCTTCCTTCGCCTTGCTTGTAAAGATGCGGATGTAGTATTCCAGCCGTGCCGCATATTCCCGGTCATCCCGAGAATCAATCGGTGTATCCGCCGCCTTGCTGACAGCAATTAAGGGCAGCTGCGCCAAACTGCGCGGCCATCCGCGCGTCACCTGCGCAGCGCCGGGCAGGGCAGAAAGCCTTTCTTTGATTCTTTCTGCATCGTTGTGAATCATCTTACTCACTTTCCTTCTGCGCATGGCGGATGACTGCCCGCGCAATTTTTCTTTTCACATTTTCAGTATTGGCCGCAAATGCCGGATACAGATAAGGACGGGCCGGCATACCTCTTGTGTGCCTGAAACTCCCGTCCTTCGCCTTGTACGTCCAGCCTTTGGGGCTGTATGTGACCTTCGCCGCCATTTCCGGATCAATGCCCGCGTGATTCGCCTCGCCCTTGGGGCCCGTGCCCAGCTCCACAAATATGGCGTGGTCGTTTGCCGTGTAGGTTTCGCCGATCAGCGTGCTTTCTTCAATCCGCGTGCGCGTCTTGATGGAGTTTTTGAGTTCGCCCGTGTCCACCGCGCAGAGCATCTGCGCCTCTCCGCGGATATCTTGCAGCCCTGATTGCAGTCCTTTTCTGGCCGCCTGCAAAATTTCTCCCTCGTCCATGCGGTCAAGGATATCCATTACGCCTTCAAGGCCGCTGAGATTGATCTCCATCATGCGCGCCGCCCCTCCGGGATCTCTTCAAGCACAGCCCGCGTGTGATCCCACCTTTCTACGGATTTGATGCGCAAGGCGGGCAAATTCTCGTCAAGCGACACGCCCATCCCCTCTTCCAGCTGCACATCCGCATCATAAAGCATCAGCTTCATCCGCGTCACGGCATCTCCGTAAATCTTCGGGTTCAGGCTGCTGCCTCCCGGATACACGGCCGCCCGGATCGTCTGGGGATGCGGTGCCCATTTGTACACATCGTCATCCATGCCGCATGGGCGCCAGATCCGCACCTCTCGCTTATCCCTTTCCCTCAGCCTCACGCCCTGTCACCACCTTTGCCACGCGATACGGGGCAATCTGCCGGCGGATGTCGTCGGGCAGCGCCTCCATCGTCCGGGAAACGCCGCCCTCCGCGTGCGCCGTCTCGCCTTCAATGCCCATCCGGTTGTACAGGCTTGCCGCCAGCTGCACCTGCGCCGTTTCCAGCGCCGGCGGCAGATGCGTTCTGCCCGTAAAGGCCAGAATCATGCCGGACGCTTCCTCCATCAGAGCCGTAAGCAGCGGTTCCGGCGCCATCGGCAGCCGGATTTTCAGCCTCTCCATCGTGTTCATTTTACACGCCCGCGCCCGCCGTAATCTTCACCCCGCGCAGAACCGCCGCCGCCTTCATGGACTTGAGCACGCACGTTGTCACAAGCTCCACCTCGCCGCTCTTCACTGCGCCCGAATCTTTGAAATTCGGCATGTACAGCCTGATCGGATGATCTCCCGCCATGGACGCCGCGTGGAAGCCGTCCAGGCCGATGCGCACCGCGTACAGATCCGACTTGCCGTCCTGCGTATTTGTGGCGATGATCGGGTCATTCTTTTCCGTCTTTTCGCCCAGATCGACAAGCGGCGTTTTGCCGTAATACTCAATCTGGTTGCCCCATGTGTCCACCTTCGTCTGATACATGGACGCCCGGCGGGCGCAGGCGCGCACCTTGGCCAGCATCTTTGTGTTGCCGAAAATCATGCTGGGCTCGCCGTCCATGCCCGAAATCATCTCGTCCAGCATGTCCAGAAAGGCCAGGTAGTTGCTGGTCACCAGCTCGCTTGTGGACAGGTCAATCTCTGTCTTCAGCTCTTGCGACTTGCCTTTGAGCAGCTTGCTCAGGCCGTCAAAGCCGTTTGTCCCCGTGTCGCCGTTGATGACGATGTTGGAAAACTCCTTCTTCGTCGCCTTAATCGCCTGATCCATCTGGAACGTCACTTCTTTTACAATGCCGCCCGCTCTGGCCAGCACGCGGTCAATGTCGAATTTCGATCCGATGATCTTCAAATCGTTGGAAACGCGCTCCTTCTTGGCTTCCTGCGCCGTGTATTCCGTGCCCAGCTGGCGCGTTGCCGCTTTCGCCGGCTGCGTGACCCGGTCATAGTTGTAGGTGAGCGTGCCGCCCGTGGCTGACACTGCGTCATCAAAAATCATGTGATCCAGCAGGTAGCTCTTCTTTGCAAATGTGTCGATCACCTGTTCATATAGGTGATCCTGTGCGTTCAGCTTCACGTCTTCCAGTGTAATGGCCATCTGTTCTTGTCCTCCTTTAGTTCATGTTGTAAAAATCTGCCACGGCAGTCTCAAGGTTTTTCGGCCTGCTGCCGCCTGCGCCGCCCGTTCTGGGCGTGCTTCCCGCTATGCGGACTTCAACGCCCTTCTGAACGGCCTTCTGCCATGCCTTGCCCACCTTGTCGATGGACGCATTGCAGCTGTCTGCATCCTTGTAGTCAAGCACATCCGCCAGCTCGGCCGGATAGCTCTTTCCCGCCAGCGTTTCAAGCGCCTGCGCGCGCAGTTCGCGCCTTGCAATCTCCGCTTCCCGGCGCGTCAGATCCTCTTCGCGCTTCCTGCTCATCTCCCTCTGGCGCTCCTCTTCGGTCATCTTCGCCAGGCGTTCGGCTTCGCTGACCGCCTTCTCCTGCTGCTTCTGCCATTTGGCATACGCCTTGCCGATGATCTTGTCCACGTCCTCCTGCGTGAAAGACTTTTTGTCCTTCTGGGGTTCTTCCGGTTCGCCGCCCCCGTCTTCTTCCTCCGGCGTTTTCTCCTGTCCCTCCGGCTCGTCCTGCGCGAAAAGCTGCAAATTGAAAATAAGCTTCCTTTCGTCCATGTGTGTTCCTCCTCCGTTTTATGCCCGTCGGCTTTTTCCGCTTTCGGCCCGGTCGGCCTCCCGCTTGTTCTTTAACGCCTGCAAAACGGTCAAAAGGCCGCTCATCCGAACGGCTTCCCGCTCAAATGGGCATAAGAAAACCGCCCTGCATCTGCAAAGCGGTTTTTCTTTTCAGTTCTGTCCGACCCGATTTCGGGCTTCCGTCAGCCCCTTTTTTCCTCCAGCATCTTCTTGGCGCGCTCGTACAGCTCCGCAACCCGGCTCTT
>JAHHSO010000038.1 GCA_020025205.1 Christensenellaceae bacterium | reverse complement strand
ATAAAAAGAAGGTTCTCTTCATCAAAGAAAACCTTCTGACATGAGCAAGCCGTTCATTCAAAGCTGTTCATCAGATCCACAAGTTCCTGCACATAGCTTGATTGAAACGAATCATCTATGCGGCGCAGACCATTCGGGTCATAGCTGATGACACCGTTCAGATAAAGCAGCTGTTCTCCTCGCCCGCCGAGATCTTCGGATATGGAATACCACTTGTTCAAATAAAAACGCTTGGGCATGCTGTCTCTGGAAACATTCTTGACAGCATCAAGATTCGGATAAAAGCAGATGTACTGATCGCCAAATTCAACCTTGTGGTCGCTCGTGTCAGGCGCATACTTGAACTCGCTTTCTTCTTCCTCAATCCAGTGTTCATCGTTATAGGTATCTATATCAACCATGGACAGGCAGAACTGATCCTGATTTCTTCTGATGATCAGCTGCCCCACATGATACATATTGCTGGCGATCAGTTCCAGTTCAGCCGCACCTCTGTCCGGATTGATGCTGTTCAGATCAATCGGCGTAAACATCATCCATTCATCCGTAAGTCTGGGCTTAATATCCCTGAAACGAATGCCCCTGGTACACACCGTCTTATTCTTGATGGTCAGCAGCATCCTGTACACATAGGTACTCTGAACGGTCGTCCCATTGACGCTCAGCTCTACGCGATACGGAATTGTAGCAGATCCCTTGTATTCAAGGAAAATCTCCGGGGATATAAACTGCCCTTGAACGTTGTCAAACGACTCATCGTACACAACGCGGTCATCGCCATCTGCCTGTTCGTTTTTATCCATATACACAGTCAGACCAACGTTCGATCCTGCGGACACCGTTGCTTTGACCTGCAAATACCTTCCCTTGAAAAAGCGATCGGTGTAATCGACAGCCGTTTTCAACGGCTTATCCAGGTTCAGCACATACAACGGTTCTCTTCCTCGATCAGCAAGCATCGTGACAGGCATCATGCACAGACACAGCATGAAACAAAAAACTGATGACAAAACCCTTTTCGTCATACATCATCCCTCCTGTAAACAACTTTTTCAAAGCAGTCCGAAATAAACAGCTGCGGTCCTGTATACCCCTTGCACACCCCTGCACGTACACCTCCGCCGCACATGCTCTTGTCTATTTCTGGTAAATAGACGAAGCGGGTGTCCGGTTTCATCCCGAAAAATTCATTTTCTTTTTGCTCGGCATTGAATATTGCCATTTTACAGTTAAACGTATAATCGCATCAAAGGCTGTTCTCAAAAAAGGTTCCTGAAATATGAAATTCATCTGCGCTTGTCAGCGTTTCCTCAATCTCCAGATAATCGCTGACAAGCTCAATCGAAAGCCTCGCAAATGCTTAGAATAGAAAACTCCCTATGAGCTTTTCTTCGACGAAGTGTTGCACTTGACTTAACCAATCAAAAGACAATAAAAAGCGGCACCCATTTGAGTACCGCTTTATAACAGTTAAAGCATATTCGCCAAAAACGTGCGCAGCCGCTCCGTTCTGGGCTGATCCAATACCTGTGCTGGGGTTCCTCTTTCGCAGATGATCCCCTGATCCATAAATATGATCTGATCTGCTGCCGCGCGGGCAAAGCCCATCTCATGCGTAACCACAAGCATTGTCAATCCTTCCTGCGCGAGGCTCTGCATAACGGCCAGCACCTCTCCAACCATTTCCGGGTCAAGTGCGCTGGTCGGTTCGTCAAAGAGGATGACCTCCGGATCCATCGCCAGTGCGCGGGCGATGGCCACGCGCTGTTTCTGTCCTCCGGAAAGCTGGCGCGGTTTCGCGTTGACATAGGCGCGCATGCCGACCTTTTCCAGATAATGAAGTGCTTTCTGCTCGCTTTCTTCCTTGGAGCGATGCAGCACCTTCATCTGTCCGGCCATGCAGTTGGCAAGCACATTCATGTTTCCAAAGAGGTTGAACTGCTGAAACACCATGCCCACCTTGGCATGATACTGCGGCATGTTCATTCCGCCTTTGAGGATATCCCTGCCGCGATAGAGAATCTCGCCTGCGTCTGGCGTTTCCAGCAGATTGATGCAGCGCAGGAGCGTGGATTTACCGGAGCCGGAGGAACCAAGGATGCAGGTCACTTCGCCCTTATTGGCCGCAAAATCGATTCCCCTGAGCACCTCATGGCTGCCGAATGCCTTTTGAAGCCCCTTGACTTCGATCACTTGTTCCATCGCTTCACTGCCTCCTTCTCGTTTTCAACCGACACGCGGATGTCCGCGCGGCTGTCACTCTGGGAACCATGAATGACATAATTGTCCGGGCCGTCCATTTTCTTTTCAATCTGGCGCAGGATGAAGCTGACCGTCAGCGTCAAAATCAGATAGATGACCGCGATGATGAAGTACACCTCAAAATAGCGGTAATATGCGCCCGCCGCACTCTTCGCCTGAAAGAACAGCTCAGAAACAGATATGACGTTCAGCACGCTGGAGTCCTTGATGTTGACAATCAGTTCATTACCAACAGACGGCAGAATATTCCTGATTGCCTGCGGCAGAACAACCGATGTCATGGTCTGCCAATGGGTCATGCCCAGAGCATGAGCCGCTTCAAACTGTCCCTTGTCCACGGAGACGATGCCGCCCCTGATGATCTCCGCCATGTATGCTCCTGTATTGATCGAGATGATCAGAATGCCCGCTGCCGTCGGCTGCATATAGATGCCTGCATACTGTGCGCCATAGTAAATGACGACGGACTGCACAATCATCGGTGTACCACGGAAGACCTGAATATAGATGCTGGTCAGCAGCTTTCCAATCGAAAGCAGACCGCGGTGGATCAAGCTGTCTTTCTTCGGGGTGATCGTGCGAAAGATCGCCGTCAGCAGGCCGATGGCAAAACCAAAGGCCGTTCCCGTCAGCGCGATGAGCAGCGTCATGCCTGTGCCGCGCAGAAACAATTCTCCATATTCGTTCAGCAGGAATGTGACCCAGCCGAAAAAGGACGTAGAAGCGTTTGGCATGGTAAACTCCTTTTCAATAGTTGAAGCGATTAGTTGCTCAGCGGCTGAGCCTGAACAGAGGCATCCATCAGTGCCTTGCGCTGCTGGTCATCAATGCCGGCGAGAATCTCGTTGATTTCTTCCTTGAGCGGGCTGCCCTGGGGAATGCCCACCGCAATTTCACGGTTATCTTCCGGCACATCGAAGCCCTGTCCCTCTTCAAAGGATACAAAGGTCAATTCCGGGTTGGCGTACACAGCAGACAGGGCACCCGGGCGGTCTGCCACGTAGCCGTCAATCGCGCCAGAGGAAACCGCTACAATCATCGTGGGGAAAGTATCCTGTGCAGGCATCTTCACAACATTCGGAATCTGGTCAATCATGTCATAATGGAATGTGGACATCTGTCCGGTAATCTTCGCGCCGGAAAGATCGGACAAACTCTTGGCCTGTGCGAACTTGCTGTTCTTTCCAACCACAACGCACAGCTCGGTAGTGTAGTAGGTATCCGTAAAATCAATGGTCATGCGGCGTTTTTCCGTCGGGCTCATGCCGGCAATGATGACATCGATGTTGCCGGTCAGCAGTGCCGGGGTCAGTCCATCCCATTCAGTCTTGACGATTTCAAGCTCGCGTCCCATCGCATCCGCAATGATCTTCGCCACGCGCACATCGTAGCCGTCAGCATAGCCGCCCGCCTTGAGCGCTACTCCTGCCTCCCCTGCTTCGCTCTGCGTCCAGTTATAAGGTGCGTAGTTGCATTCCATGCCGACCCTCAGCGTTTCACACAGGCCAGTTGCCGTCATCAGCATCATCAAAGCAAAAAAAACAGCCATCTTTCTCATCTTTTTTATCTCCATTTCTTAGCCGATGTCCGGCTCTTTGATGGACTTATGGTACCGCTTCACCTCTCGAAAGTCAATAAAAATACAAATTCAAAAGGCTTAATTTGTAAAAAATACAAATCAAGCCTTTTTTTCTTCAATTTCCAGCCTCTTTACCTGCTGATTTTCGCCTCATGTTCATCAATTGTACAACATAGTCCCTAAATCGACATTCCGCATCAGAAAGGCTGACGTCCCGAAGGACCGCCATGTTGAAGTCTACTGTCAGCGGCAAATCCTCTATAGGCACTGTTTTCAGCTTTTCACTCAGCATATTGCTGGGCGGCAGGCAGAACGAGATGTACCCTGCATTTTCAATCAGTTCAATGGCCTGCGGCCACTCGCCGCTGTCCATCAGAATCTGCGGTGCGCAGCCCGCCTGCGTCATCTGACGTTCCAGCGCCTCAATGACCCCCGGATCACTGTTCAGCAGCAGCAGCCGATACGGGCTAAAATCCGAAAGCGAAACAGACTGCTGGGAAGCCAGAGGATGCTCGGTATTCATGAGTGCCACAAGCGGTGATTCCCGGTGAAAGATGATTTGCAGCTCAGGATCATCAATCTGCCCAAAGTACAGCGCAATGGCTTCGCGTCCGCTGAGCAGAGCCTGATGGCATCCTGTCAGCTCATAATTGTGTGTAATGAGCGAGACATCTGGATTTTGGAGCACAAAACTGGACAGAAAATTCCGTGGAAAAAAGCTCAAAAGCCCCCACGTCATGCCCACCTCCACGCGTGCCCGTCTATCATCTGCCGCCTTGCGCACTTCGGCACAGAGCAATTCATGCTGCCGGATATATCCCGGAGCCAAACGCGCCAGCGTCATGCCCGCCGGCGTCAGGCGCACCCCTGTGCGCTGACGCGCAAAGAGCTGCACCCCCAGTTCTTCCTCCAACTTGTCCACGGACTTCACCAGACCGGGTACGGAGATGTACAGTTTTCGCGCGGCCGCCGTAAAGCTGCCCGTATGTGTGATTTCAAGAAAATATCCGATCTGTTTGACATCCATATTGATGCTCCTGTAAACACACTTACCCGCCGTCCCTGATAACAGGGACGGCGGGCAATGAAAAGCTTAGAAACCTGAACAACCGATATCGGCGTGATTAAGAAGTCTTATGGGAGAACGCAGTCATCAGGCCGCCGACAATCGCCTGAACATCAATCGTTGCGCCGGAGATTCCGTCCACGCCAATGGACTGGCTGTCAATAATCTGTTTGGTCAGATCCGCAAACTGCTCATCATTCATGAACATGTTGTCGCGGTCCTTGCCGGTCTTGATCTCGACAAGCTTTTTATCCTTGATGGTAAAGATAACCTCGTATGGATCGTGCAGACCCGTGACGAACACGGAATAATCGCCATCCTCGGCCTCAGCCCAAGGTGCGGCGGCTTCGCCGCCGTGCGTAGACTTGAGTTCTGCGCGGCCGCCCAGCATGGTATCCACAGCAGCACGGCCAGAGCAGATTGCCTCGTGCAGATAGGTGCCGTTCTGATACAGGTTGCAGACCAGGCTGCCCAGCTCACCCGCAGAATACAGGCCCTCAATCGGCTCATTATCCCAAGTCAGAACCTGACCCTTGATGTTGCGGCGCGCACCGCCGGAACAGGCCGGCATGGCGGGGAACTCTTCAATCGCGTAGAACGGTGCTTTCTCAATCTTGGCCATGGTTGTGATGTCGCGGCCGAAGTCGAT
Source organism: Christensenellaceae bacterium (assembly GCA_020025205.1). Classification (GTDB taxonomy): domain Bacteria; phylum Bacillota; class Clostridia; order Christensenellales; family Aristaeellaceae; genus Ventricola. The sequence continues at coordinate 7,072 of JAHHSO010000038.1, read as the reverse complement.
ATCTTCGCCCTTCTCAACCATCTCGTTGAAGTGATCCACTTCCGCGCGCAGGGTAGCAGGATCGCGCCCCAGCTTCTCAGCCAGTTCCTCAATGGTATCAGCCTTGACAATCCAGCCCTTTTCGATTTCAACAGAGTTGTCCTTGCTCCAGTGATACGGATTGCGGCAGGTTACCGGCCAGCCAATCCAGTCATTGACGATCGGCTGCGCCTTGCAGCAGTTATCGTCAAAGATCATATGGACAGGCTGAGAACGTCCAATCGGCACATCGACATACTGTCCATGGCTGTAATACTTCATATGCTGACGCTGATAAGAACGCGCCTCGTCATAGAAACGGGTAGAGTCAGCCGCAACTTCCATCCAGCCGCCATGCATCATATAGAACTGACGGACAAAGCAGGTATCAAATTCGGGCGGCTTGATGCCATGGAAGTAACCGCAGGACATGGTGTGGTTATCCATGTGCCAGAGCTGTGCGCCGATGGCCATTTCCATCTTCACGCCATCGCCAGTGACGTATGGAGAGCCGGCATTGTAGATGGTATCGCCGCCGTTGAAATCGCGATACATCTGCACATCGCCCTCGTAACCGCCCGTTGCCAGCAGAACACCCTTGCGAGCCTTGGAGTAGATGATGGTGCCATCCGGCTTCTTGACGCCGACGCCTTCCACGCGGCGGGTGACAGCATCCTGCACAAGGCAGATGACCTGATGCTCATACAGAGGCTTTGCACCACGATGACGGGCAGCCTTGTCAAAGCCATTCCAGCATCCGCCGTTTTCAAACGGAACGCCGCCGTTCTTGTCGCGGAAGTGACCGGTCGCGCCGACAAAGTCTGCGCCCTCAAGCTTCGGGAATTCAACCAGCAGTGTGCCCCAGCGAAGAGCGCCGCCGCCGGAATAGCCGACTTCGTAATCAACAGGCTCCAGAGCACCCTGAATCCACTCCAGGTCCGTAGCAAACTCATTGGTCAGCCAGTTAAAATCTTCTTCCGGGATGACCTGCGGCTTATTCAGCGCGCGCATGTAGGTGCGGAAAGTCTCAATATCCTCTTTCTGCACGAAGATAACACACTGTCCGGAGGCAATGGCCTGTCCACCGGCATTGGCTTCGTCGGACTTATCGTAGATCACGACATCAACTTTGGGATCGATCTCTCGTGCTTCAATATAGGCCGCAGTACCAGCCATACCGTAGCCGCAGATGATGATATCATGCTCTTCATCCCACTTGACGTTCTGAGAAGCGAGCACCCAGCTGCTGGAGTTCTTGAACTCCTGTTTTTCTTCTTCTGCCTTAGCACCCATCAGCCCGCTGGCAAACAGACCCACACCCGCTGCGCTCATGGCGGCGCCTTTGAGGAACTCTTTGCGCGAAATGTTTTTTGCCATAAAAGTCTTTCCCTCCTTCAATTTGAAAGCAGTGCGAAAACGGAAACCGTTCCCTCCGTCCTCGTTTGATACGATTATAACACTCTCCGATTATTTCGGTCAACCATTCTTTTACATTACGCTTATATTGTATGATCTATTGGTTTATACATGTTCCCTCCTTTTTCATTTTTACAGCTATTTTCATCATATATCCTCTTTATATGTCTATAGTTTTTTATTTATTCCAATAAATCGTTTGCTTTCATGCCCAATTACATAAACTAATTATTTATAGCTTTCATCATATTGTTCACTTTATTTCACAATCTTTAGGTTTTACATTATGTTTTTTGCTCCAATATCCCCATTTTTCATTCTGAAAGCCCTCCTCTTTTAAACCCTCCGCCCGCGCAGCCTCATTTTCAAGAACATCTCATCCTTTTTGCTTTCCGAATCTTGAATGCCTTCAAAAAGTGATTATGATACTCTTCATCAATGTATTCACTCAAAATGAAAGTATTCGCTCAAAATGAAAAACCCCGTTGACATTTCAAAGAATGTATGGTAATGTACTTATACACCAAGTACACAGCATATCACAAGACAGGAGGATAGATACATGTGGAAATCATAATCAGCAGCAATACCGATAAACCGATCTACGAACAGATCACTTCCCAAATCAAAGCCATGATCATGAGCGGAGAACTCAAAACCGGAGATCCAATTCCATCCATGCGTTCCCTTGCAAAGACGATTCACGTGAGTGTGATCACGGTTCAAAAAGCTTATGAAGATTTGGGAAGAGACGGCTTTATCGCCACGACAGTCGGCCGCGGAAGCTTTGTAGCCGCCCGGAACAAGGATTTTATTCAGGAAGAGCAGCAAAAAAGAGTAGAAGCCCTTCTGGTTCAGGCAGCAGATATTGCCCGAACAAACGGAATTCCGCTGGAGAAAATTCAGCAGCTATTAAAACTGTTTTATGAGGAGAGTGAGTAAATGGAGACTGCCTTGCAAATCAGCAATCTGTACAAGTCCTATAAAAATACAGATTTTAAGCTTGACAATGTTTCATTCCACGTTCCGAAAGGCTCCATCATGGGCTTTGTTGGAAAAAATGGCGCAGGAAAAAGCACCACAATCCATGCGGTGCTGAACATCATTCAAAAAGACAGCGGTGAAGTGACCTTCTTCGGACAAACCATGGACGATGAAAATCGGTCGATTCGCAACGACATCGGCGTTGTGTTTGATACCCTTCATTTTTCAGGAGAACTTACCCCCAAGAAGCTGGAAAAGGTCTTTAAGGATATCTATGATAATTGGCAGGGGGAGCAGTTCTTTTCTTATCTGAATCGGTTTCAAATTCCTGCCGATAAAAAAATCAAGACCCTTTCCCGAGGCATGAACATGAAGTTATCGATCAGCGCAGCACTTTCTCACAAGGCAAAGCTGCTGATTCTGGACGAGGCAACCGCAGGCCTTGATCCCGTTGCCCGAGAAGAACTGCTGGATGTTCTTCTGGAATTTGTGGAAGACGAGGACCATTCCATTTTGATGTCCTCTCACATATCTTCTGATCTGGAAAAGGTTGCGGATTATATCACTTTTATTGATCAGGGAAAAATCATTCTGACAGAAACAAAAGATACACTGATGTATCAATATGGAATCGCGCGAATGAAACAAAGCGACTTTGAAAAAATTGACCCTTCAGCGTATTTGGCCATGAGAAAAAGGGGCTTGCAGCTGGAAGTTCTGGTGCAAAATAAAAGAGAATTCTCCAGAGAATACCCCGATATCATTGTAGACAATACCACGATTGATGAAATCTTACCACTTTTAACGCAGGAGGATGTCAAATGAAAGGGCTGATTCGAAATAACTTCTATACCGTGGAAAGCTCCTTAAAAGCAACCCTGCTGCTTTCCTTCGCAGCCTCCCTCGTGCTGACGATTGCAGCGATGATCACCGGGAACAGCAGCAATCTCCTCAGTTTAATCGTCTCTGCTAATCTGGTAGGATATGGTTCCCTGGCAACCACGTTAATACAAAAAGATGCCGCTTCCAAATGGAACAAGTTCGAGCTGACCATGCCCGTCAGCCGAAAAGACGTGGTGACAGCCCGCTATATTTCCTCTTTGCTGTATGTTCTGATTGGCACTTTTGTGTCTATCGTCAGTGCATTTGTCTTTCATCTTGCAACCGGTTCTTTAAATTGGGACAGAGCAGGCTATGGTTTTGCCTTTGGCATAGGCTTCGCGCTGTCACTCCCCACCTTTATGATCCCATTGGTCATCTCTTTTGGAACTGATAAAACCGAACCCTTCATGCTTGTTTCCATTATTGCCGGACTCGTTCTGTTCTTTGGCAGCAGCGTCGTCACGGGTTCATTTCTGAACGCTTCCGAACATGCCGATTTCATATTCCGCTTAAGCTATGTAGCATTCAGCATCGTGCTGTTTGTTGTCTCCTATCTGTTTTCCTGCTGGCTTTACAAGAAAAAAGAGCTAAACTGAATTAAAAAGCTAAAAAACAAAACCTCGCTCCGTGCAAAACCGAGCGAGGTTTTTCTCTATTTAACAGAGTGTTCAGCCAACAGCATCGACCGTTCCAGACACCCACTCTGTTCATTCGTCTTCCATAACCCGGACATTTTCACGGCCGAAGACATCAAAGACCTTATTGAGGTTCTTTTCCTCCTGCGCCTTCTGTTCTTTCTGCGCTTTAAGAATGGCCTTGTCTGATTCAGCAACCGTTCCTTCGATAGCCGCGCGGAATGTGCAGACATAGCCCGCCGCTGCCGTCAGTGCCTCTTCCACCTGTTCTTTCTTTTCCTTGATGTTCAGCATTTTTACATACATGCCGCCCGTCGTCTTGGGATAAGCCACGGTAAACAGGCCATTTTCGCCGGACACCAGCCGGCCAAAGCGAAGCATGCCAAACAGCTGCGGCTGCTTTTTCAGCGTGCGCATGGCATCCTGCCAGATACGCTCAGCATCGGGGGCAGGCCCTTTCGGTGCTTCTTCCGTGATCGCAGCAGGTGCTTCCTCCGCCTGCTGCACCCGCTGTCTCTTCGGAGCTGACGCCACGACGCCTTCGCGAATTTTCCTTTCCAGCTCGTCCACGCGGGCAACAAGCGCTTCCACCTGAACGCTTTCCTCCGGCACGCAGGCACGAAGTGCCGCCGTTTCCAGTGCAAATCTGGGCTGCGCCGCCCACTTCATATCCGTTTCGCTCTGCAAAAATAGATCAAGCATCCGCATCAGCCGCGTGTAAGATGTCCTGCCCGCCTGCTGTGCATAGGCTGCGGCGTCCTCTTCGGTCACTTCTAAAAGCTGCGCCGCATGTTCCTCTCCGCAGACGCTCGCCATCATCAGCGCACGCAAATGCGCACTGATGTCTCGCACAAATACCTGCACTTCGCGTCCCATGCGCATCATGTCGTCAATCATTTTGAGTGTTCCTGCGCCATCGCATTCAATCAGCCTGTCTGCGAACTCGAATAAAAACCCTTTGTCTGCTGCGCCCAGCACACGAAGCACCAGTTCTTCCGTCAGGCCTACGCCGTCTTCCTGCGCATAGCCCAGACACATATCCATGATCGACCATGCGTCACGCATGCCGCCTTCCGCTGCACGGGCAATGCGGCGAAGTGCAGAATCTTCTGCATGAATTTCGCCTTCTTCAAGCGCCACTTTCAAGCGTTCCACAATCTGATGCGCCGGTATTCTGTGGAAATCAAACCGCTGACAGCGGGACAAAATCGTTGCCGGGAGCTTCTGCGGTTCAGTCGTTGCCAGAATAAATACGACATGCGCAGGCGGCTCCTCCAGCGTCTTCAAAAGCGCATTGAATGCTCCCTGCGAAAGCATGTGTACCTCGTCGATGATGTACACACGGTATTGACCGTACTGCGGCGGATACTTCACCTTTTCGCGCAGATCACGAATTTCGTCCACGCCGTTGTTGCTGGCAGCGTCGATTTCCAAGATATCCAGATTGTTCTCTTCTGCAAGCGCCCTGCATGCGGCGCATGTGCCGCACGGCTCGCCCCTGTCCGGATGTTCGCAGTTCACTGCGCGGGCAAACACCTTCGCTGTGGACGTTTTTCCTGTGCCTCGCGTGCCGCAAAACAGATAGGCGTGCGCAATCCGCCTTGACATCACTTGACTTCTAAGCGTCTTGATGATGGCCTCCTGGCCCACAAAATCGTCAAAACGCGCCGGACGATAGCGGCGATACAGCGCCTGATACCCCATGTACAGTCCCCCTTATTTGCTTCAATTAGCATAGCACAAAACTGGAAACTTTACAACAGCGGCCGCTCGGTGTACAATGGTTTTACATCATTGATTGAAGGAGAGATATTGATTATGCGTGCTTATGAAAGAATGCTCCAGTATGTCAAGGTATACACAACGTCCGCCCCTGACTGTACGGACGCGCCCAGCTCCCGGCGCCAATTCGACCTCGCCCACAAACTTGTGGAAGAAATGAAGGCTCTCGGTCTTGAAAACGTCCATGTGGATGAGCACTGCTGCGTTTACGGCTGGCTGTCCGCCACGCCAGGCTGTGAAGATCGTCCGGCACTTGGTTTCATTGCGCACATGGACACCGCTCCCGACTGTTCCGGTGAAAACGTTAAGCCCCAAATCATCCCAAACTATGACGGCGGCGACGTTGTGCTCAAGGGCACAGGCGATATACTCAGCCCTAAAGCGTTCCCCACGCTCCAATCGCTCACAGGCATGACGCTCATCACAACCGATGGCACAACACTCCTCGGCGCAGATGACAAAGCCGGTATTGCAGAAATTTTGACAGCGCTTGAAAGCATCATCGCCGAAAAGAAGCCGCACGGCAAGCTCTGCATCGCGTTCACGCCGGACGAAGAAGTCGGTGCGGGCGTCGATCACTTTGATGTCGAAAAATTCGGTGCAGATTTCGCCTATACGGTGGACGGCGGAGACGAGGGTGAAATTGCCTATGAAACGTTCAACGCCTGCTCTGCCGAAGTCGAGTTCACAGGCCTGAGTGTCCATCCCGGTTCCTCTAAGGACACCATGATTAACGCGGCACTTGTGGCAATGGAATTCAACGCGCTGCTTCCTGCCGCCGACATTCCGCGCTTGACCGAAAACTATGAAGGTTTCTTCCACCTGTGCGACATGCAGGGTGATGTGGAACACGCCGTGCTCAATTATATCGTCCGCGACCATGACCGTGCTTCGTTTGAACTGCGCAAAAAAACACTGGAGCATGCCGCAAAAACGATTAACGAACGCTACGGCAGAGATGTTGTCCGCCTGGCAATGAAGGACAGCTACTATAACATGGCTGAAAAAATCGCACCGCATATGGAGCTGATTGAAAATGCCAAGCGCGCAGCGGCAGCGGCAGGCATGGTGCCGAACGTTGTCCCTGTTCGCGGCGGAACAGACGGCAGCCGCCTGTCTTACATGGGCCTGCCCACGCCAAATCTCTGCACGGGCGGCTACGCTTTCCACGGTCACTTCGAGCATATCGCTGTGGAAAGCATGGATCGCTGCACCAAGATGGTCGAGCTTTTGATGCTGGGCTAAACTGCTTATACAAAAAGGAGCTTTGAACAGCTCCTTTTTTGCACAATTTTTCTTTAATTGTGGATAACTTTTGAGCTTCTACTCTGTATCTCGTAAAATGTAGTTATATC
>JAHHSO010000037.1 GCA_020025205.1 Christensenellaceae bacterium | reverse complement strand
ACTTAAAACAGAATATCGCAAAAAGCGGAAACAGGGGATCATCAAATCCATCTTTGAAGCATTTAAAGAAAACACTCAAACTTGATTTGAAAATCCCCTGATCTGCTCAATTACGCATCGAAATGGACGATCTTGGAGAAATCCTCCGCCTTGAGAGATGCGCCGCCAATGAGGCCGCCGTCGATTTCCGGCTGCGCCATCAGGCTCTTGCAGTTGGCGGGCTTCATGGAGCCGCCGTACTGGATGCGCACATCGTCCGCAGCATCGCCATAAACGGAGCGAACCGCCTCACGGATAACGCCGATGGTCTCGTTGGCCTGCTCATCAGTCGCGGTGAGGCCTGTACCGATGGCCCAAACCGGCTCATACGCAATCACAACGCGCTTCACTTCGTCCGCGGTCAGGCCGGACAGTGCAATCAGGGTCTGATAGGAAACCAGCGCATTGGTGTAGCCCGCCTCGCGGTCTTCCTTCTTCTCGCCCACGCAGATGATCGGGGTCAGTCCTGCCTTGACAGCAGCCAGAACGCGCTTATTCACCGTCGCATCGGTCTCCCCGAAGTACTGACGGCGCTCAGAGTGGCCGAGAATGACATACTCAACGCCGGACTCCTTGAGCATTGCCGCGCTCAACTCGCCCGTGAACGCGCCGGATGCTTCCCAGTGCATGTTCTCCGCACCCAGCTTGACGTTGGTTCCCTTAATGACCTCATTGACCGCTGCAAAATCGACAGCCGGCGTGCATACAACGACATCGCACGCAGCGTCCCGCACCAGCGGGACAAGCTCCGTCACGAGCTTCCTGGCTTCGCTGGGGGTCATATTCATCTTCCAGTTTCCGGCAATGATAGGCTTGCGCATAACAATTCCTCCTGCTCCAATCAAAAGCCCCGGACAGCCCCAAGGGCGCCCGGGGCAAAATCATCTTACTGCTTGTCGTCGAGGCTGGCAACGCCCGGCAGGGTCTTGCCTTCCAGATACTCCAGGGACGCGCCGCCGCCAGTGGAGATGTGGGTCATCTTGTCGCCAAGGCCCATCTGCTCCACGGCCGCTGCGGAGTCACCGCCGCCGATGATGGTGATGGCGTCGCTGTCAGCCAGCGCCTGCGCAACAGCCAGCGTACCGGCTGCCAGGGTCGGGTTCTCAAACACGCCCATCGGGCCATTCCAGATGACGGTCTTGGCATTCTTTGCCGCCTGAGCAAACAGTTCACGGGTTTTAGGTCCGATGTCGCAGCCTTCCATATCCTCCGGGATCTGGTTTGAATCGACAATCGTGGTTGCAACCTCTGCATCGATCGGGTTCGGGAAGTCCTTGATGCAGACGGTGTCGATCGGCAGAAGCAGCTTGACGCCCTTCTCCTCGGCCTTCTTCATCATGTCCTTGCAGTAGTCGATCTTGCTCTCATCCAGAAGGCTCTTGCCCACGCCGTAGCCCTTCGCCTTCAGGAAGGTGTACGCCATGCCGCCGCCGATGATGAGGGTATCCACCTTCTCCAGCAGATTTTCAATGACGTTGAGCTTGTCCGCGACTTTCGCGCCGCCCAGAATGGCGACAAACGGACGGTCTGCATTTTCCAGCGCCTTGCCCATGATGGACAGTTCCTTGCCGATCAGGTAGCCGGCAACGCACGGGGACAGGAACTCGGTCACGCCCGCGGTGGAGCAGTGCGCACGATGGCAGGAGCCGAACGCGTCATCCACGTAGCAGTCGGCCAGAGAAGCCAGTTCGCGGGAGAACGCTTCGTCGTTCTTGGTTTCTTCCTTGCGGAAGCGGGTATTCTGCAGCAGGACGACATCGCCATCGTTCATGGCAGCAACCGCCGCGCGGGCATTCTCACCCACAACGGTATCATCGTTTGCAAAGACGACCGGCTTGCCCAGATACTCAGAAAGACGCTCAGCGACCGGTGCCAGGGAGAATTTCTCTTCCGGACCGTTTTTCGGCTTGCCCAGATGGCTGCACAGGATGACCCTGCCGCCCTCAGCAATCAGCTTCTTGATGGTCGGCAGAGCCGCGACAATACGCTTGTCGTTGGTAATCTTGCCATCCTTCATCGGAACATTGAAATCGCAGCGCACAAGCACTTTCTTGCCAGAGACCTTGATGTCTTCCACAGTCATTTTCGCCATGGGTAATTCCTCCATTTCAATTGGGTTCCGTAAAATTTATGGTGTATATTCCGGCAGATGCCGGGGTAAAAGCAGCAGAACACCTGCCAGCTTTCAGCCTTTTCCTGGCAGGACAAAATCCCGCCAATCGTCTTTAGTTTAACATCTTTTAAGCCGCTTGTCAAAGCTTTGCTCAAAAAGTCAAACAGACGTTTTTTGAACGCCTTCGCGTTCGCGCAGAAGCTCCATCATCCGAAGCGCCGCGCCCTCATCCGTAACGAGCAGTTTGTGCGGATGATGTTCGCACACAGCCAGAATGGCTTCAGCCTTGCTCCGTCCTGCCGCGATCGCCGCCGCATGATTTTTTCTTCCAATCTGCTCTTCATGGAACGCCAGGGACGATCCGCCCCCTACGACGCGTCCATTCGCGTCGAAATAGAATCCCAGTGCCTCCGCAACTGCGCCTTCCTGCTGAAGCCTGCGGCGTTCGTCAGGATTCAGCCCGCGGCGCTCCATCAGCTCCTGCGCACGGCCTATGCCGTAAAGCAGAACATCCGCGTTCCGGGACAACTCCACCACATCGCGTACCTGCGGCAGTCTCGCCATCTCATCTGCTTCCGGCCCGGTCAGCCCATCCGGCAGATGCAGAAGCCTGTGATACCCGCCCAGCTTCTGGGCAAAGCGTTCTGCCATGGTGTTGGCCTGTGTCTTGACGCCGCCGCCCATGCCGCCCTGTGCCGGAACGACAATAATGTCCATCGGAGCAGCTGTTGTGAGCGCATCTGCCGTCAGCGCGATTGTTCTTCCCCCCGTGACAGCCAGCACATGCGCCTGCTGAAGCAGAAAGCGGATCTGCCCGGCTGCCGCGCGCGCCGTTTCCATAAGCACCCCGCCATCCTGATCGGCGTCGCCGCGCACTACGCACACGCGCTCCACGTGCAGCTTGCGCGACAACGACAATTCAACAGTTGCCAGCGTCCTGCGGCCGCCGGAAACCACGCGTGCCGCCTCCACAAGGCTTTCGCCATGCAAAGTCAGCTCCATCCCTGACGCACTCTGCGTCAGGCAGCCCGCTCGCTTGAGTGCTTCTGCCGCCGTGCGTACCTCGCGCTCAGCCAGGTGCAGCCGCGCCGCCAGTGCGCGCCGCCCAATCGGCCCAAGTGCTGCCACGCGTTCCAAAATGAGCGTGCGCAGTTCCATCTCGTCCATCAGGTCGGGCGCAATCAACGACAATGTATCCAGAATGGATGTGTCCATACGTTCCTCCCTGGTCAGTTTCGGGGAAAATTCGACCCGCGTCCTGAATTCGTCCCGATGCACAGTATAGCAGATTTTTAACAATCATGCAAGTCTGCTTCCGGCAGGAATGTACGCGGTCAAAGTCGAATTTTGTTTAGTCGGTATTTTGTTTTTTGCCCGACACTCGAATGAGGAGGTTATCAGCATGACGAATGTATTGATTGTCGTGGACATGCAGCGCGATTTTGTCAACGGTTCACTCGGTTCTGCGCAGGCTCAGGCCATTGTGCCGGGCGTTGCCGCTCGAATGCAGCGCGCTCAGGGGGAAGGCACAGACATCCTTCTGACGCTGGACACCCACAAAGAAAATTATCTGTCCACCCGGGAAGGCCGGTTTCTCCCCGTCCCACACTGTATCCGCAGCACAGAAGGCTGGGCGCTTGCGCCGGAAATTGCCGCGCTGTGCAAACCCGGCATGATGTCCTTTGAGAAGCCGACGTTCGGTTCTTCTGCGCTGACGCATTATCTGGCTGGCCAGGCGGCGCGCGCCGGCGTTCCCGACGGTCGCGGCATGACCATTGAGCTGTGCGGCCTGTGCACGGATATCTGCGTTATTTCCAACGCCCTCCTTTTGAAGGCGGCTCTGCCCGAGGCAGATTTCATCGTTGATTCCCGCCTTTGCGCAGGTGTCACCCCTGAAAAACACGAGGCTGCACTGGAAACCATGCGTTCCTGCCAAATCACAGTGCTGTAAGCTGCATCCTTTGTGGAAGAACAACATGCCCCCCGCGAAAAGGACAAGGAATTTATCGTCCGTTTTATCAGTATGCCTTTGCCGGTGCTGCGCTCAGCCGGGTAAAATCCGGCATGAAAGAAAGCCCGGAGGTGCTGACGGAATCTGTCAGCAAGCTGATGAACGGTCCGTTTCACCTCGCCGCTCAACATTTCTGCCCTTCAATTTTTTGCATCAAAACAGGCGGTATTGCAGACTGCAACAATCTGCAATACCGCCTGTTTGATGTTGAAAAAGAAATGCAAAAGGAACGATGGACTTCCTCCCAGGCCCGCTTGCGGGGCGTTGCCCCCTCTTGCGGCTTTCCTTTTTAGCCTTACGGCAATTCATCCCAAATCCCTTGAGGCATAAGAAAAACCCCTCCGAAAAACGGAGGGGTTGCAGAAGCAAATCTTACTTCTCGGAAGCAACTTCAGCTTCCATGTTGATGACCTGCTTGCCATCGTAGTAACCGCAGTGCTTGCAGACACGGTGGGCGAGCTTCATCTGCTGGCAGCGCGGGCACTTGACGATGCCCGGCATGGACAGCTTCCAATTGGCGCGGCGGGAGCGGCCGCGAGCCTTAGAGATTTTTCCCTTGGGACAAGCCATTTCTTACACCTCCTCATCCTCGTTCAGCAAAGATGCTAATGCCGAAAAAGGATTTCTGTTGGGCAGATCCTTCTGGCATGAACACGCATTGATGTTCAGATTGGCGCCGCACTGGGCGCACAGCCCTTTGCAGTCCTCCTTGCAGAGGATGCGCGAGGGCAATTCGAGCAGCAGCGCAGTTCTCACTGCATCATCAAGCTCGATCACATGACCCTGATAACGATACTGATCATCATCGGGATCAAATTCCTGCCCCATGTCGCGGACAAATGCCTCCTCCACCTCAGCGGTGACGAGTGTTTTTGTCGGCGTCAGGCAGCGGGCGCACGGAGATTCGACCAGCGCACGGGCTTCCCCGCGCACAATGACGGTCTCATCAGCGAGCATATAGTGGCCGGAAAAGGAGACAGGCTCGACATAGGACAGGGAATCCCCGTTCCAGCGATCCGGGCCCCAGACATCCTCAAGATTGAACGGGACGTCCACGCCTTTTCTCTGGATGCCTTTGGTGATATCCAGCTTCATTGTTTCACCTCAAAGTTGACCGTTCCATATTATACGCAGTTTTTTTCTGCTTGTCAAGCAGAATGTGATTTTCAGCGATTTTTCGCGAAAAAATCCCCTGCATCTGCCGTTTTCTCTGTTTTATGCCGTTTTGATTACAGCTTGGAAACGATCTCCATGGTATCGCGTGCAATCGGCAGTTCCTCGTTCGTGGGGATGCGCAGCACCTTGATGGTGGAATCATCGGTGCTGATGATGCCCGTCACACCGCGCTTGTTCTTCTCGGGATCGATCTTAACGCCCATGAAGGAAAGGCCGTCAATGACGCGTGCGCAGGATTCGTAGTCATTCTCGCCAATGCCCGCCGTGAAGACGATGGCATCCGCGCCGCCGACAGCGACGTTGTACGCACCAATGTATTTCTGGATGCGGTAGGTCCAGACATCCAGCGCCGCCTGAGACTGCTCATCGCCGTTGGCGGCAGCCGCCTTGACATCGCGCATATCGCTGGACACGGACAGGCCGGCAAAGCCGGACTTCTTGTTCAGGCAGTTGAGCATCTCGTGAATGTCCATGCCGGTGTTGTCCATGATATATTCCAGAACAGCCGGATCAACATCACCGGAGCGGCTGCCCATCAGCACGCCCTCAAGCGGCGTAAGGCCCATGGAGGTGTCTACCACCTTGCCGCCGACAATCGCGCTCAGGGAAGAGCCGTTGCCCAGGTGGCAGATGATGAACTTGCAGTCTTCCGGCTTCTTGCCCAGGTACTTGGGTGTCTCGCCCGCGATGAAGCGATGGCTGGTGCCATGGAAGCCGTAGCGGCGAACCTTGAGATCCTTGTAGTACTCATAGGGCACGCCATACAGGAAGGCCTTCTTGGGCATAGTCTGATGGAACGCCGTGTCAAAGACAGCAACGTTCGGCTTGCCCGGCATGACCTTCTGGCAGGCCTCAATGCCCGCAATGTTGGCCGGCTGATGCAGCGGGCCGAGCGGCACGAGGTCTTTGATGCCCTTCATGGTCTCTTCGGTCACCAGAACGGAACCCTTGAAGGTTTCGCCGCCGTGCAGCACGCGATGGCCACAGGCGCCGATTTCGTCCAGAGAGGCAATTGCACCGTTTTCCTTGTCCGTCAGCGCAGTCAGAACAGCGGTGATGGCCTCCGTGTGGTCCTTCATGTTGCGGGTAAAATCGATGACCTTATCGGTGCCCAGTACCTTCTGCTCAAAGTGCGTGCCCTCGATTCCGATGCGCTCGACAAGGCCCTTGGCCTTGACGGACTCATCTTCCATATCGATAAGCTGGAACTTCAGAGAAGAAGAACCGGCGTTGATGACTAGAATCTTCATGGGGATATTCTCCTTTTGTGACTATTTTAGGCCTGCGCCTTGACAGCTGCGATGGCGACGACATCCACGATGTCCTCAACAGAGCAGCCGCGGGACAGATCGTTGACCGGCTTGGCCAGACCCTGAATGACCGGGCCCACAGCCTTTGCGCCGCCCAGACGCTGCACCAGCTTGTAGCCGATGTTGCCCGCCTGCAGATCCGGGAAGACCAGCACGTTCGCCTGACCGGCAACGCTGCTGCCCGGGCACTTGAGGCTGCCCACGGAAGAGACCAGCGCGGCGTCCGCCTGAATCTCGCCGTCTACGTTCAGCTCCGGCGCCATCTCATGCACCAGTTTAGTCGCCTCCACAACCTTGTCCACGTTCTCATGCTTGGCAGAACCGCGGGTGGAGAAAGACAGCATCGCAACGCGCGGCTCCATGCCGACAAGCGCCCTGCCCGTCTCCGCAGAGGATACAGCGATGTCCGCCAGCTGCTCGGCAGTCGGCGCGATGTTCACAGCGCAGTCACCGAAAACGAGGACGCCGTCGTCGCCGTAGGACTTGTCCTGCACTTCCATCAGGAAGCAGGAAGACACGGTCTTGATGCCGGGCGCACCCTTGATGATCTGCAGCGCCGGGCGCAGCACGGCGCCGGTGGTGTTGATCGCGCCGGCGACCATCGCGTCAGCGTCATCCATTTTGAGCATCATGGTGCCGAAGTACAGGGTGTCCTTCAGGCACAGCTCGGTGGCCTTTTCAAGGGTCATGCCCTTCTTTTCACGGATATGGAAAAGCTGCTCCGCATATGCCGCTGTCTTCTCGCTGGCGGCCGGATCGGCAATCATGACGCCCTCAAGGCTTACGCCCAGCTCAGCCGCCTTCGCCTCGATTTCAGCTTTCGCACCGACAAGAGAGATCTTTGCAAGACCCAGCTTGACGATCTGCGCCGCAGCCTGAATGGTGCGCGGTTCGGTTCCCTCAGCCAGCACGACGTGCTTCACGTCGGCAGCCGCTTTTGCTCTGATTTTGTCAATGACAGACATTTGTAAATCCTCCTTGACGTGTTATAATAGACTCATTGAAGAATGAGCCCTCGGTAAACAAAGCGATACTTATTCATTATAGCGCATTTTATCGCTTTTGAAAAGGACGGAAGCACATTTTATACCGATTCCCGCCCGCTTTTGTGTATACAACACTGTTTTAAAAGGCTCTTTTTTCCAACCGACTGAAAAGGAGGCGAAAACATGCGCGTCTGCGGCGTCATTTGCGAATACAACCCCTTCCACAACGGCCACGCCCATCATCTGGCTCTGGCCCGCAAATCATCGGGAGCCGACTACATCATCTGCCTGATGAGCGGCGCGATCACTCAGCGCGGCACATTTGCCCGGCACGACAAATGGACGCGCGCCAAAATGGCACTTCTTGGCGGTGCAGACCTCGTTTTGGAGCTGCCCTGCCTTTTCGCCTGCTCGCCCGCGCCGGAGTTTGCAGGCGGCGGCATTCGTCTGCTTCATGCGCTGGGCGTGGTCACGCATCTTTCTTTCGGCTGCGAAAAGGAAGCCCTGCCTTTTCTTCCATCCGCTGTGCGCATTCTTTCTGAAGAACCGCCCGCCTTTGCAGCCGCCCTGCGCAAGGGGCTGGATGCCGGGCTGTCCTATCCGCGCGCCCGTGCTGAAGCGCTGGAAGCTGTCCTTCCCGGCGTTGCCGCGCAGATTTCAAGCCCCAATGCTGCCCTCGCGCTGGAATACCTGCGTGCGCTGCCCGCCTCCATCCAGCCTGTACCCATCGTCCGCGAGGGCGGCGGCTACCACGACGACACGCTCTGCGCCCTGTCCAGCGCAACCGCCGTGCGCGCTGCGCTCCAAAGAGGTGATATGTCCGGCGCGCTGGAAGCCGTGCCTTCTCCGTCTCTTCTCCTCGATGCCGAAAAACGCGGCAATGTACATGAAGAAGAAGCCCTCACGCAGGCGCTCTTTTATCGGCTGCGCACCGCTGCGCCGGAAACACTCCGCAGCGTGCGCGGCATGGATGAGGGGCTTGAATATCGGCTGCTGAGAGCCGCACAGCGCTGTGTATCCCGCACCGAACTGCTCGACACCCTGAAAACCAAACGCTATACCCGCGCCCGGCTCTCTCGGCTTTTGACAGATGTGCTTTTGGATGTTCAAAAAGACAGTCCGCTCCCCGCTTATGCCCGCGTTCTGGGCTTCAAAAAAGATGCTGCGCCGCTGCTTGCCGCCATCAAGAAAAATACATCCGTGCCCATTGTCACAAAGGCTGCCCGCTTTGACCGCGGCCAGCTCGCCCTGGATATTCGCGCACAGGATTTCTGGGCGCTTGGCTGCACAAATCCTTCCCTCCGCCTGCCCGGACAGGACTTCACAACCAGCTGTATTCTCCTTGACTGACCAACCTTGAAAGGAGCCTTTCCATGCGTGTACTCGCCCTGCCTGCTGCCCTGATGTTCTCCCTCGCCCTGTATCTGCCGTTTCCGAATGCGCCGCAAAAGCTTTTCGGCGCCCTGCATGCCCTGTATGTCCGAATGCTCCCAATCTTCACCTATAAGGATGGCAGAGTGGATGAACCGCTTGCGCGCGGCGTGCTGCTCTTCCTGCTGGCGTGCATCGCCTCACTGCTGGGTGCGGTGCATCCCCTTTTAGCGGGCCTCATCATGGCCCCTGCATTCACCGCCTCCGCCAGCCTTCCTCACGCCGTCAACGAAAAGCACATGCTGGACAGTGGTATCCTGTCCCGCGACATCCCCGCCTATGAAACCCGTGTCCGCGAAGTCTGCGCCGCGCTTGCGCCAGCTTTTGTCGAAGGCTGTTGTCTGCCGCTTCTGCTTGCCGCCATCGGCCTGCCCTTCTATCTGGGCCCGGCCCTCGTCTGGGCACTTCTGGACATACGCGCCCTTCAGCCGGATAATCGTATTCTTTTCAACCTTTCCCGGCTGTCCGATGTCCTTTTTTCCAGCCTGATGCTGATGTGTTCAGGCATGGTTGGCCGCAATCCAGCGCGCACGCATGGGTTGAGCGCGCAGACCCGCCTGCTCAGCTCGCTGGGCATCGGTGAAGACGGCACCCATGCGCCTGTCGCCGGGGATATTGCGCAGGGCGTCTTCCTGTGCTGCTTCTGCACAGTGCTGCTGACGCTCGTCATATCCCTGATTGTCTTTCCTCTGTGCCAGCTGATTTTTTAAAGGAGCTGTACAAAAACTCATTGTTCTGAAAACGCATCAAATACATTCCAGCAGGAAACAAGGCATGTCCTTCGTTCCTGCTGGAATGTTTTATGCGTCCTGAATTTCTGAGAAGCGATCTTCTTGCACTGCCTCTTTTTACTGTTTTTTAAGGATTTTCTTTCCAGTCTTCCTCATCGCCTCTTCCACAATGCTCAGCCCCTGCGCCGCCAGCGGCAGCATGTACACCATATACGGGTAGGCATATTGTGCTTTCGCCTCAAACAGGAGATGATACAAAATGCCGCCAATCACCGTCACCGGGAGTATCAGCATGGTGACATCGCCGCGATGTTTCCATGCGCCGATGCCGCCAACAATCGTCAGCACATACAGCATCTGCTGAAAAAGATTCAGATAGTTGTAAAGAGCAACGCTCATCGGCGTCCGATCCCTGAATATGCTGTACATCAAGCCATTAAATCGCCCCGACTTTTCAGAAATAGCATTCATCCACATCATATCACAGCCCGGTTCCAGCCACTGTGTAAAGACTTTTTCCCGATAAAACTGCAACGCCTGTCCGGGATTTTCGCGCATCCAGCGGAACCTTTCCGCCATGTCGGCCATCACGTGTGCCTTGGCTTCTTCCTCCGTCCAGTCTGCTCTAAATATTACAGCTGTATATCCATTATACCAACCTGCGGCAATCTCCGAATCCTGCATGCCCATCACAAAGCGGCTTGCCATGCTCACATCCTCCCGCAGAGAAACGCCTGCCCGCATTTCATAAAAGCCGATAATCGCCTGCAAACAGCATACGCCCAGCGCGATGGACAGCCCCGAAAATAACACCGGCTTCATTTTCTTCGTCTGGATTGCATAAAGAACCGAACAAATCACAAGTGCCGCCGCGGGTACAGCTGTATTGGGTTTCACAACCAGCCCCGCTGCAATACAGACTGCGTAAAGAAATCCGAATTTGTTTTCTTTTGTCTGCACATAGCGCACAAAGAAGAAAAAGCCGCACATGCAGAAAAGAATCATCGGCAGCGCGCCATACACAAACACACAGAAGAACATGGGGACAAGGAACAAAATATACAGGAGCACAGACGCAGTCGTGGTTCGCCTGTCTCCATAAAGGGCCTGCGTCAGCGCCGCCGTCATGCCCATGATCGCCGCCCCGAGAAACACATTCACATACTGGCAGAGCATATTCAGGCGGGCATGAGGAAAAAGTCTCGCCAGAATTTCCAGCGGCAGACAGAATCCCAGCTGATACGCATACATGTCAAAATAATCATGTGTCTGAAGCATGCTGTAATCGCCGCGCGCAAAAAGCGAAGACGCATAAAGCATCGTGCCGGAATCCGCATACTTGGATGGCCGCAGTCCAGCCGCCCAGATAAAAACCAGGGCCGCCGCAATCCACAATACGCCGAGCACTGCACTGAACCGAATGCCTCCCAGCCGTTCCGCCAGAAAATGCACGGCCATCACCGCCAGCCCCAGAGCCGCCGTCATCACAATTCCCTTGAAAAGTTCGTCCTTTATCAAAATAACGTGCTGGCTCATCGAATTATCCGTCGGTACATTCACGGCCGTCAGCTCCAATGCGCCCAGCGCCAGAATGCCCATCATGCAAAAAAACAGAATCAGCGCAGCCACGTGACACAAGCGTACAAAGCGTGTCGATCGCTTCATGATGATCTCTCTCCTCTTCTCCCAAGTCGTTTTTCAAAAAAGCACAGCCCCTGTGCCGCCACCGGCAGCATATAGACGATATACGGATAGGCGTATTGTGATTTTGCCTCAAACAGCAGATGATACAGCACACCGCCCAAAAAGATAAGCGGAAGAATCGCCTGCGCGGTATCGTCCCTTCTGCCAAAGACAGACACCACGCCCAGCAGCGCCAGAACATACAGCACCCATTGTCCGCCATGCGCCAGCATCTCTGCCGCCGCCTTGATTGGGCTGCCTTCCTCGTACAGCGCTGCCCAGTTCGCCAGCGGACCTGTATGCCCCGCCGATGTCCCCGCCCATTCTGCGCCAGACTGTGCCGTCATCATGCCCTGCCAAAAGGTGCCATATGTCGGTTCAATCCACTGGCTCAGCAGCTTTTCGCCAAAGAAACACATCGTCATTTTCGGATCTGCACCCATCTGCGCAAGCCTTGCGGATAAGTCTTCAGAAACGACAGCTGTTTCCTGAGAATCCTTCGGGAAGAACTGCTCCGTGTAGCCGTTGTACCAGCCTGCCGCACCGCCTCCGTCCTGAAGCCCCATTAAAAAACGTGCCTGCGGGCTGATATCTTCCCTGAGCTGTACGCCGCTGCGCCATTCATACTGCCAGATAACACCCTGAATCAGCAAAATGGACAGCACGACAGAAAGCGCCGCAAACATCAGCGGACGAAATTTTCTCTTCTGAACAGCATCCAACGCTGAACAGATCGCCAGCGCAATCACAAGAATGGCCGCGTTGGGCTTCAACATGTAAGCAGCTGCCAGCATCACCGCATAGCCCCAGCCAAAACGCGCCCGCTGCGTGCGCATATAATCCAGAAAAAACAGTATCGCAAGCGTGCCGAAAAAGAGCATCGGGAGTGTGCCGTACACGTGCATGCAATAAAGCGGAGCCGGCACAACGAGCAGACAAAACGCCGCGCAGGCCTTCTGGCTGCCCGGCAGGAGCCTTTTTGCAACTTTCGTCAAAACAAGCCCCGTTCCGGCCGTCAAAAACACGTTGATGCACTGCATCATCATGTTTAAATCCGCGCCCTTGAATATTCGCAAAAGAATCTCCATCGGCAGGCACATGCCCAGCTGATAGGAATAGACATTCAAATAGTCACTTTCCATCATTTTGTAATTGCCCTGAGCAAAAAGTCTGGCCGCCTCCGTAATGGTTCCGGCATCATAAATCTGCTGAGCGCCCAATCCCCAGACAACAACAAGCGACACAGCTGTAAAAAGAACTGCCATTCCCATGGACATATATGTGCAGTGTTCCATGCTTTTTTTGATCAGCATCGCTGCGCCAAGCGCTAAAAGCGGCAGAATTGTGCTGCTCGCAATGTTCAGGCGCACAAATGTAATCGCTTCGCTCCTTCCGCTGTCCGCTCCCAGATGTGCGCTGACAAACAATCCCGCCAGCACAAAGCCTGCCAGAATCA
>JAHHSO010000036.1 GCA_020025205.1 Christensenellaceae bacterium | reverse complement strand
ATTTCAATCCACCCACTCCGTGCGGAGTGGGACAGCAAAAGCGAACAAATATTGACTTCATTGCTCTTGCAATATGTTCATTTTTAGGATCTTTTTTCTTTCTAGACACAATGTGTCGCATTTTATACCCAACATTGCGTCTAAAAAACCTCTTTTTTCAGTGCGAACCATCCGGCCTTTTTCTGCACGCTCCGTCTTCGCACTTTAAATCATCAGAACCCCTTCCGGCTCATATGATTCTTTTACACCAAAATGCTCAATCTTCGTCTGATACCGGTTTCCAAGGTAATAAAACCGAAGGCTATCTTTTCTCTCATCTAGAATTGAGCACAGTGTATGCTGCAAAGTCTTGCACTGCGCAGCATCCAGAACACACTCAAACACAGAATTCTGCACACGCTGACCATAATTGACGCACTGTTTCGCAATTTGGCGCAGTCTCCTTTTCCCTTCGGCATCTTCCGTGTTAACGTCGTACGTAATCA
This sequence comes from Christensenellaceae bacterium, assembly GCA_020025205.1. Classification (GTDB taxonomy): domain Bacteria; phylum Bacillota; class Clostridia; order Christensenellales; family Aristaeellaceae; genus Ventricola. The sequence continues at coordinate 13,207 of JAHHSO010000036.1, read as the reverse complement.
GCACCATCATTTTCTTCCCTCACTTCCAGAGGAATGGCGGATACTCATCCACATCCTCTCTCAGATATCTGGCCAGAAGCAGCGCCTGAATATAGGGCACAAGCCCCCACGGCATTTTTTCTCCCAGGTATGGATGCGTAATCGCTTCCTGCTTACGCTCCTGCCAGCTTTTCAAAAATTTTCTTCTGGCAGGATCTGTAAGCCGAATTGCTCCGCTTTCTGTCTTTTCAAAGTCTGATACCGTTATCACACGATTATTGATTAGCGTCAGAACAAAACGATCTGCCATGCACGGCCGCAGCTCCTCCATCAGATCCAGCGCAAGAGATACTCTTCCGGGACGATCGCGATGCATAAACCCCACATAGGCATCCAATCCTGTGCTTTCCAGTGCAGATGCGCAGTCATTTGTCAACAAGCTATACGCAAACGACAGCATCGCATTCACGCAGTCCATAGGCGGCCGCCTGCTTCGTCCATGATAAAAAAATACGTCTTTATCACGGAGAATCATGTCATCAAACACGCCAAAGTAAACAGCAGCCCCCGACCCTTCCCAACCTCTAAGTGCGTCAAGATCCGTTTCTGTCAGCACTGCCTGCATCAAATTCTGCAGGCTTTCCGATGCTGACAAAAATTTTTCTTCCTCAATCCGAAGCTTGTGATCTCGTCTTGTTCTTTCTATGCTCCATTTGCAATTATACAATTTGCCAAAGATCATACAGCGTGCAGCTCTGCAGCTTTGAGCGGGATCATCTGCCATTCGATACTGCGTTCTTCTTAAAAGCACATTTCCGTTTGTCATGCCCGTTGTTCGCGCCAAGAATCGCCCGGAAGGGGTGCAGAATGCCAAATTGATTTCTCTTTGTGCACATGCACCCATCAGCGCCGGAGATGCTCCTGAGTAGGAAAATGAAAGTATGCCGGAAAGATTATGCAGCGGAAAGCGTCCCACTTCTTCTTTTTCCACGCTGACAACTACATTTTCTCCCTCAAGGCTCAAATACGCATTCTGAGTGGTCACAAACAGGGTGTTTAAAAGATGTCTCATGCTTCTTCCCCCAGATGTTCATGTAAATACGCTTTGACCGATTTTCTGTTCATCATTCTGGGCAGACACAACTCTTTCAGCGAACAGGCATTGCAGGACTTGGACGGCTTTACTTTCGGTGTATATTGCTTTTCATAAAGCCTATGCATTTCTTCGAGTTTTTCTCTCACTTCATCGCGCAGTTCCCCAGTCAGCATCACATTTTGGCGATGATGCGTTTCTCCGAAATACAGCGCACCTTCTGGAATTTCGCAGCAAAGCATCTCTTCCAGACACATAGCCTGTGCACACAGCTGCAAATCGTTGGCATGATCCATTCTCGGCGCTCCACGCTTATATTCAACCGGGTATGGCACAAAAAGCCCGCTCTGTCCTGTCAGCGGAACCCCGTCAGGCCTTCGCCGAAACTCAACAACATCACACGCACCTGAAATGCCAAGCGTTGGCGAAAACACACGCATGTCCCGCGTAATCAGCAAATCCCCGCGCTTTTCTCTTTGCGATGCGTCATGCGCCCTTTCATGCAGCATGCTGCCTTCCACTGTTCGAAGATTTTCTGCCCACAGCTGCTCAATATGGATCAGCGCCCACTGTCTGCGGCAAAAAGCAAAATGCTGTAATCCCGATATCTGGAGGTATTCTTCCTCATTATAAGCCATCCACGATTTCCGGCGTCAGGCCGGGCAGCTCCTCCAGCGAAATGATATAGTCATCCATACTCTCCGGCAAACGCTCTTCATTCTTTGCTTCAATATGCACAGAACGATGCACCTTGGCAGAAGAATACTGACCATCCTTGCAGTTATGTTCCCACCAATACAGTTTGGCTACCTCCATCGAACCATCCGGGCGGGCAGAAGAAGCATCGTTGACAAACAGCGTGCGCAGGCATTCCTTGACCACCAGAGCATCCTCATAAGAGAATCCCGTCTTTTCTGCCAGCTGCACGTTGATGGAACCCTTGAGCACATACAGTCCAAAGCGCACAAAATGTTTGTTTCCCATTGTATCCGACGTGCGGTTTCCGCCTTTTTCCGTCTTTTCACCATTGACGCTCTTGGTAATCTGCATGGATTCGATTTCAACCGGCGAAACGCTCACCGCCTGATGAATGGAAACCGGGCCGCGGATGCCCACAGACACGCCCTTTGTATCCTTAAATGCAAATACCTGTCCAAATGTGCGCACATCCAGCCATGTCTGGCATGCCTTTTGTGCGTAAACCTGACGATCTTTCACGTCCTTCATCTGTGCAGAAGCACGCTCGCTCAGGCTTCCAAAGCCATCATCACAGCGTTCTTCAGACTGAACAAAAATTCTTTGTCCCAAATCCTGCATACGGTTGCGGATTTTTCGCTTGATGCACACGTCTGAAATTTCTCCAAAGCCATTGTAATCTGTTCTGGGGCGGTTGCCGTTGAGCGGATCTCCGTTGGAATTGGCCATCTTGACGCTGATCAGCGCCGCAAAGTCGATCTTATTCTGCAGAGTTTTCATGGTTGTGTTCCTCCGTTTCGTTGTTCTTCTTCGTATACAAAGCGCTGCGCTGGAGATAATAGCCCATCAGGTACGTTTCTCCCAGCGGCTTATTCCACTGCTCCTGTGGAAACTCATTGATGTTTTCCATAATGCTGCTGATCAGATTTCTGTAATACGCCCTGCTTCCCGATTTCAGTCTGGGGAAGTAGGCACGCTCCAGCTGTTTCTGAATATTGGCCGCCGCATACAGCGGACGCTGGCAAAAAATCGACTGCTGGCGCACAGCGTTGGGTTCCCTTGCCGTATCGCTGTCATAGGTATCCCTTTCCACTTTTTCCAGCACCGCAAGCAGTCTGCCAAACTGATAGCTTCTGTCCTTTCGATCCGGTTCCAGTGTCATGTCCCAGTCCTCCTTCATCCTGTCATGCCTGTGTTTTCGAATCACCGCACAGGCCGTTGTCAAAATCAGCTCACGATTATTCTTTTCATAGGCCAGCGGAGAAGACGCTCTCTCTGCCAGCCGCTTCATCAAATCAGCCGGCATCATCGCCCGATCCAGTCTGCACGATATCAGCCGCTGCATCTGTTGGCGCATGACGCGGTCATCCGTTTTCAATTCAACGCGGTTCTTTACTTTCTGCTCCGTTCCATAGGCACAGTTGACAATCTGCCAGAGCGCAGGCGCCTGAATGCCAAACTGATAAAACGGCCAGCAGCAGCACCGATCCCATTCATACAGCCTCTGCAGGAAATCCGAGCCCATCAGTTCATTGTAATATGTCAGAGAAACGCGTCCGCTGGTTGCCGCATCAAAAGCCGCAATCACAACGTCTGCTGTTTCCGGCAGTTCGTTCTTAAATCCGGAGAGCGTGCGTTTCAGCTCCTTCTGATAATCCGATGCATGTATGCTGATTTCCGTACTTTTTTCTTTTTTAAATGGGCTTGTCGCCTTTGGAACACCGTATCCCTGCGGATTCCAGCACAAGAATGTCCTTCCACCAAAAACAGCCCGGCTTCCCTGTTCTGCCGCCAGCCAGCGCAGCGCATTATGGGCCTTCTGAGAAGCTTCATAACCGATCGTTGCCGCCTGCCAGTCTTCAGAAAAGCGTCCGCGGTAAGTGAATCCCACATCATCGTTGGCCGAAATCAGCTTGGCCATGCTATTGAAAGCGACAATTCCTTTGGGGTGCTGCTGTGCACACCGCGTCTGTCTGCCTGTAATCATGCATACATTCTGTTCGCCTTTCAGGCTGCGATAATATTCAATAAACGACTGAAACAAAGTCTGATCCATCCAGCATGCGTCCGGTTCCCCTTTCCCCAGCACCCGCCAGCATACGAACAGATTTTTATTTTCCGGAAATCCGTCCCGATTCAGCTGAATCAATCCGCAGCGTTCCAGATCCTCAAGCAGCGTGCCCTTTCTGACATACGTCAAAACAGGTTCGAGTTTGGGGTGTGTGAATTCTGACAGGAACCATTTCGTCAGGTTCTCCACATAATTCGCATATTTGTCCGGATAGATGGGAGACAGATAAGAAAGCTGATCGCACAGCGGATGTGCAAAGACATTACTTGTTCTTCCCGCGGATTGTTCCGTGGCAGGAATAATAATTTTGGGTGCGTCTTTGTCCATCATCATGGCAGCACAGAAATGTCCATCCTCATCCAACGTTACTTCCAGATTTCCCCTCGTTACAATGTGAGAAACCGGTGCCAGAACTGTATGATCCTGTATGTATTTCCCCGCATATTCCCTTTCATGGCAGTCATACGTTTCAACTGCCTTTTGAAGCAGTCCCATCAGTTCACCTCCCCAAACTCCCTGAGTCCTGCAAAGTTCCCGATTTCCTCTCCAAACGGCTTGATGTCCATCCTGCACAGTGTCTTATGGATTGGGCACTCCTCCGGTCTTGGAAACTCAATGATCCCCTTTTGCATGACAGGATTCCAGAAATTTACCGTCATCTGTCCTTCTGTTTCTTTTGAATACGCTTCATCTGCATAGGTGATGCCATGTACCATCATTCCGAAGGACAATTGCGGAATATCGTCATATGCGCCCGGCCCTTCCCCGAAAACGCACGGCTCTACATACCCCTGACATTCCCTTGTGCCAAGGAAAATGTCCCTTCTTCCTCCTTTAACAATCATCTTCTTTGCTATCTCATGATGCTTGTTTTCATTGCGGTCGCCTGCAAGCTCCGGTCGATTTTCGTTCCACTCAAAATGCGCCCGCACCTGATACCGACAGTCTTTGAGATACGTGTAGTAGGCCAGATCATTTCCGCCCCTGTATTTAATTGGGCGGATCCCCTTTACCTCCGTCTGAATTTGATTCATCACGCGCACGGCATCAATATACCAGATCAGCGTTGGCTTCCAGTAAACAGATGAAAGAATTCCCTTCAGCGCCTCATATGTCGGCAGCTGATAGCTGCATTTTTCTCCGCCAACGCGCATGATCGGGTCAGAAAAAAGCCCGTACTCCCCCGTCACTTCAAACTCCACTCGATTGGGGTATCTCGTGTTTTTCATGTCACACCTCCAGAAAAGCATTTTCTTTCTTCATATTCATTCCTGTATCAGGATCATAGCATTCAGGTTCAAGGGCGAGCACTCCATGAATCTCTTTGAATGCGTATGTCATTTTTTCTTTTTGATAGTCATACACCGAAACCGTATACGGTTTCGCCCTTTCATTCCATGTTCGAAGCCTTTCCGGCGGAATCGATCTGGGATACGCCGCCAGCTCTTCCAAAAGCTTTTTCCCATCTCCATATGGCACAACCACATCTTCCGCCTGCTCATCAAACACATGAAACTGCGTTCCTGCCAGCTTGAAAGCCTGATTGATGACGAAATTTTCTGACGGTTCCAAACAGAATGTACCGTTCAGCAGGGAAAGCAGCGTGTAGCTTTCTCCCGCAACCGCATAATCCTGATAATGCACAATCGCCCTCTCCTCCTGAAACAGCTTTTGATAATACCATGCGATTGCAGCATCCGAAGCAAGATCGCCGCCAAACCGCTCTGGATGCCGTTTAAACTGATTCAAAAGGGCGATAGTTACCATTTTCGCACGCCTGATTTCAGGCAGCCTTCCGAGATTCTCGTCGGAACACTGCACAATCCACACGGGTACAGGTGTGCTGCTTTCTCCATTTCTGTTGCATCGTCCTGCTGCCTGAATCATGCTGTCCATACCAGATGCCAGTCGAATCACGCGCCCAAACGAAATATCTACGCCCGCTTCCATCACCTGCGTAGATATACAAATCGTCTTTTTTCCATCCCTCTGCCCGAGTGACATTTCCACGCTTTTCAACACATCGCGCCGATGCGCCATGCACATGGAAGCCGACAGATGATAGCATCTGCAATCCGGCAATTTCAGCTTCCGAAAGAGCATTTCCGCCTCCGCTTTTTTATTGCAGATCACCAAAAGGCTGTTTGTTTCTTTCATGATACGCTGAATATATGCCGGTATATCCTCCAGCTTCATGACACCGCCATCCAGCATCTGTGTACGCTGAAAAGGTGTCCAAAGCGCCTTCTGAAAGGGGACAACATCCTGAGGGCTGCTCAAAATCAGCGGATGTTCTGTCTTTTCATAGCAGGGCTGTGTCGCCGAGCAGAGCAGAAAGGTTGTTTTGCAGACGGCTGAAAGAAAATTCACCGTCAGGTTAAACAGGTTCAGCATATGATCCGGCACCGTCTGCACCTCATCGATGACAACCACAGCATTGCAAAGTGCCTGAAACCGTCTGACAGATGTCGTTTTTCCGAGAAAAAATGTGTTGAGCAGCTGAACCAGTGTAGTCAGGATGACAGGCGCATGCCAGCTGTCAACGGCAAGCTCCCTTTCATCCAGCTCATCCCTGCTGCTGTCTGTTTGGATAACGTTGGAATGATGCTCCAGTATCAGCGAATGATCTCCAACCGCCTCTTTAATGACCTTGGCATTCTGTTCCAAAATAGAAAGCAGAGGCGTCACAAAGATGATTCTCTTTTTCTTCCATTTTTCCGCATGTGCCAAAGCATAGCGCAATGAGCTGAGCGTTTTTCCCGCGCCTGTGGGCACATTCAGCCGATAAATGCCTTCTGAACGCATCGCAAATGCGCGGCACTGATCAGATATTTGGGCTCGCGCGCAATTGATCGGCGAATTTTTAGGGAATGAGGCAATCTTCTCTTCCACCACATTCAGATGTTTATTCCAATCCGGAATCGAAGAATCCGCCGTTTCCTGTCTGGCGTTCATAAACGCGGCTGTATCCGTGCGGTCGCCATCAATCACAGCAGACAAAAGCATCCGGGCAAGCAGGCCCAAATAAAAATACGTATCTTCGCCTTCCTGATCCGCGTTCTTTTCTGCCAATTCAGAGATTCGCCCATATGCGATTTCTAATTCCCGATGTGCCTGTTCAAACAGCTGTTCCAGCTGGGCCCACCCTGCACAGTTAGACAGAAACTGATCTCTGCTTTCCTCATAGCCGATTTCCTTCTTTTCCATTCGGTGCTGAAATCCCGATTTTCCCTGTTCATCCATGCAGTCAAACAACCCATGATGCGCTCCCGCCGCATAGGCCAGAAGTTCCGCCGTGATCTTCTGGCTGTCCTCTCGGGAATGGAAATGCTCCAGAATCATTCGGCAGCCGGCGAATGTATGGTTCACCGTTCCTCTTGCGCCCTGATTTTCCAGCAAATACCTTTGAAATTCCTGCTTACATTTTCCAGCATCGTGAATAAGCCCGGCCAGGCAGGCTCCCTGTCCCAATCCGATCTCTTCCAAAGCGCGTCGAGCATATTCTGCCGTGTTTCTGCAATGCTCGTCCACAGTCTGTATGTTTGTGCATCCATCCCTATCCTGCCGGATATGCGCCAGATACTGCATAAGATATTCCCTCTATATCTTTTAGATCTTTTTTGTATGAAACAGATTAACATAACGATTTATTTTTAATTAAATATATCATATTTCATCCATTGAATCAAGATAAAATCGACATAAAATCGTATTTTTTGCTGTAAAAAGCGCAAAAATACCCCTTTATATGGATGTCCTTCCATGTTGACATCCATACAAAGGGGCTTGATTCGTTTACTTCGCCAGATGATAAGCCATCACTGTTCCCAGAAGATTGACAGCAAATCCCATCATGCCCATGCTCATGAACAGGGCCGCATAGCCCTTTCCCTGCGGTTTCCAAAAGAGGATCGCATAATACAAAATCGGCAGCATATCTACCAGATATCGGTTGCCGAACTGAAAACCGCCCAGCGTCCTATGGCAGCACAAAAACATCAGATGCGCCGCCAGAAGTATGGGCAGAACCATCGTTTCAAATGTTTTCTGTCCCTTCCAAACAGCCTTTGCCCACGCCAGCAGAAAAAGGACGCTCATCGGTGTCAAAAGCCAGACGGCCGTCCAGTCAAAGCAATCGTAGATAAGCGCCCCATTTTTTCCGCCCGCTTTGGGCAGCCTGAACATCTGACGGAAATGATCGGGCACATAGCGGATATCAAACTGTTTTTCCCGAACAAATTCAGGCAGATAGTTGTGTCCGAATTCAAAAGGGCTTCCAAAGCGCGCCGCATTCAGCCCCATATAGATGCAGATAATCAGAACTGCCGGAATCAGGTGAAGGCTTTTCTCTTTTATCCATTCCAAAACGCAGCCATCCAAATGACGAATTTTCCATCTTCTGAATGCAATCACCGCCAGAAGCGGCGCATAGAAAATCGCCATCGGCCTGCATCCAAACGCGCACGCCAGCGCTGCTGCCGAACAGCCCTCATGCCCCGCCAGAGCCTGATCAATGGCCATCAGCATCAGGGAAAAATACAAGGTCTGTGCCAGAAACCACACCCAGCCCCGCATGGCAATGAACAAATAGCCGTTTGACAAAAAAAGAAAGAGCACTGCCCCCGCCGCACATTCCATATTTCCTTTCATACGCTTATAAATCTTCATCGCATACACGATGCCCAGCACGGTAAATGCCAGCGAAATCAGGTGATCCGGCGTATTTTTTCCGAAAATTGCCGCGAACGGCAGCAGTACAAAGGAAGGAAACGGCGGAAAGCTGACATAGTATTTTCCGTCTACAACAGCCAGTTCGAGCCATGGATAATCCTTTCCCAAATCCAACCTTCCCTCCAGCCAGGCACAAGCCTGCAAAGTATAAGAAGAATATTCGTTGGAATCAGTCGGCCATCTGCCCGTAAACGAAGCCGCTGCCAGCAGCACCGCCAGCACAGCCCCTATCGTCCCCAAAGCGGTCAGCACGTCCTCTTTCTCCATTTTTTCAACCCCTCTACATGTTCTCTACACATATAGACGGCTGAAAGCATAAAAAATTGCGTTCCAAATATATTTATATATAAGCTTGCTTTCCAACGCTCACAAATTATCGCGCCGCCCAATCACCTTTTCTGCACCGCTCCGTACTTTTATCAGGTGAAAACAAAAGCGGTTGTAATGGTGAACATGTACAAAAAATTCGAAGGCTGCACCCGGCGCAATATCGATATTTCCAAATCAAAAGCGTCGATGACATATGCAGCACTTTTTCACGCATCAGATATAAAAAAAAGAATCAGCTGTAAACATTCTGATTCATGTTGTAAAAATCATTATGCACTTTTTCACTCAGGCATCCCGTTTCATGATGAAATTTTCTTCGGCAAAGTGCCTGCCTTGACTTGATCAATCTAAAATGATTGAAGAAAACAAAAAACTCAGACAAAACTGTCTGAGCTTTGTAGTGGAGGCGCCATCCAGATTCGAACTGGAGAGTGAAGCTTTTGCAGAGCTTTGCCTTACCACTTGGCCATGGCGCCAATTGGAGCGGTAGACGAGATTCGGACTCGCGACATCCACCTTGGCAAGGTGGCACTCTACCACTGAGCTACTACCGCATATGGTGCCTTGGGGCGGAATCGAACCACCGACACGCAGATTTTCAGTCTGCTGCTCTACCGACTGAGCTACCAAGGCAAATGGCGACGCGGAAGGGGCTCGAACCCTCGACCTCCAGCGTGACAGGCTGGCATTCTAACCGACTGAACTACCGCGCCACTTTTATGAAATTGGTGGGAACAACAGGGCTCGAACCTGTGACCCTCTGCTTGTAAGGCAGATGCTCTCCCAGCTGAGCTATGCTCCCAAACTGATCCTTCGCCGCATCACTTCTTGTGCTGAGCGCGGCGACGAGATATATAATACACCACTTTACACCAATTGTCAATGGTTTTTTCAAAATTCTTCAAATTTTAATTTTTCCATTTAAAAATCGTGAAAAAGGAGTGTCCCGTCATGCAGGACACCCCTTTGCGTCGTTCATCAGGGTTCTCATTTCCTATATTGCGCGCGCATCAGCACGCGTCAGAGAGACAGTCTCTCGGGTCACCTTATGGAACTTTTAAACCTATTCACTTTTTAAATCAGCTTTAATCTACGGCGTCCTCCCCGCCGTTGTCGCTTGTTCTTTCTGCAGAGTTTTCCTCAGCGATCGCCATTTCGGCTATTTCCTCTTCCGTCATCCCTGCCAGCGCTCCTTCATACATCACTTCCTGCGCCTGTTCATTGTCAGTCTGCGCCTGTTCAGCGTTCTCTTCAGGGATAGCTTCCAGATTGTCCGTTGCTGTCTGCTCTTCGATCTGGCTTGTCTCTGCGGGTTCTTCCGCGGGGAGCATGGTCTGCGTGGCATCAGGCTTCTGTGTGCCATCCTCCGTGCCCTTTGTCATAACAATCAATCCAACCACAACAATCAACGCACATACCAATATGGCGATCAATACTTTCATACCCGGCTGCATCGGCAATCATCCTTTCTTTGTGCCCTCACGCTTGCCGCGTCAGGGACTTCTGACTCTATCGACCCGGCATGCTTTTGCATACCCAAGCCAATCGCCCCGGCACTTGAGCCTTTTAGAGGTCCTCAAGCTCAATCAAGCCGCAGCCGCCGTCCCTGCGGCGATATACTGTTGCGGCCTTGCCGGATTCGATATTGTTAAACATGTAGAACGAATGACCCAGCAGGTTCATTTCCAGAATGGCGTCCTCGACACTCATGGGCTTCGCCGCGTAACGTTTCACACGAAGCACCTGCTCGTCTTCTTCAACTTCCTGCGCTTCTTCAGCGCCTTCAAAGACAGGCGGCTTTTTTCTCAGATCGCGTCCAAGACGGGTTCTGAGCTTCTTCATCTGCCTTTCAAGAACATCTATGCCTTTATCCAGCGCAGGAAGAGAAATTTCCCGCTCCTGGTTTTCTGTGCGAAGTGTGTGGCCCAGATAGGGCATGGTCATTTCGACTTTATACGTGCTTTTCTGTTCGGTAATGCGGACGGAAATGACGGTCGCCTCTTCCGCTTCCTCCTTGAAATAAGCATCCATGCGCTGGTGAATTCTGTGCTCCATGGTCTCCACGATTGTCTCGGGGACATGTGCATTCTTCAACGAAAAACGAACGATCATCTGTTCGGCCTCCTTTACTGGAATTGCCTTGTGGAAACGAGTTACTTTTTCTTTTTCTCCTTTCTGTATTTACAGTATAGGGTTCTTGTGCTCATTGGTCAAGCATATTCGCATGTTTATTGTAAGTATTTAACAATCGTTCACTCTGGAAAGCAAACGTTCATAAATTGGAAGCATGGTTTTCTCCGTTACATACTGGTCAAGATCCGCAACCGCAATCCAACCAACAGCACTGTTTTCATCCTCAGCGATGCGGACAGGCAGACTGTCATCCGCTTCAAATAAATAGGAAACGTTCAAATGCAGATGGCTGCCGATCCACTTTCCGCGTTTGACATGCGCCCAAACAGGCAGTACTTCCAGCGATGCCGGGCCATTTCCGATGCGCACAAGACCGCAAATTCCCGTTTCTTCCGAAGCTTCACGCCTCGCCACGGCTTCAAAATCCATATCTCCGTCTGCATGGCCACCCGTCCACGCCCAGCTTTTATAGATTTTATGATACGCCATCAGCACTTTTGTCCTGTCCTGATTGACAATCATCGACGATGCTGTCATGTGCGCATAAGCACAGTTTCTTTCAAGAATGCTGTCTCCTTCACGCTCAATCAGTGCCAGAATTTCCTTCTTTTCAGCCGCTTCCCGCTCATCTCTCGGTTCATAGTCTGAAATGGTTTTCGTCCAATCAGCAGAAATGTTCGGTTTTTTCACAGCGCACCTTCCAGTCCGCGCGCTGCCGCCACAACAGCTGCACAATCAGCTTCATCTCCAAAGTCAATCACTCCGCCTTCAGCTTCCAAAAGCTGATTCTCCGCTTCGCTCCTGTCGCCCTTCTTTTTGATTTGGCTCAGCCATTTTTTCATCTTTACATGTTCCATAATCCCCAGACTGCGCCAGTGAATCGCGCCGCGCATGTGGAAAACTTTCGCATCTGCCAATTCTTCTCCCAGTGCTTCCTGAACCTGATGATCCAGCGATGTCTTGATTTCCGGTATTTCCGGATCAAGTATGCCGCAGGTATAGACCACAATACGCTTTCCCTTCAGCTCTTCCCGGTTGTCCTGAAGGAAATCAAGGCCATGCACCTTGCCCTGATACACGCAGCAGCCAACTACAATCACATCGTATGCTGCCGCCTTGCTGCCTTTCATATAGGCTGCCTCTTTAATCAGTGCATCCAGCGGCTGTGCAATGCGCTCGGCATATCGCTGCGTCTGTCCATGCTTTGTCGTGTATACGACAAGTGCCCCGCCCGGTGCACGCTTTTTCTTTCCAAACAGCGATTCCATTCGAACCCCTTCTTTTCTCTTTTGATCTTCTGCTTTCTGTCTTTAAGGATACCATAAAAGGATCGCTTCTTGCAAGAGTGCGCCCGCGCCAGTCAGCCATTGCCACGCGAAACCACCTCCATCTTCTGATATATACTCTTTGATCGTCTTTTTGAGTTCATTGCAGCAAAATCATACTCCCTTCCTGTTCCAGCCAGCCAAACTTCAGGCCTTGCCTTCTTCAGCTTTTTCCAGGCCCAAATTCAGTTTTACATTCCCAATTGCTCTTGCCGGATACGCCCTTTTGAACACCCTATTATAAGTTGATCTTCCTCGAATCGGGCCATGACATTCTTTGAAGACAAATCATCATCTCTTCTGGTTTTCATATTTTAAAAACGGTTGATTGCATAATGAAGTTGGACACTTAATAAGAAAATCCATAGTGATTTACCCGTATGATAAAATGGAGTTGCAACACAACATTTATCAGAGGAGGGCAATCACTATGGACTGCCATGATTATATCACAAATCTGCCGGAACGCAAGAGAGGACAGCATCTTCAGCGTGAAGAAAGAGGAGCGATTCAGGCACTCAAAAGGCAAGGACTGTCCAACAGAGCCATTGCCAGAGAGTTGGGGTGCTCCCCGACCACCGTCGGCAACGAGCTGAAGCGTGGTACAGCACCCCGTAAGAGCAGCAGAGGTCGAGTACCGAGTTACAATGCTAAGCGCGGAGAAGCTGTTTATAGGTAACCGCCCCACAATCCCACGCCTTCCCACTTTCATCAATCTGTGAGATCATAAAGCAAGCACTCTGAAAACTCGGACAGAGTTTTCAGAGTCCCTTTTCAAGTGTGGGAGGTGTAGCGATGACCATCACAGAAGTGAAGCGCCAGACAAGGCTTACAGTCTGGCAGCAAAGA
>JAHHSO010000035.1 GCA_020025205.1 Christensenellaceae bacterium | reverse complement strand
GGACATATTGAAGGCAACACTGTTTTTACCTATCTTGACGCGTTTTGTCAACAATATCACTTCGCCCAATATCTGCCGGACTATAGCTGTCTGGATGAATTAAAAGAGCATTATCAGCGCGGTGGACTCGGTGACGTGAAAATAAAGAAGTTTCTCAATTGCATCATGCAAGAAGAATTAGAACCCATCAGAAAGAAACGGAAAGAATATGAAAAGGATATATCCACCGTCTATGATATTCTCAAAACTGGCAGTGAGCAAGCCCGGGCGATTGCAGCAAAAACCCTCGATGAAGTAAAATCAGCCATGAAAATCAACTATTTTGGCGATAGCTTTCTCATTGAAGAACATAGAAAAAAGTACAACCATGGATAAAATCTGATGGCATGATGCAGCCAGGTCAAAAAACTGGATTCCAAGTTACACCTGCAATTCAAATTTTTCTGCATGTATTGCGGTTGTTTGAAGTCCTTAAAACAGTATAGAACAAAACGGAGTGTCTCACTTTGGGGATACACTCCGTTTCGTTTTTTTGAATTGATTGAAAGCTTTACTTTCTAAAAGCCAAAAGTGCGCTTTTTCCTGCCGGAAGCAAACTGTCTTCCGCCACACGAAGCCGTCTGGCAGTTTGCCAGCGCGTCTCTCCCCGTTCCGGCCAGACCAGCACAAAGCCATGCGCCTGTTCAGCTGCCGGGCGAACCTCCACATCCGAAACGCCGGTCACGCGCCTGATTCCATGCTGAACCGCATGCAGACCAATCACACAGCGAATTTCTGCGCGGTCGCTTGTCGTTGGACCCGGAGAAGCCTCAATCGCATAAGCCTGTGCCTTGACGCCTTCCCCTGCCTCCACAGGAAAAGTCATGGCAAACGGTTCCCTCGTATGAACGGCGTAAGGAATATCCGAATCCACCGGCCGATACAAAAGAGTCGCCGCCATCACGCCTTCTGCATCCAGCCGGCGCCCTGCCGGCTTCACTGCCGTCACCGTTGGCTGAACAAAAGCTGCCAGCGCCGTTTCAATCGGCGGCGCATCCTTGGGCAGCGTCAGTTGAATACGCGTGCTTTCACGGACATCTGCGCTCTCCTCAAAGGTATGCACATCAAACTGTTCACGAACCGGCACAAGTTCCGGACCGGTCAGGCTGTACAAATCTTCCATCAACATCACATCATGCTGCATGCACTGGCTCAACCGGACATTCACTTCCGCTTCCACGCGCAAAATCCGCCGCTTGTCCGTTGCCGCAGAATCTGCCATCACGTCAATGACCTCTGCTTCTGCATGCACCTGTGCTCCCTCCGGCAGTGTTGCATCAATGCTCAATTCATACGGCAGTTCATGCGAAGTCATGACAAGGGCTCCACCCGGCTCAAGCGGCCTGTGCAGCACACGCACCTCAATGATGCCGCTGATGCCCACACGTCCCGCGCCGCCTGTCATCTCGTCCACACTTGCAATGCCCGTTGCACTGAGCACATCGCCGACTTCAAGCCGCGCCGGCAGTTCAAACTCTTCCCGAACCAGCGTGTGATCTTCCCCCAGCGCATCATGGCAGCAGTACGTTACGGTTTGTTCACGCATTTGAAGTCCTGTTTCTTCTCCCTCCACTTGAACATCAGTCACCAATTCCTTCTGCATCATTTCAAACGCTTCTGTCTGAATCCCTACAAGCGCCCGCAGCATCATACGTCCGCTTGAAGCCACGCCCTGCGTTTCCTGAACAGCTGCACAGGCTGTCAGCCTCATTTCCGGTGTTACACCCGGCATTTCCAGCCGATGTTCAAAGTCACAGGCGGTTTCCAGCGCGCGCACACGGGTCAAGTCGCCCTGCGTATAAAGCACCTGAAAACAGACGCGCCCGCGCACAGCACCTTCCCCCACGCCCGCCTGCACGCCAGTCAAATGTGTCTGCGCCTGCACGCTTAACACCGTCACAGCATCGCGCATGCTTCCAGGAAGCGTTGCTTCCCCTTCAATGCTCACCTGATCCTCGCCCGCAGCGGCCAGCCTTTCAAAGCGCAGCTTCTCGCGCGACAATTTCAATTCCACACGCCATCCCTCCCTCTGCATTTCCTTCGATACTCTATGCCTGCCCGCTATCAAACATGCGTTTATTGATCTATTTTCCAATGCTGTAAAGAAAAGAATTAAACGTGATTTTTGCCTCTGCGTCGATTTTCCGGAACAAAAAAAGACCCCTCCGAAGAGGGATCTCAACGACATTAGTCAATGTAGGAAACAGTCACCAGCTCGCTGACTTCCGGCGCTTCCAGAGAATCGGAAACGACCAGCTTGCCGGAGCGGATGTTCTCAAGAAGGGCCTGATACTCTTCGACCGTAAACTTCTCGAACTCCCAGGACTTCTCAGCTGTCGGCAGACCAACATAATCTCCCATCTGGAGATTCAGGGTCTCGACCTTGCCGCCAATCTCAGCCCACTTACCGTCAAAGAACTTGCCCAGCGCGGTCTCAGTCGCGCTTTGCAGGCCCTTCACAGCAGAGGTCAGGAACGGATTGTAGCCATGGGCCTCGACTTCCTTTTCGCCGATAAAGTGCTGGTCAACATCAACGCCGATCACGCGCGCTTTATGGTTGAGCGCAGCCTCAACAGCAGAGGTATAGATGCCGCCGCCGCAGGCAAAGACAACTTCGGTGCCCTCGCTGTACCAGCCGTCCATCTTCGCGGTGATATTGGCATCGCCAAAGAACTGGCCGCCGTAGGTATACTTGACCTCGACCGGGGTGTTGGTTTCAACAGCCGCCGCATTCACGCCCTGCACAAAGCCGAAGCCATAGCGCTGCACCGCAGGAACCGCCATGCCGCCCAGGAAGCCAAGCTTGGTGTAGCCGTCCTTAACAGCTGCATAGCCGGCCAGGTAGCCTGCCTGCTCCTCGCCGAACACGGCACAGTAGACATTCTCCTTCGCTTCAACGCCAAGATCGAATGCGGACACGTCTACAGCAATAAAGCTGACCTCAGGATACAGATCCTGCGCCTGCGCAATGGTAGCGCCGAACAGGAAGCCCGGGCAGACGATGATCTTTGCGCCGTCAGACACAGCCTGATCGATAGAATTCAAGCGCTCGTCATCGCTGTCAGCCGACGGCTGATAGTACTGATACTCGAGATTGTGGGCATTGGCATAAGCCTGAACACCCTGCCAGCAGGACTGGTTGAAAGATTCATCATCAATTGTACCAACGTCGGTCACCAGCGCGATATCCGCTGCCATTGCAGACGTTGCCATCAGCGCCAGAAGCGCCGTCAGCGCAAACAGTACAGAAAGGATCTTCTTCATGATGCGTTCCTCCTAATTGTCGTTTTGCACCCAACAAGGTGCTTTATCAAGCATATTATAGCATCAAATTCTATGTTTTGCAAACCTCGTCCAATCGAAACTGACATTTTTTATCGTGTAAAATTTTCCTGTTCATTTTTTCTTTGAACCGGGTGCAGCCTTCTCCTGATGATAAGAGAATCCCTCTCCCAGTGCCTCGTGTACATCGCAGACCGTCACAAAAGCCTGCGAATCCACTTCTGAGAGAATCTTCTTGAGCCGCGCCGCTTCCATACGGGAAACCACGCACAACAGGGCGCCCGTCTTCATGCCGGAATAAGTTCCCTGAGCCTGCAAACTGGTGCATCCGCGATCCAGTTCCGTATGAATGCGGCTGATAATTTCCTTTTCTTTGCTGGAAATAATCAGGAACTGCATGGCCGTGTTGAATCCCTTAATCACTGCATCCATCGTTTTAGAGCTTACGAACAGCGTCACCAGAGCAAAAAGGCCAGCCTGAAGACCAAAGCTCATGGCTGCCACAGCTACAACCAGACCGTCAATGGCAAACAGGATGAGGGCGACAGGAATGAATGGCACAAAGTGATGGATAAGACTGGCCGCCAAATCCGTGCCGCCCGTTGTGGAGCCGGAACGGACAATAAGCCCCAGGCCTGCGCCCATGAGAACGCCGCCAAAAACAGCAGAGAGCAGCATGTCCCCCGCCAGATTTTTCTCTGGCAGCATGTCAATGAGAAGCGACAGGAGCACCATCGCGATAAACGACCGCACAGCAAACCGCCAGCCCACCTGCTTCCAGCCTAGAGCAAAAAGCGGCAAATTTACAAGGAAACTGATGAAGCCGACACCAAGCGGCAGGAAATTTGCCAAAACCGTTGCAATTCCCGTTACGCCGCCGGGCGCAATGTCGTTGGCCAAAAAGAAGCCTTTAAAGGCAATCGCCATCAGGAATGTTCCCAGTATAATCACCAGATATTCCCTGATGAGCTGACCTTTTTCTTTCTTCCAGTCAATTTCCTTGATTTTTTCCATAACTTGTCCTCTCCTTTTGTTGTTTTTTGAAAGGAAATTCGGGGACGCAGCGCGCCCCCTCTTTCCTTATCTATCCATCAGCCCCAGCGCCGAAAGCAGTGCTTCATCTACCCGGCGCAGCACAAGATCCGACAGTCTGCCCACATGCGCACGCAGCCTGCTTTTTTCAAGCGTCCGAATCTGCTCGCACAACACAATGGAATCGCGGCGCAGGCCGCTGTCCCTTGTGCTCACCCAAACATGGGTAGGCAAATCACACTTGGACATGCGCGATGTCATTGCCGCACAGATCACCGTTGGAGAAAACCGATTCCCCCTATTGTTCTGCACAATGACCACGGGTCGTATTCCGCCCTGCTCGCTTCCGACAACGGGCTCAAGATTGGCAATAAAAATATCTCCTCGTATAACCTCCATGATTTCACAACCCATCGGTTTCGATCATGGAGCTTCGCTTCCCGCACCATCAGCTTATGTGGTCACTCGATACGAAGTGCATCCAGAATGTCCATCGCCGTAACCGCACGAGCCCCCACTTTTCCTTGCGCCGCCTCGCCTGCTCGGCCATGATAGAATGCACCGACGCGCGCTGCATCCATGGGACTCATGCCCTGTGCCAGAAGCGATGCAATGATGCCCGTGAGCACGTCCCCGCTGCCGCCCGTTCCCATCGCGCTGCACCCAGTCACGTTCATGCAGACATCCTCTCCCTGCGCAATCACCGTCGTCGCCCCTTTGAGCAGCACACATGCGCCCAAATCAGCAGCCAGCTGCTGCGTCAATTCCACTGGAGATGCCAAAACATCCTTAACCTCTACACCGCACAGCCGCGCCATTTCTCCCGGATGCGGTGTCAGCACTGTGTTGGCGCCCACAGTACCACCATACTGTGCAAAAAGTGTCAGCGCATCCGCATCAATCACCTTGGGCATATCACAGCAGACAAGCTGCTCAATCGCCTGCCACACGCCTTCCGCACATCCAATGCCCGGACCAATCGCCAACGCTTTTTTCCCCATAGCCATCTGAACCAGCCTGTCCGCCACATCGGCATTCAGGCACGGCCCATCCGCAACCGCCTGCACCATTGCACAGGGGTCACTGGCCTGTATCGCACTTTTCACCATTGGCGGACATGCCGCCGTCACAAGTCCCGCGCCCGAACGAAGCACCGCTTTTGTGCAAAGTACAGCAGCGCCTGTCATGTTCTCGCTGCCCGCAACGACCAGCACATGCCCAAAAATGCCTTTGTATCCATCCATCGGGCGAAGCGGCAGGAGCTGGCGGGCATCCGCTTCTTCCAGAACATCAATGCCCTGTGCGCCGTCCCAATCCTGCAAAATGCCGATGTCGGCAACGATCAATCTGCCCGTGCAGCTGCGTCCCGGAAAAAGCAGGTGCCCATGCTTGGCGCGATGAAACGTAACCGTCACATCCGCCCGAACCGCCTCCCCGAGCACATGACCATTTGAACCGTCCACGCCGGACGGGATGTCCACCGCAACAACAGGCAGTCCGCTTTCATTGATGCGCTCAACTGCCGACAGCGATACCCCTTCCAGCGCGCGGGAAAAACCCGTACCATACAGTGCATCTACAATTGCCGTGCAGTCTTCCGGTATGTCCGGCGCGTCGCCATACAGGACATTCAGCGATGCGCCGCACGCATTGAGCAGGCAGGCATTGATCCCTGCATCCCCGCGCATTTGGGACGGATTTTTGAGCAGCCACACGTCTGCCCACCCCCCCTGCTGCATCCACAGCCGAGCCGCCGCGCATCCATCGCCGCCATTGTTGCCGCCGCCGCAGACAAAGAGCACGCGGCTTCCCGGTGCAGCAAATTCCTTCACCGCTTCAACGACAGCCTGCGCGGCATGTTCCATGAGCAGGATAGAGGGATAACCCGTTCCTTCCAGAAACGCGCGCTCCATCTCCCGCATATCCTGCGGGGAAATCGTTCTGAGCATCCGTTGTTCCTCCTTACTCCGAGGCGATCATTGCAAACGCCACCGCCTGACTGCCTTCGTGAGACAGGGACAGCAGCACCCGTCGTCCAGCCAGCAGCTTGGCCGCCGTTCCCGTCAGCACCGCACCGGGCGCACCATTTTCCGCATGGACAACGCCAATCTGAAAAGGCATCACGCCGCCCGAAAAACCGGTTCCCAGCGCCTTGGCAACGGCTTCCTTGGCCGCAAACATTGCCGCAGCACTCTGTGCCGCGCTTTTCCCCTTTTTTTCTAAATAGGCTCGCTCTTCCTCTGTATAGACACGCTCCATGAAGTGAGTCTTTTCCATCGCGCGTTCAATCCGCGCAATGTCACACAGATCAACCCCGATTCCATCAAACATACCCCATCAGCCCTCGCACGGAAACATCCGCAGCAAGCACCTCCCGTTTTCTCCCCTGCTGATCTTCGACAATAAGGCTGCCCGAATCGGTCACATCAAGCGCCACTCCGACAAACCGGCAGTCGCTGCCGATCACTTCCACCTGCCTGCCCAGCGTGGCAGAATGTGCGCGGTATGCCTCCATCAGTCCATCACCAAGCTGTTCTGTTTCTTCAAAGGCCCGGAGAAATGCCCGAACAATGGCCGCGCGGTTTTCCTTCCTGCCTGTCTGAAGATCCACGGATGAAGCTGTCTTTTGAATATCTTCATCAAACTGCTTCTGATGCACATTGATGCCTATACCCGCCACAACATCATGAACCGCCTGCTCATCTGCATTCATTTCCAGCAGCAGGCCGCAAATTTTTCTGCCTGCGCAAACGATATCATTAGGCCACTTGATCTGTGCATCCAGTCCGCAGGCATCATGCAGCGCTTTTACAACAGCCAGCGCCGTCTGCAGAGACAGCCGAGCCACCTCTGATGGGTGCGCATGAGGCCGCATAATCAGGGACATAAAAATGCCCTCACCTGCCGGAGAGATCCAGCTTCTGCCACGCCTTCCGCGTCCTGCCGTCTGTTCATCAGCCAGGACAAGCGCACCATGTGCTGCGCCTTCCGCCGCCCACTTTCTGGCATAACGGTTAGTCGAATCGACGGATTCCAGATAAACCATCTCTCGCCCGGCCCACTTGGTATCCAGTCCATGTAAAACAACCGGAACGCGCAAGCTGTCCGGGCATCCATTCAGCCTGTATCCCTGTCTGCCGCAGGATTCAATGTCAAATCCCGCATCGCGAAGCGCGTCAATTTTCTTCCAAACGGCGGCTCGCGTCACCCCCAGCTCCTCGCTGAGCGCCTGCCCCGAAACGGTTTCATTCTCCAAGAGGCGGGATAAAATCTGATCCATCATATACGTCCTCCGAAAGGCTTTCCACCCCATTTTTCCTTATCTCATATTGTAACAAAAAACCTCCCTGTTTTCAAGATGCCGGGCTTTGCTTGCCAAATTCATGCTCTTCCTTTATAATAGAGACATTAAATGGACAGACTATCTTGACCTGGCAAAGCTTTTATGGCTGGTGTTATTCCATTTTCTGTTTGCTCACGCTGTCCAAAAGGAGTAGAAATATGACCAATCTCAGCACGATGGTTTCCGCCCTTAAACAAAACATTGCACGCGCTGTCGTCGGCAAAAACGACGTCGTCGAGCTGATGCTCACGGCGCTCCTTTGCGAGGGACATGTGCTTATCGAAGATGTACCCGGTGTAGGCAAAACAACGCTGGCCAGTGCGCTGGCACGTTCGCTTTCCTGCTCTTTTAAGCGCATTCAGTTCACGCCGGATGTCACCCCCTCCGACATTACCGGCTTCACCATGCCCAGCCTTTCTGGTGAGATGCAGTACAAGCCGGGTGCCATCATGAGTCAGATTGTGCTGGCCGATGAAATCAACCGCACTTCCCCCAAGACGCAGTCTGCGCTCCTTGAGGTTATGGAAGAGCATCAGGTTACAGTGGACGGCGTCACTTATCCTTTAGCCCGCCCGTTCATGGTGCTGGCCACGCAAAACCCCGTTGACTTTGTGGGCACTTACCCGCTGCCCGAAGCCCAAATGGATCGCTTCTTCATGCGCATCTCCATCGGATATCCGTCCCTTCAGGATGAAATGGCGATTCTGGATCGCTATTGCAGCGGAAACAGCCCGATTCAGTCCATCGGCGCCGTCTGCACCGCTGAAGATGTCATCGCCATGCAGCAGCAGGTCAAGACCGTCTACTGCGCCAAAGAAGTGCGTGCCTACATCGCCTCCATCTGTGCCGCTACTCGCCAGACACCTGCCCTCAATCTCGGCGCAAGCACCCGCGCTGCCATTGCCCTGATCCGCGCCGCACAGGCTAACGCCCTGCTCTGCGGCCGCGATTATGTCATTCCCGAAGACGTACAGCATCTGGCTCCCAGCGTGCTCTGTCACCGCTTCGTTCTGTCCGCAGAAGCCCGTATGCGCGGCCTGAGCAGCGAGCAGGTGCTCTCTGAAATTCTTTCGACCGTTCGCATTCCGGTGAGGCTCAAATGACGGCCCGCGGATTATACACACTGCTTTTCGGCATGCTGATGCTCGTTACAGCCCTGTCCGTAGGCAGTGCAGGCGCATTTCTTTTGGGGGCATCAGCGCTGTTTGCCTGTCTGGTCTCTCTTGTCTGTGTGATTGCCGCTCGTTTTTCCTGCCATTTCCGGCAAGCTGTTCGGACGATAGAAACGCAACGCGGCGGCATCTGCCCCTACATGCTCAGTGCCCGCTTTCGCGTGCCCGTTCCCATCGCTCCGCTGACACTGTCCGTCTCTTTTCCGAACGGTCGGCAGAGTAACTTTCAGCTGCCTGCGCAGCTCTTTCATGAAACCAGAAACAAAGTAGATCTTCCCTGCCCGCATGTGGGGGTTTTTCCTGTAGGCGTCACAAAGATCAGCTTTTCCGACTGTTTCGGTCTGTTTCAGCTGCATATGCACATCCGCACTCCCCTTCCTCAGCTTTGTGTGCTGCCACAGCCTCAAAAAGCTGAACCGCTTGCATTCAGTCCGGGTGAAGGCGAAAGCAATGCCTCTCTTCGGGCGCAGGCTGACCACAGTACGCCAGAAGACATCCGCGCCTGGCAGGATGGTGACGAACTTAAACGCGTCCATTGGAAACTCTCTGCACGCCGTCAGTCCCTGATGGTACACACCTATGAAACCCCGCAGCGCCCCGATGCACTTATTCTGCTCAATCGTTCCGTACCGGAAGGGCCGCTTCGTCTTGCAACGATTGATACGCTTTGTGAATCCTGTGCAGGCATCATCAAAACTCTTCTTGAAGCCGGCCGCTGCACGCGTCTGCCCCTTTCCGATTCAGCGCAGTGCGAAATCAGCGGGCAGAATTCAGAAGCCCTCCCGCAGATTCTTCGTGCGCTTGCCAAAGAGGACTTTTCCTTGGCAGAGGACTTTTCCCGCGCCCTCTGGCTGGCCGCCAAAAGAACGCAGCGCACAGGCTCCATTGCCGTCCTGTCGGCTGAGCTTACGCCCAGCATCGCAGAAGCTGCCCTGGCGCTTTCCCGCATGGGGCCTCATATGCGCTTTGTTCTGGTCACCAACGGCGCTCTTGACGACACGTGCCGCCGTCTTATCTATCTGCTGCGTACAAACGGCATAGAAACGGCGCACCTTCAGGCGGTCTGACAAGAAAGGTTTTTTGATGAAAATGTTTTCTACGCTGGCGCTTCACACGTTGAGCACATTTCTGATCGGCGTGGGCTGTGCTTATCCCCTGGCGCTCTCCCTTGGGCTGAATACGCCTTTTGTGCTGTGCGCTGCCTGTTGTGCGTTGTCCTCTCTCGTTTTCGCCCTTCTGGACTGCGTGCCGCGGATTCGGTTTCTTGGATATCCGCTCCTGTTTGCCGCTATCGCTGCGTTAGTTCTCCCTTTTTATCAGCAGATTCCAGCCATCAGCGCCGCACTCACCCTGCTGCTCAATGGGCAGCCCATCGCGCTGGCCGCATATTCCCGCGTCATTGTCCTGCTTTTCTCGCTCCTGTTTACGGGCGTCGGTGCTTCACTTGCCCGCAGTGAGCAGGCTTTCTTTCCGCTGGGGCTTCTCTCTTTTCTGCTGCTGTTTGTCGTCTCTTTTCTGGGCGGAGATGTCAGCCCGCTTTCCCTGCTCCCATTAGCCATTGCGTTGCTTCTGGCCAGCCGCGCGGCCGGCGTCCACCTTTCCCGGCTGCTCGCCTGTGCCGCTGCCGTGGTCGTCTGCGTCGCGTTCGTCTTTCCCTTTGCCGGACGCACATTTCCGCCGCTTGAACAGGCCGCCCAAAACCTTCGCCGCGCCATCGATGATTATTTTTTCTTCACCGATCCCCGCACAACGTTTTCCCTGAACACAACCGGCTATCAGCCTCTTGGCGTTCAGCAGCTGGGCGGCCCCGCCGCTCCGGAAGAAGAGCCCGTCATGCAGGTAGAAACTGCCGGCCGCGCACTGCTTCGCGGCACGATCAAAAACACATACAACGGCCGCTCATGGCTGGATACTACATCCGGCAGACGATATCTTTACGTCAATCCGCGTTTTTCCTCACTCAAGAAATTTCTGTTCGATCAGGATAAACCCCGTGATTTTCTGCCTGAATCGGAAACCATCACCGTTTCCATGCGCGCCGAATCTGCCAGCACGCTGTATCTCACCCAGCGCTTCCGCGCGCCATCCGGCCGGGGGATTGTGCCGTATTTTTCACCCTCCAGTGAGGTCTTCGGAACACGCAGCCTCTCCCC
Source organism: Christensenellaceae bacterium (assembly GCA_020025205.1). GTDB lineage: Bacteria > Bacillota > Clostridia > Christensenellales > Aristaeellaceae > Ventricola. The sequence continues at coordinate 2,904 of JAHHSO010000035.1, read as the reverse complement.
GGGCGACAGTTATACCTTTACGGGATCTCGCTTTGATGCGGACACCCCCGGCATGCGCGATGCAGTTGTCTCTTGTTCATCGCTTGACGATCCGAATTTTGAAGACGTATACAATACCTATATGCAGCTGCCAGACGGCATCTCCCCGCAGGTTTATCAGCTCGTTCAGCGCCTGACCGAAGGCCTTTCAACCGACTTTGACCGCGCGATGATGCTTCAGGCTCATCTGCGCACCAGCTATCGTTACACGCTTGAACAGCACATACCGCCCCATTCCCAGGACTTTGTTTCCTGGTTCCTTCTGGAGGAAAAGCAGGGATACTGCACATCGTTTGCCAGCGCAATGGCCATCATGGCGCGCATAGCCGGCCTTCCCTCCCGATATGTCGAAGGGTATTCTGCTGTTCCAGATGCAGACGGCAAGGCACGTGTCACGCAGAAAAATGCGCATGCATGGACAGAGATTTACTTTTCCGGGTTCGGCTGGCTTCCTTTTGATCCCACGCCGGGCGAAAACGGCGGAAGCGGGCTTCCTAACCCGGATCAAGACTCCGATGATTTTTCGGACGACACCCTTGATTCGCCAAACGATGCTCCACCTGAGAACGAACCCCCTTCTCCCTCGCCAACGCCAACGCCAACACCGCAGCGCAATACGCCCGATGCTACGCCTACTATTACCCCAACGCCTGAGCAGAATACACCCGCTCCAACCCCTGCTCCTTCGATTCCGCCAACGCCGCCGGATGATCCGTCCGTTCCTCCCGCCCTCTGGGGACTGCTGCTCTTTATTTTGATAATCAGCTGCGCGGCACTGAAGCTCTTCTTCTGTGCACCCGAACGCGTTGCTGCACGCAAAAAATCCAGCGGCGATGCCCTGCTCGCTTGGTATGCCGCCATCGAAGAGGAACTCTTCTGCCTTGGTATTACTCCCGCTGTCGGAGAAGCCGCGGCAACATTCCTCTGGCGTGCTCAGCAGGCACTGGATCTTCCTCTTACCAACCTGGGTAAGGCGCTCTGTCTTGTCCGCTACAGCCCGCACAGACTCTCACGCGCACAGGTTGCCGATGCCAAACCGGTCTATCGAGCGCTGCTTGAACGGATGACGCTTCTCCAGAAGCTTCGCCTGTACGCCCGTCGTCTGCTGATGTGCCGGAAAAAGCACGCTAAATCCATTTAATCACATAACAAAAAAGGAGGATATCACGTCCTCCTTTTATTTTTTATCTCTTCCCGGATCTGCTCTCCGTATCATGCTGGGCTTCCCAGTAAAGTGCATCTCCTTCGCTTATCCCCCGGCGGGCACGGTCTGCCGCGCTCAAATGCATCTGTGCCGTGCGGGATGCAGCAGCAATCTCATCAATAACCGCAAAGACCGTCTTTTCCATTTCGCTGCCTTCAGAATAATCCGCCTTTGTCACAAAATCCACGCGTCCTTCCAGCAGCATGTCGTTGACAGCCGCCGGGCTGTCCTGCCAGACGGCAATAGAATGGCCGCCGTTCAACTTGGTCAGCTTCATGCACGGAACATCCGTCAATCCGTCTCCCACATAAATCATGTTGGAAAATGGCACGCGCCGCTTTTCTTCCGGCATAAATTCATTGAGCTGCCGATGCTCCGTCACATCCAGAACACCTTTGTTGACACGAAAAAGGAACTGCGTTTTGCTGGTATAATTAACCGCCATCGCCGGCCAGCACGGCATTCCATCCGCAGCATAGCAAAAGCTGGCCGCATAAATTTCTTTAAACTCATGCGCGATAGGCGTTCCTTCGATAATCTCTTTAAGCCCAGAGGAGATGATGTAATGTTCCGGTGTCAGCCCGCGCTTTTGCGCATAATCATTCACACGTGTGAACCAGGTCTTCACGCCTTCAAACAGCTGAACATCTTTGCCCAGCTCTCTGAGCGTTTGTTTGTTGATGACGATACGTCCTTTAGCTTCTTCGACCATCACATACATGTATGCCAGAATCTGATCCATCTGGTATTTTTTCATCGCATCCACGCACTTGCCCCAGAACTCTTCCGGCGCCATGCCCAGCTCGGGAATAAAACCGTATTCCTGCATATCTCTCGGGGACAGTGTACGGTCAAAATCATACATAATTGCCAAAATTGGCTTCTCGTTCATCCTTGATCCTCCTTTATCCGGCAGGGCGAGTTTTCCCGCATATACCTTCATTTTAAATACTTTTTGAACGTCTACATTATAAGCGCAACCTTTCTCAAAGTCAACGCATCCAAAAGAGAAATGCCTTTTAAGAACCGTCCCCTTCTTTTACCTTTTCTCTTCATAGGCATTCTTCATTTTTCTTCCTTCCCGTTTCCTTTTCAGATGAACTAAGGCAGATAACAACATACAGATGTTTCACATGTTAAAATGGAACCATTCTATTTTTCATCTCCGTTCTGTAATCGTCCTCAAAAAGACTGGCATCCTTCAGCAATTTTTTCCAGTAATCTTCTTTCAAGTCCATATCCCATGATTTCTTTTAAACAGTGTATATCATCGATCGAATAACTTTTCTCACAGCACCCCAATCTTACTGACTCCAAGATGCTTGTGTAAGAATTTCTGCTTTTTCTCTTTCATCTAACGAATTTTTACTCATCCAGTATCTAATTTGCATTTTCAAAAGAGCATTCAAAAATCTACAAACCGATCAAGAAAGCTTTGGACTTCACAAGTCTACAATTTGGCTTTGCGAAAGCTCCCAGATATTAAAGCGTACATTCTTCTTTGTTTTCAATTCGATGTATCAATCAACATAAAAAGCGGCGGTTTTCTCCCGAGGATAGAAAAACCGCCGCTTCATAATCTCGTTTCTGGTATCCAAAAAGTAAAATGACGAATTTACAATCTAAGTGCAACAGATAAAAATAGTGACTCATAGCGAGAA
>JAHHSO010000034.1 GCA_020025205.1 Christensenellaceae bacterium | reverse complement strand
TCATCCACTCCTTCCTGTGCCTTTAGTATAACAAGGATACAGCTTGCTTTGAAGTTTGCAATTCCGGTGCCTTTTGCCCAAAACCAGAAAAAGACCTTGAAAGGCAATTCGCCCTTCAAGGTCTTCTAATCTTTATCTGTTAAGAAAGCCCGAATAGGTCGATAACACTTTAAAACCACATCGCCTTTTCGCCTTTGAAGTGTGGCTCTAAACCATCTTGGTATGGATCATAACGGTTTTCGTTACATCCAAATTCCTGCAGGAAAATGATTTTACCTTCATTATTCCAGCGAGTGAGAGTTACTCCGTCAAACGCTTCTACCGTTCCATCATTCATGGAATTGCGGAAGTACCATTCAACAACGGTTTGCTTATCTGCATGAATGAATTGTTTGATGTCCCATTGTAAAACAGCACCCCGATGATTCCATTCGTCAAACCATCGTTTTATCTTTGATAAACCATGATATTCAGGTCCCCAGCTTTCGATATATACGGCATTATCTGCAAAAATTTTCTGTATCCCCAAATCTTTCTTTTGCAGCCACATATCAAACCATAGCTGAATTATGGACTCTCTCTCTTTCATACTATTAGTCCTCCTATAGACGCATTTTATCTGGTCTTGTTTCATCATCTGTTAGAAATATTTTGATTTAGTTCTATAATTGAATCAAATGTGAACTTATTTGTGGTTTAATGGATACACCATTCCATTTATAGTCATATAACTCAATATCATCAGGAGTAACTGATAAGTACTCTCCCTCCATCCCACAAATTCTCATCTCGCTATCATCGATTTCTATGTACGCACTCATCGCCTGTTTATATTGAAGCATGCCATGTAAATAAGAATACTTTTCTTGCAATACTTTTGAACGAGCTATTTGCCTACCTACCCATGCATAATTCGCAGAATTAACCGTCAGATAAGATATTCCGTCTACCAAAGAATAATTATCTCCATGGTCATGCCCATTCATACAAAGCAATACTTGATTTTCCGCAAACAACTTTCGGATATCCTCACGATTATTGACACCCCTTGTTCCAAAATCATTTACAAGACTATGATGTGAAAAGATTACACTTTTCATGCCATCTCTTAATTCCTCTTGTAACCATCGTATCTCTTCCGCCGGAACAATTGGATATACGGAAGAACTCTTTTTATAGTTATTTTTATAGTATATCTCTTCTTGCTCATCATTTCGCATATAGCACGTGTTCAAAAAAATCAGTTTGTATCCATTACATATTACAGAATAATATGGCTTACTCATTGAGAAAAATTCTAATATTTCACTTAATTTACAATCATCTGTTTCATGATTCCCAATAACACTATAAAAGGGTATACCTAACGAATTAAACTTCTCCAATACCTTCTGATTTTCATTTACAGGATTGCATAAATCACCTAACGAAACAATAAAATCCAACTCTTTCTTTCGAACCTTCGATAATATATCCTCTATTCTTTTATCCCCATCTGCCACTTCATCATAGTGCAAATCACTAAATACAAGAAATTTAATCATATCGTATTCATCGCTCCATAAAATTTTGATAAATCTAACGCTCTACTTTAAATACATTTTAACAAAAATAGGCAACCTCATCAAGAGATTGCCCATTTCAAAATTATGTATTTTTTCTTGCTGCACAAAGTTTGGCATCATTTGATGCAGTTTTCCATGAATGACGGTACATCGCCTTAATACATCTTCGCGCCAGCGGGGATCTTGTCGTCCAGCATGATGAGGTTCAGGCGCTCTTCGCCCTCTTCGGAGTGAATCGCAGAAAGCAGCATACCGCAGGACTCAATGCCCATCATCGGACGCGGCGGCAGGTTGGTAATGGCCAGCAGCGTCTTTCCAACCAGCTCTTCCGGCTCATAATACATGTGAATGCCGGAGAGAATCACGCGGTCCGTGCCGGTGCCGTCGTCCAGCGTGAACTTGAGGAGCTTCTTGGACTTCTTCACAGCCTCGCATTCCTTCACCTTCACGGCCCGGAAATCGGACTTGGAGAATGTCTCAAAGTCAACCGTATCGGCAAACAGCGGCTCAATTTCGACCTTGGAGAAGTCAATCTTCTCCGCCTGTGCTGCGGGCGCAGAAACAGCGGCCGGCGCCTTTGCTTCATCCTTCTTGGAAGAATCCTGCGTGTTCAGCGGCTTCATGGTGGGGAAGAGAAGAACATCGCGGATGGACGCGGAGTCTGTCAGAAGCATCACCAGACGATCCACGCCGAAGCCCAATCCGCCCGTCGGCGGGAGACCATACTCCAGCGCTGTAATGAAATCCTCATCAATGTCGGCATGCTCGCCCTTGGCACGCTTGGCCAGCGCCTGGCTGACGAAGCGTTCGCGCTGATCAATCGGGTCGTTCAGCTCGGAGAACGCATTGCACAATTCAAATCCGTTGGCAAACGCTTCAAAGCGCTCGGTCATATCCGGCTCGTTCTTTTTACGCTTGGCCAGAGGAGAAATGGCTACCGGGTAATCGGTAATGAAGGTCGGCTGGATGAGGTTCGCCTCAACAAACTCATCGAAGCAGGCTTCCAGACATTCACCCTTGACCGCATTTTTCTCCACATGAACGCCGCGCGCTTCGCACTCCGTGCGAGCCTGCTCATCGTTTTCCCAGGCGTAGTAATCAATGCCAGAGTACTTTTTAACAGCTTCTGCCATCGTCATGCGGCACCACGGGCCAGCCATGTTGATTTCCTTGCCCTGATACTGAATCTGAAGCGTGCCGCAGACCTTTTTTGTGACATCAATGTACATCTCTTCAACAAGATCCATGATATCCTTGTAGTCTGCAAACGCCTGATACAGCTCAATGGTTGTGAACTCGGGATTGTGGCGTGTATCCATGCCTTCGTTGCGGAAAATGCGGCCCACTTCATAAACCTTTTCAAATCCGCCAACGACAAGACGCTTCAAGTACAGTTCCGTCTCGATGCGCAGATACATTGGAATGTCCAGCGCGTTGTGGTGGGTGACAAAGGAGCGGGAGTTTGCGCCGATTTCAACCGTCTGGAGAACCGGGGTATCCACTTCGAGGAAGCCCTTTGCGTCAAGGAAATTGCGCAGTGCGCTGATGATCTGGCTGCGCTTGATGAATGTATTTTTGACGTCAGGATTGACGATGGTGTCAACATAACGCTGACGGTAGCGCATATCCTGATCCTTGAGACCATTCCACTTTTCCGGCAGCACACGCAGGGACTTGGTCAGCAGTGTAAGCTTTGTGGCGTGAATGGAAATTTCGCCGGTCTTCGTGCGGAAAACGATGCCCTCAATGCCCAGAATATCACCGATATCCATGGTCTTGAAGTCAGCATACACCTCTTCGCTCACATCTTCGCGGCGAACATACGCCTGAATCTGGCCGTCGCCATCCATCATGTGAACAAACGAGGCCTTGCCCATGATGCGTCTGGACATCATGCGGCCTGCAATCGCAACCGTCTTGCCTTCCAGTGTCTCGAACTGTTCGAGGATCTGCCTGGAGGTATGGGTGCGGTCATAGCGGGTGATCGCGTAGGGATTTTCTCCCGCTTCCTGATATTTAAAAAGCTTCGCGCGGCGAATTTGCTCCTGCTCGCTGTACTCGGGAGCAGCGATCGTCATTTCTTCAGACACGTTTATTCCTCTTTCTTTCTTCTCTTACAGGGCAATATCTACGACGCGCAGCTTGCGCACGCCGCCGGGCGTAACAGCAGACACGACATCGCCCACATGTGCGCCGACAACAGCCGCGCCGACCGGGGACTCGTTGGAGAGCTTGCCGCCCAAAGGATCGGACTCAGAGGTACCCACGATGGTGTACACCTCTTCTTCCTCATCGGGATCGTTCACATCCACCAGCGTCACGCGGGAGCCGAAGCCCACAACGTCCGTGCGGATCTTGCTTTCATCAACGACGACGGCATTCTCGATCATCTGCTTGAGTTCACTGATGCGCTGCTCCAGAACGGCCTGGTCATTCTTGGCCGCATCATACTCGGCATTCTCGCTCAAATCGCCGTAAGAAATAGCAACCTTCAGCTGCTCCGCCACACGCATCTTTTCAGTCGTCTGTTTGTATTCAAGCTCCTCCTTCATTCTCTGAAGGCCTTCGCGGGTTACAACCACATGCTTGTTATCGTTCATTGAAACTCTCTCCTTTTCATCAATCCGCGCACCCTGCACCCTGCGTGGGACGATCAGACGCCCGGCTCATTCATGTGAGGGCATATTGTCATATTTTAAAATTATACTCCCAGAGGCACATTTTGTCAATTCTCTCCAATGTTTTCCATGGCCCGTCTTCTTTTTTTCCGCCCTTCGGCATAGGGCTTTTCAAGGCCTTTGCAAAGCCTTGAAAGGAGGAAAACCTATGGACATTTTTCTTTGCGCGCTGGCGCTTTTAAGCGGGGTAATCGGGGCGGGCTTTGCCTCTGGTCGAGAGATTTTGCGATTCTTCTCTCATCCTGCCGCCGTTGTTTCGGCCGTGCTCACGCTGTTCCTGCTTTTTGTGCTTCTGCCGGAACGCATGGAGCGCTTTGGCGTGCAGTCTCTTTCCGCGCTGTGCAAAAAACGTTTCGGTAAAAAACTCGGCATGGTCTGCACCGCCCTGTTTGTGATGCTTGAAATGGTCACAGGCGGCGCAATGCTGTCTGCCTGTGCAGAGCTGACAGCCCTGATTCTGCCTGTTCATCACGCTTATGCACTGGGTATGATATTTTCGCTGTTCTTCGGTTTTGTGCTTGCTGCCCGCGGCATTCCCGGGCTGGCTCTCGTAGGCGCAGCGCTTCTGGTCATCCTGCCCATTTTGTTCGTCCGCCTACTGCTTCTGCCTGCCGGGGAAGCCAGTTTTCCCCCGTCTTTTTGCCTTCACGCTTTAATTGACGGTATGCTTTACGGTGCGCTAAATGCCGCCATGCTGGCCGGCGCTCTGCCCCTTCTTTTGAAACTTTCCAAGTCCAGACAAAGGCTGTCTGTGCTGCTCTTCTGCCTGCTGTTCGGCGTGCTTCTTCTACTTGGATCTGCTGTCTGCCGCCTGCACCGGTCTCTGATCGCCATGCAGCCTCTTCCTTTTGTCTTTTTAAGCCGCACGCTGGACGGCGGATATCTCTTGACGGCATTGTGTCTCTATGGTTCGGCGCTCTCAACCTTCTGCGCCATGCTCTGTGCTGTTTCCCAGCTTCTGCCGTTTCAAAAGACACTTTCTTTGTCCATCGGGACAGTCGGCATGCTGCTTTTCGCCCTGTGCGGCTTTGGAACCATTGTGCAAAGCGCTTATCCGATTGCCGGCGCACTCTGCGCAGCGCTGCTTCTGCTTTTATGTCTGCCCGGATAAGCTCAGGATGCCAGCATGTCTGCCAGATAGCCTGACCAATCGCTGCCCGTTTCCGCTTCAAGCGCGCGGGCAAGCGCGTCAAAACTGCCTGTATCCGCGCTGCGTACATAGCGGACGAGCGCGCGCACAAACGCCTCCTCGCCCGTTGCCTGCTCAATGCCAAGCAGTGCCGCCGCCCCCTGATCACGGAGCACCTGCGTCATTTCCTGGTCATCCCGGAATGCCAGAACGGCCGCGCCAACATTCACGCCATGGGGACGCGTGAGCCTTGTGGCAACCTCTATGTCCTCATAGTAGCGCTTTTCATACGCTTCGTTTCCTTTTTCCCTTCGATAGCACAGCATCTCTACAGCAGCAGCCAGGCTCTGGCTCAGCCACGGTTCCTGCCATGGATTATTTTCAATTTGTACCCCGAAAATCTGCCGTGCTGCCAGGCGGATCATCTGCCTATCCAGCGCCTCGCCTTCAGCATCGCCTGCCAAGACAATCAGCCCGGAGCCAATCATGCCGTCCATCTTTCCCGTATCAGCCTGTACAATAGTCAGTGCATCGCCAGGAGTAAAGCCCAGCTCTTTGAGAACCTTTACCGCTTTTTCAGCTGAACGAAGGAGCTTTCCGGCTCGTCCCCTGTCTGCATCCAGCACCGTAATCAAAACGTTTTCTGTCTCCTTCTGACGGAAAACGCCACCTCTTCTGAGCGCAAAAGAGAGATCCCGCGCGCCGTTCATTTGCGCCGTCCACGTCCTTTTGCCGTCCTCATTGTCCTTTATGCCGGTCAACACGCCGCCCATCGCCGCCTGTACATCCTCGGGAAGAGTCAGGCTGAACGTCACATCAAACGTCCGCGCATAGCTCGGCTCTGCCAGTGCATCCCACGCCTGCGTGTTCCATGTGCCATCCTCCCACATGGCAGGCACAGGAATCGCGCCCACAAGAAGCGCTGAATCTTCATCTCTTGAGAGTGCGCCGGCATTTCTGGGCACCGTGAGCGCGAAATGCCAGCTGATTTCAGCCGTTTCTCCGCTGCGCCAAACGCATGGAATCCGATAGACCGTCGGATCGTTCTCATCCTGTTTCACATCCGACGCCTGCCCATTAAAAGACGCTCCGCTCACAACAAGTGTTCCCGGTATTTCGCCATTGGCGTATCCGCGCAGAACAATTTCCGAAAGCGTTTCGCCCGTTTGATTTTCCGCTTTGAAATGCACATCTCCCTTGACCGTGCGCAGATCTTGTGTCACAATTGCTTCAGCTGTCAAAAAGCTGTCCGATTGCGGCATCTGAATTGGGTGCTCAAGCACAGGAGACTTCCCCATGCTCCAAAAAACGACAGCCAGCACAGACACTGCCAGACACAGCGCGATAACCGTTTTTTTCATTTCTTCCCGCCTTTCCTGACTTTAAAAAACGGGCGGCTGTTCGCCGTCCGCTTTCGTACATCACGCTTTTTTATCAAATTTCTCGCCGCAGTTCTTGCAGGTAATGGTAACATTGCCCACGCCGCGCGGCACACGCAGGCGCGTCTTGCACTTGGGACAGGTGAAGTAATGGTACTTCTTGCTGTTCTTCATGCGATTGACCCACTCACTGAACGCCTGACGCATCTTCTGCGTTTTTTCCAGATAAACCTGATTCTCATGCGCACGCCTATATCTGTCCTTGCTGAACATGCGGATCGTGGCCACAATCAGCATTGCATCCGCCATTAATGTCAAAAAGCCGATTCTCGAAAGCGCACCGATGCTCGTCATCACAAGCGCGGACATCACCATGGCAAAGCTCAGCTGATCCGAGCCATAGCGCCCAGCCATGAAGCGTACAATGGATGCCCGTATTTTTTCAAAGAATCCCATGTTCTTCTCCTCCATTTCCGTTACAGCATACGGCAGTTTTCATGAAAAGTCAATATTTTTTAGCTGCCGGTCACTTCTTGCTTTTATGCCCCGTGTTTGTTATACTGAGTGCCGATTGATTTTGAAGCAAAGAAGGATTCTTATGCCCGTACACATCCGCTATGACGATGCAGAAAACGTGCTCTTCTCTCATATCTGTACCTGCCTGCGCACAAAGCAGCGTGTGCGCATTGCGCTGGACGGCATGTCTGCCAGTGGAAAAACCACGCTTGCAAATGCACTCGCTTCCCGGTTTGACAGTGCCGCCGTCATCCACATGGATGACTTCTTTCTCCCTGGCGAAAAACGTGGAACTGTCTGTCAAACTCTGGCTAACGCAGACATCCAGCGCGTTTTAAACGACGTGCTTTTGCCCCTGTCCCGCCAGCAGCGCGCCGTCTACCGGCCTTTCGTCTGCCACCCGCAGCCTCGCTTTCTGGATCCCATTTCCATTGACGGCTGTTGTTCCGTTGTGATCGTCGAAGGTGCCTATTGCCTGCATCCTGATCTCTGGCCGCTGTATGACCTGCGCGCCGTTGTGACCATTGCGCCCAAAAAGCAGCAGGCACGTATCCTCAAACGCAATGGACAGGCGATGCTCGGCCGCTTTATTTCCGAATGGATTCCGATGGAAAACAGACATATTGCCGCCCGCAGCCTGCTGACAAGATGTGACTTTGTCCTTGATGCCTGATTACAGTCGGTCTATATGGAGGTTTCCAAATCTTTCCAGTTCCTTTTTTGCCCTGTCCCACTGGGTCGTGTCAGACAATTCTCTCGGCTCATGCGCATCTATTCCAATCAGAACGCGCACGCCCTCTTCGCGCACAATCTCAAAAAACGCTGGATTTGGATAGCTCTTCCTGTGCGTAAAACATTCAATAAATCTGTCGTGGACATTATACTCCATCGGCAGATTTTTTTCTTTGCACGCCTGACACAGATCACGCGCAGCCGCCCGGCAGTTTTCATCAAACTCCGGATACTTGCGCATAAACACATCTGGATGCGCCAGATAGGCGAAAAGTCCCGTGTCTATCCCCTTTACTGCGCTGTCCACATAGCGGATCAGCTCCGAAGCCGTCCGGATGCTTCCAAAGTACAGGCCGCCTTCATCGGTTCCCTCGTAATGGTTGCCCAGAATCAAATAATCCAGCCCGTTTTCCTGCTTTACATCTGCGAGCCATCCCATGTATTCCGGGAAATATTCACATTCAAAGCCGGTCAGGATATTGATTTTTCCCGCGTATTTTTCCTTGAGCGCCTTCACACTGGAGAGATATTCCTGCATTTTGCTGACGGGCATTCTCACGCCCGGATTAGAAAACCCGGACTTGTACGGCCACGGCATATGGTCAGAAAAGCCCAGCTCCTCAAATCCAGCATCCAGGGCAGCGCAGACATATGCCTCGTCCGTCCCTGCTGCATGGCCGCATCGTGCAGTATGGGTATGATAGTTTGCCTTCATTGGCTCGACCTCCTCACTTGTGATATCGTTCGCCCGCCGCAATTTTTACAGCGCGATACGCCTGTTCCAGCAGCATCACCCGTGCCAGCTGGTGTGGAAATGTCATCTGAGAAAAGGAAAGCTTTAGCTGTGCGCGGTTCATCACTTCGTCAGACAGTCCCAGCGATCCGCCAATGACAAACACCACGCGCCTGCCCGTATCAAAATACTCCGTCAACGTCCGGGAAAGTTTCACAGAATCCATCTGTTTACCGTTGATGCACAGTGCAATCACGATATCGTCCGGCCGAATCTTCTGCATAATCGCGCGTCCTTCTTTTTCGCAAATTTGCATCTCGATGGCCGGCGAACTGTTTTGCGGCTCCGGCAGATCCGGCAGTTCGATTTCCTCAAACTTTCCGAACCGCGTCAGCCTTTTTTCATATTCATTCGCTGCATCGCGCCAGTAGCGTTCTTTCAACCGCCCCATACAAATCAGTGCCGCATTCATTTTGACCCGCCCTTTTCTTCCTTCATCCTCTGTTGCACAGAGATCCATTCGTTTGCCTCTGTCCAGTGATACGTCATCCATTCAGATGCCGGCACAAGCAGAAGGAGCGCCAACACAGCGGCTGCAACCCGCCTCACATCACGCCTGTTCAGCCGAATGCTTTTCATGAATATTGATTTCATCCTCGGCCGGCGCGCCTTCCAGAGCGCGGACAGGCAGCGCACAAGCAGCAGAATACCCGCAAGCAAAGCAGCTGCAAAGAACGGATTCATCTGATCTGGAAACAGCCCCAGATAACTGCCCGCAAGCAGCGTCAGATTATACATGCTGTGTACAATCATCGCCGCAAACAGGGAACCTGTGTGCAAAACAACTGCGCCCAAAAGACACCCCAGAACCAAATAGCCTGGAAGCGCTGGCGAAATTCCGTGTATCAGAGCAAACAAACAGGCACTTAAAAAAATGGCTTCCCGTCTGCCAAAGCGCATGAGTGCGCTCATCAAATACCCTCTGAAAAAAACTTCTTCCAGAATCGGCGCAAGGAGCGCTGTCTCCAGCGCCATTGGCAGAAACGAAGCCACGCCCAGCGCCTTTAATTCAACTGCCGTCAGCTTCATCGGCATTTCTGCCTCGCCGGAAAAAGTCTGTCCGACGACTGCTGTCAGTCTTTCATTCAATTCCTGAAGCAGAATAGCCGGGCAGACCATCAACATGCCTGTCAGAACTAACGGCAAAATGGCACCGCGTCCCAGCTGCTGGTCGGCCAGCAGTTCTCTATGATCGCCATCCAGCACAAAAAGCCCCAGATACGCGGGGAGACCGAAGCATAGAAGTCCGGTCGCAGCACGCATCAGCGGCTCGGTAAAACTGGTTTGCGGCAGCCCCAGCAGGCGAAGCGTCCCGCCGATGCTCATCTTCAGAACAAATGCCGCCGCGCAAAGCAGAAACACAGAGCGCATCTGCACGCGACGCCGCGTTCTGCTTCTTTTGATTTCCGTCATGCCCATTTCCTTTACTTGTCAAATACATAATCCCGCTGGATGATGTAACTGATAGCGAAGAGCAGAATGTCCACTGGAATTTTAATGATGGACGGAGAAACTGGAAAGACACTCGGCAGAAACTGTACAAGAGCCGCGCCTATGCCTCCCTGAACAAGCGCCAACGCATAATACTTGAACATGGAATTTTTTCCGCCGCGCCCGGAAAATACGGTGTGCTTGTTCAGATGATAATTCACCTGAGAAGAACATACTCGCGCCAGCGCATAGCTGACCAGCGGAGAAACCTTCCAATCCAGACAAAGCCAGTAGAGCAGATAGTCCACCAGAAAAGAAACCACCGATGAGAACAGGTATTTAAATATGACCAGATAGATGCGGAACGCATCCCGAACCGGATTGAAATGACTGCCGGAATTGTCATCGATGTAAATGGTTTCGATCGGCACCTCGAAAACGCCGATCTTCATATCGCGCAGCTTCAAAAGAACGTTCATCTCATATTCGTATCGCTCGCCGTCAATCACCGCCATCATTTCCAATGCACAGCGCGGCAAACCGCGAAGTCCAGTTTGCGTGTCGCCAACTTTTAAACCGCTGGCCAGCGTATAGACAAAGCGGGTAATGCGGTTTCCCCACAAGCTTTTAAACGGAACATTGCCTGTAAACTCGCGGGAACCAAGCACCAGTTCATCGGGATGGTCATGCATAGCCTCTATGATACGCAGGATGTCCTTGACCGTGTGCTGCCCATCTGCGTCCGCAGTGACAATGCCAGAAAGATCCTTCCAGCGCACAAGTGCTTCATTAATGCCCGTCTTTAGCGCACGTCCCTTGCCCATGTTGACTGCGTGTACAGCTATCTCCGCCCCCAGTTCGCGGCATGCGTCAAAAATCGGGGCAAACTCCGCTTTTCCGCCATCGTCAACGAGCAGCACGTCCAACTGCTTTTCTATCAATTCTTTTGTGAGCTGTACGAGCCTCTCGTCCGGCTTGTATGCCGGAATCAGAACGACTACACGGAAACTGCCATTTTTATCCATACGTACTCCTTCACTTAAAGGGATTTTTCTCCTGCTCATTTTAAAAATGCAGGGCGATCACACCCTGCATGACGCTTTTCCAAACGAAAATTGAAATCACACATATACCATATGCATACGCGCATAGTATACCGCCAAGCGTTCAAAAAGTCAATCATATCAGCCTTATTTGTCGCTTTCTGGTGCCTGTGTCACTGCTTCATAGTTTTCCAGCGCTTCGACCGGAATCCAGCCGCGCGTGATCTGCAAAAGTTCCTTATCCCTCTGCTGCGGCTTCGCATCCGGCATGATATAATCTGCCATCACGTACCCTGCTTCCTCATGATAAACTATCACCTGCGTGTGTGCCGGGATTTTTTCCTCAAAGCGCACATAATCCTCGCCCGGACCGTAATAGGCATAGACATCCTTTTTGCCTATGCAGCAGTCTCTTCCTTCCCGCTGCGTCTTGGGAACGCCTTTGGCATCAATGCGTTTCATGCCCGTATATGCCCGATAGCGCCCATAATCACTGTCAAAATCGAGCATAGCCCACATCACCGTTCCGCCTTTTTCCTGCTCCATGACCTGCAGATCGCGAACACCGGATACAGGCAGCGTAAAAATTTCTTCATACTTTGTACTAGGGCCTGTGCGAAGTGCCAGTTTCTGTGTGGCTGTCGCTTCAATTGGAATGAGCCTTCCTGCTGTTTCTGACTGCACAGCCAACGCCTGCTGACCCACCAGGCTGACCATGAGCACCAAAAGAACAGCCATTATCCTTTTCATTTTTCTACACTCCTTTTTTGAAAATTCTTCCTGCCTATATAACGTTCAACTTTCTTTGTTTCATCCCCTGCCGCAAATATTTTCTTTTCCTTTTTCCATTGCCAACTCCTGCTCAGTTGTGTTATACTGTAATGCGAAAAAGTTCGAGGAGGTAGATCGTTTGGCACGAGCAAAGGGCATCAAACCCATGGCCCAAAACAGAAAAGCGTTCCACGACTACTTCGTCGAAGAGCGCATCGAATGCGGCATTGAGCTCAAGGGAACCGAAGTTAAGAGCATGCGTCAGGGACGTATGAATCTGAAAGAAAGCTTTGCTGTCGTGAAAGACGGCGAAGTGCTGGTCTGCGGCATGCATATCAGCCCCTATGAGCAGGGCAATCGCTTCAACACCGATCCGCTGCGCCAGAAAAAGCTGCTGCTTCACAAAAGCCAGATTCGTCATCTTCATCAGGAATCTGCAAAGATGGGGTATTCCCTCATTCCGCTTCAAGTTTATTTGAAAGATGGCCGTTTCAAGATGGAGTTGGGTCTGTGCAAGGGTAAAAAGCTTCATGACAAGCGCGATGACATTGCCGCACGCGATGCCAAGCGCGAAATCGAACGTGCGCTGCGTTCTCGCAACCGCGGCGAATGAATTCTGGGGGTGTACTGGTTTCGACGGGATTGCAGGTTTTCAGGTAAGCGAGCCGTGGCCCCGGGCCACGATAAAACCGGGAAATTAAAGATTAACTGACAATAACGATTATTGCCTCGCGGCCTAATTAGGCTGCGCGTCGGCCCGGTGATCCCGCTGCACCGGAACCCGGCGTCAATTAGCGGGCCATGTTCTTGCCTAAGCTTTGCCGCATGAACACATTATGAAGCTACTGAGTCCTTGAGCCTGTCCGCGGGCGCCTGGATGAGGGAATTTTAAAACACGGACTGCGCTCGGAGAAAGCTTGAAAGTCTCTTTTTCGGACAGGAGTTCGATTCTCCTCACCTCCACCATAAAAAACCTAGCAATAGCTAGGTTTTTTTCATATCCGCAACTTGAAATAACACAATAATAACACACTTCAATTTGGTGAGGAGTAACCGGGAATGCTAAGATAACGTAGCCGCCCCATAATCCCTCGCCTTTCCACATCCATCATTCTGTGAGATCATAAAGCCAGTGCTCTGATAATTCTAACAGAATTTTTACAACAACTTTGCAAGTGCATCAGGTACAGATATAACCATCACGGAAGTGAAGCGTGTCATCTAATATCAGAACTTCACTCATTTATTATTTTCAGGTATTTTGTTATGCAGACAATAGAATCATAAAAGGAAAAGAAGAATCTCCGCCAGACAGCGAGGATTCTTCTTTTTTGTCTGTTGTCTTTTCCTTTATCTCTCTTGCTTTTCAGGCTTTTTTCCGTATTCGTTATCTATCTGCTCTTCTTGGGTTTGTTTACAATATGAATCAATAAACTTTTTAATTTCGGTAGTTGGTGTTGTTCCTCTTCGGGCACATATTGCCTTAAATTCTTCTAAAACCTCCGGCCGAAGATCCAGAGAAAAGCGCACATAATGCGTGCGCAGGTGCTTCTTCTGTGCTGCATACTTGTTTTCCATACTTACTTTTTCCTTTTCCAAAGTTGAATCATGATTGAAACAATGGACAGTGCGATGCTGACAAGCAAGAGAATCTGTGCAAATGTTTTCATTTCTTGACGTTGAGCAGGGCTTGTGGTATATTGAAGTAGGGGGAGGAGGAATTCTCCTCCCTCTGTCTTAGCCCATCAACAGTATAATCGCTGTGATGAGGTTCAGGATTGCGGTAATCAGATTGATACAGGTTTCTAGGCTGACTTCAATCTTTTTGCCGCTTTCTTTTTTTCTCCTTCTCAACGTTTCCCCCTCCTTTCCATGCCTATATTATACCATATACGCCCGTATATATCAACATTTTGTCTAATACTTTTTTGAAAAAAAAGAGGTATTCGCTCCTGATTGCCAATCAGAAATGAATATCTCTTTTCTATGCAATTTGCAGTTTTATTTGTGTTTTTCCGTCTCCCCCCGTGCCACATCCAGCAGCTTTTCCAGCATCGGCACCTTCAGACCGAAAATGCTCAGATTCTCCATCAGGCTCACCAGCTCCGTGGCCATCATGTATACCATCGCCGCGCCGGCAACGCCCGCCATGCCCAGCGCTTCGCCCACCACCAGACAGATCAGCACCACCAGCCATTCAAGCCCCTTTTTAATCAGCCCCATGAACAGTGCGCCGGACGATACCCGGCCGCTCTCCGTCTTGTTCGACTTGCCCGTCAGTGCGCACAGAATGCCCGTCACAATGTCCGCCCCCTGTACGGCAAACCTGCTAATAGGTGTCAAGTCTCCATTGAGCTAAAAAACACATAAACAT
>JAHHSO010000033.1 GCA_020025205.1 Christensenellaceae bacterium | reverse complement strand
CGTTTGGTTGTAAAACTGTTTTCAATACAGTATAATAAATACATGAAGCACAAAATTCTGTGGAGGGACAAGCATGAACGACATGATTCTGATTCTTAACCTTTCGGAGGAGTTCGCTCTGGAGGCGGCTTTGCGCCTTCGTACCGAACAGGTCTATACCAGGATCATTGACGGCGGCGCTACTGTCGAAGAGATAAAAGAACTGGACCCGCGCGGCATTTTGATTTGCGGAGAGCAGAAAAATGCTCCCGGAAAAATCGATGAGGGCATTGTTGAGCTGGGTATTCCTGTTCTCGCGCTGGGTCACGCTTCATATCTGTTGTTGGCTGCAATGGGCGGTGCTTGCGCAGGCGCGGCAAACAGCCCCCGAAAAGTCAACATTGAATATGGAGACAGCCGGCTGTTCGGAGGGTTGAAAAGCGGTGAGCGCTGCCTGGAAGAAACGCTTACGCTTATGCTGCCGGCAGACGTACAGGGCTGTGCCAATGCAGGCGGATGCACCATCGCTTTTCAGGATGTGCGCCGCAAGTTGTACGGTGTGCAGTTTGAGCCGGAACGCAATGATCCCGAAGGGACAACGATACTCAAGAATTTTGCCCGTGACATTTGCGGCTGTGAGCCTTGGTATACGCGGGAAGCTGCGATTGCAGAGGCTGAAACCAGGCTTGCAGAGGCTGCGGCGGAGTCGGATCAGGCAGTCTGCGTGGTTAGCGGCGGAGTCGATTCCACAGTGGCGGCCATGCTGACAAAGCGCGCATTTGGTGAGCGCATGGTTGCCATTTACATGGAAACCGGCTTAATGCGCGAGGGGGAGAGCGCACGAATTCAGGCTGCTTTTGAGGGATTGGAGATTCCTCTGCGCGTGGTGGATCGTTCCGGCGTCGTGCTGGATGCCTTAGCCAACAAGCGCAATATGAAGGAAAAACACGAAGTAGTGGCTCGGTGTCTGCAGCAGGAAATGGCGCGGCAGATTGAGGCAATGCCTGGAAAGAAAGTGATCGTTCTGGGCAGCAATTACAGCGATTTTCTGAGCGGACGCAGAAGTAATGGATGGAAAAGCTGCGGTGTTCCGGTGCTTGAGCCGCTGAGCTCCTGCTTCAAGGAAGAGGTGCGCGGGCTTGCGGAAGAGATCGGACTGAGTCCGGAAATTGCCGGAAAAAAACCGTTTCCGCTGCTTGGCCTTGGCGCACGGATTCTGGGGCAGGTTACGGCAGACAGACTTCATGCCCTGCGTACAGCAGATGCAATATTCAGCGAGGAGATTGACCTTGCCGGGCTGTCGCGCAAACTGTACAAGTATTTTCCGGTGCTGCTGGATTTCGGT
The DNA here is from genome assembly GCA_020025205.1 of Christensenellaceae bacterium. GTDB lineage: Bacteria > Bacillota > Clostridia > Christensenellales > Aristaeellaceae > Ventricola. The sequence goes on along the minus strand of JAHHSO010000033.1, from coordinate 13,608 downwards.
TTGCCGCACGGACGCTACTCCATTATTTTGCGCGCGGTTACGCTGTATGGTACGCAGCTTGTGCCGGCGCGTCTGCCGTATGATCTGGTGGAGCGCACAGTGCATCGCGTTCAGAGCTCAACGCCGGAAGTACTTCGTGTATTTTACGATCAGACACCCACTGAGGTTGGACAAGAGACATTTGTATAAAATCGGCGCTTCTGCATTGCGGAAGCGCTTTTTGTTGAAAAGAGAAGCTGAAAACAACAAGAAAAGGCCGGAAAAAGAGCAAAGACGGCGGCCGGGACAGATGAAAGATAAACAAACTAAAAAAACTCCATACAAATGTACGTGTTTTTTCTGATTGGCGTGCAGAGGAGAACTCGAAAATACAGACAATGGGTCAAATAACCGAACATTTTAAAAAAATATTCAATTAAAGATTGTGATTTGGATTGAAAACGGACGTCCCCCTTGATATAATTCAAAGAGTAGAAACAATGGAGGTGTGAAGCGTATGCCTAAGGCTGCTTTGATTATGGGGTCCAAGAGTGACTGGCCCTCTCTGAAGGGCTGTGTCGAAGTGCTGCGCACGTTCGACATTGAGGTTGAAGTGCATGTTGCCAGCGCACACAGAACACCGGAGAAGGTGGCAGCATTTGCCGACCATGCGCGTGAGAATGGCTTTGAAGTTCTGATTGCTGCGGCGGGCAAGGCCGCGCATCTGGCTGGCGTGATCGCTGGACACACGACGCTGCCGGTGATTGGCATTCCGATTAAATCCTCTTTCATGGATGGTTTGGATTCCCTTCTGTCCACAGTGCAGATGCCTGCGGGCATTCCGGTGGCAACGGTGGCTGTGGGAGGCGGCGATAACGCGGCCTATCTGGCGGCACAGATTTTGTCTGTCAAGTATCCGGAACTGCAGGAGAAACTGGATGCACATCGCGTGAAGATGGCTCAGGCCATTGAAGCGGACGACGCAAAAATCGCAGAAGAACTGTAACGGAGGGACGCATATGATTACCTATAAGGATGCAGGTGTCGATGTGGAGCGCGGCTATGAAGCAGTTAAGCGCATGAAGCAGCACGTGAAGACCACTTTCGACGAGCATGTGCTGGGCGGCCTGGGGTCTTTCGGGGGATTTTATTCCATTGAAGATGCGGGACTTGAAAAGCCGGTGCTTGTTGCTGGCACGGATGGCGTGGGCACCAAGCTCAAGTTGGCTTTCCTGATGGACAAGCATGACACGGTTGGCATCGACTGCGTGGCCATGTGCGTCAATGACGTTGTCTGCCAGGGTGCCCGTCCGCTGATCTTTCTGGACTACATCGCAACCGGCTATCTCGATCCCATGAAGGTGGAGCAGATTGTTTCGGGCGTGGCGGACGGATGCCGTCAGGCAGGATGTGCGCTGATCGGCGGCGAAACGGCTGAAATGCCGGACTTCTATCCGGCAGGCGAGTACGATCTGGCCGGCTTCACCGTGGGATTGGTAGACAGGGAAAAGTCCATCTCCGGCGAGCGTGTGGCTGAAGGGGACGTGCTGGTGGGCATTGCATCTTCCGGCGTCCATTCCAACGGCTACTCTCTGGTTCGCAAGCTGGTTTTGACACAAGAGCGTGACCTCAACGCGCCGGTTGAAGCATTCGGCGGAAAGAGCTGGGGCGAAACCCTGCTTCAGCCGACCCGCATTTATGTCAAGCCCGCACTGGCTGCATGCAAGGCATGCGACGTGCACGGCATCGCCCATATCACTGGCGGCGGCTTTATAGAGAACATTCCGCGCATCTTGCCTGACGGACTGTCTGCGCACATTGAGCGTGGAACATGGCCGGTTCTGCCGGTATTCACCGAGCTGCAGAAGATGGGCGGACTGGGCGACAGACAGGCATTCAATACTTTCAACATGGGTATCGGCATGGTTTTTGCTGTCCGTTCGGAAGAAGCCGACAAGCTGATGGCTGTTCTTGAAGAGAATGGAGAAAAGGCTTACCGCATCGGCACGGTTGAAAAGACCGGCGAAGACGGCGAAAGGCTGGTTCTGAAGTGAAAACGAGGATTGCAGTCCTCTGCTCCGGCGGCGGCACCAATTTACAGGCGCTGATTGACGCCGTGGAATCGGGGACGATTGACGGAGAGATCGTGATGGTGCTGTCCAACGCATCCAAAGCATATGCTTTGGAACGTGCGCGCAAACACGGCATTCCGGCAGCCTTTGTGAGCAAGAAGCAGGCGGGAAGCACAGAGGCATTCAACGATGCGATTCTCGAAAAGCTCCGTGAGGCGCAGGCAGAGCTTGTCGTTTTGGCGGGCTACCTGCCGATTGTTGGCAGCCAGATCGTCAAAGCCTATGAGCACCGGATCATCAACATTCATCCGGCGCTCATTCCTGCGTTCTGCGGTACGGGCATGTACGGCCATCATGTGCATGAAGCTGTTCTGGCCTACGGCGCCAAGATTTCCGGCGCGACAACCCACTTTGTAGATGAGCAGGTGGATCATGGCGGCATCATTCTTCAAAAGAGCGTGCCCGTTCTTGAAGGAGACACGCCGGATACGCTGGCGGCGCGTGTTCTGTCCGTGGAGCACGAAATTCTCCCGGAAAGCGTCAGACTTTACTGTGCGGGAAAATTAGGAGTAGATGGAAGACGCATACATGTGCTATAATAAAGTGTTCACATGTATCCAATCCCGGCTGAGCGCAAATGTGAGCGTATTGGCCGGAGGAATGAAGGGTGTCTTTTAACTATGAGAATTTATCAGCCCGTCAGAGGGGTAGGCGGAGCACTGCGCGAGAACAGCTTTGTCATCATTGATGATGCGGGCGTTGAAATTGGGCAGGGCGGCCTTGAATACAAAGTCGTTAAAATGATGCTGGCCGACAGGCCTCTTGATATCGAGATGACGATGAATGCGCATCCGATGGCAAGGGACACGCTGTATGGCGCACTTTGTGCGCGTGCAGAACGCATTAAAGACGAAGAAGGCGGGTTGAATGCCCGGCTGTATACCCGCTGCGCGATTGACGATGTAAAGCGCCGCGAGTACTTTACCCGCATGGGGTTTGACGATTACGATGGAACGGAACTCTTTGTATATAATTCGCCGAAGGATCCCAATAATCGGCGGCGCAATTATATCCCCGTGGGGACAAAGAGCATTGATGTTGATCTGCGCACCCGCACCAGACGCGAAGAGTTTCTCCTGAGCCTGAAGGAGTATGGCTGCGTGGAACATGCCAGCGAATGGCTGGAAGAGCGCATGAGAGGGCCTGTGTTCATTGCCAAGGCCCTGTATTACGGAAGCGACTTTGTGGGACAGATCCTTGTGACTGGCTCGCAAAACGAAGCTGCGCTGGAAATGGTTTGCGTGGAACCCAAGTGGCGGGGACGCGGCGTAGCCAGCGGCCTTGTGGATGAAGCAGTTACACAGCTGATTCGGATGCAGGTGCCGTACATGGTTGCACGCGCTGTACGCAGAAATGCCAGCGCAATGAAGTTCTTTAAACGTGCAGGCTTTGAATGGGTGCGTACAGAGGAATACCTGCTGGGACGGGATCTGTAAGGCACGGTTTCGGGGCTGCTTGATTCAGAAGAGAGGGAAAACACATGATTAAGCGTGCGATTCTGAGCGTATCGGATAAGACCGGTATTGTGGATCTGGCCCGCCGGCTGGCGGACAATGGCGTGACCCTGCTCTCCACCGGTGGAACCATGAAGGCGATTGCCGATGCAGGCATTCCGGTGACTGGTGTGAGCGATGTAACGGGTTTCCCGGAGTGCCTGGACGGACGTGTCAAGACGCTTCATCCGATGATTCATGCGGGTCTTCTGGCTGTTCGCAGCAATCCAGAGCACATGGCTCAACTGGAAAAGCTGGGCGTTGAGCCGATCGACCTTGTGGTTATCAATCTCTATCCGTTCCGCCAGACCATCGAAAAGCCCGGCGTGACGTTTGAAGACGCGATTGAGAACATCGATATCGGCGGCCCGACGATGCTCCGCGCTGCGGCAAAGAATGCGCAGGATGTTGTGGTTATCATTGATCCGGCAGATTATGATGCTGTGATGAATGAGCTGGAAGAGACGGGCGATGTGTCTTTGAAGACGAAACGCCGCCTGCAGTACAAGGTTTTTGAGCATACGGCTCAGTATGACTGCATGATTCAGCAGTATCTGCGCAGCCAGCTTGAAGATGAAATCGAGTTCCCGGAGAATTTGACTGTGACCTTTGAAAAGGTGCAGGACATGCGTTACGGCGAGAACCCGCATCAGAAGGCAGCTTTCTATCGCGATCTGGGCGATGTGGCAGGAACGCTGCCGGCGGCTCGTCAGCTGCATGGCAAGGAGCTGTCTTACAACAATATCAACGATACAAACGGCGCGCTGGAACTCCTGCGAGAGTTTGAGGAAACGGCAGTTGTAGCCGTTAAGCATGGCAACCCCTGCGGCGTGGGCGTGAATCCGTCCGTCAGCGAGGCATATCGTCTGGCTTATGAAGCAGACCCGGTCAGCGTTTTTGGCGGCATTGTCGTCACCAATGGCACGGTCGATGCAGCTACAGCGGAGCAGATGGCCAAGATCTTCCTGGAGATCATCGTGGCGCCCAAGTTTACCGATGAGGCGCTGGCAATTCTTGAAAAGAAGAAAAATCTGCGTCTGCTTGAATTGGATACCACGATTCGCGCATATCCAAAGGGTGAACGCATTATGCGCAAAGTGGCGGGCGGTCTGCTGGTGCAGGAAGTTGATGACAAGCTGCTCGATGACGAGAACACCCTCCGCGTTGTGACTGAAAAGGCACCGACCGAGGAACAAATGCAGGATTTGCTGATGGCCTGGAAGCTTGTGAAGCATGCCAAGTCCAACGGCATTGCCATTGCCAAGAATCATCAGAGCCTGGGCATTGGACCGGGGCAGGTCAACCGCATCTGGTCCACGCAGATGGCTATTGAGCGCAGCGGCGAGAAGGTCAAGGGCGCGGCGCTGGCCAGCGATGCGTTCTTCCCGTTTGATGACTGCGTGAAGGCCTGCGCTGAGGCGGGCATTGCCTGCATCATTCAGCCGGGCGGAAGCGTCCGCGATCAGGACTCCATTGATGCCTGCAATAAGTATGGCATTGCCATGGTATTTACCGGCATGCGCCACTTCAAGCACTGATTTTTTTCAGCGCCTTGCTGCCGGAAAGGCGGTAAGGCGCTGTTTTTATCATTCAATACTCATTCTCAGGCAGCTTTGAACGATCGTTTCCTCTTTTCTATAAAAGTTTCATTGTGCAAAAGTGCAGAGTACAGGAAGGAGTTACCATGAAGGTACTGGTTATCGGCGGCGGCGGAAGAGAACACGCTGTTTGCAAAAAACTTGCGGAATCAAAAGACGTTGATGAAATCCTGTGTGCGCCGGGCAACGCGGGGATTGCGCAGATTGCGCGCTGTATTCCTGATGTGAAGGCGACGGATATGGACGGCATTGTTGCGCTGGCCAAGCGTGAGGCGGTGGATTTTGTCTGCGTGACGCCGGATGACCCATTGGCACTGGGCTGCGTGGATACCCTGGAGGCAGCAGGCATTCCGGCTTTCGGGCCAAGCGCCAAGGCGGCACAGATGGAAGCCAGCAAGGTGTTTTCCAAAAACCTGATGAAAAAATACGGAATTCCTACGGCCAGAAGTGAAGTATTTGACGATATGGATGCGGCGCTTGCCTATCTGGAGAAAGAAAAGGCACCTATCGTCGTCAAGGCAGATGGTCTTGCGCTGGGCAAGGGCGTTGTCGTGGCGGCTACGATTGAAGAAGCCAAACAGGCTGTCGTAGACATGATGGAGAATGGCCGCTTTGGCAAGAGCGGGGCACGCGTGCTGATTGAAGAGTGCATGGTGGGCCCGGAAGTGACGGTTCTGTGTTTTTGCGACGGCAAGACCATCGTTCCCATGCGTTCCAGTCAGGATCATAAGCGCGTGTTCGATGGCAATCGAGGCCCCAACACGGGCGGCATGGGCGCGTTTGCTCCAAGCCCGCTGTACACGACAGAAATTGCCGAGCGCACGGAAAGGGAAATTCTTGTTCCGACACTTCAGGCAATGAATGCAGAAGGCATCGAGTTTAAAGGCGTTTTGTATGTCGGCTTGATGCTGACGGAGAACGGGCCGAAGGTCGTCGAGTACAACGCACGCTTTGGTGATCCGGAGACGCAGGCCATTCTGCCGCTGCTTGAAAGCGACCTGCTGTCCATCATGCGCGCTGTGCGCGAACAGCGTCTGGCAGACGAAGAGATTCGCTGGAAAGACGGCGCGGCGGCCTGCATCGTGCTGGCAAGCGGCGGCTATCCCGGAAAGTATGAGGGCGGCAAGCTGATTTCCGGGCTGGAAGAGGCACAGAAGCGCGGCGCGTTTGTCTATCATGCGGGTACGAAGAAGACGGAAGAGGGATTTGTTACAGCTGGCGGGCGCGTTTTGGGCGTGACGGCTTCCGGCGAAGACCTCGAAAAGGCGATTGAAAATGCTTACGATGCAGCAAAATGCATTCATTTTGAAGGTGCACACATGCGCACTGATATTGGCAGAGTCTGAATAAGCATTTAAAAGGATGACGCCTGACGGCATATAATAAAATATCATTTTCCCCTTCGATGATCGTTTAAAAATCTCCTGTTCTGGAAGAATAGGGAGGAAAACGATGATAGGAGGGGAATTTTTTTGAAAATAGCTTGGATTGGAAGCGGAAAAATGGCGCGCGCACTGTCTGCTGTCTGCGCGATGGAGGAAGGATTTGAACCTGCGGATCTGAACGCAGCAGAGGCCATTTTAGACTTTTCGCGCCCGGAAAATCTCGACAGGGTGCTGGAAGTAAGCGGAGAACATCCGCTTGTCATCGGCACAACGGGCTATGATGAAAATCAAAAACATAAGATTGAGGAAGCGGCAAAAAAAGCGCCCATTGTTTGGGCGGCCAATTTCTCTGTTGGTGCGGCGGTAATGCGTCAGCTTGTCATCTGTGCAAACGAGATGCTTGGAGAAGCGTTTGACGTGGAAATCGTGGAGACACACCACAATCAGAAAAAGGATGCGCCCAGCGGAACGGCAATGACACTGGCTCAAAGTATCCAAAAGGATCGAGGCGTAGCATTGGACAACAGAAAGAAACCGGGTGAAATCGTGCTGCACGCCCTGCGCGGCGGAACGGTAACGGGGGAACATCGGGCGTATTTCTTTGGGAACAGGGAGGAACTGGAAATCAGACATCGAGCCGAAAACAGAGAGGTCTTTGCACTGGGGGCGCTTCGTGCGGCAGTCTTTGCAGCAAAAGCGGAACCGGGACTGTATGATATGGACGACGTGCTCTTTGGAGGGAAAAAGCGTGGAAGAGATTGCTGAAATCATTCGCACAGCTCAGAAGAAAACGCCGGTGAAGGTATATATACGAACGAAGAAGCCATTGGAATTTCCAAACTGCCAGGTATTTAATCAGGTTGTCATAGGGGAATATGCGGATATTGCACCTGTGATGAAAGAAAATGAAGCGATGATCGAAGCGGCACAGATGGAATGCGACAGGCGGCATAGCGCACTGCCGCTTGCCGATTTGACGCGCTACACGGCGCGCATTGAGCCGGGGGCAATCCTGCGCGAACCGGTGGAAATTGGCGAGCATGCAGTAATCATGATGGGGGCGATCCTCAATATTGGCGCATCCGTTGGCGCAGGGAGCATGATTGATATGGGTGCTGTTTTGGGCGGCCGTGTTGTTGTTGGAAAAAACTGTCACATTGGCGCAGGCGCTGTTTTGGCAGGGGTTATAGAACCGCCCAGTGCGACACCCGTTATTGTGGAAGATGGGGTCTTGATCGGGGCGAATGCCGTGGTTTTGGAAGGGGTTCGAATCGGAGAAGGGGCTGTTGTTGCGGCAGGGGCGGTGGTTACACAGGATGTGCTGCCGCGGGCGGTGGTGGCAGGTGCTCCAGCGCATGTTGTAAAGATGAAAGACGAAAAAACGCAGAGCAAAACAGCTCTTGTCGAAGCGCTGAGAATGCTGTAAAATTAAGAATAATCATTTAAAGGAAAAAAAGAGGAATATGCGCAAGACGAGAGGGACTCTGGCTCTGTGGATGGGCATTTTGTCGGTGATGATGCTGGGTGTAGCGATCTTTGATTCTCCGTATCGGCCGGTTGTTGGACCATGCCGGAGCATAGAAGAGGTTTGGAGCATTGAGGATGAGCACCGCAGGAGTGAAAAGCCGCTTGTGACGGCCCTTGAAATGGATGGAATGCCGCTGGTTTATGAAGCGGAAACCAATACGTTTTATTGCTCCCTGGGACTTGAACAGGGCGAGAGCTGGCCTGAAATTCACCTAATCGCCCCGGAAACGAAGGCAATTGACCTTTTTTTCACGGATGAGTACACTTATGATGATTGCAGGGAGGCGATTCAAAAGGGGCGCGCTTATCAGGTGATGGCATACAACGAAGAGGAGTATGATTATTTCAGCATCATATTTACCGGTCTGCCGCTGTTGAGCCTGACAACGCAGACGGAAATCACGAGCTTTGACACCAATGCGCAGGTGACCATCAGCGAATTTGGACAGGAAACTGTGCGTTCTGCTGCAACGGCGCGTTACCGCGGCGGACAATCAAGGTATTCTGATAAGCCCGGCTACAAAATCGAATACAGACGTCGGGACGGCAGAAACAAAAAGACTGTTTGGGAAACGCCGGGATTGGGACTTGTGAGCGAGATGGTTCTTCTCCCCATTCAGGATGATCTGCTGCGCGGCAGACTGAGCTGGGCGGTTTATGCGGATATGGTGCCGGAAACAGAACCCTTTGGGGCGCGCAGAACGGCATATGCAGAAGTGTTTGTCAATGGAGAATACAAGGGCGTTTGTCTGATGATGAACCCGTATGATGAGGCGGAGGAGCTGGACAAAGCAGGCAAGCAACATCCCGCTTCGGACAGCGTGTATCGGACGAATGTTCCACAGTTTGCAGAAAGCGGCATTACGGCAGAAGACCCCATTGTGCCGGATACGCTTTACGAGCTGTATTATACACGGATGGTTAAAACGCCGTTTGCGCCGCTTCAGGGATATCTGGATCTGATTGTGGAAGAGGACGATGCGGTTTTTCGGGAAAAAGCCTTAAAACGACTGGACATAAACAGCCTCCTTCGCATGGAACTGATGATTCAGGCCGCCGGGCTGACGGACAATGTGTTCAACAACCTTTACATTTGGGCAGAATGGAAGCCCAACGGCTATGTCTATCACTTTGTACCGTGGGACATGGATCAGAGCTGGGGGCTGAAATGGGAGGACATCGGCCCGGGGTATGACAACTGGCTGTACTTTTATATGGCAGACAGACTGCTTAGAACGGATGCATCGGCACGAACGGCGCTTGCTGACATGTGGGACAGCTGCAAAGAGACTGTCTTCAACCCTGAGCGGATTGCTGCCCGCATTGAATGCTATACGCGCCAGCTGGAGGAATCCGGCGCCGCTGCGCGCAATGCAGAACGCTGGGGGACACAGGGGACGCAGACAGATGGAAGCAGAATTGCAGAATATATGGCTGTCCGGTTTGAGGTGATGGAGACTGCCATACAGCAACTGAGAAAAGAGGATGGCGGGAAAAGCAGGTTCCTCTGGTATGATATTACCCAAGGAAAAGGGTCACCGATTAACTGAAGGAGAATATTGTTTCACAAGGCACATAAAATCTTGTGCAATCAGGAAAAAACATAAAATCTGATTGACAGACGCGCTTGAAAATGATATGATAACTACGTTTGCTGTGCGCACCGTCCGCGGGGAAGGTCTGCGCAGAGAACGATGAAAGGAAGAAATGTTTTATGCATGAAGGTCTGGCCGATGTTGACCGACGAGTAGTCGGGACCAAACAACTCCTGCGCGCCCTCGACGAGGGAAAGATTGCCCATGCTTATGTGGCGGCAGATGCAGATCTGCTCATCACCAAGCGCGTTGTTGACCGCTGCTATGATATGGATATTCCCTGCACGCAGGTTGAATCCATGGAGAAGCTGGGGCGCGCCTGCGGCATCGATGTCAAGGCGGCAGCTGCCGGCCTGCTTAAGTGAGAGGCTGGACAGCCAGCCTGTTTGCTGCTATGACCCCGCATCAGCCGGGTTCATATAGATATATCAGCAAGTAAGTGTTCCATCAATAATGAAGAATCAATAGGAGGTGCTTCCATGCCTACGATCAACCAGTTGATCCGCAACGGAAGAAAAGCGATGGCTGCAAAGCCCACCGCGCCTATCCTGCAGAAGTGCCCGCAGAAGCGCGGCGTGTGCCTGTCTGTTAAGACCACCACGCCCAAGAAGCCGAACTCTGCTCTGCGTAAGATCGCTCGTGTTCGCCTGACGAACGGAGTCGAAGGTACCTGCTACATCCCCGGCATTGGCCACAACCTGCAGGAGCACTCTGTCGTGCTCATCCGCGGCGGCCGTGTCCGTGACCTGCCTGGCGTTCGTTACCACATCATCCGCGGCGCGCTTGACGCTGCCGGCGTGGCCAAGCGCATGCAGGCTCGCTCCAAGTACGGCGCAAAGCGCCCGAAGAAGTAATCGACGGGCCAATACTTCGGATTTACGAAGGAAGTGGCGCCCTCCCAGTATCGGAGGTGTCGTCGATCCGAGACGGGTGGCCGGCCGCGAAGCGGGAAGAATGTGCGCGTGTTGGAACAGCGCGCGCAGGTGTCCTGCGGGCAGGGCCGTGTGCTAGATCCAGTGAAGCAGGCCGCTTTTGCTGAGGCGGTGCTTTTCTGGCCGTTCGGGTCATGCTGCAAGAAAACAGGAGCGGAATTTTCCGTTCCCCGACAATCCAGGAGGTAAACCCATGCCGAGACGTGGTTTTGTACCGAAGCGCGAAGTGCTGCCGGATCCGATTTACGGCAACACCATCGTGACTAAGCTGATCAATCAGATTATGCTCGACGGCAAGCGCGGCATCGCGCAGACCGTCTGCTATGAAGCATTCTCCAAGCTGGCCGAGAAGACCGGCAAGGATGCTATGGAAGTGTTCAATGCTGGCCTGCAGAACATCCTGCCCAGCATCGAAGTGAAGGCTCGCCGTGTTGGCGGTGCAACGTATCAGGTCCCGATCGAGATCCGCCCGGAGCGCCGCCAGACTCTGGCACTGCGCTGGCTGGTGGACTTCTCCCGCAAGCGCGGCGAGAAGACCATGGCGGAGCGTCTTTGCGCTGAGATTATCGACGCCAGCAACAACACTGGTGCCGCTGTGAAGCGTAAGGAAGAGATGCATCGTATGGCCGAGGCCAACAAGGCGTTCGCCCACTATCGCTGGTAATTTTTTAGGACCGCGCAGGTGCGCTGCGGCTAAGACCGCAGCCGCCTAGATAAAAAGGAGATTGAACATGCCCAGAGACCATGAATTAAGTATGGTTCGCAACATCGGTATCATGGCGCATATCGATGCCGGCAAGACGACGACGACCGAGCGCATCCTGTTCTACACGGGCAAGAGCCGCAAGATCGGCGAGACGCACGAAGGCACCGCGACCATGGACTGGATGGCACAGGAGCAGGAGCGCGGCATCACCATTACGTCTGCTGCGACGACCTGCTACTGGAAGGATCATCGCCTGAATATTATTGACACCCCTGGCCACGTCGACTTCACGGTTGAAGTTGAGCGTTCCCTGCGTGTTCTGGACGGTTCTGTTGCCGTTTTCTGCGCTAAGGGCGGTGTTGAGCCGCAGTCTGAGACTGTTTGGCGTCAGGCTGAGCACTACAAGGTTCCGCGCATGGTGTACGTCAACAAGATGGACATCATGGGTGCTAACTTCTACCGCGTGGTGGACATGCTCCGCGAGCGTCTGCATGCCAACGCGCATCCGATTCAGCTGCCGATCGGCGCGGAAAGCGAATTCCGCGGCATCATCGACCTGCTGACCATGCGTGCTGAGGTCTACTATGATGACCTTGGCAAGGATTACCGCGATGAGGATATCCCGGAGGACATGCTCGAGAGCGCTCAGCTTTACCGCGAAGAGCTCATCGAAGCATTGGCCGATGTGGATGACGGCATCATGGAGAAATTCATGGAAGGCGAAGAGCCGACCGTTGAAGAAATGCGTGCTGCGATCCGCAAGGGCACCATCGACTGCTCTTTCTTCGCTGTCCTGTGCGGCACATCCTACCGCAACAAGGGCGTACAGCTGCTGCTGGACGCTGTCATCGACTACATGCCGTCCCCGCTGGACATCCCGCCGGTTAAGGGCTTTGACCCGGCTACCGATGAGGAGATTGAGCGCCCGGCAAGCGATGAAGCGCCGTTCTCCGCGCTGGCGTTCAAGGTCATGACCGACCCGTTTGTCGGCAAGCTGACCTTTGTGCGTGTGTACTCCGGTCACGCGGCGTCCGGTTCTTACGTGCTCAATGCCACCAAGGGCAAGCGTGAGCGCATTGGCCGTCTGCTTCAGATGCACGCCAATGAACGTAAGGAGATCTCTGAGGTCTACACCGGCGAAATCTGCGGCGTTGTCGGTTTCAAGGACACCACCACGGGTGACTCCCTGTGCGACGACAAGCAGAAGATCATCCTCGAGAAGATGGAGTTCCCGGAGCCTGTTATCCAGGTTGCCATCGAGCCGAAGACCAAGGCTGGCCAGGAGAAGATGATTCTGGCGCTGCTGCGTCTGGCTGAGGAAGACCCGACCTTTAAGACCTACACCGATCAGGAAACCGGCCAGACGATCATCGCCGGCATGGGCGAGCTCCATCTGGAGATCATCGTTGACCGTTTGCTGCGCGAGTTTAAGGTTGAAGCAACTGTCGGCGCGCCGCAGGTTGCATATCGCGAAACGATCCGCAAGGCTGCCAAGGCTGAAGGCCGCTACGTCCGCCAGACCGGCGGTAACGGCCAGTACGGCCACTGCTGGATTGAGATCTCCCCGGTCGAGGCGGGCGAAGGATATTCCTTCTCCAACGACACCGTTGGCGGCTCTATCCCGAAGGAGTTCATCGCGCCTATCGATGCCGGTATCCAGGAGGCCGCCAAGAACGGCCCGCTGGGCGGCTACGAAGTCGTGGACTTCCACGTCTCCGTGTACGATGGCTCCTATCACGATGTTGACTCTTCCGAAGTTGCGTTTAAGATCGCCGGTTCTATGGCTTTCAAGGCTGCTATGGCCAAGGCCGATCCGGTGCTGCTTGAGCCGATCATGAAGGTTGACGTCACCGTTCCGGAAGACTACATGGGCGACGTTATCGGCGACCTGAACTCTCGCCGCGGCCGCGTCGAGGGCATGGAGTCCATTTCCGGCGGCACTCAGATGATCCATGCGATGGTTCCGCTGTCCGAGATGTTCGGATACTCCACCTCTCTGCGTTCCCGTACGCAGGGCCGCGGCGTGTACAGCATGCAGCCTGAGCATTACGAGCCGGTTCCGAAGTCCATTCAGGAGAAGGTCTGCGGCAGCAAGGCTGCGAAGTAATCATCCGTCTTTGATTCAAGGCTTCCCGTGCTTTTTGCACGGGAACCCTTTTCATTGATTTAAAAATACGGCCGGATTCATTCCGGCTCGATGGAGGTAATTCCAATGGCGAAGCAAAAGTTTGAGCGCAACAAGCCGCACGTCAACATTGGTA
>JAHHSO010000032.1 GCA_020025205.1 Christensenellaceae bacterium | reverse complement strand
GGCAAAACCGCGAAGAGCATTCTGATTTCCTGCGGCGCACGACTGGCACCATTTGATATTCAGGAACTCCGTGAAATCATGGCGTATGACGAATTGGAGCTGGATACGCTGGGCGACGAAAAGACAGCACTTTTCCTTATCATGTCCGATACGGATTCGACATTCAATTTCCTGATTTCAATGATCTATACGCAGCTTTTCAATGGCCTGTGTGAGAAGGCGGACGATGTATATGGCGGCAGACTGCCAGTGCATGTGCGGTGTCTGATCGACGAGTGTGCGAACATTGGACAGATTCCGAATCTGGAAAAGCTCATGGCGACCATCCGAAGCAGAGAGATTTCTGCCTGTCTGGTTTTGCAGACGCTCAGTCAATTAAAAGCACTGTACAAGGACAGTGCAGATACCATTGTCGGCAATTGCGACAGCATGGTGTTTCTTGGCGGCAAAGAGCGGGGGACGCTCAAGGAGCTGTCTGAAATGCTGGGTAAGGAAACGATTGACACCTTCAATACCAGTGATTCTAGAGGCTCTTCGTCTACCTATGGTGTGAATTACCAGAAGTTGGGTAAAGATCTGATGACTCCGGATGAGCTTGCTGTCATGGACGGCAGCAAGTGCATCTTGCAGCTGCGTGGTGTGCGTTCGTTCTTTTCAGACAAGTATGACATCAAGAAGCATCCCAATTACAAGTATCTGGCGGAAGCAAACCCCAAATATAAGTTTGATATTGGGAAATTTCTTGCGTGTCATGCAAAAGTTACGCTTCATGACACCAGCGAAGTGTACGAAATGGATATTGAAGAAACTGCCGAGTAAGGCGGTTTTTTGTTTGAAAGGAGAAAAAATGGATAAGGATGATTTGAATTATGAATTGATTTTCAGCATGATTTCCATAGTTGAGTTTTTTGAAGGAAAGAGAATGCTGGACGAAGGGATAAGTACAGGCAATAAGATCATGATGATGATCGGCATGGACAGGCTTCGGGCAGGGTTTATTGGCCTTTCTATGATGGGAATATTCGATTAAAGAGAAGTTTTGAAAGGAGAGGTGCTGAAAAACAAATAGGTCGTTGTTTCCCTGAAGCCGCCTTTTAAGGCGGCTTTTCTTTTACCCCAAAGGAGGATCATATGGAATTTCTTTATCAATGTATTGCAATTCTCTCTACCGTTGTATCAATCATGGGCGGCGGCGTTGGCATGTGGGGCATTGTGAACCTGCTGGAAGGCTATGGCGGCGATAACCCCGCTTCCAAGTCACAGGGCATCAAACAGCTGATTGCCGGCGGCGGCATCGTGCTGGTCGGAATGAAAGTCATTCCGATGCTTTCAACCATGTTCGGCTGATTAAAGCGGACTGGTTTTACACGTTGAGCAGGAATCAGCAAAGGCGCTGATTTTGCTTTGATATAGATATTTTAAGCAAGAAGGGGGTGACTTTCCTTTTGAATTTTATATTCGACAAACTGATGGAATGGATGAAGGAACTGCTGATTTCATCCATCATGGCGAATCTGACAGGGCTTTTTGATAACGTCAATGCGCAGGTGGCGGATATAGCGGTTCAAGTAGGAAAAACTCCGCAGGCATGGAACGGCGGCGTATACAGCATGATTAAGAATCTGAGTGACCATGTTGCGTTGCCCATTGCCGGCATTATTCTGGCGATTGTAGCAACGACAGAGTTCATTCAGATGATCATCAATCACAACAACCAGCATGACTTTGAAACGTGGATCTTTTTCAAGTGGACGATTAAGACATTCTGCTCGATCCTGATTGTGTCCAACACCTGGAACATCGTCATGGCTGTTTTTGATGTTGCACAGCATGTCGTCAATAACGCCTCTGGTCTGATTATCGGTGACACCAGCATCGACATGAACTCAGTCATCACCAGTTTGGAAACTCAGCTTGAAACGATGGAGCTGGGGCCAATCTTTTCGCTCTGGCTGCAATCAGAGCTGATCGGTTTTACCATGTGGGCGCTGACCATCTGCATCTTCATCATCACTTACGGGCGCATGATCGAGGTGTATCTGGTGACTTCTCTGGCCCCGATCCCGCTGGCAACGATGGCCAATCAGGAATGGGGACAGATGGGCAAGAATTACATCCGGTCATTGGCTGCGCTCGGCTTTCAGGCGTTTCTGATCGTGGTCTGTGTAGCCATCTATGCGGTGCTGATTCAACACATCGGTACACAGACGGATATCGTGAAAGCTATCTGGACGTGCATGGGCTACACAGTGCTGCTTTGCTTCGCGCTTTTTAAGACAAGCAGCCTGGCACAGTCCATCTTCAATGCGAGATAAGGAGGCATTTATGCTGACGGCAGAAATTCCCGCAGACATTACGAAAATTAAACACAGAGTCATGTTTAAACTCACGAAAAGGCAGCTGGTCTGCTTTGGAGGCGGGGCGCTTATAGGCGTTCCGCTTTTCCTTTTCCTCAAAAGCTATGTTGATGTCAGCATAGCAACAACCGCTATGATGCTGGTTATGATGCCGTGTTTTGCTTTCGGCTTGTACGAGAAAGGCGGACAGCCGTTGGAAGTGGTGATGCGGCACATGATCGAAACAAGGTTTTTAAGGCCCAGAAAGAGGCTGTACCGAACAGAAAACGTGTACAGCCTGCTCGAAATCCGGCATCGGCTTAGAAAGGAAGTGCAAAAGATTGTTCGATCTGGGATGGATTAAGAAAAAGAAACCCGCAAGAAAAAAGACAATGAGAGTGCGCGGAAAAGACAGGAAGCTCATACTTCAAAAGATCGATCAGGCCAAAAAGATGGCACTGTCTCCGTTCAGCACACAGAATACAATTCCCTATCTGCAAATATTTCGGAATGGTATCTGTCATGCGGACAAGATGAGATATAACAAGACGATCCAGTTTGAGGACATCAATTATCTGCTCAAGAGTGAAGAAGAGCAGAAAGCCATCAATGCACGATGGAGAGACTTCCTCAATTACTTCGATTCGATGACTTCCCTGCAATTCACGTTCTTTAACTCTGAAATCAGCCAAAAGGAAATGGATCAGCTGATGGACGCACTGAATCGGCAGGGTGAGCAGGATGAAATGGCACAGGAGTGCCTTAAAATCTTCCGAGACCAGATTGAACAAGGCACAAACGGAATCAGAAAGGCCAAGTATCTGACGTTCGGTGTCGAATCTGTGAAAGGGGAAGAGGCAAAGGCGAAACTCAATCGCATGGAAGCGGAGCTGACAACAAAGCTCAAGCAGATGGGCGTGGAGGCACGGGTGCTGAGCGGTAAAGAACGGCTTGAACTCCTGCATCGTTTCTTCCATATGGATCATTCAGAAGAATTTCATTTTGAATGGAATTGGCTGGAAGAGAGCGGCCTGCAGACACAGGACTTTATTGCACCGAGCACTTTTGATTTTCAGGATAAGTATTTCAAGGTGGGCGGCAAGTATTGCGCGGCATCGCAGATCAAGATTGAAGCATCTACCTTGGATGACAAGGTGCTCAAGTCCATGCTTGAATTGACCAGCAGCATGATGGTATCCATCCATGTGAGAGCAGTGAATCGGGCAGATGCCATCATGGAAATGCGGCATCTCAAGACGGAACTTGACAGCCATAAGATCGACGAGCAGAAGCGCGCTGTTCAGAGCGGATATGATATGGACATTCTTCCGGGAAAGCTGATGGCAGACGTGGCAAGCGTAAACCGCCATTTGGAAATCCTTGGGGACAAATCTGAGAACTACTTCATTGTGACGCTGCTTACCGTCCATACCGGCAATACGCTCAAGGAACTGAGAAATAATCTTCAGGAAGCCGGAAGCATTGCGCAGGTGGAACATTGCACGCTCTCTCTTTTGAAAGATCAGCAGGAGGATGCGATGAAGAGCATCCTGCCGCTGGGCAATAACCAGATCGGTATTGAGCGCGGCATGTCCACCTCGATGCTGGCCATCTTCTGCCCCTTTGTCACGCAGGAGCTTTTGCAGCTGGTGCCGGATGCCATTGGCTACGGCCTGAACAGATTGAGCAGCAACGTGGTCGTTGTGAACCGAAAGCTATTGAATAATGCCAACGGCATCATTCTGGGCGAACCGGGCGGCGGCAAGAGTTTTGCAGCAAAGGGTGAAATCTTGTGGGTCATCAAGTTTACACGGGATGAAGTCATGATCTGCGATCCTGAAGGAGAGTACAAGCCGCTGGTTATCAGCCTCTGCGGACAGGTGATTAAGATTTCTCCGGCTTCCGATACCTATATCAATCCGCTGGATTTGGATATGCGGTTTGTCGAGCCTTCTGCGCCGCTGGCGATGAAGGTTGACCTGATGCTGTCCATGTTTGAACTGATCCTCGGCGGAAAGGATGGCCTCAGTCCGCTGGAACGCAACCTCATCAGCCGCTGTGTGGAGCTGGCCTATCAGGAATACCTTGCTGATCCTGTTCCGGAAAAGATGCCCATTCTGGAAGATATCTATGACAGCCTGCTTGAGCAGGAAGAGCCCGAAGCGCACAGGCTGGCTGTGTCGATGGAGATGTATGTGCATGGCTCTATGTCGGTGTTCAACCACCAAACGAATGTGGATATCAATAATCGTCTGGTCTGCTTCGATATCAAGGATCTGGGCAATCGCCTGAAAGAGATTGGTATGCTGACGATTCAGGATCAGGTATGGACGCGTGTGGCGCGAAATAAACTGAATCAGAAGTCTACATGGTACTACATCGACGAAATGCATCTGCTGCTTCGGGATGCACAGACGGCGGCACACACCATTGAAATGTGGAAGCGCTTCCGTAAATACGGAGGTATCCCGACTGGCTTGACGCAGAACATCTCGGATTTTTACGGCAGCGATGGCCTTGAAAGCGGAAATGCCATCAGCACCATCATTTCAAACTCACAGTTCTTCCTGTTGTTCGGACAAAGTGCGGCGGACAGAAAGATCCTAGTCAGAGAACTTGGGCTTTCTCCGGGCGAAGAAGAATGCCTGAAGGATGTGCGGCCCGGTGAAGGCCTGATGATCTACGGCGGGACGGTGGTGCCGATTTCCAACCAGTATCCGAAAGACAGCCCGCTGTATCAGCTGATGACCACTAAATTGGATGATTTGAAGGAGGAAAAAATATGCTGATTGTTCTTGGAATCAGTGGCATTGTGCTGATGTATGTTTCGATGTATGCCCTGTGCCGTGCGGCTGGGGATGCAGACAGACAGGCAGAAAAGGAGCTTGCACGCTATCTGGAAAGGAAGAAGCATGAGTACGTATGAACAGCGAGATGACAATGCAGCCGTAGACGCGGCAGAACGTGCAAAAAAGACGGCAGGTGACCTTGGCCATGCGGCGAAGAAGCATCACCAACAGAAAAAAAGCATTAAAAAGCGGTATGCACGGGCAAAAAGAAAGAGTGTCCGGGAACAGGTTTCGGCAGATCAGGCTGCTAAAGCGGTTAAAGGCAGGGCCAGACAAATTGAAGAGACAGTCAGAAGGGTGATTCACGGCAAGGGGATCATCCTTCTGATTTTTGTTCTGCTGGTAGTCTACATGTTTACCAGCCTTTCTTCCTGCGTACCTCTGGGACAGACGGCTTTGCAGGCGATGGTCATCGGCACATATCCGGCAGAAGAGGACATGCTCAAGGATGCTGAAAAAGTCTACTGTGATATGGAAAAGGAGCTTCAGCACGAGCTGGATCATTATGAGGAACTGCATCCTGAATACGATGAAGTTCAGATTGACCAGATGGAACTCTGGCATGATCCTTACGCACTGATGGCGCTCATCAGCGCACATGCAGGTGGTGAGTGGACGATTGAATCGGTTTACGGATTTATGAAGGGACTTTTCCGGCAGCAGTATGTGGTGACAACCGAAGTCGTGACAGAAACGCGTTATAACCGGGAGTGGCAGACCGTGTATGAACAGGTGCTTAATCCGGTCACAGGCGAACTGGAATGGCAGCTTGTTGAAGAGATGATCGAAGTGCCTTACAGCTATAAAATCTGTAAGGTGAAGGTCGTCAACAAGATTCTCTCCCATCTGCCGTTCCATGTGCTCAGCCGTGAGCAGGTTGGCATGTACGCTGTATATATGGCGACGCACGGCAATATGGACGGACTGTTCACAGGCAAACATGTTTCCAAGCTCAAGGAGCCGCTGCTGTATGACGTTCCGCCTGAATACGCGCAGGACGATCCGCAGTTTGGCAAGCTGCTTGAAGAAGCACAAAAGTATATCGGTTATCCCTATGTCTGGGGCGGAGACAGCCCGGAAACAAGCTTTGACTGTTCGGGTTTCATTTCCTGGATTCTCAACGAGACGGGAACAAAGCATGTGGGCAGGCTGGGCGCAACCAGCCTTTATGGAGTTTGTAAACCGATTACGCCCAGAGAGGCCAGACCGGGCGACCTTGTTTTCTTTCAAGGCACGCTGGGCGAAGGCGTAGAGGGAAACGAAGGCATCACGCATGTGGGCCTGTACGTGGGTGACGGCATGATGCTGCACTGCGGAAATCCGATTTCCTTTGCGGATTTGAACAGAACCTATTTCAGACAACATTTTTATGGATACGGAAGGGTGTATGAATGATGAAAAAGGGACAGAGAAAGAACACGAAACTGAATTGGCGCGAGGATCTGGAAAAGACCCGCAGACAGAAGAAAAGGGCTGATGAGATGGCAGCAAAAGCTGTCCAGAAGGCAGAAATGCTTGCCGAACGTCAGGAAGAGGCTGAAAATGTGGGCATTATCAGCATCGTTCGGGAGCTGGAACTGACTCCTGAAGAACTGGCAGATTTTTTGATGGGAAAACCGGGGGCTGTGGAAGAAAAGACGCAGCAGGAGGAACAGAGGGATGAGGAATAAATGGATGCGCATGGCAGCACTTCTGCTGTGCGTTTTGCTTTGCACAAGCGCATGGGCGGAAGAAATGAAGCCGGATCATGAACAGGTCACGGAAAGCTCGGAAGTATCTGAAGCATTTTCCGAAGAAGAAACGACTGGATCAGAGGCTGCTCCTGAATCGGAGACAACGACTGAGCCAGAGACGACGCCTGAGCTAGAGACAACGCTTGCGCCAGAAACAACAACCGAACCGCAAACAACACCTGAGCCAGAGACAACGCCCGAGCCGGAAACAACACCTGAGCCAGAGATAACCGCTGAACCGACGACAGAACCGACGGAAGCGCCTACGGAAAGTCCCAGCGAACAACCGGATGACTATCCGACGTCGAGACCGCCCGAAAAACCGAAGAAAGCATATAGAATCGAAATTCTGCCTCCTGAAAAGTGGCAGAAGACAAAAGCGGATGCGAGGGTGAAGATCACCGATTTGAAAGGAAAGGGATGGGAGCATATCTGCATCATGATGGCTCTTCCAGACCGTATGGTGACAGTTGCTGACACCAGCGAACAGGATAATGAGTACATTGTTGAGGTTCGAGAGAATTGTACACTGCATGTCTCTATTACAGATCAAGACGGGAATGTACAGTCTCAAAGCAAAGCGGTTGACTGCTTTGACACCACTGCGCCGGAGGTAAAAGCGGGCATTAACAACGAGTTTCTGTGCGTGGAAGCCAATGATACGATTTCAGGCGTCGCTGCTGTTTATATCAACGGACATAAGGTGACGTATCGAGGCACAACGATTGATGCCAAAATCCGTGACTACGCAGATGGAAAGCAGAAGCTGGCGATTCAGGCGGTCGATCAGGCGGGTAATTTCTCGCAGATGATCTATGTGCAGAATCCTTTTTACGGAGAAGAACACAGACCAAACAGACCTGACCACAAGCCAGAACCGACGCAACGTCCGTCTGACGATAGAAAGACGCCTTCTCCGCAGCGTCCGCATCAGCCGATGGAAACGCCGGTTCCTGTAATTACGCCGGTTCCGACGGTCGTTCCCACTATTCAGCCTGGCATGAATCCCGCAGATCAGGAAGCGTGGATGGATGAACTTATTAGCCAGATGATTGCCAGTAAGGGAGAAGGTCAGGGCTTTAGTACGGATGGAAACATGAAAACTTTGGATCTTCTGTATTCAAAGGCGACGAACAAGCAGTTTATCACCCTGCAAACCCGAAATGGTGAAACCTATTATCTTGTGATTGACTATGACAAACCGCTGGATGAAAAGGGGGATGCGTATGAAACGTATTTCCTCAATATGGTGGATGATCGCGATCTTATGGATGTTGTGAAGGCAAAGGATCTTCCGACGCCTGAGCCGACTGTGCAGCCTACGCCGAAGCCGACGCCAGAACCGAGCGGAGAAAAGGAGAAGAAGAGTCCGGCTGCTGTTTCGGATGTACTTTTGCTCCTTGCGGCAGGCATCGGTGCTGCAGCGTACATGAAGGTGAAGAAAGACGGTACAGGAAAGCGTGAAGCCGATATGATGGAAGAAGATCTGGACGATGAAGAGATCGGGGAGGATGAAGAACCCGAAGAAGAAAAGAGTGATAGCTGATGTACTTTACCGACAGCCCGTTTGAGCGGCTGATGCTTGAAAAGCCGGGGTTTGAAAGCAAAAACGTGGATGCGGCTTGGAACAAATACGAGAAGAAAATGAAAAAGAGGCAGGAGGCAGCCGAACGGTCGGCTGCTTCCCGTTTTATCTCCAAAGAAATGAGTGGGCAGACTTATGAAGGAAGGGAAAAGCTGGAACCTGTATAAAAGAACATGGATCATGACAGCACAACATAGAATAATAAGAACGTCTTGACACCTTAAGGCGAAAGTAGTTAAAATAAAGCTAGAAAAGGAGGCGTCAAATATGAAGGTTCTAACTCGATACGAAATAGAAAACTGTATCAAAACGCTGCTTCGGCGGTATCATGCCGAATATGCGCTTTTGTTTGGTTCTTATGCTCGAGAAGAGGCCGACGATACTTCCGATATTGATTTGATTGTTGTGGGCGGAGATAGATTCCGTGCGAGAGATATTTTTTCCTTCGGTGAGGATCTGCGCGAAATGACAGGAAAAAATGTTGATGCTTTTGAAATCAGAGAGGTCAATCAGGATTCTGATTTTTATAGAAATGTGATGCAGGAAGGAGTGCGCATTGCTTGAAAAAATCAGATAAGGAGCGCTTGCTGAAAGTCATTGATCTTTGGCATAGTTTAGAGAAACAGCTGCAAGCTAGGAATATTTCGCAGGAACAATTGCTGACGGATGAATTTGCACAATGGGCTGTTACAACGCCGGTTTATAACATTGGCGAACAGGTATATCAGTTATCCGCTGAGTTCAAGGCTGATCATTCGGATATGCCTTGGAGTATGGTGGCGGGTTTGAGGCATAGATTAGTTCATGATTACGATGGTATTAACTGGTCCATTATCGTTGAGGTCATCTATGAGGATATGCCGGGGTTTGTGAAGCAGGTTGAAAAGATTGTTTCAGGCATGTAAAAATTGAACAGCTAAATGATACGGCACTTTGCGTATAGAATTGCAAGGTGCTTTTTTGTTTGGAAAGCAGAGGGGATCACCCCTCTTTTTTGTAGAAATGAAGTGATAAGATGACTAAGAAAATTGAAACCTATGAGGCGATGCGCACGCAGAAGGCGCTTGAGATCACCTCCGGCTTTGATGACTGGACAGGCTTTTTGAACACTGCATCCCGCATGTACAAGTATCCCTTTAGCGATCAGCTTTTAATTCATGCCCAGCGGGAGAATATTGAAGCCTGTGCGTCTTACGATGTCTGGACAAAGAAGATGGGCCGCTATGTAAAACACGGTGCAAAGGGCATCGGCCTGCTCGATTACTCCAGCGCTGTGCCGCGTCTGCACTATGTCTTTGCTGTTGAGGATACAGGCGAAAGAAAAACCTCCAGACCGTTTGATCTTTGGAAACTGACGGATGAGAAAACTGTGTCTGACATGCTCAGAAACGAATACGGAACGTTGGGGCTGACAGGATTGGCCCATCAGATCCGGCAGACTGCACAGCAGGAAGCCGTCAGAGTGTGGGAAGAGAGAAAAGACGAGGTACTCGGCAACATTGACGGAAGCTTCCTTGCCGATTATGATGTAGACACAGTCGGAGTGAGATTCAAGAGCGCGGTCGAGGCAAGCGTCAGTTACATGCTGATGAAGCGCTGCGGGCTGGAGCCTGAAACCATTCTGACGGACGAGGATTTCATGCCGATGCTTGAATTTAACACGCGGGAAACGACCTGTGTGCTGGGTGAGGCGGTCAGCATGACGGCAGGAACCATGCTCAGACAAATTGAAGCGGTTGTCCGCAGGACAGAAAAAGAGAGGAGAGACAATCATGATCGAACTGACTTACAAAGAGATGGGCGAAGTGTTGGTACCCGATCTGAAAATGGAAGAGACGAAGCCGCTGGGCAGGTACGGCAGGATGAGACAGGAATGGCTCAGGGAGAACAAACCCCTGATGAACAGCGCGATGATGATTTCCGGCAAGCTGTATCCACACCTCTTGGAGATCGAGGAGACGGCGAACGAGAGGATGGAAGAGCTGATGCCGAGGCTGGCGAAGGAAGCGGGAGCAACCGAGAGCCTGAAGGCGGAAGATCCGATGCGCTGGGTGGGCCTGATGAACAACTGCAAGGCACAGGCAGAAGAGATCATTCGGGCCGAATTGATCGCCAGCTGAGTTTTCTGGGAGAAAATGACCAACTCAATGACCAAGCGGAGAGCACAATCTCCGCTTTTTCTTTTGCCCAAAGCGACATCGACGAGGTTCTCCGGCGGTTTCATAACGCGGATCACCAGCGAATGCAGATCGTTGCCGAGTATGAGAAGCAAATCCCCTTGGGGGAAATCGCTGAGAGACTTCGGATGATCTATCGCGGCGGTATAGGTATTGAGACCGAAAACAGGCCGATCAGTGCATGGGCCGGTGATGAGGGTATCCGGCTGTCTGCTGGGCAGTCGTCAAGATATGATCCTCATGCACAGATTATTTCTTGGAAAGCTGCTGCTGAAAGAATCGGACAGCTTCTGGAAGAGGGACAGTTTGCAGGCAATATCGAACTTGCAGAGGCGGCAGACTTTGAGCGGCAGCAGCTTGCGGAACGCCTTTGGCATTTGACTTCTGACGTTTCAGACGACACGTTCCTTTCAGGCGTTAGAGAGGTGAAAGAGGGTGGATTTCCGCTGGCAGCAGCGAAAATTGCCCAGCTGCTTTCTGCGCCTGAATACCGCGAGCGCGTGGCACAGGAACTTCGGGACTTCCGGACGGCATATGAAAAAGCCCCGGAACTTCTGAGGTTCAGCTATCATGATCTCCCTGATATCAGCAGAAGATTAGACGAACTGGCATTGCCCAGACGGGAGTTTACGTCTGAGCTGTTCGAGCTTCCTGCTGTTAAGAGCTTCATTACGCAGGATGAAATTGACGCTGCGCTGTCTGCTGGAAGCGTCGTTGCCGGCAGTAAGGGGCGGATTTATCGTTTTTTTGAAGATGCACATCAGCCCAGAGAAAAGCGTGAATTTCTGCGGGAAGAATATGGCATCGGAGGTCGATCTCATGCGCTTTCTGGGGCAAGTGGAAGCGCAATGGATTATAGCGGCAAGGGCATTCGCCTTCAAAAGAAGGGATGCGCTGATGTTAATCTGAGCTGGGAAAAAGCGGCGAATCGGATCAATGAGCTGATTGTCCATGACCGCTTTTTGACTAAAAAGGAGGAAGAAGCACTCAGACATCAGGAAGGACTGGAGCTGCGGCAAAGACTGGAAGCCAGCGGCATTGTAAACGGTGAAGTTGTCGATCCCGAAAAGCTGGATGCAGATCCCTTCATCCAGCAGGTGATGGCTGATGCAGAAGCGACGCAGGAAAAAGCCGAACACGAAGATCTGCCAGAGATTCATGAAGGAATGGAGCTTCAAATCGAAGGCCGTGCCTTTGTGGTCGATCATGTGGGAATGCACGATGTCAGCCTGCGGGATGTGACGTTTCAGGAAATGAACGGTTTCCCGATTTTCAGAAGCGAAAGCATTGAAGCAGTCCGCAGATATATGGAAAAAGAACCGGCTGAAACTCTGACGGAACCCGAACCGCAGGAAGAAGAGAAACCGACCGT
The DNA here is from genome assembly GCA_020025205.1 of Christensenellaceae bacterium. Lineage (GTDB taxonomy): Bacteria > Bacillota > Clostridia > Christensenellales > Aristaeellaceae > Ventricola. The sequence continues at coordinate 2,942 of JAHHSO010000032.1, read as the reverse complement.
CAAAGCGGTGAATTTTCACATTGAGGATGACCACTTGGGTGAGGGTGGGCCGAAAGCGAAGTTTGCCGACAACATCAAGGCGATCAGGCTGCTCAAACAGCTTGAAACCGAGGATAGAGATGCCCTGCCGGATGAACAGGAGATTCTCTCCCGCTATGTGGGATGGGGTGGTCTTGCAGATGCCTTTGATCCCAATAAAGAAAGTTGGGCTAATGAATACAAACAGCTCAAAGAAGCCTTGACGCCTGCGGAGTACGACGCGGCAAGGGGATCGACGCTGAACGCACATTACACCAGCCCTGTGGTCATCCGTGCGATTTACGATGCTGTGGGCAATATGGGATTTGAAAAAGGTAACATCCTGGAGCCTGCGTGCGGCGTTGGCAACTTCTTTGGTATGCTGCCGGAAGAGATGAAGGAGAGCAGATTGTATGGTGTGGAGCTGGATTCCATCAGCGGACGCATTGCCCAAAAGCTCTATCCCAAAGCTCATATCAAAGTGGCGGGATTTGAAACAACCGACAGACGGGATTTCTATGACTTAGCCGTGGGCAACGTGCCTTTCGGAAACTATCAGGTTCACGATAAGGCGTATGACAAGCTCGGCTTTTCCATCCACAATTACTTTTTCGCAAAGAGTTTGGATCAGGTTCGACCGGGCGGTATAGTTGCATTTGTGACATCCCGGTATACGATGGATGCTAAAGACAGCACTGTACGGCGTTATCTGGCACAGCGGGCCGATTTGCTGGGTGCAATTCGTCTGCCTAACAATGCTTTCAAGGCGAATGCGGGCACGGAAGTCGTTTCAGATATCCTCTTTCTTCAAAAGCGAGAAGATGCAAGGGACATCATGCCGGAGTGGGTACAGACAGTCGAGAATGAGCAGGGCCATGCAGTCAATGCCTATTTTATGGCGCATCCCGAAATGGTCTTGGGCGAAAGTGCGGAGACGAGCACGGCACATGGCATGGAATACACGGTTCAGCCCAGAGAAGGAAAAAATCTGTCTGAGCTTCTGAAGGAAGCAGTACAGCAGGTACACGGCAGCTATCATGCGGTTGAGGTATCGGAACTCAGCGAAGAAGCAGATGAACAGGCCGTGCTTCCTGCTGATCCTGATGTAAAGAACTACTCTTTTACCGTCGTGGACGATCAGGTATACTTTCGTGAAAACTCAGTGATGGTTCCGGCTGAACTAAATGCAGCAGCAACAGAAAGAGTGAGGGGCATGGTCGCCCTTCGAGACTGCGTGCATCACCTGATTGATCTGCAAATGGACGAAAACATACAGGAAGAAGCGATTCGGGCAGAACAGGAAAAGCTCAATCAGCTCTATGATGCTTTTTCAGCCAAGTATGGTTTGATTAACGACAAGGCCAATCGTCAGGCTTTTTCCGGAGATTCTTCCTATTATCTGCTCTGTTCCCTTGAAATTCTGGATGAAAAGGGAAAGCTGGAGCGCAAGGCGGATATGTTTTCTAAGCGCACCATCAAGCAGCAAAAAACGATCACGCATGTGGAGTCCGCTGTGGAAGCGCTGACGGTATCCATTTCGGAAAAGGCGGCAGTAGATCTCCCGTACATGGCCCAGCTGACAGGAAAGACGGAAGAAACACTGACTCACGATCTGTCCGGGGTGATTTTTCAGGTTCCCGGTGAAGAAAATCAGGATGGAAGCCCGCACTATGTTTCATCGGATGAATACCTGTCGGGCAACGTCCGTGAAAAGCTGAGGAAGGCGAGAGAAGCACAGCAGACCGATCTTTCTTTTTCCGTCAATGTTAGAGCACTGGAAGCGGCGCAGCCCAATGATCTGGATGCTTCAGAGATTGATGTGCGTCTGGGCGCGACGTGGGTTGATAAAGCGTATATCAAACAATTTATCTTTGAATTGATTAAACCACCTTTTTATTTGCAGCGGTGCGTGGAGGTCAACTATTCTCCATTTACAGCGGAATGGAATATTCAGGGCAAGAGCGTATTCAGCAGCAACATTGCCAACAACATGACCTTTGGAACGGATCGCGCATCGGCGCTTAAAATCATTGAGGATACGCTGAATTTAAGGGACGTTCGCATCTATGACACGATTGAAGATGTGGATGGCAAAGAAAAACGTGTACTCAATCAGAAGGCGACAACATTAGCCCAGCAAAAGCAGCAGGCCATCAAGGACGCTTTTCAGGACTGGATCTGGAAAGATCCCCAAAGGCGTCAGCATCTTGTTGCGCAGTACAATGAACTGTTTAATTCTGAGCGCCCGCGCGAATACGATGGAAGCCATATTGCCTTTGGCGACATGACGCCGGATATTGTTTTGCGAGAACATCAGAAAAATGCGATTGCACATATCTTGTATGGTGGAAATACGCTGCTCGCACACGAAGTAGGGGCAGGGAAGACCTTTGAAATGGCTGCGGCAGCGATGGAATCAAAGCGGCTGGGGCTTTGCAGAAAGTCGATGTTTGTTGTCCCCAATCATCTGACGGAGCAGTGGGCGTCGGAGTTCATGCGGCTCTATCCCTCTGCAAACATTCTTGTGACGACTAAGAAGGACTTTGAAAAGGCCAATCGCCGGAAGTTCTGTGCCCGAATTGCGACAGGTGACTATGATGCGGTCATCATCGGTCACAGTCAGTTCGAGAAGATCCCGATTTCCGCAGAGCGCCAGGAACGACTTTTGAGGGCGGAGATCGACGAGATCACTCAAGGGATTGAGGAAATGCGCTGGCAGCATGGTGAGCGCTTCACGGTTAAACAGCTTGAAAAAACGAAAAAATCTCTGGAAGCAAGGCTGGACAAGCTGCTGGCAGAGGACAAGAAAGACGATGTGGTGACATTTGAACAGCTTGGCGTAGACAGGCTCTTCGTCGATGAGGCGCATAGCTACAAGAACCGTGCGAAACGTTGCGCATAAGTCGTAGCTGACAGCTATGACG
>JAHHSO010000031.1 GCA_020025205.1 Christensenellaceae bacterium | reverse complement strand
TGCGAATGCGGACATGACCACCATCATGACGAGCATTGCGGATGCGGACATGACCACCATCATGACGAGCATTGCGGACACGATCACCACCATCAGGCTGATGAGGTGTTTACCTCTTGGGGCGTGGAGACTGTCCGTGCCTTCGGAGAGACAGAACTGTCCGAGATGCTTGCCAAACTGGAAGACGAACAGTATGGCATGGTGCTCAGGGCAAAAGGCATCCTGCCCTGCACGGATGGCGGCTGGCTCCACTTTGACTACACGCCAGGCGAGCAGAACATTCGCAAGGGTCCGGCTGATTATACGGGACGCCTTTGCGTGATCGGCTCCAAGCTGGCAGACGATAACTTGGCGGCGCTGTTTCACATCGCCTGATCGGAGGAAATATGGCTATTCCGGTATATCTGTTTGCAGGATTTCTTGAAAGCGGCAAGACGACATTTATCGCCAGCGTACTCATGGATCCCGGCTTTACCCCGGGGGATGAAAAGACCCTCATCCTTCTGTGCGAGGAGGGCATGGAGGAGTTTGACCCACGCATGCTGGAGGGTACGCACAGCGTTGTCGAAGTGATTGACGATGAAGAAAGCTTTGCACCCGAAACGCTCAAAAAGCTGGTGAACAAGCATAACCCTGATCGCGTCATTGTTGAGATGAACGGCATGTGGGACATGGACGAGGCGATTTCCAGAATGCCGCTGGATACAATGGAACTGTTCCAGATCATTACGACGGTGAACGCGGAAACGTTCGAACTGTATGCAGCCAATATGGGAGCCAGAATGCTCCAGCATATCTCGTCGGCAGACATGGTGGTTTTCAACCGCGCAACGGAAGAGATGAAGGCGGCTATCCGAGACCGAAACATCCGTTCCATGAATCCGCAGGCGGCACTTTATTTTGAGAATGCCGATGGCACAAGTGAGGATTATGGAGAGGGCATGCCGCCGCCCTACGACATGGATGCTCCCGTCATCAATCTGGAAGACAACCACTACGGCATCTTCTATCTGGATGCGTCCGAGTATCCGGAAGAGTATGATGGGAAAACCGTCAGCTTCAAGGCTTTCATCTATAAAGGCAGGGAGCTTGGAGCGGATGAGTATGTGCCGGGGCGCATGGCAATGGTCTGCTGTCAGGATGACCTGCGGTTTATTGGCTTTATTGCCAAAGCAAATGGCCTGCCTATTCCGCCGCAGAAAACATGGCAGAAGGTTACGGCACTTGTCAAGGCGGAGGAGCGCAGGGAATACAGGGGCAAGGGGCCGGTACTCTACGTGACCGGCGTTGAACCGTGCACGGCTCCCGAAGAAGAAGTTGCTGCCTTTAATGGCTGAGAAACACTTTTCAAATACACAACATTGTGATATAATAAAACAATCTTCAGGGTAGGGTGAAAGTCCCGACCGGCGGTATAGTCCGCGACGGATGGTTTCCATCTGCGAGCCGGTGTGATTCCGGAACCGACAGTATAGTCTGGATGAAAGAAGATATGGACATATTCTTTCGCGGCGCCCGAAGATTTTTTGGGCGCCGCATTTTGCATTGGAGGGCTCGCAAATTGACAAAAACAGATAAAAACAGAATCATGGCAAGCAACCTCTCCTATGCCTACCCGGAGGCACAGAAGTTTGCCGTCAACGACGTCTCCATGTGTGTCAAACAGGGAGAGTTTCTGGCGATTTTAGGGCATAACGGCAGCGGCAAATCGACGCTGGCCAAGCTCTTTAATGCACTGTATGTGCCGACAAAAGGCAGCGTCTGGGTCTGCGGCCTGGACACGAAGGAGGATGACTTCGTCTTTGATATCCGCCAGCATGCGGGAATGGTTTTCCAGAATCCGGATAATCAGATCGTGGCGACAGTGGTGGAAGAAGACGTGGCTTTCGGGCTTGAGAATAATGGCGTTGAACCGGCGCAGATCCGCATCCGAATCAAGGAAGCACTGGATGCCGTTCAGATGGGAGCATTTGCCAAAAAGGCTCCGCATATGCTCTCCGGCGGTCAGAAGCAGCGCGTTGCGATTGCAGGCGTTTTAGCCATGAAGCCGGATGTCATTATTCTTGACGAATCCACGGCCATGCTTGATCCGAGCGGGCGCAGGGAAGTCATGAACACCGTGCATCGTCTGAACAAGGAAGAGGGCATCAGCGTTGTCATTATCACCCACTATATGAGCGAGGCTGCAACCGCAGACTATGTGCTGGTCATGGATGAAGGCAAAATAGCCATGAGCGGTACACCGCGCGAGGTGTTCACGAAGGTGGATAAGATGCGCAAGCTTGGTCTGGATGTTCCGCCGATGACAGATCTGGCACACATGCTTGGTGAGGATGGACTGAATGTGCGTGCGGACATTTTGACTGTGGAAGAAATGGTGGAGGAAGTATGTCGATTGTCATCGAACATTTAAACTACGTGTATATGACCGGCGGCCCTTATGAGACGCATGCGCTGCACGATGTTTCCATGACCATTGAGGATGGCGAGTTCGTGGGACTCATTGGCCACACGGGCAGCGGAAAGTCCACGCTGGTTCAGCATCTCAACGGTCTGCTTATGCCGTCCAGCGGACGTGTTCTTGTCGATGGGATGGATTTGGCGGACAAGGAGACGGACAGACGCGCCGTTCGCTGCAAGGTGGGGCTTGTGTTCCAGTATCCTGAAAATCAGCTCTTTGAAGAGACTGTGGAGAAGGATATCGCCTTTGGACCCAAGAACCTTGGCCTTGCACAGGAGGAAATTGATCGCCGCGTTCGGGATGCCATGCGCCGCGTTGCGCTTGACTATGACAGCATCGCTCAGCGCTCTGTGTTTGAACTGTCCGGCGGACAGATGCGCCGCGTTGCGATTGCAGGTGTTTTGGCAATGGAACCGCGTGTTCTTGTGCTGGACGAGCCGTGTGCAGGGCTTGACCCGCGCGGCCGGGAGGAAATTCTCGGGCTTATCAGCGATCTGCATAAAGAGAGCGGCACAACCATCGTGATGGTGAGCCATTCGATGGACGATGTTGCATCCCTTGCAGAGCGCGTCATCGTCATGAACAAGGGCGAAGTGGCCATGGATGGCACGCCGCGGGAGGTTTTTGCACGCGGCAATGAGCTTCGAGAGATTGGGCTGGATGTGCCGCAGGCTGTAGAACTGGCACAGCGGCTGCGTGAGAAGGGATTTGACATTCCTGAAGGTGTTTACCGTATGGAAGAAATGCGCGAGGTGATTTTGAACCTTGTAAGAAAGGGAGGCCGCCGTGCTTAAAGATATTACGCTGGGGCAGTATTTCCCCGGAAATTCCGTTGTCCACCGCATGGACCCCCGGACGAAGCTGATTTTGACGATTGCCTATATTGTGGGCGTGTTCATGGTAAAAAATCTGCCGGGGTATCTGATTGCGCTTGGCTTTTTGTATCTCGTTGTGCGCATTGCCGGAATTCAGTTTTCATATCTGCTCAAGGGTGTCAAGCCGCTGCGCTTCATCATCGTGTTTACATTTATTCTAAACGTCATCTTTGCACAGGGTGAAACACCAATTTTTACGCTCGGCTTCTTCACTCTGACGAAGGAAGCACTGTCAAGAGCGGTTTATTTTGCCATGCGTCTGGTGTTCCTGGTGATGGGAACATCGGTTCTGACGCTTACCACCAGTCCGGTTCAGCTGACAGATGGTTTGGAGCGCCTGATGCGTCCGCTGGAAAAGGTGAACTTCCCTGCGCATGAGCTGGCGATGATGATGACCATTGCTCTGCGGTTTATCCCCACGCTCTTGGAGGAGACAGACAAGATTCAAAAGGCACAAATGGCACGCGGCGCGGACTTTGAGTCAGGCAATTTGATCGCAAGGGCCAAGGCGATGATTCCGCTGCTTGTGCCGCTGTTTGTTAGTTCTTTTCGTCGTGCCAATGATCTGGCGATGGCAATGGAAGCCAGATGTTACCGCGGCGGAAGCCACCGTACCCGTCTGCGGGAACTCAAGTTTACTCGTCTGGACGCGTATGGCACACTGACTGTGGCGGCATTCCTTGGGGTGATTGCGCTGGAGGGCATGATTCTTGGATAAGCTGTGTCTGACAAGCCATCACTATCCCAGCCCGGCGGATGATCCGCCGGAAGGACAGCGGCGCTTTAAGCTTATCGTAGAATATGATGGAACGGCATACAGTGGCTGGCAGCGGCAGATTAACGGGCCCAGCATCCAGCAGGAATTGGAAGAGGCGCTCTCCCGTTTGACGGGGGAGCGCACCTGTGTTGTCGGTTCCAGCAGAACGGATGCAGGCGTTCATGCGCATGGACTGTGTGCGCACTTTGACAGCGCAACCTGCATCCCGGCGGATAAGATATGCTTTGCGCTCAATACGATGCTGCCGCCGGATATCAGAATTCGGGAATCTCATCTGGCACCGGCGGGGTTCCATGCCCGATTTTCGGCGTGCGGCAAGGTGTATCGCTATTTGTTTTACAATGAGCGGCAGATGTGCGCCGTGGGCAGGCAGTATACGGCACATGTGCCGCTGCCGCTTGACGAGACGCTGATGAATCAAGAGGCACAGGCGCTCTGCGGCAAACATGACTTTGCGGCATTTGCGGCCAGCGGAAGCGTCGCCAAGAGCACCATCAGGACAATGTATAAAGCGAGAGTCGTCCGGGAGAATGACTATGTGGCGTTTTATGTGCTGGGCGATGGTTTTTTGTATAACATGGTGCGCATCATTGCAGGCACATTGATGGAAGTCGGCACTGGAAAGCGAGTGCCCGGCGCAATTGAAAGAGCCATTGAAACGGGGAACCGCTTGTCCCTTGGGCAGACAGCTCCGGCAAAAGGGCTGATGCTCATGACCGTCCTGTATGAAGGCGAGGAGGAGCGCGCACTCTCATATTTTTAAACGACGCTTGACGCGCCTCTTATCGTGCGCTATGATAAGTGTAGCGTCTGTTTTTAGATTCCGTCCTTCTGCATAGGATAGCCCGGATTGCCGAGACTGTCTGGAGGGATGCGCGTGAATCAGGCGATCGAGCGCAGGGTCATCAAGGGTGCTGAGTACATCGCGGCTACAGGGGCGACGGTGCGGCAGACGGCCCGCGTATTGGGAGTATCCAAATCGACTGTACACAAGGACATGGAGATGCGCCTTCCAGCGCTTTCCCCGGCACTGTACAGGGAGGTCGCCCGTGTATTCGGACGCAATAAAGCAGAACGCCACCTGAGAGGCGGAGAAGCTACGCGGAGACATTACGAAAATTTGCGGAAAAAGCAGTAAACGGAGGAGTACGGTGTTTGGCATAGATGAACTGGGAATGGATTTAGGCACATCCACCCTGCATATGGTGGTCAAGGGCAAGGGCATCGTGCTCAGCGAGCCGGCGTATGTCGCATATGACAGGCATACACGCAGCGTCGTTGCAGTAGGGGAAGAGGCGCGAAGGATGTATGGACGCACGCCGGCCGGCCTGATTGTAGAAAGACCGCTGCGTGACGGACGCATCCGCAGCTTTGATCTGGTCAGCAAGATGCTGCGCTATACCATGCGCCGTGTGGTCGGCAAGCGTGCGGCGTTCAGACCGCGCCTTCTGCTGGCACTTCCGGGCGGAATGGCTCCCAGTGAACGCCAGACGCTTGTGGACGTTCTTGTGGATGCGGGTGTCAGGAGCGTTGTGCCGGTAGACGAGAGCGTTGCCTCGGCCATCGGCGCCGGCATGCGCATTGATCAGCCCTATGGCCGCATGAACATTGATATCGGGGGAGGGCGAACCAATGTCAGCGTATTTTCGTTTGGACATCAGATTGTCTGGGATATTCTGAACATTGGCGGCGACCGCTTTGATGATGCCATCATCGACTATCTGAGAAAGAAGCATAATCTGCTGGTTGGTTCAAGAACCGCGGAAGACCTTAAATGCGACATCGGCATGGCCCGTTCTCGCGGCATAAAGCTGGAGATGGACGCTTGCGGCCGCAGTCTGGTTTATGGCCTGCCGCGTGCGGTCACGGTCAATTCGGATGAAATGATTGAGGCACTGGATGAACCGATTCGTGAACTGGTCAGCGCAATGCACCGCCTCATCGAACGTACACCGCCCGAATTGGCCAGCGATATTTTCGACGAGGGAATTACTTTAAGCGGCGGCGGCGCACAGCTCTGCGGGCTGGATGAATTGCTTACAGATCAGTTTAAAATCAAGGTGACGTTATGTGATGAACCGGATTTGTGCGTTGCGCATGGTCTGAGTGCGCTGATTGATGATCCAGACAGGTACGAGAATATTGATCTCGTTTCTGGCAGCAGAAGCGATCGCATTGACGATGATATATAAAAAAGTGGGACAGAAAAACGCCCTCTATATGCCATGCAGTGAATCAACGAAATTTGACTTTGCAAACCGGCCGCATTCAGCAGCATCTCTGCTGAATGCGGCTTTTTGAGTAGATTGAATGCAACACGAAACAAGTTGGGACTTGCAATGTTTTTCCCTGTTTAGAAAAATGAAAACAGATACAAAGGAACGGCTGAGCAGCAGGCCTGCTTTTTCAATCGGGGTAGGGGGATGATGAGACACAAAAAGAGGTGCCCTCGTGCGTTTGCACGAGGACACCTCTTGATATAGCTTCTTTTGAGAAGCGTTTACTCTTCGGTGGTTTCAGCCTTGGTGAAGATGTAAGCGTACATCCACTCAGCTTCTCCATCCTTCTCAATGTGGTCTTCGGAGTAGCCGACGATCAGGTTGCCCTCGGCATTGAGGCCGATGACATTCATGAGCTCTGCATCATCGTCCAGCGCAACGCCGGTCAGAATGTCGAAGTAAACGCCCTCATCGTCGTCGCGGATCTTGAAGCGGTTCGCACCGGTGGTCTGGCAATTGCCTTCGCCCAGAATCTGAACGTTGGTGAAGCCATCCCAAGAAGCGGAGCAGCGGTAGTCATCAGAGTCGATGTCTTCGTGGTTGAAGGACATGGTGCCCTGAAGATCATAGACATCAGCATGAATGTACTTTTCCATGTCTACCAGCAGGTTCGGCTGCAGGTTGAGCTTGATTTCCAGCGTGCAGGCTTCCGGAGCAACCTCCAGAATGCCATCGTTCTGCGTATAGGCGCTGGTCAATACCCAGTTGCCTTCGTAGTCAGCCAGCTGAGCTTCATAGTTGAGCATCAGGTTTTCCGGATTTTCAGCAAGTGCGAAAACCGGAATCATCAGGACAAGAGCCAATAGAATCAATGCAAACTTCTTCATGATAAAACACCTCGTATTCAGAAGATTAGTAGCTTAGACCGAACCAGGCAGCATACACATTGCCGTCTGCATCCTTATAGGCGTAGCTGCCGGACGGAGACTTCGCCAGCACATCGGCCGGGATGTACTCGTCCTTGGCATAGCCCGGAACATCGTTGGGAGCGACACAGACATCGTATACTTCGCCGTCGATTTCCTGCTCGTTGAGCGCAATAACTTCATTGCAGGAAACCATCGTGACCGGCAGCTTACCGGTCGGGTTGTAACGGCCAGTCAGAACATCCATGCGAGCCTCAACGCTGGTATTGAAGGAACCGATCAGCGCATCGCAGTACGGTTCGAGGTTGGTGAGAATCCACGGGTTGGAAATGTTGATGGAAGCAACAACGATACCGCCGTTGGCATGCACCGCATCAGCTGCCTTAGCGATCTTCTTGACATCCATCAGCGTGGTGACTTCGACGAGCTCGCCGGTCTTACGCTGGGTGTCTTTGTCGCGCTGATCGACTTCAATGCCGTCAACCAGCTCGAGCTGCGCGACATACTGGGCCTGAGAAGAAATGCCGCCCGGCACAACGTCCAGGAAAGCGATGTCGGCTTCTTCAGCCTTTTTGACAAGCGTGTAGCCTTCGTTCTGGAAAGCAGTCTTGAAGGATTCAAGGGTCTTTTCGGATTCGCCCTTCTCGGTGAAGGAGGCGATGTAAACCTTCTTGCCGGACTCCTTGAGCGGCAGAACGTTCTCGTGGTTCTTCATGAGAACAACGGACTTGCGGTTCGCTTCCAGCTTAGTTGCATCGATTTCCTCGGCAAGCGTCTCGCCGATAACCTTGCTTTCCTCAGCGGAGCGATAGGGGTTTTCAAACATGCCCATTTCCATCCAGTTGCTCATGCGGCTGGAGGTGGCACGATCGAACGCTTCCTTCTCAACAAGGCCGCTTTCGACAGCCTCGAAGATGGGGGCATAGTCGATGCCGGAGAAGCTGTCGCCGATGACATCGGTGCCGGCGTTGATGCAGGCTGCATAACGCTCAACAACGCTCATCTCGTCAGCACCCCAGTATTTCTCGGTGATGATGCCGGAGTCGGAGTTCACAAAGCCATTGAAGCCCATGGTATCACGGAGCAGAGTCTGGAGGGTTTCCTTGCTGTAAGCAGCACCAACCTCGGAGGCATTGATTTCAAGGCCGCGATAGGTCTGCTTTGCGCTGCGGGTGTTCACCGCGGGACGGCTGTAGCAGGGCATTATGCCGACAGCGCCTGCATCAACGGCAGACTGGAAGCCGACGAGATGATACTTCTCCAGAGAACCTTCGGTGGCGTAGATGCGCCACTGACCCATACCGTAGTGGGACTCAAAACCGTTTTCAGAAGCACTGTCGCCCGGGAAATGCTTGACAATCAGGGCAACATCGCCGAGCTGAGCGCCGTCTTCGCCGTTTTGATAGCCGGTGACCAGAGCGTTTGCAATGCCTGCATTGACTTCCGGAACCTCCGTGTAGGTGCCGGAGTTACGGTTCCAGCGAGGATCGGTGATCAGATCGATCTGCGGACCATACATCTGATGAATGCCCTTGGCATCCCAAATCTGCGCGTCAAGGTCGGCATACTTCTTGATGAGGTCATAGTTGCCATCGCCCATCACGGCAGCTGCCATGCCCTGGGTGGCCGGGTAGCCATCGTTCATCGGGTTGGAGATGAGCATGTAAGGAATGGTGATCATTCCTTCGTTGGCAGCGTCATATTCAGCAGCCATGTTCAGAGCGTTGTTGAACATCGCGCCGACTTCCGGCGTGGTGTTCTTACGGATGACACCGGAACGGGTGTTGGCAACGGTGACCGTCTCCACACCGAGGCTCTGGCTCATGAGCTTGCCCCAGTCCAGTTCACCGCCCTGCTCTTCCTGCGGAACAGGGGCGCTGATGAGCTTTTCAAGGATAACGTTGCCGTTTTCATCAAGGACATCTTCCATTGTGTTGGCGGAAGGCGCAGCCATGAGCTGGTTGGCCAGCAGTCCGACGCGCTGTTCAACGGTCATCTTGCCGATCAGATCGGAAACACGGGTCGGAATATCCAGACGCCAGTCTTCAAAAACATCAAGCTTCTGGTCGTTATTGCTGTCTTTGAAGTACTTGCCATCTTCGACAATGACACCGTTATAGGTTACACCGATGCGGGGGCCGCCCTCGTTCTCGTAGAAAACGGGTTCGACGTAGGCAGTCGGATTGGGCTGCGCCGCATCTGCGGTGTAGGGCGCGGCGATGTAGCTGTTATCTTCTGCCATGGACGCAGGGACCATCGACACAAGTAAAGCGGCCGCCGTGAGGGTGCTGACAAATTTCTTCATTTTGTCGTCTCCTTTTCTTTTTTGCACGTCCATCTTTGACTTTCGTAAAACAGGCGCGCTATCCATAGATATTGATTATATTCTAGCATAAAATAGTAAAAAAAGCATTCATCCGGCGTGAATGAAAAAAACGTCAGCGCAAACTCAAGTTCTATTTACAAATGGATAAAAAACGACGCAAATCAAAACGAATGTCGTGAAATACAGCAAAATTGACGTGAATATTACAAAAATAAGAGAAAAAGAGCGATAAAAGAGGGGAGACAAGAGGGGACAGGAGGCATTTTTTGACAGGAGAAAAGCAGAAAAATTACATACAGGCATGGGGACTGTTTCCTGATAGACGCGCAAACGCAGAAAAAAGGCGACTGAAAATCATCAAAATATGATTTTTATATCTTTAAGCAAGAAAGAATGGATGTACAGGCGAGAAGACAAACAAGGTGTTTTCGCATGGCAAAAGCACCTTGTTGACTTTAGTTTGAAGTTGAGCGATATGGAGAGTGAAGCAAGGCTCAATTTTTTGAAAAGTCGAGGCCTGCGAACGAGTTTTTGATTTTGAGTGAATGAGGCTAATTCAGCCGCATATGTGTCTGCATATGTTTCCTGTACACAAGGAGAAAAACAACGGTGGATTGCAGGGAGCAGACAAGGTCGGAAACCGGCTGTGCATAAAAGGCGTTCTGCGCCTGAGCAGTTGCTGCAAATACGAAGATCAGCGTCAGGAATGTCAGTTTTCGGCTGGCAGAGAGATACAGGGCTGTTTTAATGCGTCCAAGGGCGGTCAGGGCATCCACAAGTACATATTGGAAGGCGAGCGGGACAATGGCCATTGTAAAGACCTTGACACCCCAGACAGAGATAGAAGCTGTTTCCGGACTATCCGTGAAGAGGCCGACAAACTGGCTGGAAAAAAGCCGGGAAATCAGGAACATGGAGCCGGTGAAGGCAACGGCAAATACCAGAGCATAGCGGATACTCTTGTTCACGCGATCGGCCGCTTGCGCACCAAAGTTAAAGCTGATCAGCGGCTGGATACCGCCGGAAATGCCTATAAGAGGCCCTGTGATTAACAGAAAATAGCTTTGCGTAATCGTGACGGCAGAAATCAGCAGATCACCTTGTGCTCCGCCGTATTTTTGAAGAGCCATGTTCATGGCAATGATAATGACACTGTCTGTAGCCAAGATAATGAAAGGCGAAATGCCGATCCGGATGATTTTGCTGATGATTTTGGAATCGTATCCGCCAAAGGTTATTTTGATTTTAACTCGATTGCCAAATAAAAAGAGAAGCGCATATAAACAGGAAAGAATCTGGGAAATAACGGTTGCCCATGCCGCTCCCGCAATGCCCAGATCAAAGCCGACGACAAAAAGTGCATCTAAAAGGATATTGCTGATCGCACCGATGAAGACGGTGAACATTGCGTTGAGAGAGAAACCCTGGCAGGAAATGAAATAATTTAAACCCAGCGCCAGCATTGCAAAAGGTGTACCTGCGCAGTAAATGGTCAAATACGTGTTTGCGTAAGGGAATGTCAGCTCGCTGCCGCCAAAGATGGTGATCATCTGCTGCTTGAAAGAGAGCAAAATGACGGTCAATGCGGCGGAAAAGATGAGCAGCAGGAGAAAGCTGTTGGCAAGGAGCGTTTGGGCACGGTCATCATCGCCTCGCCCCATTTCAGATGCCATCATGATGGAGCCGCCAATGCCCACCAGCGTGCCAAAGGAGGACAGAAGTGTTACGATTGGACCACAGACCCCTACGCCGGCCAGTGCCAGATCACCGATTACGGGAATGTGACCGATAAACATGCGGTCAATGATGCTGTAAAGAACATTGACCAATTGAGAAAGCATAGCGGGGATTGTCAGCTTAAATACCAGCGCAAGCACAGAATCGCTGCGCAAATCATTTGCTTTTTGCATGGAAACACCTTTCTGTATCATATTCGACCAGTATTATAGACCGGATGAATACAAAAAGGAAGGGTATTCAAAAAAGAAATGGAGAGATTGAAAAAAATCCCTCCGCATGGAAAGCGTGCGGAGGGAAAGATTATGCCCTGTAATTGGAAAGAAAACTGCTGTCTGACTGACAGTAAACAGAGCACAGATGCGGATCAATACAGAAGTCGCAGGAGGATGGCTCAAAATATCGATCGATGTAGGCCCAATGATATGGCGTGTGCAGATACCAGCCTAAATAGTCGCCGGGCAGTTCAAAGTCTACGTCAAATGCGCAGTTCCAATCCATGGAGCCGGAAGATTCCACAACTTTGGCGATTTTGCAGCTGACCATGCCGGGAACGTAATCGGGAAAGCGGACAATGTTTTCCTTCATCTTGCGGATCCGTTCTTCCGGCGCATCGGGAAGTATATGGAAGATCAAAAGGCGATGACAGCCGGCGGGACGATCGGAAAAGTTTTCAATATCACTTCCAAAGGCTGCATATTCATAGGCGGCAGTTTGTGTAGAGTCGGACAATTTGGCCCGAAGATCCGCCCACGCATCAATCGATTTGGCAGCTTTAAATTCAGCCTCATCCTTAAAACCGAGTTCAATGTAGAGATTGTAGTCGGGAACACTGCCGGGCAGCAGAGGCTTGACAAGGTTGACAGCACTGATTTCCCTGCTCAGGCGTTCGGCGTCGGCAAGATATTCGTCCCTTTGCTCGCAGGAAAGACATTCGCTGTATTTGATGATGTAAGCTGCATTAAACATGATTCATTGCCTCCAACTTTTCTGCATCGCCGCAGAACAGACGGTCGTGGAATTCTACGCGGCTGTTGATGTCTTTCCAAAATGTAATGGTATCAGGGTCAAAGCGGGTTGCACGATTATAGGTGCCCCAAAAGGCATTGCTGCCGTGAAAATCCCAGATGATGATGATTTCATTGGAACTGTCTTTGAGCCAGACAGGGGGGAAGATCAGTGTGCGCGGATTAGTCAGACCGCAGTCCGGGAAAGATTCCGCATGCCTTCGGGTGAAGTATGCGAGGAAGGCTTCTCCATCGCCTGGACGGGCGACGAAGCGGTCGATGACAGCGCTGGGCATGTCTCCGGCAGAGGGCGATTCATCTTCTGTTTTGCCGGCGTCAGAAGAGGCGCTCATCTTCAAAACTGTTGTTTCTGTGGAGGCAGATGTTTCTTTGGCAAAAGCACGGCCGGACAGTATATTGCTCATTGTGAACCCCTTCCTGTATTAAAGAGCAGCCTGCTGGATGCAGGAAAGAACAGCTTCTTTGAATGCCTTAGAGCTGACGGTTGCGCCGGCGATTGTGTCAACATCGCCAGACTGAGCAATCAGCATATTTTGGATCATCGTTTCCATGGCAGCATCACCGATGCCGGTTGTTTCGGCCTGTGCGTCAATTCGGATATCGGTCATTGCAGTATCGCTGAAGTCGACTGAAATGCTGATGGGGGCGTTGCGGCCCTGAACGGTGGCAGAATACGTACCAGCTTTGTAGCTGCCAGAGGCATTGGCAATGGCGTTTTTGATGTCTGCATCAACGGAGGAGTCCTCAGGAAGCGTGTCAAATGCTGTGATGTCAGCAGCAGCACGCTGTGCTGATGTGGGCGCACAGATGACAGAGGCCGCTTTTCCGGGAATCTGCCGGGAAGGCTGAGCGCAAATGGTGCGGCAGGAGTAGGAACCGACAGCCATGTTGTCGCGCAGACCAACCGGGCTGACCTCGCAGAACTGGCCGACATCACCGGCGTGATAAAGGCCGGCAATTGCATGTCCTTCCCAGTCAAGGGTTGAACCGTTTTCACCCCAATGCAGACCACCGATGGTGTAGATTGCGGCGGGGGTCAGCTCACATGCGTAGTACGGCGGCTGGTTGATCGGTTCCAGAGAGGAGGGGACAAGATAATGCTGAGTGGCGGCACGTCCGAATTCAGGATCTACACCTTTTTCGCAATAGCCATTGTAGGCGGTGATGGTGTCTTTCAGTGCTTCCACGTCAATGGGGGCGTTGCCGGACTGTTTTGCAAGCATATCGACCAGTTCTTCAAGCGTATCGGCTTTGACGATCCAGCCTTTTTCAAGCTCAGCCTGGTTATCTGCGCTCCAATTATAAATGCCTTTGGCGTTGGCCCAGCCCAAGTTGGCATTGTGCGGGCCGATACAGCCGCCGTTAAACAACTTTGAGTCAAAAATCAGATACATTGGCAGGTTGGCAAAGCCCTGATAATTGAAGAATTCGCCGGAATATTGGAAAGCCGGGTTATTGCCCTTGTAATGCAGGAACATGAAGTCTTCATCCATGAAACGCTTGCCGCTGGTATTGACGTAGATTCGTGCGCCGCGTCCTTCGCCGGTGGGCGAATGAAGCAGGCCGGTTCCGACTTCGTCGGAAGCCTTTTTTATCGCGACGGAACCTTGTCCATAGTTTTCCAGACACTGCCAGTTCATGTTTTTGAGCGCAGCGCCAACGGACAAGCCCATCAACAGACCGTCGCCGGTGCAGGCAGGGGAGGTGAGGCTGGCCAGCTTGACTTCCTTGGGGACGATAAAACGGTGCATCAGCTCCTGGTTACTGAGGAAACAGCCGGTGCACAGCAGGACACCCTTGTTGGCTTTTATGAAAAGCTCACGGCCGTTTTGTTCAGCAACGACACCAAAGACCTCATGTGTTTCAGGGTTGAAGACGAGGCGCTTGCCGGGTGTGCTGTACAGAACGTTTGTGCCGCAGTGATCGGCGGCCGCACGAGTAGAGCGATAGACACTGACACCTGCGCCGGATAAATCCAGGCCGTTTGCTGTCAGCCAGTTGTAGATGCGGTTTCCTTCGGCGTCGATCTTCATAAGCGTATCCATGGAGATGTAACCGCGGGATTCCCTGTACATGGCTTCAGGATTGTTTCCAAAAACTGCACCTGCGCTGGCACATCCGGAACCGCCGGCAAGATCTTCGGAACATTTTTCAAGAACAAGGCAGCTGACACCCTGTGCGATGGCTTCACGAGCTGCCATCGCGCCGGAAATACCATAGCCGACAATTACGACATCGGCCTCATAGTCCCAGAATTCAGGGAGAAAAGAAGGGGATTGTTCGGCAGAAGAGATGCCGGCGTTCAGAATGGACATGCTCGCGGCAGTCAAGGCGGCAGATTTTAGGAATGTTCTTCGAGACATGTTTTTCATGATAAAGGTCTCCTTTCGTCATCATGAAAGAAATGAGCGAACGCGATCAGCACAAAGAGGATAGATTGATAATATGCTGACGATGATTCAAGCGTACACCATATGACATGAATTGAGAATCACCAAGTTCTTAATCAGAATGAAAGGTTAAAGAAAACACAAAAAGACCTTCAAGAAAAACACAATGCCGGATGCAAAAAGAAATCATGAAAATAAAAAAGGAGGGTATCAAATTTGATACGCTCCGATGCTTGGTATACAGCTGTTTGTCAGTGGTGTGTTCATGATGATGGAGAGGGTGAAACAACCGAGTATGCAGATTTTTCTTCTGCCAAGAAACAGGCAGATTTACCTGCGCTTGGCGTATGACGATGCGTTTTATTCCCGGAATATTAAAGTGTGAAGGAATTTATAACGAGGCTTTTAACAGGAATGTTTTCTCCGTAAATTCATGATTTCTCCGAAAATTGTGAATTGCAATACAAACAGGAACGGAAAGCAAGGGTGTTTCTTTTACGAGCACGGTGTATACACGCCAAGCGGAGCAGAAACAATGAAATCGACAGGAACCTAAAACTTTTTGGAAGAACACTTCTTTTCACGAGGATGCCTTAATTGCTGAAAGGTATATTGAAAATAGTCAGAGAGAAAAGGTCTCCATGAAGTGCAGAAAACGGCTGAGCGCAGGGGATGGATCCTGTGTATATATGAAGCCATAATCAATGGTGTGGGGCCAGCCAAGCGGCCGCATGGTAAAGCCCAGAGGAGGATCACAGCAGTATTCCAGAGTCAGGAAAATGTGATTATTCGAGAACATCTTGCTGAAAATTTCTTCGTCCGTATTGCAGGAAACAATTTCGATGGAAAGATCGTGCTGGGCGATGTAATCAAAAAAAGACTGAAGAGGCCTTGTTTCGGCTTTGGCGCTGATGATGAGCTTTTGACCATGCAGATCATTCAGCGCAATGGCAGATTTTTTTGCAAGCGGGTGTGATTCGATCATGGATAGAAACAGGCGGGAAGTACCCATTTTGAGAAAACACAGGCGATGATCCGCAATATAGGAAGCAAACGGATGGAGAAATGTATCAATTTGTCCCTTTTCCAACAGCTCAAAGAAAGATCTGTAATCGCAGCAGTGGTAAACCAGTTCAAGGTCAGGACAAATTTGAGTCAACCGTTTCATGTTCGGGTATAACAATTTATAGGTGTTTTCGCGGTAACAGCCGATTGTCAGGCGATGATTGTTGACACCTGCCTTTGTTTGGCAGACCGAAACGGCTTCGTGGCCTAAATCCAGCAGCTTTTTGGCATAATCGAGAAAGAGCGTGCCAGCTGGAGTAAGCGTGACACCGCGATAACTTCTTACAAAAAGTTCAAACTGCAAGTCGCGTTCAAGGGTATTGAGCTGTTGCGTAAGGGCAGTAGGGGACGTGTAGAGCAGGTGAGCGGCCTTTGAAAAGCTGCCTTGTTCCGCAACGGTGACGAAGGATTGTAGATGTCTGAATTGCATGCCGATGCACTCCTTCTGTAAACTATTTGTATTATATAGACGGGAACGGAGGACTGTCAAGCGAATCCATTTCGTTTCTGGGTATTTTTGCCAATGGAAGCATGTGCATAATTCAAAACGACGTATCCATACTAGGAAAGCCAAAAGAAAGCGGAAATGAAGGAGGCAGCATTCGTGCGAGCAACGGGAATAGTGCGCAGGATTGATGAGTTGGGACGCGTTGTCATCCCTAAAGAAATAAGGCGGACGCTGAGAATTAGAGAGGGCGACCCGTC
>JAHHSO010000030.1 GCA_020025205.1 Christensenellaceae bacterium | reverse complement strand
CAGCGAAGTACTTGATGGTGCGAACCATCTGGCTGGTGTAGGAGTTCTCGTTGTCATACCAGGACACGACCTGAACCTGATAGGTCTCCTCGTCGATCTTGGTAACCATGGTCTGCGTTGCATCGAACAAAGAGCCATAGGTCATGCCGATTACATCAGAAGACACGATCATGTCAGTGTTGTAGCCAAAGGACGCAGAGGCATTTGCCTTCATCGCCGCATTGATGGAATCAACAGTGACATCCTTGCCCTTGACGACAGCAACAAGAATCGTGGTGGAGCCGGTCGGGACCGGAACGCGCTGAGCAGAGCCGATCAGCTTGCCGTTCAGCTCCGGAATAACCAGGCCGATTGCCTTAGCAGCACCGGTAGAGTTCGGCACGATATTCTGTGCGCCAGCACGAGCACGGCGAAGGTCGCCCTTGCGCTGCGGGCCGTCCAGGATCATCTGGTCGCCGGTGTAAGCATGCACAGTGGTCATGATGCCGGAAACGACAGGATAGGTGTCGTTCAGAGCCTTAGCCATCGGGGCCAGGCAGTTGGTGGTGCAGGACGCCGCGGAGATCACCTTGTCTTCCGGAGTCAGCACATTCTCGTTAACGGAGAAAACGATAGTCGGCAGATCATTGCCGGCCGGCGCAGAAATAACAACCTTCTTGGCGCCCGCCTCAACGTGAGCCATTGCCTTGGCCTTGCTGGTGTAGAAGCCGGTGCACTCGAGCACAACATCCACGTCCAGCTCGCCCCACGGCAGCTCCTTGGCGTTGGGCTTAGCGTAAATGGTGATCTCCTTGCCGTTTACGGTGATGGAGCCGGGAACCTTAACAGTCTTGCCATCCTCTTCGAAGACAGGCTCCTTGTAGTCCACGGTATCCTTATACTTGTAGGAACCCTGAGCAGTGTCGTACTTGAGCAGATGAGCCAGCATCTTCGGGCTGGTCAAATCGTTAATCGCAACGACCTCGTAACCCTCAGCATCAAACATCTGACGGAAAGCCAGACGGCCAATACGACCGAAACCGTTAATCGCAACTCTAACCATTGGAAATCTCCTCCTAAACTGTTGTCAAGTTTTGACTACGGGATAACCCCATGTATATTGTACTCACATTATGGATTTTTTTCAAGTCCCTAGCCGCGCTTTTTAAAAAGAAATCCCTTTCTTGTTAAATAAATGTACGAGGTCAGGGGCAAAAGTGATTAAATCGTGTCTGAACGTGAAATAATTCCCAGTATTTGCTATTCAAATTCTGTTGAAACGGTAAGTCACTCTCCGGCCGTTTGTAAATATTCACTTCTGACATACCCTTCTATAACATCCGTTTTTACGTGTGCCCATCCATCTGCGCTGACGGAAAGCACAATCAGTTTCTGGTCTTTATACAGTCGTTTCAAAACATCGGCTGATAAACTCGGCGTTTCACGCAAATTCAGCGACGAATCCGCATTTATATTGGAAACCATCGCCAGATACGTCCCTTTTTCCAAATGCTCCGCTGTGACGGGCATGTGTGTCGGGCGCGGCGTTGGGCTGGGTGTTGGCACAGGTGTAGCCATCATGTCCATATTTAAAGCTGGCAGAGGCGTTTTTTCCAGTTCATAGCGCAGCAACCCCATTCCCGGATAGTAGAACGCGAGAATCTGCTCATATGTCATATCGTGTTTTCCCGCCATTTGTTCCGCTCCGCGCTGACTCATGCCAACCCCGTGGCCAAATCGTCTGGACTCAACCATAAAAGCAGATCCGATATCGTAGACTGTAACCAGTTCATTCTTTGAAATATTGATGCTCAGCCCCAGTGCCTGTTCTGCCGCGGTGAAATACGGAAGCGTCACTGTAATGGATTCTTTAACTTTCTTAAATGGCGAATAAGCCGGTGTCGCTGTAGGCTGCGGTATCGGGCTGGGTGTCGGTTCAGGCGTTGGTTCGGCTCCTTGTGGAAGCGCAGTCGGAGCAGGCACAGCTGCTGTCGGAACCGGCGTGGGGGCTCGGAATGTGTATTCCCGTGTAGAGATTTTAACCGTAAACCGAATCTCCGTCATCAGCCGCGAATCGCCTTCATACCTGGGCGTAATGGCTTCCACATGCTGAACTTCATCAAAGCGCACCAGTTCATCCAAAGGCTCTGCGCCAAGTGCTCTGAGTTGATCCGCCATCGCTTCAACCAGTGCGCTGTGCAATGCAGGACTCAGCCCTTCTTCAGGAACTTTTTTAGGAATTGTACTGCGCTTAACCACGCTCGCCGGATTTTCAAAGTCATATGGATCATCTCTCATATCCATGTATCCGTAGGCATCTGGATCAGAGGTTGGCCAAACATGCTGACCAAGTTCAGTTTGTCCTCCATTGCTGGCTGAATAATAACACTGAGCAAGATTCCCTCTGAACACACCAACCAGTCCATCCGTCTCTTTTACCGCTTGTTCGGACAGGGGGCTGTTCTCTGTCCTCCCCCGATACGCCTGATCGTTGGTCGTATCCTCTACGTCGTAATCGCCGGAGGAGCCGCTTTTGCGCAATGCATACGTTCGTGCTGCAACAGCCTGAGCCTTGAGCGCCTCCAGCGGAAACGAATCGCCCATCTCGTATGGCAATACGCCCAGCAGATAATCCTCTACTCCGATATGCAAAACCGGCTGTATAACACCATCCTGCACAGTCAAATGCAGATCTCCTTCGTACAGGCCGCTGTTTCCATTTAACCGAAGACCGCCGGGCACTTCAGACTGAACTCGTCTAAGCACAATTTTCGGTCCCATGACAGCTGCCATTTTATCCGTGTGCAAAACGAGCTGCCCGCCGCGAAGTGCTACTGTCAGAGAAGCGCCATCTTGAAAAGACATCGCTCCGCCATCCAGCATGTAGTCTCCCTTCACATCAATGTGAAGCGTATCTTTCACCTCAAGGCGTCTGAGATAGACGCGGATCGTCGATTGAATCTGCGCACGGCTCGGCACTGCCGCAAGCCCCAGAAGAAGGCAAAGCAGCAGCCCCATCACTCGAATCGGTCGCTTATTCATTCAATGCGGCCTCCTTTAACATGGCTTTGAATTTAAAATGATTATAACAAAAAGATCTGCATAGTTCAACCAACTGGAAACAAGTTCTACACTGCCCTCATCCTGGAGAAATTCAAAAACCTGATTTCTCGTCTTTCCTGTCAAAGCAATTCCGCTCAATTCACACTTTGATATGTTTATAGCGAAAGTCCGCCTCCTTGAAGGAAACGGACTTTTGTCATTATGCTTTTTTCTGGTGATAGATTTCTGCAAGGCTGACCAGATGATTAAACATCTTCTGCGCCGCCTCGTCATGATCAGAAAGATATTCAGGATGAAACTGAACAGCAAAAACGTTATCACATTCTCTGGCAGAAAATGCTTCAATCACGCCATCTTCAGCCGTGCCTTCCACCACCAAATTCGGGCCTGCATCTTTCACCGCCTGATGATGCATGCTGTTTGCCTGCACTTCTTTCACGCCTGTGATTCGTTCAAACAGACCGCCGCTCTTCAAACAGACCCTGTGCACAGCTTCTCCATATGGCGGCTTTTGTGAATGATGTTCCGCTGGAATTCCCTTCTGACTTTCAATATCCTGAAAGAGCGTTCCGCCCATGGCAGCCGCCAGCACCTGAGAGCCGCGGCAAATGCCAAAGATAGGCATGCGGCGCTTCATCGCCTGCGCAACCAGCTTAAACTCAAACGTATCGCGCTTTTCATCCACTTCGCCGCATGCAGGAAGCGTTTCTTCGCCATATCGTGCAGGATTCACATCCCCGCCGCCTGCCAGCAAAATGCCGTCCAGGCTGTCCAGCATCTGCTCTATGGTGTCCTCATCCTCGACTTCCGGCAAAAGAACAGGTATTCCCCCAGCCCGCAAAACAGAGTCCATATAGTTTTCGCGCACAAAGATCTGACGATCTGTTACATTGTGTGAACCGGAAACACCAATTACAACCGCCATTACGCTTTTTCGCCTTTCTCTTCGTCCTGCTGTTTGCCAAAGGTCTCATTGTAATTGTTGATGCATTCAACAATCACCCGATTGGCCACTTCTCGATTCTGCGCTTTGCTGACAACCGTTTTGCTGCGTCCTTCCAGTTCCTTGTACACCGTGAAGAAATGGCGAATCTCCTGCAATACATGATCCGGCAGCTGGCTGATATCGAACATATAGTTGTAATTCGGATCGCCCAGCGGCACTGCAATGATTTTCTCATCGCGATATTCGCCATCGTTCATTTCAAACATGCCAATCGGGCGGCACTGCACAAGCGTCATCGGCTCAATGGCTTCCGAACAGAGAACCAGCACATCAAGCGGATCTCCGTCATCGGCAAACGTGCGCGGAATGAATCCATAGTTCGCCGGATAGTGCGTAGAGGTATAAAGAACCCGATCCAGACGCAGAAGGCCTGTCTCCTTGTCCATCTCGTACTTGTTCTTGCCGCCGCGCTTAATTTCAATGACAGCCATAAAGCGTTCCGGAGTAATCAGTTCAGGGTCAATATCATGCCAGATATTCATATGTTCCTCCTTAGATTCTGCGGGAGTATTTTAAAATTACAGTCGCAAAGCTGCGCCGCAGTCTTCTTCGCAGGCTTTGAGAATCTTTTGCATCACCGGGTTCACGTCATCATCTGAAAGCGTGCGTTCCGGATTTCTGAATGCCAGAGAGAACGCCACGGACTTTTTGCCTGCCTCAAGCTGTGTGCCGCGATAAATATCGAACATTTCGACATTTTCCAGAATAGAGCCGCCCGCCTTGGTAATGCAGGTCATTACAGAACCAACGGTCTGTTTATCGTCCATAACCAGTGCAATGTCACGCGTGACTGCCGGGAACTTGGGCAGGCTGCGCACATGCCCCATTTTCTCATGCAGTTTGCACAGCTGTTCCATATCAACTTCCGCAATCAGCGTGCGCCGTGTCATCTCAAACGCTGCCATCACCTCTGGATGCACTTCTGCCACGCTGGCAATGCAGACATCGCCAGCCATAAGCTTTGCCGCGCGGCCCGGATGATGATACGGCTCTGCGCCCGGCACAACGTCCACCGTCACGCCAAATTCAGCCAGCAGATCCACGACGATGTCGCGCACAGTATAAAAGTCCACAGCCTCACCGTATGCCCCCATGCACATCATCGGCTTTTCATGGGGCTGTTCGCCCGCCTTGCGCTCAGACACGTCAAACACCGGCGCAATTTCATAGAGCATGGCAGCCGCATTGTTGCGGTTCTGGTTGAGTGCAATCGTATTAAGCATGCCCGGCACCAGCGTCGTGCGCATGACGCTCGTATCCTCGCCCAGCGGGTTGATAATTGCCAGCTGCTTGAGCCGCGCATCATGCTCATCCAGGCCAAGTTTTTCTACCCATTTCGGGCTGACAAAGGAGAAATTGCGAATTTCATACAGCCCTTTTGCCGCCAGAATGCGCCCCACTCTGTCAGAAAGCTGCATGTGCTCATTGCGGGTTCCCGGAGCCGTTGCGCCGCGCAGCAGCGTGGATGTGATGTGCTCATAGCCATACATGCGCAGCACTTCTTCGGAAAGATCCGCTTCATTCTCAATGTCTTCGCGATAATCCGGCGCGACAACGCTCAGTGCATCGCCAGAGAGGGTCACCTGCATATGCAGCGCCTTCAAAATGTCCGCCATCTCTTCTGCCGGAATCTGCATGCCAATTCGCGCATTGATGCGTGCAGCAGAGGCTTCAACCGTCTGCGGCTTCTTCGGATTCGGATAGCAGTCGTACACGTCATCAATCACTTCGCCAGCACCCAGCATGTTGACCAGCTGGCAGGCACGGTCTGCCGCCTCCCGGCAGGTTGCCGCACATACACCGCGTTCAAACCGTCCGGAGGATTCTGTGCGCAAGCCCAGCGCACGCGTGGTCAAACGAATATTCGTGCGGTCAAATGCCGCAATTTCAAACAGTACGGTCTCTGTCTCATCGGTGATTTCGGACTCTTCTCCACCCATCACGCCCGCAATGCCGGTTGCATTGGTGCGGTCTGCAATCATCAGCATATCCGGCATCAAGTCGCGCTCCTTGCCATCCAGCGTGACGATCTTCTCGCCTTCAAACGCACGGCGCACAATGATCTGCCCATCCTTCACCTTAGCAAGGTCAAAGGCGTGCATCGGATGGCCCGTTTCAAGCATGACGTAGTTCGTAATATCCACGATGTTGTTGATTGGGCGAACGCCTGCGGCATGAAGCGCCTTGCGCATCCACATTGGAGAAGGGCCGATTTTCACATTCTTGATGATTCTCGCGCAGTAACGCGTGCATAGTTCATTGTCCTGCACCTGGATGTGGACATAATCCTCCATCTTGCCCGGAACAGTCTGCACCTGAATATCCGGCTGCTTAAAAGCCGTTCTCAGTGTAGCCGCCGCTTCACGGGCCACTCCCCAGACACTCAGGCAGTCCGGGCGGTTCGCCAGAATTTCAAAATCGACAATGGTATCGTCAATGCCAAGAATCGGGCGCACATCCGTGCCCGGTGCATACTCCTCGTTGAAAATCAACAGTCCTTCATCGCCAACCGATGGATACAGGCAGGCAGGCACGCCAATTTCAGGGCCGGAGCAGCACATGCCGCAGGACTCAACGCCGCGCAGCTTGCCTTTTTTGATCTTCACGCCGCCGGGAAGCACAGCGCCCACCTTCGCCACGGGAACCAGCGCCCCTTCCGCAACATTCGGCGCGCCGCAGACAATCTGAATGGGTTCTTCTTCGCCCACATCAACCGTGAGCACATGCAGATGATCAGAATTCTCATGTTCCTTCACGGTCAGGATCTTGCCCACAACGACATGCTCAACAGCATCGTTCTGATTTTCAAGCCCCTCTACACCCGTGCCATGCATAATCATCTGATCCTGAAACGCCTCATCCGAGACGGGAATATCCGTATACTGCCGGATCCATTGCATCGGTACTTTCATTGTTTGACTCCTCCACCCTTAATCCTCACGGAACTGAGACAGGAAACGCACATCACCCTCATACAGAGCGCGCATATCGGTGATGCCGTAGCGCAGCATCACCAGGCGTTCCAAGCCCATGCCGAATGCGAATCCGCGATACTTTTTGCTGTCAATGCCGCACATGTCCAGCACCTTCGGATTGACCATGCCCGCGCCGAGCACTTCAATCCAGCCCGTTCCTTTACAGACGCGGCAGCCCTTGCCGTGGCAGTTGACACAGGTGAGGTCAACCTCAGCAGATGGTTCCGTGAACGGGAAGAAGGATGGACGGAAGCGCGTGCGCATATCTTCACCGTACAGCTCGCGGGCGAATGCGTCCAGCGTGCCCTTCAAGTCGGACATGGTGACATCTTCGTCGATAACCAGGCCTTCCATCTGATGAAAAACCGGGGAATGTGTCGCGTCCACCTCGTCAGCACGATACACACGGCCCGGACAGACAATGCGAATCGGCGGCTTTCTGCTTGTCATCGTGCGCGCCTGCACAGGCGACGTATGTGTGCGCAGCACGATGTTGTCCTCAATATAGAAAGTATCCTGCGCATCGCGGGCCGGATGATTTTTCGGCAGATTGAGCAGTTCAAAGTTAAACAGATCCAGCTCAACTTCCGGACCTTCCACTACATCAAATCCCATGCCGGTAAAGACCTTGAGAATTTGATCCTGAACCAGAGAAACCGGGTGCTGGCAGCCGATGGGCGTGTGTTTGCGCGGCTCCGTCACATCAATGGACTCGCGCTCCAGCTTCTTTGCCTGTTCCTGCTTTTTGATCTTCGCACCGAGCGCATCCATTTTCTCAGTAATATCATTGCAAACTGCGTTGATCATCTGACCTGCACGGGGACGCTCCTCTGCCGGGAGGCTGCCCATGGAACGCCTCAAAAGTGTCAGTTCGCCCTTTTTGCCAAGCAATTTGAGGCGGAGCGCATCCAGACCCGCCTGATCTGTGACACCAGCAAGCTGTCTGTCCGCCTCTTCCTGAATTTGGCGCAGTTGTTCTTCCATATTTCGAATCCTCCTTTTATCAAAAGAAAAAAGCCCCGTCCTCAAAGGGACGAGACTGCATTTCTCGTGGTACCACCCAATTTTATCTCATGCGCTCTGCGCAGAAGACCTCTGATACGATAACGGGTCATACCGTCTCCGCCTACCTGTCAGCGGAGCAGCTCCTGAGTGAATTTCCCGTAAACAGCCTTGGACGGACTTTCAGCCTCGATCCATCCTCTCTAGCAGGCCGCTATGCTGCGGGCATTGTCTCATTCTCAGCCTTTTGATTCATTATACATGATTGCTCATGGGAAAGCAAGAGAAAACGCCATTTTCTCCTGCAAGATGCAATTTTACTGCAAATAATCTGGATTTCCGCAGAAGCAGAATTCGCCCGGTGCATGCTTTTCTCCGCAAAGAAGTTCTTCTTCGTTTTCCGCTTCTCCCATTGCCTCGTGCATTTCATCCATGATAAAACGGCCAACCACCTGCTCGATTTCTTTGGCGTCGCTTGTGAGCACATACTCTACGGCGCCGTCCGGCGTCATGTCCTGGCGAACAAGCAAAATTCCCGTTTCATCGTCGCCGTTCTCTTTCTGATGAACTGCCGCAAGGATTAAATAATGCTTTCCCACCAGGTCAACCGTCCCCAGAAAACGCATCGCAGCTTTTTCGCCCGTCTCGTCTGCAACTTCGACCCACTCTTCTTCTGTTTCAAATGGATTGGTCATATGTTATCCTTCCCGATCAATCAATTCTCAGCAAGATACGCCGCATACACAGCTTCAATGAGCGCCTCGTCGTCCAGCGACTGATAGCACGGCTCCCCGGCTTCATCCTCTGTTTTGAGCATGATAAAGCTCTCATCTTGCTCGATTTCTCCGCAGTCCTGTGTGCTGGTCAGCAGCACATACGCTCTGCCTTCATATTCAATTTCCGCACTCAGCAGAAATTGAATGACATTGCCATCTTCATCTTCCATTTCGAGTACGCCATCGTCCTCGTCTTCTTCCTCATCCTCGGCCTTGCTCTTTTCAGCCGCCTGCGCATCCAGATAGCTCTGCAAAATCATGACAGCCGCCACCATGTCCACCTTTTTCTTGCGGTTTGCGCGGCTGACATTGCCTTCCAGCAGCGCGCTCTCAGCCAGAACCGTAGTCATGCGCTCATCATAAAACGAGACTTCAAGACCTGCTTCTTCGATTTTTTCAGCAAGCTGGCGCACTTTTTCCGTCTGGAATCCCTCGCTGCCGTCCATATTGCGCGGCAGTCCGCAAAGAATACACTTTGTGTCGTACTGTTTAGCGATTTCTGCGATGCGGCGCACATCCGGGCCATAGCCCACACGCGTGTATGTTTCAACCGGCTGTGCCGTAATACCCAGCGCATCGCTCACAGCAATGCCAATGCGGCGATCTCCGACATCCAGCGCGACAATCCTTTTGTTCATCATTTATCCTCTTACATGTTTTTAGACAGATAGAACTGCACCAGCTCTTCCAGAAGTTCGTCGCGGTCAATGCGGCAAATGAGTGAGCGTGCGTTCTGGTAACTGGTAATATACGTCGGATCACCGCTGAGCAAATAACCCACAATCTGCGTGATGGGGTCATACCCTTTAGCAGAGAGCGCATGATAAACACACAAAAGAATGGTCTGTGCATCCTGCGGATTTTCGCTGATGGTTTTAAAATGCTGTGTTCCCAGATCTGAATCGATCATGCAAATCCCCCCTGATTTCGACATGCCCTCATTATACACGATCTTCCAGCCGGTTTCAATGTTTCATTATGGTTTAATCATATTTTCCGCCTGTCTGATCGACCAGAAAAGACTTCTTGCCGTCACAACGAGCGGAACCGCCAGCAAAATGCCCCAAAGCCCCATCAAACTGCCCATCACAAACACACTCACAAGTGCCGTCAGCGGGTGAATAGACGTGCTGACAGCAGTAAAATACGGGCTGATGAAATTGCCTTCGATCTGCTGAACAACCACAACAACGCCTATGGCCAGCGCCGCCGGCAGCAGCCCCTGACTCAGCGTGGACAACAGTATGGGCACCGCCGCCAGCACCGGGCCGATGTATGGAAGAATTTCAAACAGGCCCATAAAAATCCCCAGCAAAAACGCATCCTGCACCCTCAGCAGCAAAAGTCCAGCAAACGTGGCTAATCCCACAAAAAGGCTTGTTTTCAAGACGCCGGAAGCATAGTTTAAAACTGCATTCTTGCAGCCCATCATGGCTGTCAGAAACGTTGTGCGCCAGCGCAGTGGAATCAGCAGCAGCAGGTAGTTCCCCACACGCGTGCGTTCACAGAGCAGATAATACGTAATAACCAGCGCAAAGATAATCCTTCCAGCCTGTGCAGCAAATGCCATGCTTCCCCGCGCAACAACAGCCGTTGCATGGGACATGCCGGAGGCGATTTTGTCTGTAAATCCTTTTTGTGTTGTGAACTGAATGCCCAGGCGCGCAAGCAGTTCTCCGCCCTGCTGCATAATTTCGCCCAGCGTAGGCATGATGCGCCGAACGAGATCCACCGTCTGTGTCAGAAGATATGGAATAAATGCTGCCAGCAGCAAAATCACCCCGCAGGCAAAGACCAGCATACATACAGCCGCTGCCGTCTTCGGCTTCATGCCATGTTTCTCCAGCCGTGCGCACAGCGGCGAAAGAAAAAGTGTAAACGCAGCTGCATAGACAAACACGGACAGAATATCCATCAGCGTTCCAAAATGGCGATAGCAGAACACACCGATGCTAAGAAGCACCGCCGCCAGAAACACCTTTCTTTCTCGATTTTTCACATTCTTCCTCCTCTATTAAAAAAAGCCGCAGGGGAAACAATCCCTGCGGCCTGCCGAATTTACCTTGTCCAGCAGTCTACAACCTGTTTAACCAGATGCGGGCCGCCCTTAGACAGTACGCGCTTCATGCGCTTTCCTTGCGGCGTCATCATCAGCCCTGCGCCGACGGTCAGCCCCAAAAAACTGCCGGCAGCAATTCCCCTCATGGTGGACATACGCATGGCTTTGAGCCCTCCCTTGAAAAATCCAGCTCACTGCCCAGACAGGAAGGCACGCTGAGTCCCTCCGAATCGGAGCATTCGTAGGAAAACGCCCACAGGCGATGCCTGCGTTCGTTTGGCCAATAGCCGGGCATGATTTCAATGGCATCGACTGTGAGCGTTTTCTCGTCAATGGCATAATCCGTTACACAGCCGCATAGAAGCCCTGTCGTATCCCGTACAAACGGCCACGGTGCCGTTTCCATGGTGCGCTTATACTTTTGCGCACGCCGGGCTAAAATAAAACCGTCTGCAATGGATACAACGTCTTCCGGCAGAACCACGCGCTTGCTTCGCATTCCGCATGAAACGATCAGCGCGCGAACCCTTTTTTGCGCTTCGTCCAAGCTGATGCTCTGCAATAAGCCTAGCCTTTTCTGGTCGCAGATCACTGGAAGATTTCGAAGAACACTCATTCGAACCATCCTCATCCCCCGTTTCCTTGTGAGCCGGTCTTAATGTTCTTCTTTCCGGCCCAAATCATGCTGGCAAATGCAGGTGAATTTCACACATTCAGCCTGACATGCAAAAAAACCGCCCGAAGGCGGTTAACGAATCTCAATTGTTCCGGAGTTTCTGAAGCGTTTGTTCAAATTGATCAGACAGCGGCGCTTCAAACGTAAGCCTCTCGCCGGTCGCAGGATGGGTAAACGCCATGCTGTAGGCGTGAAGCATCAACCGCGGCACATGCACGCCGACCTTAATGTTTGGCGCATAGATGGTGTCGCCCAGCAGCGGATGGCCAATGGACTGCATATGCACGCGAATCTGATGTGTTCTGCCGGTCAGCAGGTGAACGTCCAGATACGTTGCGCCGCGCAGCCTTTCCAATACATGCCATTCTGTACTGGAAGGCTTACCGCTTTGTACAATGGCCATTTTTTTCCTGTTGGTCGGATGTCGGCCAATGGGGGCTTCAATCAGGCCTTTTTCCTCAGAAAAAGACCCAAACGCCACAGCGCGATAATGCTTTTCCATGGAACGGTCTTTAAACTGCTCACTCAGCGCCACATGCGCCCGATCATTTTTCGCAATCAAAATCAAGCCAGATGTATCCTTATCCAGCCTGTGTACAATTCCAGGGCGCATTTCTCCGCCGATGCCGGACAAATCGTGAATGTGATACATCAGCGCATTCACAAGTGTTCTGTCCTCGTTTCCAACTGCCGGATGCACCACCATGCCGCAAGGCTTATTGACAATGACAATGTCACTGTCCTGATAAAGAATATCCAGCGGAATATTCTGCGGAACAATTTCAACTGCCTTAGCCTCGGGCACAGTCAGGCGAAGGCACATGCCCGCTTCCGTCTTTCTTGCCGCTTTTGTCTCCACCTCACCGTTGACGCTCAGCGCGCCTTCCAGCATCAAAGCAGTAATTCTGGAGCGGGAAAAAGATGTATGCTGCCGCAAATAGGTGTCCAGGCGGACATCCGCCTCTTCAACCGCCAATTCAATGATGTTATCCATGTGTCTCCTCCGTCTTGTCTTCCAGTTTTCCGGTCAAAAGCAGAATCATCATATACGCCACGCTGAGCGTCACAAAGATATCTGCAAGGTTAAAGACAGGAAACCGAAAAAGCAAGATTCGAATGTAATCCGTCACGCTGCCGAAAAAAAGTCTTTCTACAAGATTGCCCATTCCGCCGCCGATTGTCACCGCCAATGCCGTTAAAGCCCTCCTGCTGAACGTGCCATCCTTCAAAAGCACCACGAGCATCAGTCCCAGCATCGCCATGGAAAGCGCCGTCACGAGCATCGGATTGCCGTGAAACATGCTGAACGCCGCGCCCGTATTTTTCGTATGAACAAAGTCAAAGACCGGCGGCATACTGAAAAAGGCAGTGCCTTCCGGGATACGTCGCACAAACGCCTTCACCAGAAGATCTGCGCTCGCCGTCAAAAATATGAACAACAGATATTTTTTCTTCATATTGATACCATTCATAGGTTATTTTCTACAAGACGCACCAGTTCTGCCAGAAATCGGCCAATCACCGGCAGATTAGCCAGTGCAATACGCCGCAAAACAGCAATCACCAGCGCCCCCAGCACAGTGAAGCCAACGGAAAAACCAATGCCGCGCATCACGCCATTCAGAAATTCAGAAAAAAGACGCCGCTTCCAATTGTGCACGTAGCGCAGATACGCATCCAGCTGTATCTGTTCCATTCGCACAACGATGTGCTCCATCCTCTTTATCAAAACTTCATGCAGCTTCATACAGAGCCCTCCTGCCCTTATCATGGCAGAAAAACCCTTTACACATTCAGCTTTTCCCGCAAGAAAACAGGCAGGAAAAAGAAAAGGCAGGGTGATTGTCCCCTGCCCTGAAAGCTTCTCAATTACAGCAGATTTTTGATCTGATTCAAAGACGCATTCTGCGCATCCATAAGCTTCTTGACAGAATCATAGTAATCGGATGTCTGCCTGCGCAAATCGGCCAGTTTAGCCGTCAGATCGGTGATCTGGTTCTGCGCATCCTCACGGATGGTCGATGCTTCCTTGTTGGCAGCCGCAACAATTTCCTCCGCGCGCTGATCGGCGGCGGTGACAATCTCTTCGTAAGCGCCCTTTGCCTTGCTTAGAACAAGCTCAAAGCTCTCCGCAGAATGGCGATCCTCCTGCACAGAATGCGTTGGGCGAACCGGAGCCGCGGAAACAGACGGAGCAGCTGCCAGAGCCGCGCGTGCCTGTTTGAGATCAGCAGTCAAGCTGGCAACCTGCTCTTTGAGCCTGTTGGTTTCTGCTTCCCTATTCTCCATCTCTTCGAGAATCTCGTCAAGAAAAGCCTCTACTTCGTTGTTGTCGTAACCATTTTTGACAACCTTGAACACCTTATTCACAATTGTATCCAGCGTAATAGCCATGGGAGAAACTCCTTTCAGCAGACGACGTATTTTTTATTCGTATCGAAAAAATGTAAGTCCGATACGTTGTTTACGAGTGATCCCATCGATCTTTTTCAGACTTACCCTTCCTTTTGAACGCACAGAAAGCATTGCGCCCTCTTCGACAGGCGCATCCACCCGTTCACAGGGAATATGATTGAGCTTGACAGCGCCCGCACGAATCAACTCCGCGGCTTCGCTGCGGGACAGACGATAAGCACCCGCAATCACCGCATCCAAACGAAGCGAACTGACGGTGTCATGAAATGCCGTTCCCTTAGGTTCGGGAATCGGCACTTCGCCCTTCAGCTCATGCCAATTCAGCGGCGTTTTTCCGGCGCTTGTCAACGATTGGGCGATAAAATCAGCCGTTTGAACAGACGCAAACAAATAAATATCTGCATCTCCTATGATAATATCGCCAATGCAGTCTCTTGTCAAGCCCAAAGCCATAAAAGCGCCCAGCAGATCGCGGTGAGAAGGCGAGCAAAATTTTGAAGAAAAGGAAGAATGAAGGCAGACAAGCGGATATTCCTCCTTTGCTGGTGCTTCACCCCATGGAGAAAAACATCCCATCACGCGTTCAGCGTGCTTGTAACCGCCCCAGCTGGAAAACGCCGCACCATTCTGGCGGGCGATGTCTGCCGCTGAAACAGCCATTGCCGGATCAAGAAAACGCGTAAAGCGAACGACGCCCCTGCTGCCAGCAAGGCGCGCCGCAAATTCCAGTGTTCTGTCTTCCATCATCAACGATAGTGCATACGGCTGGCCGCGTATATATCCTCTTCAACAATTTTCACATTTTCAGGCGCCAGCAGGTAGGACAGATGCGCCACCTTGATCATTCGTCCCTGAAGCGCAAATGCCGCACCGCTGAGCAGATCGACCACGCGCCCGCAATCCTTTGGATCAATATTCTCCAAATTGAGCAGGATGCTCTCCCCGTGCAGAAGATACTTGATGATTTCCCTGCACTCTTCGATCTGGCGCACATTGACAATGCGCTCGCAGTGGGTATATTGCTGTTCCGCACGGGCGTTCATGCGCTGGTCATGAATCACATTGCTTCGGCGCGGTGAACGATAAGGCTCCTCCTCCGGCTCTTCCTCTTCTTCCTCACGCCTTCTAGAAAAACCACTGCCTGGAAAACGGAATGAACGGCGGGGTTCCTGTTCCTCGTCGTCTTCTTCCTCATCCATCAGCTCGTTCTCATCAAGCTCTTCGCTGCGATCGTCGTCCTCATCGGCAATGAATCCGAGCTTCTTTGACAGCGTTTCCCAAAAACTCATGAACGTGTATCCCCCTTGAAGTCTTAATGGCCTGCCGTTTTGCGCGCACCGAATATAGCAGAACCGATGCGCACGTGGGTGGCGCCTTCCTGCGCCGCCAGCAGATAATCCCCGGACATGCCCATGGACAGTTCCACGATGTCCGTGCCAGAGATGGCCTCCTGCCTGAACTTGTCAAAAAGCGCATACATACGCGCAAAATAAGGGCGCAGTGCATCTTGATCATTGAGATTCGGCATCACCGCCATCAGCCCCTTGATCTGAATACCGGGAAGTGCAGCGGCATCACGCGCAAAGGAAAAAAGTTCTTCCTCATTGATGCCGCCTTTCTGCGGTTCTTTGCCTATATTCACCTGAATCAGTACCGGCATCCGCAGCCCATGCTGCTGTGCGCGGCGGTCAATTTCCTGTGCCAGTTCCATTCTGTCCAGGGACTGGATCATAGCAACTTTATCTATTATATATTTAACCTTGTTGTTTTGCAACCTTCCAATCAGATCAATTTGAAAAGAAGCGTCCAAATGAGGCAATTTTTCGAGTATTTCCTGCACGCGGTTCTCTCCAAGGTGTACAATTCCCGCTTTCAGAACGGTATTCACCGTCTCTGCGGGCACCGTTTTGCTCACCGCAATGATCTGTGGGGCGCGTCCCCAGCGTTCCATCGCCGCTTCATTCACAGCTGCACGGATCTGACTGACCCGCTCAACGATCTGCTCCTGCATCGCTGTGCTCCTCTCTTTTCCGATTAAAACAGTCTTACGGTTGTCCCTCCGGCCAATGGCGCATTTTCCAGCGTTGGGCGGACAAAAGCAGTATCTGCATCGGGATAGGAGATCACCGTCACGCCGATAAAAATCTGATTGGAACCGTCCAGCATAACCACGCCAATCTGATCGTTCATCGAGTACAGCGCCCGCATGGGCACGTTGAA
Source organism: Christensenellaceae bacterium (assembly GCA_020025205.1). Classification (GTDB taxonomy): domain Bacteria; phylum Bacillota; class Clostridia; order Christensenellales; family Aristaeellaceae; genus Ventricola. The sequence continues at coordinate 4,452 of JAHHSO010000030.1, read as the reverse complement.
GCCGGTCACGAAATCGCCCACACTCGCCGCGCACGTACGAATATTCAGAACAGGCTCAACGCTCTGATCCACACGCATCCGCAGAAGCAAATCTCCACCGATGCGGGTAAAGGAGACTACTTCGCCATCTACAACATAATTGCTGAAGTCCGTCAGCTGAACATGATACTTTTCGCCGACAACCGGATTCCAGTCCCTATCCTGGCAGAGAAACAACGCATACCATTCATCCTCAGCAACCGTTCGGAAAATAGGATCGCTTCCTCTGGATACAGTGGACTGTTCCGGCGCTGCACCGCGAATGACCCCGCGAACCGCAGCAGGTGTCAGTTCGGCATATGTAGAAGCGTTGACCGTATTTTCATATCCATCCGTATAGAAACTAACCAGGCAGTCTTCAGGCGCTGTATAGGTGGTTGTCCAGCTTTCGATCTTCTTCATGTGATCGTTTTCAACCTTATACAGCTCGGAAAGCGTCTGGTCGTCCGGATACTTCTGCTTGAGGTAACTCTTTCGCGCTCTCAGCGCGCTGTCCATCTGTTTTTCCAGATTGCTCAGGCTGCCTACTCCGCGCTTTTGCACCAGGGTTCGCACCTGCTGCGCCAGAGAAGTAATCTCCGCATTTTCGTTGTCCAGTGCCGCATCCACGTAAGTATTGAACACCTGATTAACATGATATGCACGAATCTGTTCACGATGATTCAAAAGGCGGTTGATTTCCGTTTGATTATAACCGGCGGAGTACACTTTGCAGATGACAGAGCCGCGGCTCACATAGCTGCCCTCTGCTGCAACAAACTCAACGCTCGCCTTATTTTCCGTCTCATAAAGCGATTCATTGCGCGCAATGACCAGCGTGCCGTTGTAATAGTTGCCCATCGTACTCTCTTTGACGACGGCTGTGGAAGCATTGGACGCGAACATGCCGCGAAGCTGCCAAACAGCGACACCGGCCAGCACGACGATGAGCAGCACCACCAGCACGCGCATCCATACGCGATTGCTGCGCTTTTTCTTTTTTCTCTTTTTCGTGCCCATTGTGCGCGCCCCTTCTTACATCATCTCTTCTTCGCTGTCCTGATTGACAGTCATCACCCAGATTGCGCTTTGCTGACCGCTGAGCACAATCGGATAACGCGCCAGCACCCGAACTCCCTGCGTCTTGCGCAGAGTGGCCTGTGCATGATCCAGGGAAGCCACGACGACGATCCTGCCCTCATCCGCCAACACTCGGCGCGCCTCATACATCGCATTGCGCAGATCCGATTCCAGCCGTTCTGTCTTTTCAGCTTTTACCGGCAGATGAAGCACAACAGCATTCTGGCTGGCATCCGGCAGATCAGTATACCCGCTGGAGCCTTCGCAGGCGCGCACCCCGCGCACCTTGCTTTCGATCAGGCGAGCCGTCGCACGGTCTTTACAGACACAGGTGAGCGATCTGGCACCGCCAGCCTTCAGCGCTGCGGGCAGCGATGTACCCGTGCTGCCGAGTATCGCCGCGTTCTTGCCGCCGCATTGGGACAGGAAAGACACTACCGCGCAGACATCCGTTCTCAGCTGGCCTTCCTGCTTGGCCGGGCGCTTGCCCATACGCCACAGGAAATACGCCGCCTCTGGACGGCACAGTACCCACAGCTCCACCTCTGGACGCTCGCGATACGTGCGCATGCCGGTCTGTTCGCAGATCGCTTTTTCCAGCATGTCCACACGGCGCATGTTGGCGCTGACAAGCTGCCCATCCTTTGCCGTAACGATGCGGAACTTTTTGCCCTGCGTCTCTTCGAACGGGAACCGATCCAGCCAGCCGCCCGTTGTCAGCAGCCGATTTACCGCCTCATCCACGCCGCAGGGCTTCATCTGGAAGAGTACGCGGAATGTCTGATGGACAAACGGAAAGGACGGCTCGCGAACGCTGCGATACAACGCCGCGCCGGAGAGCATGCGTTCTACCGCAACGCCGCCTTCCTTGCGCAGCATGGTTTCAACAGGGTTTTCAAGTCCCTGAATAAACGTGGAAAAATACAGTTTTTTCATAATGCTTTAACCTCAGGCGGCCTCTGCCGCAGCCAGTATTTTAAAGGGTTCCCGCGACAAGACGCCGGGTGTATTCAAACAGCATTTGATAATACGCGTCGCCGTGATTGTAAAACGCGCCTTCTGCAACCATCTGCGAAAGGGACGCCATGGAGCACCAGCGAACAGCGCTGACTTCCTCTTTTTGAAGAACAAATTCACTTGCCGGGCAGTCCGTTTTGAAGAGATAAACATAACAAAATGAATTTACTCTCCGCAAACAGGCTATTTCATAGAGTTTCTCCGGCTGCGCGCCCAGCTCTTCGCGCAATTCACGCCGCGCTGCCGTTATGGCGTCTTCACCGGCGACCGCCGAGCCGCCCGTAACCGCCCAAGTGCCGGGTTTCCATTGAACCGTCATCGCCCGCCGCTGAATGAGCAGCTCTCCCCTGCTGTTGACAGGCCAGATGTGTACGCAGATATGGTACAGGCCCTGCGGCACCTCTTCTCCGCGCACCATGGTTTGATCGCTTTTTCTGCCCTGCGCATCATACAGATCCCAAATTTCAGCGCTCATTTCTTTTCCCCCATCCGGTCATCCATGCACGCTTTCAGCGCTTGAGCCGTCTCATCGATATGCATTCTGCCCGGATCAAAAACAATATCTGCTTCTTTTTCGTAGAGAGGAATGCGTTCGTTGTATAAATCCCGAAGCGTCTGTCCCTGGCGCAGCGTGACACCGCGCGAATCCAAATTGGAAAGCCTTTTTTCAATTTCATCATACGGCAGTTTGAGATAAACGACAATGCCATGCTCATGGAGATGACGCATGGCTTTTTCTCCATATACAACGCTTCCGCCTGTAGCAATTACCGTATTTTTAACATCAATCGCCAGGACACATTCTTCTTCCATCTGCAGGAAAGCATCTATGCCTGCCTCATCGATGATCTCTTGAAGCCGTCTGCCCTGTCTGTTTTGAAAAGCGGCATCTGTATCCAGAAAATTCATTTTTAATGCCTTTGCAAGCAGCACGCCAATTGTGCTTTTCCCGCATCCCGGCATGCCTATCAACACAACATTAGCCATCCATATCCTTCTCTCTACAGAAAATCCCTGTTTATTCTATCCTGAAAGCGAATGTTTTTCAAGGGTAAATTGTATTTTCGATGAAAAAACTGCTGATTTCCCTCTGTTTTTCTGATTTTTTCCCTTTTCGGTCGGTTTTACGCACTTAGAATCGCATGCATCATCTTGACAAACGCACTTCCTGCCGCTATAATGTCTACGACAATTCCAAAACCGCTGGGGGCGCAATTTTGCTGAGATGGCCAATGGCCAGTCCCTTTGAACCTGTGTAGATCATCCTACCGTAGGGAAGCGTTTCGCTCGTTAGCAGCCGCATCTCTGTTTTGGAGATGCGGTTTTTTGATGTACAGGATACATTCTGTCCTCAAATGGAATAGGCTCTGCCTGTTTTGCGGCTGAAGAATTGCAAAAATACGAAAGGGGTTGTTCCCATGTTTTCCAAGTTTGCAAAGATTTCTCCCGTCGTGTGGGGCATTCTGGCTGCCCTCGTCATCATCGGTGTCGTGTTCTACGCGATCACCCGCAACAAGAAGAACTGGAATGCGCGCATGCTGGCCAACGCCTCCCTGTGCATTGCTCTGGCCTTCATCCTTTCCTATGTCCGCCTGTACAAGATGCCGCAGGGCGGCTCCATCACGCTGGCATCCATGCTGCCCATCTTCATGTTCGCCTATGCCTACGGCGTTGGCCCCGGCATGCTTGTCGGCATGGCTTACGGCATCCTTCAGTTCATTCAGGATGCTTACTTCGTCCATCCTGTCGAGCTTCTGCTGGACTATCCGCTCGCATTTGCCATGCTGGGTCTTGCAGGCCTTTCCAGCAAGTTCAATGGAAAATGGAACTTTATCCCCGGCATCATTCTCGGCTCCTTCGGCCGTTTCCTGTGTGCCTTCCTTGCCGGCGTCATCTTCTTCGCTTCCTCCACGCCCGAAGGTCAGAGTCCGATTGTGTACGCCATCGTGTACAACGGCACTTACCTGATTCCGGAAACCATCATCTGCCTGGTGCTGGCCTCCATCCCGCAGATCCGTTCTGCAGCAAAGAAAATGGCTCTGCAAGCCTGATTGTTCCGTTTAAATCGGCAGCATGCATAACGCCTTCCCGGGGACAGCTATCCTGTCCCCGGGTTTTTATATGCGCAAAAACAAGATTATCGGATTCATTCACAGCACAACCATGTCATTTTGATGAAGCCTGTGTACGCAAAGTATGCACTTGCAAAGTCGTTCTTCTCCTTCCCAGCCGAATTGCACGAAACCGTTCTCATGCTAATTGATGTCATGACAAATCTTCATCACAAGAAAAGCGGACTACGTCCGCCTCAACACCCCTAACCCCTCAATCTTGAGG
>JAHHSO010000003.1 GCA_020025205.1 Christensenellaceae bacterium | reverse complement strand
GTTATTCACTCAGGTAAGTATATCGAACGGTTATGCGCGGCATGGTGTCATACAGACCGTAGGCGTCACCATAAACACGATACTTGGTGCCGACTTCCCAGGTGGTCTTTGAGCTGTTTTCCAGCATGACCAGCTTTTCAAGTTCAGGTGTGCCAAGGTTCATAATGGCCATCTGCGGGGATGTGCTGATGATGCGTTCAACGGTGCCAATGGCTCTGTAGATGGTGCCTTTGCGCATGGAAATATTGTTGACAAGGTCGTTGTATTGTGTATTAAGATCCCATGCCCGGCGGGTGTAGATGTCCTGGTTGGGCATGTAGTAAACGGTGTGGGTGATGAGGGAATCTTTCTTGCCTTCATAGGAAGCACGGATGGGAATTTCATTGTTGCCCAGCTCCGTGAAGATCGGAATGAAGCGGAAGCGCCCCGTTGCCGGATCAATTGTCAGATTGCGGTGCGGGAAATCGACAGTGATGGATGCGCCGGGAAGTGTCGTGCCGTTAATGGCAGGAATGTGCATTTCCTGACGCTCCTCAGGCGTTGCTGCATTGTACTTTTCTTCCGAAATCGGCTCATAGTTCCATTCCACAAGGACGGTCGGGTCAAGCTCAAGCGGAATATCCTGTGCCGCGCGGAAAAGCGTAATTTCCATTTTGTTCTCGCGGCAGTATTTGCTCTTGACGGAAATGGAGATGGTATTGTCGCCGACGGGCAGAACCTGCACGTTTTTGCTGACGTTGCCGGTCTCATCACGGATGAGCGTGGAGACGTTGGTGCCGTCGATGATGACAGTAGACCCCTTTTCGACATTGATGCGCACTTCATAAATCGAAACACCGACTTCTGCACGAGTTGTACTTGGAGTGATCAGGCGGATAGGAGAAAGGGGAACATCAACCGTGAATTGTACCGGCTCCAGCGGATACTGATCCCCCTCCTGAGAGTAGCGGATAAACGGAGTGATGGTGACATCCATGGTATCTGTTTCTACCGCAGTGGCGTAAGTGGAGGATTCTGTATCATACCACATGTAGTCGGGGACGGAAATGGTCACCTTGCCGTCAGCGATGACATAGGTGGACTGCATCTCCTTGATATAGACGGCGGCGTTCTCTTTGCCGTAGATGGTCAGGGTATGGGCGGGATGGCCGTCAATGACGGTTTCTGTCAGTTCGACGCGGGTTTCATTGCCTTCCTGCATCTGCATGCCCTGGGAGAGGACGAAATGACGAGCAATGAGCACGCCGCCCACAGCCATCAGGCAGCAGCACAAAAGAAGCAATATAATTTTGAAGACAATCTGCATCGGCTTGCGCTTTTTACGATGTTCTCTGTCGTAATCCGGCGTATAATCAGGGTAAGCAGGGCGCGTTTGTACGCGGCGGGGCAGGTATTCGTCATCAGTGAGAGCGCCCTGATCGCCGGATTCCGGCGTATAACCGTCATAATAGATCGGCGCGTTGGGGTCGGAATCATCATAGGTCAAAGGCTGACTGGCCGGATCGCCGAAATAGCCATAAGGCATGTCATCATGAACGGGCTGGATGCTTGCGGTGTACTCCTGCTGTTTGTGTTCCTGGCGGTTTCTGATGGCTGCGCGGTCTCCGGCGTAAGCAGACGCCATGTCATCTGCTTCCGGTATGGGGCGAACGACTTCAGCCTGCTGAATGGAGCGGCGCATGCGTTCAGCCTGACGGCGCATCTGCGAAAGGCGCTGCGTGCCGATTTCACGGCGCTTTTTCAGTTCTTCAATTTCGTCTGTCAGATCAGCTTTATTGAGCTTTTCGGGATCGAAGTCCTCCGAGGAAGACGGCTGTACGGGATTAAGGGGGTCATCCTTTTCATACTGGGTTATTTCAAGGGACGGCTTCTTTTTATGCATGGACTCTTCCCATGAAGCTTCTTGTTTACCGGTATTATGAGGAAGCGGCGCACCGCAATTGACGCATTTGGGAAGATACGCCTGGTTCCAGGCGCCGCACTTAGGACACTTCATCGCGAACCTCCGAATCAAGAAAGATAGATGTAACATTCTAAAATTCGATGCAGCAGACAGAAAATCCTTTATTTTTGTTTTCTGTATGCAGATTGCAAAAGTTTCGTCAGTGAGGACTTGTCCTGTCCCGGGAGAAAGTGCTATAATAAAAAACGATCAAACGGAAGGAAGAGGCTTGTGATGGACCGGTTCAAGGAAGATATTGTTTCAAAACATCAGACGGCTTTGACGCATGTGCTTTATGCGCTGTGCTGGGTATTGCTTGTGGCTTTCGGTGTGTATGCGCTGATGATGCTGCAGATGGCCATTATGGCGTTTGCGCTTTTGCCGCTGATGATGGCGCTTGCCAGCGCAGGCATGGCAGTGCTGTTGTTTTTCCTCAAGAATCAGCTCAAGGTGGAGTATGATTACACCTATACAAATGGTACGCTGGATTTTGCCCGCGTGACGTGCGGAACGCGCCGGAAAGAGCTGGGCAGCATGACGGTCAGCCATGTGTCAGCCTGCGGCCACGTTGCCCATGAGAGCTTCCAGCGTTTTTTGTCCATGAAGGATGTGACAAAGAAGAACTGGTTTGCCAACAGAGCCGGCAATCTTTTCTACTTCTACTATGAGAAGGAAGGCAAAAAGAATATGATCATCATTGAGCCAAGCGAAGAGCTGGCAGAGATGATTCGCCGCGATCTGCCGGCTGGCGTTTACAGGGGTTAAAAACTTTCTCCAGCGTTTACACTGGAGATTTTGTTTGTCGGGAGGAATACATGATTTATCTGGACAACAGCGCGACAACGCGCCCGTTTGACGGCGTGATTGACGTGATGGATGCCGCCATGCGCGACACATATTTTAATGCTTCAGCAGCATATAAGCCGGCTGTCGATTTGGACAAGTCTATCAGAATCTGCCGTCAGACGATTGCTTCGGCTGTCGGCGCGCAGGAAGGAGATGTTATTTTCACTTCCGGCGGTACAGAGAGCGATAATCTGGCGATTCTGGGCACGGCGCAGACGCTGCATAAACCGTCCAATTTTGTTGTCAGTTCCATTGAGCATCCGGCTGTGAGCGAGACGATGCGCCGCGTGGAGAAAATGGGGCATGAGGTGCGCGTCATGCCCATCAACGAGCGCGGTGTGGTTGACGTGAAGGCCTGTGAATCGCTCATTGATGAGCAGACGGCGATGGTCAGCGTCATGCAGGTGAGCAATGAGACGGGGGCCATTCAGCCTGTGGCAGAAATCGCGCGCATGGCGAAGGCGAAAGCAACAAATGTTCGTGTGCATGTGGATGGCGTTCAGGGATTTTTGCGTGTGCCGATGCACATGAGGCGCATGGGTGTTGATTTTTATGCCATTAGCGGACACAAAGTTCATGGCCCCAAAGGGGTTGGGGTGCTGGTTGCGCGGCAGAATCTGCGGATGATGCCGCAGATGACCGGGGGAGGCCAGGAACGCGGGCTGCGTTCGGGAACGATGAATGCCCCGGCTATTCTGGGTCTTGGAGAGGCTGTTCGCCAGTTTGCGCAGCAAGACGTGAACAGAATTGCGGAAATGAAGGCACATCTGTGGGGGCTTTTGAAGGATGTACAAGGCATTCGGGTAAATGGGCCGATGCCGGGCGAGGCGGACAGTGCGCCGCATATTCTGAGCCTGTCCTTTGACGGCGTGCGCGGTGAAGTGATGCGCAATGCGCTGGAAGGCGCGGGAATTCTCGTGTCTACAGGATCTGCCTGTGCTTCCCACAAGCAAAAAGTCAGTCAGACACTGCGCGCGATGGGCCTGACGGACAGCCAGGCAGACGGGACTGTTCGGGTGAGCCTCGGCCTTTTCAACACGATGGAAGAAATGGAAAAGACAGCGGCGCAGATGCGCACAATATATGAACTGCTTCGCCAGTTCAGGAGGAGATAAGATGAGAAAAATCCTGTTGGTTCGCTTTGGCGAAGTTTTTCTGAAAGGGCAGAATCGTCCGTTTTTCATGAAGAAACTGACGGATCACATTCAAGAGGCAGTGCGTTCGGTTGGCGGCCATGTCTGGCTGGGCGAGGGACGCATTTATGTGTCTGATTTTACCGATATTGACGAGTGCATTCGCCGTGTGACGCGCGTATTCGGCGTTCATTCGGTCAGCCCGGCTGTCGAGATGGAAAAGGATGACTTCAATGCAATCTGCGCGGAAGCAGTTGAAATGATGCGCCCGCTATCCGGAACGTTTAAGGTGCTGGCGCGCCGCTCGGACAAAAAATATCCGCTCAATTCGCCGGAAATCATGCGTCAAGCTGGCGGCTGCATATTGTCCCATCTGCCCCAGCTCAAGGTTGATGTAAACAATCCCGATCATGTGATGATGATTGAAATTCGCGAAAAAGCATATTTGTCTGTTGAGCGCATTCCCGCCGTCGAAGGCATGCCCATGGGAACCAACGGCAAGGCCTGCCTGCTGCTTTCCGGCGGCATTGACAGCCCGGTTGCCGGTTTCATGATTGCCAAGCGCGGCGTTGAGCTGTGCTGCGTGCACTACCATTCGTTTCCATATACCAGCGAACGTGCAAGAGAAAAAGTGCTGGAATTGGCGCGTCAGTTGAGTGAATACTGCGGCAAGATGCGCGTGTATGTTGTGCCGTTCACAGAAATTCAGATGCAGATTCATCAGAAATGCCCGGACAACTACACAACGTTGATTATGCGCCGCTATATGATGCGCATTGCCGAAATACTGGCTAATCAAGACGGGGCACAGGCGCTGATTACAGGCGAGTCTGTCGGTCAGGTTGCCAGCCAGACAATGGAAGCGTTGGGCTGCACGGACGAGGTGGTTTCCATGCCCATATTCCGTCCGATGATTGGCATGGATAAGAGCGAGATAATCGAGCGCGCGAAGAAAATTGGTACATTCGAGACATCTTCACTGCCGTATGAAGACTGCTGTACAGTCTTTACGCCCAAACATCCGACAACGCATCCCAAGAAAGAACTGATCCGCAAGGCAGAAGAGGTTCTGGATAGTGACAAGCTGATTGCCGCGGCGATTGAACAGACCGAAATCGTCGAAGTGGGCTAAAACAGCATACAAGATCATAAGATGAACGCAGAGTACGCCGCTCTGCGTTTTCTTTTTGCCTGAATGGCTGGCGGCAAACGCTGATATCAATAAAGCAGGTGATAGCAATCGGATTTGCGGAGGATTTAAAGCTGACGCCGGAGGTATCGATGCTTGTTCACGGGCTGTCAGCAAAACAGCTGAGCACATTGGAGGAAATGCGCTTCAGGCGTGACCTGCCTGTGGAATTTGTGTTTGCCGATGGGAAGTTAGATATGCCGATCGCATTGGACGGCACGCAGATGGATGCGCTTGTGACGGTGCTGTGCGGCTTGGCGCGGTATGCATTTGAAACGCAGATGGCGCAGGGGTACATCCCGCTGCCTGGAGGACATCGTGCCGGGGTCTGCGGGAAACTGATTCATACAGAAGACGGAAGAAAGCGCTTGCGCGATGTAACATCGGTATGTATACGTATGTCAAAGGACATTCCAGGGGCCAGCCTGCCTATCAGAGCATATATTAAAAAAAGAAAAAGGCTTTTGATTCTTGGCCCGCCGGGATGCGGCAAGACAACTGTGCTTAGGGACGCGGCACGATGGCTGTCGGATGAATGCGGGCTGCATGTGGCAGTGGCAGATGAACGCGAAGAGTTATTTTCTGGCATAAAACCCGGCAAAAAGATAGACGTGATGCAAGGGGCTGGAAAAGCAGAAGCTGTACAGATGCTGCTGCGCGCTATGGGGCCGCAAGTCATTGTCACAGACGAGGTGGGTGACGAAGCGGATGTGAAAGCGCTTGAGGACGCGGCGCGATGCGGAACAAGGCTGCTGGCCTCAGCACATGCGGAGTGCTGGCAGGATGTTGAAAATCGGCCTGTTTTAAAGGCCCTGCTTGACGCAGGAACATTTGACGGATATGTATTTCTTGGGCATCATGGATGTTTGAATCGGGCGTATGATGCAGATGGGCAGCTGCTTGATGAGGAGGCGGAGCATGGAAAATGCAATTGTGGCAATGGTGATTGTGAGCACAATGGGATTTCTCATTGCGGATGGTGAGGTGCGGCGCGTGAGATGGATTCAGGCGATGCGCCGCTGCCTTGTCCGGTTTTACAATGCTATTCGCTATGAGCGGCCAAGCCTGATTGAACTTCTGGAAAAAATGGATTTGAGCGCAACGCGTGAAGAACGCGAATTGACGAAACTTCTGCATATTTGCGCCCATCGAATGGCGGTGAGCAGCACCCCGCAATTGGTTACGGTTTTTTCGGGAGAGAGCGCGGGAACAGCTGGCTATGGTATTCTGAGCGCGGAAGACCGGCAGGCGTTTGAGTGTGTTCTTTCTGATTTGGGTCATACAGGGCTGGACGAGCAGCTTCGGCTGATTGATGCAGCGGATGAGCGACTTCGTGCAAGGGAGGAGACGCTCCGAAGGGAGTCTGGAAGACGTGCACAGCTGATTCGTGCGCTGGGATTAACCGGAGGCGCGGCAATATTTCTTTTGCTGATTTAAAAGGAGGATGGGCATGAACATCGACCTCTTGTTTCAGATTGCAGGCGTTGGCATATTGGTTTTTGCGGTCAATCAGGTGCTTCAAAAGGCTGGAAGGGATGATATTGCAGTATTGGCATCCGTTGCGGGCCTGGTGGTAGTGCTTTTTCTTGTGATTGATCTGGTTGCCCAGCTGCTCAATAATGTAAAGAGCATATTTGGTCTTTACTGACAGGGGGCAGAAAAAATGACGCTTGTGCAGCTTTGCGGCCTGTGCCTGCTGGCGGCGGCGATGGTGATGGTGCTCAGACAGGTGAATCCTCAGGCGGCAGCGCTTTTGTGTGCAGCATTCAGTATTCTTGTGGTGGGCATGCTTTTGAAGCCTGTAAGTGAATATGTTGCACAGATTCAACGTTTTTTTGAATCCCTTGCGATGGACGAACAGTACATGAAGGTGATGCTTCGCGCGATGGGGATTGTCCTTGTGACACAGCTGGCTTCACAAATTTGTCGTGATATGGATGCACCATCCATTGCACGGCGAACAGAATTCTGCGGGCGGCTGGCGCTGCTTGGCGTGGCAATGCCCATCTTTCTATCGCTGACGCAGATGGCTGTGGAGGCGCTGAAATGAAGCGTTGTCTGCTCTTGATTTTTCTTGTGATGCTGGCTTTTGTTGTTCCTGTCAAGGCAGATGAAGACACACGGGAAAAAATGGACAAGGCGACCAGCGAGGTTCTGGATGGATTGGATTTTGCGCCGATGGAAGGCATCGAAATTGGCGGACGATCGGTGAAGGAGACTGTGCGCGCGATTGCATCCGGGGAGACAATGACGCCGGAGGACGCACTCACCGCTGTGTTCAGGGCTTTTTTTGATGCATTAAACGGGACGGGCAGGGTGATGCTTGCCATCATGCTCCCGGTGCTCTTGTCCAGCCTGCTGGCACATACGCTTGCGGCACAGAAAGATGCGCTGACAGCGCTGAGCAGGAGTGCATGCTTTGTTCTGATTATAACTCCTGTTGTTCTCCTTGTGATGGGCGAACTGGAACACGCAAGGAAAACCATCATGAGCATGACACAACGAATGGAACAGATGCTGCCCATGCTTCTGACGCTTTTAACGGCTCTTGGGGGAAGCGCTTCTTCTGTGTTTCTTCATCCGATGGTTGCGGCGGCATCGGGCAGCATGGTGTTTCTGGCGCGGGAGGTGATTTTGCGTCTGGTGATGTGTACCTGTGCAGTGACGACGGTGAATCACCTGTCGGACAGGGCGCATTTGACGCGCATGGCGCAGCTGCTGCGCAGCGCTGTCTGCTGGCTGCTGGGTATAAGCTTTACAGTATTTCTTGGCGCGATGTCGCTTCAGGGAGTCGTTCGGGCATCTGTGGATGGGGTGGCGATTCGCGCGGCAAAATATGCGGTGGACAACTTTGTGCCGGTTGTCGGCGGCATGTTTTCAGATACGATGGACACGCTGGTTGGATGCACGCTGATTGTCAAAAATGCGTTGGGTGTAGCAGCGGTGCTCGTGCTGGCAGCGGTGCTTCTGGGGCCGATGATGCGCACGCTTGCTGTCGTGTTCATTTTGAAGCTCAGCGCGGCACTTCTGGAGCCGGTGGCAGATGCGGAGGTCATTGGTGCGATCGGTGATTTTTCCAGGACGATTGTGTTGTTTTTCATCACAATGCTCTGCGTGGGAACGATGTATTTTCTGCTGATTGTTCAGGTGCTTCTGGTGGGCAATTTAACGGTAATGCTCAGATAGGAGGCTTGCGGATGATGACGCTTATTGGTCGGCTGTGCGCGTTGTGCGCGGTCAGTGCGCTGCTGGAAATGGCACTGGGGGAAAATGAGATGCGCGGCAGCATACGGATGATTGGCGGGCTCCTGATGCTTCATTTAACGCTTCATGGCGCGAGGGAGATTCTTGACGGCGTTATATCCGCGCAGAGTTTTGCAGACATGCTTCAGAGCCTCATCGGCTGACGGAAAGGAGAGAGCAGATGTTTGAACGGCTTCGAGCGGTGCTGACACCGCAGACAGTTGCGTTGTTTGCAGCATTGCTCCTGGCATGCGCTCTCTTTTTTCCAAAGGAAGGGACGGAACTGGAAGCACGCGCCGGACGTGTGCTTTCCAAGATGGAAGGGGCGGGAAAGGTGGATGTTGTGGTGATGACAGCAAAAAGAGCAGGCGCATGGGGCGGCGCAGAGGAAGAAGTGCCCTGCGGGGCGGTGGCTGTGGCACAGGGGGCCGATGATCCGCTGGTCAATATCCAGCTGACACAGGCGCTTTGTACACTTTTAGGACTTCCATCGTCAGCTGTCAGCGTGGTTGCAGCAGGAAAATGAGCAGGAGGAGAGAATTGATGAAAGGGCAGATTGTCAATAAGGAGAATGTCTTTCACATGGTTTGCGGGGCGGCGCTGCTGGCATTGCTGGCAGTATGCGGGTATGCGGGTGCATATCGGGCAGATACAGCGGTCAGCGTACCGGTGACGGTTGTTTACGAAGAAGAGGATCAGGCGATTGAGCTTCTTGACAGCGTGATCAATGATCCGACAGCTTCCAGAGAGACAAAAGACGGCGCGCTTGCTGAAAAAGTGAAGATTGCAAAGCGGCTGGATATGGAGAAACAGGCAGAAAAAATGCTTTGTGAAATGGGATTTGAAAATACATCCGTCCTATGCGCAGAGGGGGGAGTAACGATTGTGACAACAGAAAAAAATGCAGACAGCGAAAAGAAAAGAACGCGCATGACGGGAGCGGTTTCGGGACTGCTTGGCGTGTCCGGGGAAGATATAAAAATCATTCTCGCAAAAAAATGAACATTTGGAATTGTGTAAAAGACAAAAATCTGCTATACTAATGAATATCCATAGGGAGGTGTTTTTGAAATGAACGAAAATGTGACCATTGATATGGAAAGAGATCAGGATAACGGTCAGATCACATACGCCAATGAGGTCATTTCTACCATTGTCAGTGTGGCTACCAACGAGGTGGACGGCATTTCGGGCATTGCAGGTGCGGGCAGCATCAGCGGCCTGCTTGCAAAGAACAAAGCGCCCCGCGGCGTGCGCGTAGAGATGGATGGAAAAGATGTCAGTGTTGATGTCAGCGTGACAGTGGATTACGGCATGCCAATTCAGAAAGTTGGCCGCAATGCACAGGAAAACGTCCGGAAGTCCATTGAATCCATGACGGGACTGCATGTGGAAAAAGTGGATCTGCATGTAGTTGGCGTCAGCTTTGAAAAAGAGAATGAAGAATTGCAGCAGAGTCAGAAGCTGGCTCTGAGCATCGAAGCAGAGGAAGAACAGCACGCGCTGGAAGAGAGCACGGTTGAGATTATTGAAGAGAACGAGCTCCAGAAGGAAGACGAGCTGGAAACGGAAGCGACAGAAGAGTAATCAAAGGCCATGAAGGAGGAAATACGTTGTGAAACATCCTGTTGGAGATAGAATACTGATTCTGCTGTGCGCGCTGGCGGCGCTTTGCGGCGCGGCGGGCTCGGTGATGCTTCTGATGGGGCGGATTTCTGTAGATACAATTGCCGCGGCGGCTGCGCAGATCAATATGGCAAGCCTGCTGACAAAAGCGATTATCGTACTTGTTGGCGCTGTGTTTGCTGCGCTTTTCCTGCTGCTTATCGGCATGACTTTGCCGGCGGGGAAAAAGCGTTCCAGCAATTATGCGATTCAGCGCAATGAGAATGGCATGGTTCGCATTTCTCTCAAGGCGCTGGATGCACTTGTGAAGAAGTGCTTGGATGAACATGCGGAACTGAAAGTCGTGAATTCGTCCTTGTTCAGCGACGAAGAGAGTATTCGTGTGGATGTACACATCGCGCTTCAGTCTGACATCAGTATGCCGCTGGCAATTTCGGCGCTTCAAAAGCAGATCAAGAAGTATCTGGAAGCCTGTTCGGGCGTCATGGTGCAGGAAGTGCGCATTTTTGTAGACAGCACCATTCCTTCTGACGAAGAAACAACCAAGTCCCCGTATGCTATTCCGGCTGATTTTCTGGGCTTGTCCACAGATAATCAGCTGCAAGAACCGAAAGAAGGGGAAACGGCGGTTGAAGCAGCAGTTGAGGCTGATGAACTTGAAACCGCAGTTTCCGAAGCTGAACTTTCTGACGCTGAACCTGCAGCAGCAGAGGATTCTGACGTATGCAGCGAAGAACAGAAAGAGGAACTTCCGGAGGAACAGGCATGAAAGATTGGAAGACGTTTGTAAAGGAAATGTTCATCCCGGGGACAACACCCTGCATGATTTTCGGGGTCGTTTTAGGGTTGATCTTTGCAGTGCTTTGTCTGACGATTGGCGTTGCCAAAGCGCTGCTGATTGGCGTGTTCTGCCTCATTGGCGGTTTCTTTGGCAAGGTGAAGGACAAGAAGGCGTTTATCCGCAATTTGGTCAATTTTTTTCATAATGACCACACGGATCGTTATGAATGATTGGAAGGCGCGGGCGGCGAGTTCCGCCGCGCCTTTTCATCCTGTCAGGGCGGCAGAATAATGCCCATTTACGCCATGCATGGCATGGACTAAGAAATACGGAACGGAGCAAATGAAGAATGGCACGTCCTTTTGCGCGCGAAGCTGCAATGCAGCTCATTTTTGAACAACTTTTCGGAGGAGCGGGCACAGCGGAGACGCTGGTTGATCTGATTGACTATACTCCTAACGAAAGCGACAAAGAATACATAAATACTGTTGTTTCCGGAGTAAAGGAACATGCCGCTGAAATTGATGCGGAAATCGCGTCTTGCCTGCGCGGCTGGACGATTGAGCGTCTGTCCCGCGTGGATCTTGCAATTCTGCGTTTGGCTGTATTTGAAATGCAGTATATGGAACTTGCGGCAGCGGTAGCAATCAATGAAGCGGTTGAACTGACCCGCAAGTACTCCAACGAAACCTCCTGCTCGTTTGTCAATGGTGTTCTTGGAACCATTAGCAGGAAAGCAAAGTTATGAGAGCGATTCTGGGAATTGACACAAGCTGCTACACGACTTCTTGCGCGCTGGTGACTCCAGAAGGAGAGCTGATTGCGTCATCCCGCCGTCTTTTGACGGTGCAGGAGGGAGGCCGTGGACTGATGCAGTCGCAAGGACTGTTTCAGCATGTAAAAAATCTGCCGCAGATGCTTGAAAATGTGAGAGGCGAAGCACCGGAAGCGGAGATTTGTGCAGTGTGTGCAAGCGTGCGCCCGCGGCCGGTGGAAGAGTCATATATGCCCGTGTTTCGTGCGGGAGAAAGTCAGGCGCGCGCAGCTGCAACATTGTTGCGCGTGCCTTTTTATCCTGTCAGTCATCAGGAAGGGCATGTTCGTGCGGCGATGCTGGATTCTGGAATTGATGAAAGTACGCCTTTTCTGGCTCTTCATCTTTCCGGCGGCACAACTGAGCTGCTTTTGTGCAATGCGGGTCAATTGACGCTTCTGGGCGGCAGTCTTGATCTGCATGCGGGTCAGCTGGTGGACAGGACGGGCGTTCGGTTGAAGATGCCGTTTCCTGCAGGACCGGAGCTTGAAAAGCTGGCGATGAAAGGAAAAGCACAGGCGCTTATTGGTGTATCTGTCAAAGGGGTGAACTGCAATCTGGCAGGGGCAGAGAATAAGATCGTCCGATGGCTGGAAGAAGGGAAAATGCCGCCTGAACAGATCGCCGCAGAAGTGTTTGATTTTTTGAGCCGCACAATCATCAGGATGATTGAAGCAGCTCAGGAACAGACGGGTGTGCATCATGCTCTGCTTGCCGGTGGTGTGGCATCGTCTGCACTGCTGAAAAGGATGCTGCTTGAGCGTGCAAAAAAGCGCGGACTTCATTGCCGGCTTTGCTTTGCGCATCCGGAACTGTCTGGTGACAATGCGGTAGGTGTGGCACTTCTTGGAGCGGAAGCTTATCGCAGAGAAGGATGATTAAAGGAGGGGTCTTATGCCAGTTATGGAAGGTCGAAGCGTTGCAGAACGCTGGAAAGCAGATGCAGCGAATAGGGCGAAAGCTTGCCGAGCGCGCGGAATTGTGCCGCATTTGGCGGTTGTGCTGGTTGGAGATGACCCGGGAAGCCAGATTTATGTGCGCAATAAGGAGAAGGCTTGTGAAAAGGCTGGAATTTTGTCCAGTGTGATTCGCCTTGACGCAGACTGTACACAGGAAGAATTGGAAAGTGTTGTAAAAGAGCTGAATGAGGATGAGGCTGTTCATGGCATTTTGGTTCAGCTGCCGCTGCCGGGACATTTGAGTGAACAGCGCGTTATAGATATCATTGATCCGAAAAAAGATGTGGATGGTTTCCATGCAGTCAACGCCGGCAAACTGGCATGCGGACAGAAGGGGTTTGTGCCGTGTACTGCGATTGGCGTGATGAAGCTCCTTGAAGCGTATGATATTCCTATAAGAGGGCGGCGCGCTGTCATTATCGGAAGAAGCAACATCGTTGGAAAACCTTTAGCCATGCTGCTCCTGGCTGCGGATGCAACGGTGACGATCTGCCATTCGAAAACGGAGAATCTCAAAGAAATTACTCGTCAGGCAGATATACTGGTTGCTGCGGTCGGCCGGGCGAATTTTGTGACGGCAGACATGGTGAAACCGGGCGCTGTCGTGATTGACGTGGGCACCAATCGCCTGAACGGAAAACTGGTGGGCGATGTGAATGCCGAAGAAGTTTCGCAGACAGCAGGGTATTTGACACCTGTTCCGGGCGGCGTTGGACAGATGACGATTGCCATGCTGTTGTCCAACACCATGGATGCAGCAGAACAATATGGCTTCTAAACTGACGCTGACGGTTTCCCAACTCAATGAGTATGTGCGCAGGATGTTCCAGATGGACCCGATGCTTCTGAACATTGAGTTAAAAGGCGAAATCAGCAATCTGAAATTTCACCAGAACAGGATGCTCTTTTTTACGCTCAAGGATGAGCAGGCGGCTGTTTCCTGTGTGATGTATCCTGACGATACAATGGAGCTTCAGACAGTACCGTTTGAAGGGATGCGTGCCCTTTTAAAAGGGAGCTCAGGGTTGTATGCGCGCGGCGGACAGTATCAGTTTGTCGCTAAACATATCCAGGCTCAGGGCGTTGGTGTTCTTTACGAAAGGCTTCTGGCACTTAAAGGAAAACTCAAAGAGGAAGGTTTATTTGATTCCGCGCGTAAAAAACCGATTCCCGCATTTGTGAATACGGTGGGCGTGGTTTCCTCCCCGACAGGGGCGGTGATTCATGATATTTTAAACGTTTCTTTGCGCCGCAATCCACAGGGCAGAATTCTGCTTTGTCCAGTGCGTGTACAGGGAATGGGTGCGGCACAAGAGATTGCACAGGCGATTCAAATCTTAGATCAATTGGAGCATATCAGTGTGATTGTTGTGGCACGCGGCGGTGGCTCAATTGAAGATCTCTGGGCGTTTAACGAAGAATGTGTGGTGCGGGCGGTGGCCGAGTGTTCCAAGCCGATCGTCTCTGCTGTTGGGCACGAGACGGATGTAACGCTTTGCGATCTTGCGGCAGATCTGCGCGTGCCAACGCCTTCCGCAGCGGCGGAATGCGTGATGCCCATTCGCGCTGAAGTTGAAGATGCGCTCCATGGGTTGCGCAGTCAGCTCAAGGATGCGGCAGAACGCATGATTTCAAAACGTGAAGCGGAATTGAAGCTGGCTCGTTCCAGATTATCCAACTGCCAGCCGAATAGAGAGCTGGATGTTTTAGCGGCGCGGCTGACGCAGCAAATGGAAAAGCTGCATGCAGCAATGCTGATGGCTGCGGATAGCCGGGAACGGAAATTGGAGCAGAAAAAGAAGGAATTGTCGCTTTTGAACCCGTACCGCGTACTGGCACGTGGTTATGCCATCGTGCAGAAGGGAGAATCGGCGATAGCTGATGCGTCCGCACTCTGTAAAGGAGATGTGGTTACGCTTCGCTTTGCGGATGGAAGCGTACAGGCGCTCATTGCGGAGGGAAAGAAATGAAAACATCTTTTGAAGAGGGGATGCAGCAGCTGGAAGCATTGACTGAACGGCTCAGCGGCGGTGAGCTGACCCTTGATGAGACGATGAAAGCCTACGAAGAGGGTGTGAAACTGGCAGACCAGCTTGAAAAAGAGCTGGCAAAGTATAGGAAGAGGATCGAGCAAATTGATCCTTATACAGCAGAAATTACACCATTTGAGGAGGAAGAACATGGAGTATATTGAGCAGTATCAGCGGTATGCGGCTCTGATTGAAGCAACTCTGAATACCATATTGCCGGAAGGGAAGATGCTTTGTCCACCCGAAGGCGAAATGCCCGGAAAGCTGAGTGAAGCCATGCGGTACAGCCTTCTGGCAGGCGGAAAACGCGTGAGGCCGGTTCTTCTGCTGGCGGTTTGCGACATGCTCAAAGGCAATATAGAGGAAGCGCTTGTTCCGGCTGCTGCGCTGGAAATGATTCATACTTATTCGCTTATTCATGATGATCTTCCAGGCATGGACAACGATGACTATCGCCGCGGCAGATTGACAAATCATAAGGTGTTTGGAGAAGGGTTTGCTATTCTGGCGGGCGATGGTCTGCTGAATTATGCATATGAGTGCATGCTTTCAAATGCGTTGCGCTTTAAAGATCATCTGGAAGGGCATATTCGTGCGGCAGAAGCGGTGGCAAAGCGTGCAGGCGTCAGCGGCATGATTGCCGGACAGTGCGTTGATTTGCTCAGCGAACACCATGATCCGGATGCGGATACGCTTTTCTATATTCACACGCATAAGACGGCGGATCTTCTGACCGCTCCGCTGATGGCGGCATCCTATATTGCCGGCGCGACAGAGCAGCAGAGAACAGCGCTTGAGCGGTTTGGTGCCTGTGTCGGCGTAGCCTTCCAGATTGACGACGATTTGCTCGATGTAGAAGGCAATGCAGGGGAAATGGGCAAGGCAACGGGTATGGATGCTCAGCACGGCAAGATGACGTGGCCGGCGCTTGTGGGCATAGAGGCGGCAAAGGCGCGATCTAATTTGTTGTGGCAGCAGGCCAAAGAAGCACTTGATTGCTTCGGTGAGGACGCGAGGTTCCTTCAGGCGTTTGCCGATGCACTGGCCAAGAGGAAAAAGTGACGGGAGGAAATACTCGTGTGGGTTTTTCGAGAAATCTTTAGCAATCAGGTCATTCGGGCGGCAGTTCTTGCCTGGGCAATTGCGCAGGGGCTGAAAGTAGCGCTGACGTTTGCTATCAGCAGGCGTTTTGACTCGACCCGGGTGTTTGGTTCGGGCGGTATGCCCAGTTCGCATTCTGCGCTGGCTTGTGCGATGGTGACGACGATTGGATTTAAAGAAGGATTTTCGTCCCCCATTTTTGCACTTGGATTTTGTTTTGCGGGCATTGTGATGTATGATGCGGCGGGCGTTCGCCGATCAACCGGACAGAATGCCGCAGTTTTGAACCACCTGCTGGATGGGCTGGCCGGAAATGGCTTCACCATGAGCGAGGAAAGACTTAAAGAACTTGTTGGACATACGCCCATTCAGGTGCTTGCTGGCGCACTGCTGGGCATTTTTGTGGGGATACTGCTCTCCTGATCGATTTTCATTTCTTTGAGAAGCTGTTGAAAATGCCGGACAGCTATGGTATAATTAAAAAACAGGTGGTGCAGTATTCTAGTCAGCAAAGTTTCTTCTCAAGACGGGGCTAAAAATCCGTTAAAGGGCATATCGATGAAGTTTCTGGTGGCGGCTGCTGACGCCCAGTCGGGGGTCGGCACTGGGAGTAAGAATTATGGGCGGCCGGCAATGGCATGTCGGAGTTCGACCCATTTTTCGTGGAGGCATGACGGCTTTGCGTCATGAAAACCTGCATGGTGGTACAAAAGCTGCCTGCAGTGTAGCCTGCCTTGAGTGATTGTGGCGGATCATGGAACAACGCACGGTGACCAAAGGCTCACGGAAACCGGGGCGATCGCTGTGTGAAACCACGATTGCAAAAGAGGCTAGGAAGAAACCGAGGCTGCCGAGGAAAGCTCCTAGACTGTCGTGAGGATATGACAGAGATTACAGTGTGGACTCAGTGGTAATTCGGTCCCGCGTTCGGAAACGGCGCGGCACTCGTTTTCAAGGGAAACCGCTTCTATGGCGACAGGAAGTAATGAGTGGGGAAATCCTACCGAACCTAAGCCGCAAGGTTTATTTGTCGTATTACCACCTTTCCTTTGAATGTTTGCCCACGGCTTGGACGTGGGCTTTTTTAGAAATTGTCAGAAAGTTGCGGACATAAAGGACGCTGAAAGATCATGAATAAAAAAGAAAAGTCCAAGCAGGGAAAACAGCGATGGGTTATCACGGTTGTCTGTCTGTCTTTTGCGCTGTCAGTGGCAATGTCCCTTTTAACCCGCGTGTTTACTGAATCTGCTGGTCTTTTTGTGGCGCTGGTGGCGCTGATTGTGCTGGTACTTGTGGGTATTATCACAGATATGATTGGAACGGCTGTTACCTCTGCGGAAGATCAGCCATTTATTGCGATGGCTTCCAAGCGGATCACGGGAGCTAAACAGGCACTGCGTCTCATTCGTAAAGCAGAGCGCGTTTCAAGTGTCTTGAACGATGTCGTAGGTGATATTGTCGGCATTGTTTCCGGTTCGGCTGGTTCGGTGATTGCGCTGTCCCTTGTGACATTGGGTGTGCCAGGTGCGTTGGCCTCTGTTTTAATGACGGCGTTTATTTCTGCATTTATGATCGGCGGCAAGGCGTATGCAAAGGGCATTGCCATTGAGAAGAGCGGCAAGATTGTTCTGATGGTGGGCCGTGCAATGGCCTTTTTTGAAAAGAAACAGGTTAAGAAGAAAGCGTAAGGAGGCAGACAAATGGGTATTCTGCCCGAAGTGAAAGGCCCAGAGGACGTAAAAAAGTTGTCTGCGGAGGAGTGCAGAACGCTTGCAAAGGAAATCAGACAGACTATTGTGGATACGGTTTCTCGTCAGGGCGGCCATCTGGCATCGAATTTGGGAGATGTCGATTTAACAATTGCATTGCACAGGGCATTTTCCAGCCCGACAGATAAACTTATATTCGATGTAGGGCATCAGATCTATGCCCATAAACTGCTGACCGGCAGACAGAAGCAGTTTGAAACGCTGCGATCCTATCATGGCATGAGCGGATTTCCCTGCCACGAAGAAAGTGAACATGATTTGTTTGACACGGGCCATTCTTCAACGTCGATTTCTATGGCATTGGGTATGGCGCGTGCACGCGATCTGGCGGGGGAAAATTATCACGTGGTTGCCGTTGTGGGCGACGGCGCGCTCACGGGCGGCATGTGCTATGAAGCTATGAACGACGCTGGAAATGGGCATACTCGCCTGATCGTCATTCTGAATGACAACGCCATGTCCATCTCTAAAAATGTGGGCGCATTGTCGAATTATTTCAAGCATCTGCGTGCGAGTGCGTCCTGGTATGGAGGGAAAAAACGCATCCGCAGCCGCATGGAGAAGATCCCGCTTGTCGGCGTGCCGCTGGCTCATGCAATTGAGAGCGTAAAAAACATGGTCAAATCCGTTACGACCGGAGGCGAGATGTTCGAAGCGCTGGGCTTTCGCTATCTTGGCCCGTTCGATGGTCACAACATTGAAGAAATGACCCATGTATTCGAAGAAGCCAAACAGGTGGATGATACGCCGCTTCTGATTCATGTCATCACGAAAAAGGGATATGGATACGATTTGGCAGAACGTCAGCCGGAAAAGTTTCATGGCATTGCACCTTTCTGGGTGGAAAACGGCATGAAGCGAAAGCAGAGCAGCAAGGAAAGCGCGGCGCAGGCAGGCGGCAAGGCGCTTGTTGCGATGGCGGCAGAAGATCCGCGTGTTGTTGCTGTGACAGCGGCGATGGTGGACGGAACAGGGCTGGCCGAATTTGCAGGATACTATCCTAAACGCTTTTTTGATGTCGGCATTGCCGAGCAACATGCCGTCAGCATGTGTGCAGGCCTGGCACGCGGCGGATACAGGCCATATTTTGCGGTATATTCGACGTTTCTTCAGCGTGCATATGATCAGATTGTCCATGATGTCTGTCTTCAGAATTTACCGGTGTGCATTTTGTCCGACCATATCGGGCTTGTTGGTGATGACGGAAAGACGCATCATGGGGTGCTCAGCGTACCAATGCTGATGAGCATTCCCAACCTCACATTGCTGGCGCCGCGGGATACTCAGCAGATTCGTCAGGCCGTGCGTGCAACGCTTGAGCTGAATGGGCCGTGCGTGGTTCAGTATCCAAAGGAAGGAATTGAACCGTTTGCAGAGGGAGAACCATTTAAAATCGGCAAATGGCAGACGCTTGTTTCAGGCGGAGATCTGGTCATTTTGACCTATGGCCGAATGACGCTTCATGCGCTTCAGGCATCGCAGCTGCTCGAAAAGGAAGGCATTCACGTCGGCGTGATTGATTGCTGCACACTTAAACCGCTGGATATGGATTGTCTAAGAGAGCTGTTTGCACGCGGGGCGAAACTGATTACAATTGAAGAAGGCGAAAAAATCGGCGGATTCGGCAGCGAGATTGCACGGATCTGCGTAAATGAAAAAGTGCCGGAACCTGCTGCAATCATTGGTATAGAAAATCGATTTGTGGCACACGGCTCAGTAGCACAACTGCTTGAGGAATGCGGACTGATGCCAGAACAGCTGGCTGAGCGAATCAAGGAAATCAATCAGGAGAGCAATCATGCCCGATAAGAAGAGAGTGGATGTCGCGCTTGTGGAGCGCGGGTTGGCATCAAGCCGGGAAAAGGCACAGGCACTTGTCATGTCTGGAGTGGTCTATATTGGAGAGAATAAAGTAGACAAAGCTTCAATGCAGGTGAAGGACGAAGACGAGCTGTCTGTCCGGCAGACGGGAACCGGCTATGTCAGCCGCGGTGCTTTGAAACTGGAAAAAGGACTCAAGGTGTTCCATGTCGATCCGACTGGTGTTGTGGCCATGGATTTGGGCGCATCAACCGGCGGGTTTACAGATGTGCTTTTGCAGAATGGCGCGGAACATGTCTATTCCATTGATGTGGGCTATGGCCAGCTGGATTGGAAATTGCGCAATGACCCGCGTGTTACTGTGATGGAAAGGGTCAATGCAAGGTATCTGACAGCTGAAGATCTGGACAGAAAGCCAACGCTGGGCGTAATGGATGTATCGTTTATTTCCATAACGAAAATTTTGCCGGCGGCTGCGGCCATCATGGGCGAGGACGGCGAGTTCATTTCGCTTATTAAACCGCAGTTTGAAGCGGGACGTGAGCGCGTGGGCAAGAAGGGCGTGGTTCGTGATGCACAGGTGCATCATGATGTGATTCTTGAGATTCTGCATTTTATTGAAAATGATATGGGCTGGATAGCGCAGGATCTGTCATATTCGCCAATCAAAGGCCCGGAAGGAAACATTGAGTTTCTGGTTCACATTCTGCCGGCAAACAGAGCAGTTCGCCGCGTTACGCAAGACGATGTGAACGCTGTCGTCAAGGCGGCGCATGAACAGCTGGAGCGATGAGGTGACGGCACATGACGCCGATGTTTTACCTGAATAAAAATAAACCGTCGATTTATGAAACAGTGGCACTTTGTGTGACGATGTGTCGCAAGCACGGTATGGAACCGGTCTTTTTTGAAGATGACCGCGCAGATTTATACGAACACATTTCGGAATTTCCGAAGGATGCCGTTTTTCTGAATGCGCCAGATCAGGAAAAGATGGATATGCTCTTTGTGTTTGGCGGCGACGGAACCATGCTTCGTGCACTGGATTTATATGTGAAATGTGACATTCCGATATTGGGGATCAACATGGGACGGCTGGGGTTTCTTCTGGAAACACAGGTTGATGAACTGGCACAGGCGCTGGATGCGCTTGTGCGGGGAGAGTATGAAATTGAACGTCGCATGATGCTCTGTGTTGAAGCGGATTTAGATGGACATGCGGTTAGTACGTTTGCAACCAATGAAGTCAGCATATCCCGCGGCCTTTGTCAAAGAATGATAGCGATGGATGTCTTTGTCGGCGATACGCTGGTTGATCATTATATTGCCGATGGTGTGGTTATCGCAAGCCCGACGGGTTCCACGGCCTATTCGCTTTCGGCAGGCGGCCCAATAGTCAGTCCGGATGTGCCGTGTTTTGTGCTTACTCCGATCTGTCCGCATTCATTGCAGTCCAGACCAATCGTCCTTTCTGCGGGAGAGCGCGTTGTTTTGCGTTTAAATATGAAAGAAATGCGTGAAGGCATTCAGCTTTCAATTGACGGGCAGGCGGTCTGTCAGATGCTCAACCAAGAACAGGTCAGCATCAGGCGCTCCGGCCATGATGCATTGCTGATTCGTTTTCCCAAAGAGCGGAATTTCTTTTCTCTGCTCAAGGACAAGTTATCCCAGTGGAGTTTGTGATACAAGGAGGAATGAGCCATGAAATCTAAACGTCAGGCGCTGATTCGCCAGATTGTCGAAGAACAGAATATACAGACACAGGAAGAACTGGCAGAAGCGCTGCGTGAGCACGGAATGGTGGTCACGCAGGCTACCGTTTCCCGCGATATCAGGGAAATGCACCTGATTAAAGTGCTTTCTGAAGATGGAAGCTATCGCTATGCCACCATGGACAGAGGCGATCAGAAGGTTGGTGACAGGCTTCAGCGGATGCTGGAAGATTCCGTGGTCGAGGCAATGAGTTCCAACAACTTGGTTGTCGTTCACACCATTGCAGGCAGTGCGCATGTGGCCGCAGAAGCTGTGGACAACCTGCATTGGCCGGAGGTGCTGGGCACCATTGCAGGGGACAATACAATTCTTGTTATTGTACACGACACCGAGGAAGCGGAAGCGGTCGTACACCGTTTTCGCAATTTGAACAGGTAATTCAGGAGGGGCGCTATGCTTTTGCAGCTCAGCATTCATCATCTGGCGTTGATTGATGAAATGACGATAGATTTTGCACCGGGCATGAATGTGATGACAGGCGAAACCGGAGCGGGAAAGTCCATCGTTGTGGATGCGGTTAATCTGGTGCTTGGAGAGCGCGCAGACAGAGACCTGATTGCAAATGGCGAGGCGAAGGCACGCGTGGAAGCTGTTTTTGATATCGCTGGAAATGAGAAAGTGCAGGCGGTTCTTGAAGAGCTTGAAATGATGAACGATGAGGATACCGTCTCTATTTCCCGTGAGCTGACCAGTTCCGGCCGCAATATCTGCCGTGTAAACGGGAATGTTGTGCCGCTTCAAACGCTCCGGCATGTTTCAGCCCAGCTTCTGGATATACATGGCCAGCATGAACATCAGCTTCTTCTGGACAGCAGGAACCATATTGCATATCTGGATGAATATGCGGCAGATGAAATTGGCCCGCTGCTGGCAGAAAATGAAAAGGCATATGCCAAGTGGCGCAACTGTTCGCAGAAGCTTTCGCGTCTTCGCCGCAATGTCGCGGAAAGAGAACAGCGCATTGACATGCTTCGTTTTCAGCTGGAAGAGCTTCAAAATGCACATTTGATAGAAGGCGAAGAGGAAGAGCTGGAAAGGCAGAAGGTATTTTTCCGCAATTCAGGAAAGATTATTTCGGCGTTTGATGAGTCCTGCGCGCTGTTGAACAATGGCGTTGACGGAGGCTCGTCAGCAGTCGAACTGCTCCGCGAAGGTGTCAATGCGCTGATGCCGGTGGCTTCGTTGGATTCTCGCTATGAAACGCTTTATGAACGCTTGGATGGTCTTTGTTACGAAGTGGAAGACGCGGCACGAGATTTGTGTGATCTTCGCGGAGAAATGGAATATGACGAAGAAGAAGCGGAGCGAGTTGAAAGCCGGCTGGATCTTCTAAAACGTTTAAACCGAAAATATGGCGCGACAACGCAGGACATGATCTGTTATCGCAATAAGATTGAATCTGAGCTGGACGAATTGGAATGTTCAGATGAGGCGGCGGAACGCCTTGAAAAGGAATATCGGAATCTCACGCATGAACTGGAAGAAATTTCGATTTGCTTAACCAGAAAGCGCGAAGAAGCAGCCAGGCGATTTGAAAAAAGCATGGAAGGTCAGCTTCGAGATCTTGGGATGAAAAATGCACGCTTATCCGTTGCTTTTGAACCTCTGAAAGAAGGGGAAAAGCTGTTGGATCGATTTAGCGCACAGGGTGTTGATCGGATTGAGATGATGTTTTGTGCGAATTTGGGGCAGCCGCTTAAACCATTGGCGCGCGTTGCATCTGGTGGTGAATTATCCCGTATCATGCTGGCTCTTAAAAATCTTTCGGCACAGAAACCGGGGATTCCGCGCAGCATGGTTTTCGATGAAATTGACACAGGCATCAGCGGTCACATGGCACAGGTGGTCGCTGAAAAGATGACGCAAATTGGTGACCATCATCAGGTCATTTGTGTGACGCATCTGCCGCAGATTGCCGCCATGGCAGACGAGCAGTTTCTTGTGCGCAAATACGATGAAAATGGTACAACAAGAACCATGGTCATGCATTTGGACGATGACCAGCGTGCGCTGGAAATTGCAAGAATGGTGGGAGGCGCTGGGTGCGAGAGTGAAAGCAGCGTCAGCCATGCCCACAATATGCTGGAACAGGCGCGAAAGCGAAAAACTGTACTTCGAGAAGCCAATCGAGAGCATAGTGCCGGTTATAAAGGATAAAAAGGGTTGTACGAAAAGTCTCCTTCTCAAAAATTCCAAATGCATAAAGTTAAAATTCCAGCAGGAACCAAGGACACACCTTGACTTCCTGCTGGAATTTATTTGATGCGTTTTTATGTTGAATTATCCTGCTTTGCGAATGCAGATGCACAACGCTCCGTTTTGCACAGAGCAGTCCAGAGCGATGGGAAAATCGTAGTCATTTCTGAAACGGAGATCCAATTCAATGCTGTTGCCGCCGCCTAAATCACGGCCTACCGCTGCATCAACGCCATGAGGCGCATAAGCTGCTCCGCTCGGACCGTGTGCATGGCGATAGAGAATGGTGATCCCGTCTGGCAGCTGCAAAAGAGCGTTGTACAATGTTGTAGAAACTTGGCAAGTGCCGCCGCCGGAACCGGCGACAGATTCGCCGTTGATCAGAACAGGGGAATCCATATAGCCGCGGCTCTTGCGATAAGGGCCTGCAACCTGGTTGAAGGAAAAGGATTCGCCTGGCTGATAAACTTTGCTGATATAGTCGGAGCCAACGCGAAGATTTTCCATACGTCCAATGTTCAATTCCGTCTGTTTGATAGAATAGAAAGTGGTGAAGGCAGACAGAATGTCGCCGGCCTGTGCATATTCCACACTGGGAGAAACCGGCGTCAAGTCTTTCATGTCCCCCATGTACATGTAACCGACCACCCGTTTGTATGGAACGACAGCCCATCCATCGACGATATGCCAGAAACTTATGCGCGTATCAGCGGGGTAAGAAGCCAATATTTCCGCGTTGGTGTCTGGTGCGGAAAGGAGAGGGGTTTCAACGGCAGTAGAAGCCACAAAGCGGTTTGGAATGACTCCGTAAGGAGGAATATCAGGAGAAACCGGCTGAATATCATCTACATTATGCCGACCGATGTAATAAATACCGACGGTCTCATCCCAGCAAAACAGCCAGACCTGATCGAAACCGAAAATCTTTACGGTGTCGCCTTCTTTTAAAATCCCCAGTGATTCACTTTCCTTGTCAGCGGCGCTGCGCATGTTCATGGAGATTTTAGTTCGGCCAGTGTAGCGAATCATGGGGACGCCATTTTCAGCATTCGCCATGAAATCTTCAAAACAGACCGTGGTTCCTTCGTCTGCGAAGGCGGCAGAGAAGAAAAGAAGCAAACAGAGAAATAACATTGGAATCTTATATTGCACAGGATGACCTCCACCTAGGCATAAATCATTGATTCATTATACAGCCAAATTCCTGACAAGGCAAGCGGCAATTCGGCATAGTTTTTTATGGAGGTGTTTATCGTGGGCAGGAGTTTTGTATTAAAAGGCGCTACAGGGAAGCCGGAAGGCTATCTCATTCAGGGGCAGGGGGTAGTGCGATTTAAGGGGGGAGCAATGGATAAAGCAAGAATGACGATTATTCGGGCCGACAACAGGAAGACCGTGTGGGAAGGTGCGTGGACGGCAGAAGAAAATGAACATCCGGATGACGGAACAAAGATTGCCGCTGCATATGTAACGGAAAACGGCGTGCTTCGTCTGTATACAGATGAAGCGGCAAAAAGAGCTTTTGAGATGGAAAAAAGAGAATGCCCGACGGAGCGGCCGGCGGGCAAAACAAAAAATCAGGAGCAAGAAAAGACGATATACCGGGCAGAAGAGAAAAAAAGGCAGACGGAAGAACGTGGATGGCCGGAGCGCAGGTGGCCGCCGCCGCCCTGCATGCCTGCGGCGCGTTATGTATCAGGGCGCTGGCTGGGCTGAATAAATCGGACACCGCTCTTTAACGCTGTTTCATGGCGAGCGCCAATATCCTTGATATAATGTGTGCGTTTGAGAGGCGGATAGAAGGGCGGCATGGGAGACTCCGGGACTTTGGCGGGTTCTTCTGGTTCAGAGACGGCGGGAGGCTGAAAAGTTGGGGAGGAAACATTTGAAGCGTTCTGCATCGCGCTGTAACGGTCGTATTCAGTGACGATGACGTCAGGCTCTTTCGGTTTGCTGAGCTTTAAAAGCATATAGGGAGAAATGGATTCGAGCATGAAGGGTCGCTCCTTTCGGATCTTCTATTCCCATTCTATGCTGATTCGCAAACTTTGGCAGGGAAAAAAAGACTTCTGTTCCAGCTTTTTGAGAAATTGGGATTGAGAAAAGATAAAAAATCATGTATAATGAACACAAATCACAGACTCCCTGAAATGAGGTGTACACTTTGGACGAACAGAAAAACGGTGAGCCGATGCCTAAAAGGCGCAGACGTGCAGAGGCACAACAAAAGGCTTTTGAGGCGTTCGAGCAATCTCAGCAAACAGAGAATTTTAATCAGCCTGCTTCTCCGGTTCATCCTGAACCGCCGCACAGCGAGGTCAGAAAGGCTGTTCCCGAATTTGAAGAGGAAACGCTTTGGAAAGACGAGTTTAATGATGACGAGGATGAAATGCCTCAGATCAGAAAAAAACGCAAAAAAGGCGGCAGCGGCGGCCTGACTGTTCTCATTTCGGTGCTTGTTCTCATCATCATCCTTCTGGTCTTGGGCTGGGTAGTTTTTCCGCAGGAGCGTGAGGAACTCTTCAGGCAGATTGGCATAATTTCAACGCCTGCTCCGACTGTAACGCCGACGGCTGCACCAACGGCTGTACCGACGCCGGAGCCCACAGCGACTCTGGTTCCAACGCCGGTGCCGACCCCAACGCCCAAACCAACAGATGTGCCGACGCCGGTGCCGACACCGTCTCCGACAGCGACACCTAAGCCGACGCCTACGCCGACACAAGTGCCGACTCCGAGTCCGGTGCCCACGCCGACTCCAAGCCCGACTCCGAGTCCGACGCCGGTGCCCACGCCGACTCCAAGCCCAACGCCGGTTCCTACGCCTACTCCGAGCCCAACGCCGGTACCAACCCCGACACCCAGCCCGACCCCGGTTCCTTATCGCGCAGAACGCGCCGCGGCAGTTGAAGAAACTTTGCCGGAAACGCTGATTACTGGCAGTTACGTTCTTGCAGATGGCGAGAAGACGGAATGGACGGGAAGCGAAAAGGTTTCCATGGGTGATCCGGAAAAGTATACTGATCAGGGCGGTGTTCTGACATTCAGAGGCGGTCCGCTGCGTCAGAATGCGGCATATGGCACGGTTGAGGTGCAGGATGAAACCCTCAGCGTGGTTCGCGGAGTCCGTACAACGAAGCTGGATAATCAGTATACTGGTTTCGGTTACGGCAGCCAGCCGCTGATTGTGAAGTGGTATAAGAATATTCGCGAGATGATGAACATCAATCCGGAGTCCCGCGATACGAAAGCCATGAAGGAAGTCATCGCTCCTTCTGCTGACGGCAAAATTTACTTCTACGATTTGGATACGCAGGCGCCTTCTCGTCCGCCAATTGACATTGGTCTGCCGATGGATGTGACTGCAAGTGTCAATCCATATGGCTATCCGCTTCTGTATGTTGGTCAGACAGGAGACGAAGCTGCCGATTATGAAGGCGTCATTGGCATGCGTATCTACAATTTGATTAATCAGAAGCTCATCGGATTTAAAACCAGCAAGGAGCTGGAAGCACAGTCTAAAAACAGCCAGATTACTTCTTCGGCACTGGTAGAGTCCGATTCTGATACCCTCGTGTATACTTCTCAGAACGGAATGCTCTATACGGTAGACATGAATACCCAGTTTGATCTGGAAAACGCGGAGATTTCCATTGATCCAAAGGCGGC
This sequence comes from Christensenellaceae bacterium, assembly GCA_020025205.1. GTDB lineage: Bacteria > Bacillota > Clostridia > Christensenellales > Aristaeellaceae > Ventricola. The sequence goes on along the minus strand of JAHHSO010000003.1, from coordinate 68,994 downwards.
TGCCTATGCGTATGAAACCAATATCCGCAACGGAAAGCCTGGAATTGTTGGCAGCCCGGCAGCGTATGGCGATTATGCGTACTTTGGAGATATGGCGGGTATGGTTCAGTGCGTTGACATGACGACGCTCAAGACAGTTTGGGCAGTCGATCTGGGGGACAGCGTCATTGCTACGCCATCCATTGAGTGCGAAGCAGATGGCAGCGTCAGCCTGTATACGGGCACTGCAATCGCCAAGAATGAGCGCAGCAATCAGGTGCGTCTTGTCAAGATGGATGCGCTCACGGGCGAAATCCGCTGGGAATATCAGACCGAAATGAAGGGAAAATATTCCAGCAAATCCGCCCAGGAAGGCATGTATGCTGGCCTGATGGCTTCTGCGTTGATTGGCGAAGGCGAGATCAGCGATCTGGTGGTTTTCAACGTCAACCGTCTTGAGCTGGACAAGAACAACCTCAGCGCTGTTGTGTTCGCCTTGGATAAGAAGACGGGCGCAGAGGTATGGAACCAGCCGCTTGACGTAGAATCCGTATCGTCCCCGATTGGTCTGTATCAGACGGACGGAAAGAGTTACATCGTTATGGGTGATGACAATGGAACCCTTCGCTTGATGGACGGTTTCTCTGGTGTTACGATCAGCACTGTGAATTTGGGAAGCCCGATCAAGGCTTCTCCGGCTGCATACGGCAATCAGATTGTCGTTGGCACGACCGGCGGTCTGCTTTACTTCGTGGAACTGAAATAAAATACTTGTCGCGCTGTCGGAGTTCCGGCGGCGCGTTTTCTCGGATAAGAGGGAGGAAAAGCTGTGCATACGTATATCATTGCACTGGATCAGGGAACGACCAGCTCACGCGCTGTCATTTTCGATGAAAAAGCGCGCGTTGTTGCCATGAAAAGCTACGAGTTTGAGCAGATTTATCCTCAGCCGGGCTGGGTTGAGCATGATCCGGCGGCGATTTTGAATACACAGATTGATGCACTGCGTGAAGTGGTGCGCATCAGCGGCATTCCGCTGGAGGCAATTGCTGCAATTGGCATCACCAATCAGCGCGAGACAACGCTTCTGTGGGACAGAAAGACGGGCAGGCCGCTGTATAATGCGATTGTCTGGCAGTGCCGCCGCACAGCGCCGATCATTGCACGGCTTCGGGAAGAGGGGTTGGAGAAGCATATCAAGGCGACAACAGGTCTTGTGCCGGATGCGTATTTTTCCGGCAGCAAGCTAAGCTGGCTTCTGGATGAACTGGATCTCCATGAGCGTGCCGAACGCGGGGAAATATGCTTTGGAACGGTGGACAGCTTCCTCGCCTGGAATCTGATTTCCGGGCGGCCGCATGTCACAGATGCGACCAATGCCAGCAGAACAATGCTCTTTGATATTCGAAAGAATGAATGGGATGATACCATGCTGCGTGCGTTGAATATCCCGCGCGCCGTTCTGCCGGAAGTTGTGGATACGTCTGGCGTAATAGGTATGCTTGATCCGTCCATCCTTGGATGTGCAATTCCCGTTGCAGCATTGTCCGGTGACCAGCACAGCGCACTTTTCGGTCAGGGGTGTTATGAACCGGGAATGATGAAAAATACGTATGGTACAGGATGCTTTTTGCTCATGAATACGGGCGATCAGCCTGCAAGCAGCAAGAGCGGACTCCTTTCGACTATCGCGTGGCGTATTGGCGGAAAGTGTACCTATGCGCTGGAAGGCAGTGTATTTGTTGGCGGCGCAGCGGTTCAGTGGCTCAGAGACGAAATGCACTTGATTGAGCGCGCTTCAGAATCGGAAACGATTGCCCGCTCCATACCGGACTGCGGCGGTGTTTACATGGTTCCGGCATTTGCAGGACTGGGCGCGCCGTATTGGGACATGTACAGCCGTGGGACGATCATTGGCCTTACCCGCGGCACTGGACGGGCGCATATTGTTCGCGCGGCATTGGAATCCATTGCATATCAGTCCTGCGATCTGGTTAATGCCATGGCAGAGGACTGCGGACGCCAGCCGACGGAACTGCGTGTAGACGGCGGGGCAAGCGCGAATCAGTTTCTGATGCAGTTTCAGGCAGATATATTGGGGTGTCAGGTGATTCGTCCGGCAGTTATTGAAACAACGGCGCTGGGCGCTGCGCTTCTGGCTGGATTGGCGGTAGGAGTCTGGAAAGACATGGACGAAATCCGAAAAATCTGGCGGCAGGATTTAAGTCTTGTTCCTCAAAAAGGAGAGGCATGGCGCACGCAGGCGCTGGCTGGTTGGCATGAAGCAGTGAACCGCAGTATGAACTGGGCCAAACAATAAGCTGTTTCACAAAGATGACAAATGAATTTAATCATGCGGACGGCGCTTTTTTCTGGTGCCGCCCGATTTGTTTGCTGTCATGCGTTTTTTGTGAAGGAATTTTTTTACTTCAGATAGGTTTTTGCCAATCTGTGTCGAATATAAAGATCGATTGTCTTCATTTTGAAATTGGAGAGGGGGCGCTTGAATGACGATTAGGGAGCAGCTGGAACAATTGGAAAAGGAACACCTCAGTCCATATGCTGCGCATAGCACAGACACAAAGGGAAGGGAAAAGCCAATCTCCCCGGATGATTTGAGAACACAGTTTCAGCGCGACAGAGACAGAATTTTGCACTGCAAGTCGTTCAGACGCCTCAAGGGTAAAACGCAGGTGTTTATTTCACCGCAGGGCGATCATTACAGAACGCGGCTGACCCATACACTGGAAGTGACGCAGGTGGCAAGGACGCTGGCTCGTGCGCTTCGGCTCAATGAAGATTTGGCGGAAGCCATTGCAATGGGGCATGATTTGGGACATACGCCTTTCGGCCATACGGGAGAAGAAGCGCTGGATAAAGTGATTGAAGGCGGCTTTCAGCATCGCGTGCAAAGCAGGCGTGTGGTGGAGGTGCTCGAAAATAACGGGGCTGGGCTAAATCTCACATGGGAAGTGCGCGATGGCATCGAGCATCATTCCGGCAAGATTCTTCCTGCAACGCTGGAAGGACGGTGTGTGCATCTGGCTGACCGCATTGCTTATGTCAACCATGATATTGATGATGCGGTTCGCGGCGGCGTCTTAAAGCTGTCGGAACTGCCGGAGCGGCCGCTGCGTCGTCTGGGATATACACATGGAGAACGCGTGGGCGAGATGATTGCAAGCGTTGTTCGGCAGTCTATGGATCAGGATGACGTAAGAATGGAAGAAGAAGTCTGGGATGCGCTGATGGAGCTTCGAGGTTACCTTTTTGAACGCGTCTATTCCAGAGACTGGGCGGCCAGCGAATCTGAAAAAGCGGCGCATATTGTTACGGCGCTTGTCGATTACTATATGGAACACCCTGCCCAAATGCCCAATGAGTACTTGGAAATTGCATACAGGGAGGGAACGCAGCGCGGCGTGTGCGACTATGTAGCGTGCATGACAGACGCATATGCGGTTAAAATGTATCAAAAATTGTTTATTCCGACATCTTTTGACGGATTGAATTAAAAGAATGCAGAATTGGACAAAAAATTGCATGAAGGATGCAGGAATGTACGAACAAACGGCGAATGAAAGTAGGGCGGTGAAGGACGTTGGCAGGAAGATTTCCTCGAGAGTGGCTGGATGAGCTTCGCGAACGGGCCGACATCGTTGATGTGGTTTCCCGATATGTGCATCTGACGCAGAAGGGAGGACGCTATTGGGGGCTGTGTCCCTTCCATGGAGAAAAGACAGCATCTTTTTCTGTTAATCCGCAGCGTCAGATGTATTACTGCTTCGGCTGTCATGCTGGAGGCAGCGCCATCAACTTTGTGATGGAAATGGAGCATCTGGAATTTAAGGAAGCAGTGACGCTGCTGGCTGAGCAGGTGCATATGGATCTGCCGGAAATGGTCGGCGGCGGAGAAGATGAGGCGACCCGCACACAGAAGGAAAGGCTTTATGAAGCGAACAGACAATGTGCACGCTTTTTTCACAGCCAGCTTTGGCTGAAGGAAAACGGACATATTCTGGACTATCTTCATGAACGCGGGCTGACCGATCATACGATCCGGGCGTTTGGCCTGGGCGCAACACCTCCGCAAAGCGATGGCGCAACGCATGCACTTGTGGAGATGGGCTTTACGGAGGAAGAGCTTGTGAAAGCGGGCATTTCCGTCAAACGGGAAAATCGGGTGTATGATATGTTCAGAAACCGGGCAATCTTCCCGATTATTGATGCGAGAGATCGTGTGCTGGGCTTTGGCGGGCGTGCCTTGGGGGACGCGAAACCTAAGTATCTGAACACCGGAGATACCCCGATATTTAATAAGCGGCTGGGTGTATTCGCGGCGAACCTGCTGAAGAAGCAGCATGGACTCAAGCGGATTGTTCTCACAGAAGGGTACATGGACGTGATTGCACTGACGCAGGCAGGAGTATCAGGCGTTTGTGCAACGCTGGGAACGGCGCTGACCATCGAGCAGGCAAGGCTGCTCAAGCGGTTTGCACCGGAAATCTGGGTATCATACGATGGAGACTCTGCCGGACAACATGCGATCCTTCGCGCACTGGATATCTTTGAACAGGAGGGGATTCGTGCCCGCGTGCTTGATTTCCCGGCAGGCATGGACCCGGATGAATATGTGCGCAAGTACAATGGCATTGAGAATTTGACACCGATGGATGCGACGGCTTATCGCATGAAACAGGAAATGGGCAGTCACGACCTGTCTGAGCAGGAAGGGCGAACCGCGTACGCCATTGCGTGTGCCAAGTATTTGGCAAAGGTGCGGGAGCCGGTTGAATTGGAAAACTATGTCAAACAGCTGATGCTGATGACGGGTTTTTCAAGAGACGTGCTTCTGGCGCAGATTGGGCGCACGGAACTGATTCAGCAGGACAGGCGCGCCACATACCGCCATGCGGCCAGACCGCTGGAAGAGAAAAATGAAGGTGTTGACACGGAAACTTCTGCGGCGGAAAAGCAATTGCTTGTGCTTCTTGCAGAAGGACGTGCAAATGCAGAAACCGTCTCTGCAGACGATTTCATATCCCCGGAAAGGCGCAGTCTGGCGCAGAAGCTGCTGGACGGCATGACACCGGGGGCAATCCTCGAATCGATCGGGGACGAAGACACGCGAAGCCGCGTGGCTAATATGCTGCAAAGGGAAAGCGGTGCGGATGAAGAACAGGAACTGCGCATGGTGAGCGATTGCCTGCGGGTCCTGAACAGAAAGCGCATTGAAAGACAGATTGCGACGCTGACGGAACAGGCGGCGCAGCTTAAAGGCGAGGATAAGCGCAGCATGCTTTTAAAGATACAGGAACTGACGAAGGAAAGACAGACGGCCGGAAGAAAGGAATGACTTCGCATGGCACTTTCGCGTGAGCAGGCGCAGCAAAAGGTGAAGGAGATCTTGACCCTTGCGCGCAATGAAAAGAAGACGCTGACTTATCAGCAGGTCATGAACAAGCTGAGTGAGCTGGATATTGATGTAGACGCCATTGATGCGGTGTTCGAGACGCTGGAGTCGGAAGGCATCAATGTGGTGAATGCGTCTGACGAAGATAATCTGATTGACAATTCCGATACCAATGCGCAAAGCATGGAAATCTCTGTGCCCGAGGGTATCAGCATCGATGATCCGGTGCGTATGTATCTCAAGGAAATCGGTAAGGTTCCGCTTTTGAGTGCTAATGAAGAAATTGAAATTGCCAAGAAGATGCTGGAAGGCGGTCCGGAAGCAGAAATTGCCAAGAAGAAGCTGGCCGAAGCGAACCTTCGTCTGGTGGTTTCCATTGCTAAACGCTATGTGGGGCGCGGCATGCTCTTCCTTGATCTGATTCAGGAAGGCAATTTGGGTCTCATCAAGGCCGTTGAAAAGTTTGACTATACCAAAGGGTTTAAATTCTCAACTTATGCAACCTGGTGGATTCGTCAGGCGATTACCCGTGCGATTGCCGATCAGGCGCGCACCATTCGCATTCCGGTTCATATGGTTGAGACGATCAATAAGTTGATTCGTGTCAGCCGTCAGCTTCTTCAGGAAAAGGGACGCGAGCCGCAGCCGGAAGAAGTGGCCGAAGCGATGGGCATAAGCGTTGAGAAAGTTCGTGAAATTATCAAAATTGCACAGGAGCCTGTCTCGCTGGAAACACCAATCGGCGAGGAAGAAGACTCTCACCTGGGTGATTTTATTCAGGATGACGATGCGCCGCCGCCCGCAGAAGCTGCCTCCTTTACGCTGATGAAAGAGCAGCTCATGAGTGTGCTGGATACGCTGACGCCGCGAGAGAAGAAGGTCTTGTCCCTGCGCTTTGGATTGGAAGATGGCCGTCAGCGCACGCTGGAAGAGGTTGGACAGGAGTTTAACGTCACTCGTGAGCGCATTCGCCAGATTGAAGCAAAGGCGCTTCGCAAGCTTCGCCACCCAAGCCGCAGCAAGAAGCTCAAAGATTATCTTGAGTAATAAAGAAAGAAGAAGGATCGCCGCGGCGGTTCTTTTTCTTTATAAATTCTTACATTGCAATGGGAAAACATATGTATATGATTTTGAACGGAAAATTTCGACGGGAAAAGATAACAAATACGAATGATGAAAATTCACCGGGAAAAAGAGAAAAAGAATCGTCGCATTTCCCGCAAATTGTTCAAAATTCTGTCGCATTTGAAAAACTGTCACTTGACAAAAGGCGGAGACAGGCTATAAAATATAGTTGTTACATACAGATTGACTTGTAAAAGCCGAGGATAAAACCGGTTTGAGCGGACAGATTCCAGAAGATAAATGTGGCACCCATGCACGGGTGCCATTGTCATGTGAAAAACGATTTGCAAAAAATATCCATACAAATCGCAGGGGGATCGATCATGTTCAGGCAGGAAGAAGTATTTATGGGCGGCTGGCAGGATAAGACGATGGAGTCGATGCGAAAGCGCCGATTTGAAAATCAGGTGAGTCAGCTTCCGCCGCTTGGTGCAGGGCGCCTTGAAGCGTTGACACCGCCGGCATTCAGAAGAAAGATTGAACAGTGCTGGCAAGACATTGCGTGCAAGCCAATGCGCAGTCAGCAGCTTTCTCAGGTTTGGCGCTGTGTAGTTGGTTCCGTGAAAGAACAGGCGGATTGTTTGTCCCACGAAGAGCACGAGCTTGTGGAACGCGCGCTGCTCCTGGGAGGCAGTGCGCAAATTGAAGATGCAGTTGAGCTGGAGGCTGCCCGCGCGCTTTCTCTGCGACTGTGGGCAAGCGTCGGCCTTGTATCCGGGAAACCATACATTGAGCTTGAAACGCCGATTTTAAGGCCGGCTGCACAGGCTTTTTCGCGGCCAGAGCATGAACGTGTGCGTCAGCGCTTTGCTGATTTTAATGAATATCTGTCGGGTCTTCTGTACCGCGTTGGGGCGGTGGATGACAGACAGCCCCAGCAGGTGATTTTGCGCGATGTGCTGGGTGGAAAAAAGGAAAAGAATATTCAGCTGGCTCGACGTTATCTCTGGGCGAGTTGTGACTGCATGGATTACAGTGAAGGGGTGATGCTTCTGCATCCAGCGCTGGCAGATCCAAGCTGCTTGATTCGCAGCGGCAGACGAAATCCCGGTTTAATGTATTTGCCGGAAAAGCGCATCACCATGGACATTCTGCCTGAAGAAATCCCGCTTCAAAGGGATCTGGAGCGTGCGATATCGGGCGTGCTTCGGGATGGATGCAGGGCGGAACAAGTCGCACAGACGCTGCGCTATCTGTGCAAACAAGGGGCACCACTGCGTGCAATGGAAGAGGTTTTGCAATCTTCGCTGATCGTGGTGGTATCCTCTTTCATGCATGGGGCATTGGAAAGAATGTACTATATGACGCCGAAATGGATTGAGCCTGTGGAATGTGGTTCGCTCCAATGACACGGACGTGAAAAACCAAGGGAGACGACATCATGCAGTTGACAGTGACGGGAGATAAGGACGGCATGATGCTGTCCAGGCTTTTGATGCAGGTGGCAGACGTGCCGCAGTGGGCAGTCAAGGAAGCGATGAAGAATAGAGATGTGCGCATCGACGGCGTGCGCGTGAATGGCGATGTACGCGTTCAGGAGGGGCAGGAGATTCGTGTCTATTGGCCCAAGGCAGCGCTTAGTGAGAAGATGAAGAAGCCGCTGCCTGTTGTGTTTGAAGATGAGCATATCATTTTGATCGATAAGCCGCAGGGGCTTCCCTCTCAAAACGAAGAAAATCCGCTTGCGGGTGACAGTGCGTTGACACGTGTGATCGCTATGCAGCAAGAGCAGGGAAACAAAACAGACCAGATTCATCTTTGCCATCGTCTGGATGTACAGACTGGCGGTTTGCTTTTGCTTGTCAAGGATGATGAAGCATATCAAGCCGCTTTGGAAGCGTTTTCCAAGCGCACGATACGTAAGTTTTACACCTGCCGCGTGAAAGGATGCCCAACGCAGAAAGAAGCGATTCTTCATGCATATCTGCGCAAGGATGCACAGCTTGCCAGAGTGGTTGTGACGGCTTATCCGGCGCGGGGATCTCAGGAGATCGTGACAGGATATCGCGTTGTTGAGGCGGGCGAGCAGGCGCGGCTTCAAGTAGAACTGATTACAGGCCGCACCCATCAAATTCGCGCACATTTGTCGCATATCGGTCATCCGATTTTAGGGGATGACAAGTATGGGGATCGTTCGCTCAACAGAGAATTGGGTGTGCGCCGCCAGCAGCTTTGGGCAACAAAGCTCATCATGCAGGCGGGTGGTGCGCTTGCCTATCTGAATGGGCGGACATTTGAGACGGAATGCCCGTTTTAATTGGGGAGGATTCAAATGAATCGGGTTCGGCTGATTGCGCTGGATATGGATGGAACGCTGCTTGCAAGCGATCACTGGACTGTACCGCAAAGAAACATGGATGCCATTCGCTGCGCAGATGCATCAGGGATCAGAGTATGCATTTGTACGGGACGCATGCTGGAAGATGCCAGTGATTTTATGAAACGCCTGAATTTGCCTGCCATGATCATTGCCTGCAATGGCACGCGCGCCAGCGATGGACCGCTGCCTGAGGGGAAAATCATTCTTCGCAGAGAATTGGCGCCAGAAGATGCCAAGAAGGCACTGGACATTCTGCTTCCGTATCGAATGATGATCAATGGCTTTGAAGACGGACAGGTGAATACGGTGGCATTTGCACCGGGTCAGCGCTATCATCTGACAGACCGCGGCGTGGTGAAAGCGGCCTATGGAGAGAAAGCCATGTATGAAGCGGCAGAGCGCGGTATCATGAAGTTCTATGTTGCGGAGGACGGCTATGCCGGTGTGCAGAGCAGTCCGCGCGTGGAAGAGGCCAGAGAGGCCATTAAAAGGGCGCTGCCGCATTTGCAGGTGAGCAGTTCGGCGCCTGGTAATATTGAAATCATGCCGCCCGATGCCAATAAGGGAACAGCGCTTTGTCAGGTGGCAAAGAGGCTGGGCCTGGCGCGTGAACAGGTTATGGCCGTGGGTGATGCGCCCAATGATTTGAGTATGCTGGAATACGCCTATCACAGCGTTGCGATGAAAAATGCCTGCGATGAAGTCAAAGCTGTTTGTCGATATGAAACAGAGTCAAACGACAACTGTGGAGTGGCGGCGATCATTGAACGTGTGCTTGAGGCACAGAATCGCCAGCAAACAGACTAATGGTCTGAAAATACAAACGAGTAGATTTTGCAATGCAAGCGAAGAAAAGAAACACACAAAAGAGCTCATGCCGCGGCATGAGCTCTTTTGTACAAATATCACTCTAACGCATACTGCGTCAAAGACCAGTCGCACTGCTGTTCAATCACAGCAGCGAGGCGGCGAAGCATCTGTTCGTCAGTTTCATCAAAGCGATTGAGAATTGGGCTGTCGATATCCAGCACGCCGATGACGCGGCCATTGTGATGGAGGGGCAGCACAATTTCGCTTCTGGAGGCGCTGTCGCAGGCGATATGGCCGGGAAAGGCGTGGACGTCAGCGATGCGCTGCACGGTGTCTGAGTGGGCAGCAGTGCCGCATACGCCGCGTCCAAGAGGAATGCGCAGGCACGCAGGGCGGCCGCAGAATGGCCCAAGCAGGAGCGAACCTTGTTCCATCAGGTAAAAACCGCACCAGTTGACATCATCGAGGGAGTCATAAAGCAGCGCGCTGATATTGGCCAGATTCGGGATCGGATAGGGCATGCCTTCCATCAACGATTCGGCTTGGGACAGAATGATTGAATGTTCCATAAAGCACCTCAAAAAAAGAGCGAAGCGGATGAAACCGCTCCGCCCGGAGTTGTTTTTTTACATCACGCACGGGTGTTGGTGGAACCGAAACCGCCATTGCGGATGCCGCAAGCGTTGTCGTCCACAGTGATACCGAAAGGAAGGAAGATTCCTTGCGCAAAAGCGGAACCGGCGGGTATGCGTAGACCCTTGCCTTCGCGGTTGTCGTTGGTCATGCGCAGGAAGATATGGCCTTCATTGTCGGAATGCGCGTAATCGGAATCAATCACACCTACGGAATTGTCCAGCTGAAAACGGTACTTGAATCCGAGGCTGCTGCGCGGGTAGAGCGTCAGCACCCAGCCCTCTTCGATGACAGCGCGAATGCCGGTGGGCATCTTGATGTTGCCGCCGGAAGGCAGCTCAAAGCCGACAGGGGCGAAAAAGTCATAGCCGGCGGAACCGCTTGTTGCACGCACAGGCAGCTTGATGTTTTCATAGGCATAAACGGCCTGCTCAACGGTCTGCTGTGGAAAAGTAGAGATCCAATCGGCGACAAAGCGTGCAGCAGAAACTTTTTCGAATTTGGCAATGCGAACCATGTGGGTTTCTCCCTTCATATGTTCATTGGTAATAAGTTAAGCCCAAAGGACGATCTGGTTGGCTGCTAATGTCTTCTTAACGTCAATGACACGCTGATTGGCGCTGCCCTTCCAGCGGAGCTGCACGTCGCGCAGCGCTTCAATATACGGGCCATCTACCATGACATCCACCATGGGAAGGAAAGGCAGATCGCGGATGTTTTCAAACACATCGCCGGAGTAGAGCCAGATGGTCTTATTGGGGAATTTTTCGCGAATTTCGGCAATCAGTGCGCCAATGACATCCTGATTGCAGGCACAGAGCGGATCGCCGCCGGAGAAGGTGACGCCGCTGATGTAATCCCTGCTGAGATTGGCGAAAAGCTCGGCCTTGGCAGCGTCATCAAAAGGAATGCCGCTGTCAGCGGGCCAGGTTTGCGGGTTCTGGCAGCCGCGGCAGTGATGTGCGCAGCCGGAAACCCAGAGTACCGTGCGCAGACCATCGCCGTTGAGCATGTCATCCATCGTGATGTTATGATAATTCATGCTGGGCCTCACATACTCTTTCTTTCAGCAATTTCGGCCATTTTTGCATCGTTCAAGCGGCTTTCGCCGTGAATGCGGGAGTAGGAGAGATAGCCGTTCATGCGATCAATTTTAGTCAGATTGGTGCTGCCGCACTTGGGGCAGACATCCATTTCAAGCTGCTGATAGCCGCAGTCATCGCAATAGGCCAGAGAGAGATTGACGCCTTCATACAGCCCCAGCTTCATGGCGCGGCGAACAAGCGTGCGAATAGCTTCCTTATTATAGCCGATCGGATAGCGCACATACTGGATCTTGCCGCCGTTGGACAAATTCCAGAAACGATTTTCGCTGTTCTGTTTTTCGATCGGGCTGATTTCCTCGGTCACATGGCAATGGAAGGAATTGGAAACATATGGTCTGTCAGACACATTTTCCACAATGCCGTACAGCCTGCGGAACTGCTCAATCTGAAGGCCGCAGAGGCTTTCAGCAGGTGTGCCGTATATGGCGTACAGGTTGCCGTCGGCGTGCTTGAATTCTTCCACTTTCTTGTTAATGTATTGCATGACTTCAAGGGCGAATTGACCATCTTCGTAAATGCTCTTGCCGTTGTAAAGCTCCTGAAGTTCGTTGAGCGCGGTGTAGCCGAAGGAGGCGGTTGCTGTCTTGAGAATGGGCTTGATCTTGTCGTTAAGACCCAAATGACCGCCATAGAAACCGCCTTCGCAGTAAGCCAGCGGGTTGGTGCTTGCACGCATTTCGCCAAGGTAGGCATACGTGCGAATATGCAGGCGGCGGATTAACTCAAGGTATTCATCCAGCACTTCGTAGAAATCACGGCTTTCCTTGCGGGATTTGGCAAGAATCATCGGCAAATGGAGGGAAACGGCGCCGATGTTGAAGCGGCCTACAAACACGGGCTTATCGTCCTCATCCGCCGGCTCCATGCCGCCGCGCTCATACCAGGGGGAAAGGAAGGCGCGGCAGCCCATGGGGCTGATGACGCGGCCGTATTTCTTGTACATCGATGCAACGTAGCCGTCGCCGGTCAGGCTGAGCCAGTCTGGATACATGGTCTTGGAGGAGCAGTCAATGCCGGCCTCAAAAACATCTTCCAGCGGTTTGCCCGGACCATGCAGATTTTCATCGTAGAGAAAGACAAGTTTCGGGAAGAGAACGGGGCGCTTGTTGCCTTTTTTGCCCTGACCGCCTGCATGAACTTTGAGGAAGAGCTTGCTGGCAAGTTTTGCCATGCGTGTTTGACCAAGGCCGAGCGTCATGGTGATGAAAGGATAGTCGCCGCGGCTGGAAGCCACTGTGTTGAATTTGTATTCCCAGCCTTGGAAGCCCTGCTCAAAGTTGGTTACAATGTCCTTCATGGCTTCTTCGTGGACGCGCTCATCAGACAGGCCGAGACTGCGATAGCGTTCGCAGAAGAGAATATAGCTTTTTTCCGCATACGGATCAAGCAGTTCGTCCACGCAGGAGACAGTGAAGCCGCCATATTGCTGGCTGGCTGCGGAAAGCACAATGTCGCCGATGACATCAAAAGCAACGTCAAGCGTCTTGGGCTCGTTGTACCAGAGGTTGCCCATTTCGAAGCCGCCGCGCAGGACAGCGCCAACATCGAACAGACAGCAGTTCATGGTGTCGCGGCGGGCGGACATATCGTGAATGTAGATATAGCCATCGCGCTGCGCCTGAAGCTCTTCAACGTTCAGAAAGAACTTCTGATAGAGCTGCTTGTTGAGCTGATTGAAAATCAGACTGCGGCGGGTGGAGACAAGTGCGCTGTCCGCGTTGGAATTTTCCTTGTCGCCGATGTACATGATGGACTGGGACTTTTTATAAACAGTGTCCAGCATCTTTACGAAGTCTGTTTTGTAGTTGCGATAGTCCCTGTAGGACTTGGCAACATCGGGGTTGATGGCATCCAGCGCGCCTTCAACGATGTTGTGCATCTGGGCAATCTGAATGCCTTCTGTGCCGAGAGCTTCACATTTCCTGGTGACAAAATCACAGATGAAATCAATCTCATCGGGCTTGAAGGTGTAGAGGACACGTTCTGCGCTTTTATTGACTGCAGCAACAACTTTTTCAACATGAAACGGCTCACGGGTGCCGTCTTTTTTGATGATGTACATGGTTCACGCTTCCTTCTCATTTGTTATCATGGCGGGGAAGAACCACCATATGTTGTGTTCAAGGGAAATGAAGACGCAAAATATAGCGCGTCAACAAATCCCATCTTATCATGAAAGAGATGGGCGCGTCAAGAGAAACGGAAGGAAAAAAAGAAATTGTTTTCAGTGTCGAACGTTAGGGAAAAACATCATGAAAAGAGGATGTAAAAAAGAGTACAGACTGAAATGAAAGATTACAAAAGAAGTATATTGTTTTGTGAGCTGTATCGTGCGCGTCTTTCAAAACAGGAACAGGGTTTGCAGGAAAGAATGCGTTTCAGCGTCAATTCCTTCTGAACTTATCACGAATGATTTGCTCGCACAGGACACGAACGTTCATTACTAAAAAGCGTTGGCATTCTGTTTTGAAAAAATTCTATGAGAATCTGTCGCAAAGGGGAAGAAAGACAAAAGATTTAGAGAAATGGATTCCACTTCATTGACAACAATGGGAATATGTGTATAATAAAAAACGAACAACGTTGGCCAGCGGATGAATGGCCGAAGGAAAGAAGGAAAAACCCATGCAGACCCATTATCATATGACTGTCGCCGGTTGTGAGCGCGACCTTCCGATTTGCCCGCTGAACGAAAACCTTTCGATCGGCGCGTTTGTTATTTTCGGAGACTGTGAACTGACGCGTGCCTGTGCTTCTGAGCTGCTCAAAAAAGCTCCGGAGTTTGATTACATCATTACCGCGGAGAGCAAGGGCATCCCGCTGGCCTATGAGATGGCCCGCCAGATCAATGCGCCCAAGTGGCTGCTGGCGCGCAAAGGCGTCAAGCTCTATATGCGGGATGTGATTGGCGTTGAAGTTCGCTCTATCACGACGGATCATGTGCAGAAGCTCTATATTGACGGCGAAGATGCAGAACTGATGCGCGGCAAGCGCGTGCTGATCGTGGATGATGTTATTTCCACCGGCGAATCGCTGATCGCGCTGGAAAAGCTGGTTGAGAAAGCCGGCGGCAATATCTGCGGCCGCATGGCGGTGCTGGCCGAGGGCGATGCTCAGAAGCGCGATGACATCATCTATTTGGAAAAGCTTCCGCTGTTTACGCCGGACGGCAATCCGATTGATTAAAATTTCAGATGCACAAACAGCCTCTTGACGCATAGGATTGTACCAGAACGTCGAAAGGGGCTGTTCTTTTATGGAAAATATGAATCCGACGCTCAATGACGACCTGATCAATCAGGCGGCCATTGAAAGTGCTGCCTGTCCGGCAGGCAGCAGAAGCTACCGTGTGCAGCGCGGCGACAGCTTTTATCTGATCGCCCGCAAGTTTGGCATTGGCGTGCGTACGCTGATGAATGCCAATCCGGCGATTTCTCCGGGACAGCTGCTGGTAGGAGATATCCTGTGTGTGCCGGTTGGCGAAGGTCGTTCCTGCCCGGTGGGTTCTGCACCGTATACCGTGCAGCCGGGGCAGAGCGTGGTGGATGTAATGCTTTCCTCGAATGTATCGATGCGTGCGCTGCGTGAATACAACGAGGATATACGCCTCACGGCGCTCAGACCCGGCGACGTGCTCTGCGTCCCGCCCAGCGGAGATCGTGGTTTGTGCAACAATGGAGGGCCTGTTTACAGAATTCAGGAAGGCGATACATTGGACGGAATTGCCCGGCTCAACGGCACGGGCGTCGAGCAGCTGCTCAGGCTGAATCCAAACCTTCTGCCCAGTGATTTTGTGCCGGGGCAGGTCATATGTCTGCCGACCAGGCGGCGTGTGCGAATGGATGATGACATGGACGATTTGGATGATGACGATGATTTGACGGATGACGATTCTTAATTGCTGGTTACATAAATGAAAACAGGCCGTTTCCCGGTGGGATGCGGCCTGTTTTCTTAAACATTACTTTTCTTTTTTTCCAAAGGAAAGCTTTCTTTCTGTGTGATTCATCAGCCGAATGATGTTAGGCATGTGACGCCAGATCGCCAGAAGGCCGACTGCCAGCGCTGTGAACCAGATAATGGGATCATATGGCTCAGTCAGCATGACAAAAATGGGAAGCGTGACCGCAGCCCCCAGGGAGCCGGCGGAAACGTAGTGCGTTGTGGCAACAAGGACAAGAAAAACGGCGAAAGCTGCAAGCGCTTGTCCCGGAAAGACGATCAGCATACAGCCAAAGCTGGTGGCCACACCTTTTCCACCTTTAAAGCCGAAGTACAGGGGAAAGTTATGGCCGAGAATTGCGCCGAATGCACCGAGAATTTCACCGGTCTGTCCGCCGGTCAGAGCACGGCCAATGAACACGGCGGCAACACCTTTCATCAGATCGCCGATGAATGTGAGCAGCGCCATCTTTTTACCCATCACGCGCAGAACGTTGGTGGAACCGGCGTTGCCGCTGCCCTGTGTGCGAATGTCCTTGTGCATGACCAGTCGGGATAGGATGACGCCAAAGGACAGACTGCCCAGCAGATAGCCGATCAGCAGCGAAAGCAACAGCTTCATGGTTTATTCTCCCTTCTGTTTTTTCTCACGCAGAATAAAGCGGATGGGTGTACCTTCAAAGCCGAATGCCTTGCGGAACTGGTTTTCAAGGTAACGCTGATAGGCGAAGTGCATGAGCGTTTCATCGTTGACAAACAGGACAAAAGTCGGCGGACAGGTGCTCTGCTGTGTTGCATAGTAAATTTTGAGGCGGCGGCCGCTGATATATGGCGCCTGAAGAGATGCTGTGATATCGGCCAGAACGTCATTCAGGAGACCCGTGGTGATGCGGCGGGATGTCTGCTCATAAACGGCCTTGACAGTTTCCACGACCTTTGGCACACGCTGGCCTGTGAGCGCGGAAATAAACACGACCGGCGCATAGTCCATGAACTTGAGGTCTTCCAGAACCTGCTTGCGGAAAGCCTCCATGGTGTTGGTTTCTTTTTCGATGGCATCCCATTTGTTGATGATGATAATGGCTGCCTTGCCTTCATCGTGCACATAACCGGCGACTTTGGTATCCTGTTCGGTAACCCCATCCTGTGCGTCAATGACAATCAGGGCAACATCACAGCGGCGGACGGCCGCCAATGCGCGGACGATGCTATATCGCTCGATAGACTCATCTTCAATGGCGCGCTTGCGGCGGATGCCAGCAGTATCGATGATGTTATAGCGCTGACCATCGCGGACAAAGGCGGTGTCGATGGCATCACGCGTTGTGCCCGCGATATTGGAGACCATGGAACGATCCTGACCGAGAATGCGATTGACAAGACTGGATTTTCCGACGTTCGGACGGCCGACAACGGCAATCTGAATCGTGTGATCATCGCCCTCGCCATTGTCTGCGTCATCTGGAAAAAGTTTGACCATTTCGTCCAGCAGATCGCCCAGACCGAGCATGTTGGTGGAGGAAATGGGGAATGGATCGCCCAGACCCAGCGCATAGAATTCATAAATTCCGTCCTGCATGCCCATGTGATCCACTTTGTTGACAACAAGCAGAACAGGTTTGCCGCTCTTGCGCAGCATGGTTGCCACGTCCTGATCGTCTGCGGTCATGCCGGTGCGTCCATCCGTAAAGAAAAGAATGATGTCGCAGGTTTCAATAGCTACTTCTGCCTGATGGCGCATCTGTTTGAGCAGTATGTCATCGGTGCGGGGTTCAATGCCGCCGGTATCGACAAGGGTAAACTTGTGATTCAGCCATTCGCAGTCGGCGTAGATGCGGTCGCGAGTGACTCCGGGCGTATCTTCAACGATGGAGATGCGGCGGCCTGCAATTTTGTTAAAGAAAGTTGACTTGCCGACATTTGGGCGGCCGACAACAGCAATAAGGGGTTTAGCCATGTTATTCCTCCGTTCCGCGCAGGGCGTAGAGCAGATCTGCACCGTCATCCTCAACGGGAGTGATGCGAATGCCTAATTCTTTCTGCGCCTGTTCAAGTGTCATATCGTCAAGGAAGATGTTTTCACCTTCCCGGAGCATGCTGGCAGTGATGAGCACTTCGTCTGCTTCTTCGCCGCGAAGCTGGCTCACCAGATCCTGACCTGTAATTAAGCCCGATACGGTGACTGTTTCACCGAAAAAGTAGTTGATGATCGGTTTGACGCGAACGTCAACGCCGTGAATGGGGTGTTCTTTGAGCAAGCTGCACATGAAAGGCGCGACAGATACACCGGTTGCCATGATGACGCGGCGAGGGACGGCTTCGCTGTCATCAGGATCAAGGCGTGCGGCTGTCAAAAATTCGTCGCGCAGACGGCAGAGCAAACCAACGCCGTTTTCAAATTGCGGAAAATCCTCGTAGCTTTCCACATCGGGCAGCGGGTGCCCCGCAATTTGATAAAATTCATCGGATGCAAACACAAAGCGTGTTCCGTGCATGTGGAGCATCTTCTGCTGAAAAGCTTCTGCCTGCTGAATCACCTGTTCAGCTTCTTCCTTGGTATACGGACGCAGAGGCGCCAGGTGCTCACGGTAACGCGTCAATCCAACCGGTACAAGTGCCATCGTCAGCGCATGCGGAATGAGGGAGGAAAGATCGTTCATGGTTCTTTCCAGTTCCGGGCCGTCGTTGATCTCCGGGCAGAGCACAACTTGGCAGTGAAAACTCATGCCGTTGTCGGCAAAGCGTTTCAAATGCTCCATGATGCGATCTGCATGGATGTGATGGAGCATCTTTTTGCGAAGCTCGCCGTTTGTTGTATGTACGGAAACGTAGATTGGGCTGGCCTTGCGCTCGATCATGCGGTCCATTTCCCTGGGCGGCAGGTTGGTGAGCGTCACGAAGTTGCCAGCCATCAGAGAGAGCCGCCAGTCGTCATCCCTGACGTACAGGCTGGGACGCATTCCGGGGGGCATCTGTTCAATGAAGCAGAACATACAGTGGTTGGCGCAGGTCTTGGGATTACTCATCAAAGAAGATTCGAGCGTTAGACCCAGCGGCTCTTCCACCAGTTTGTGGATGTGGACGGTGCGCTCATTTGCCTTGTCGTCAACAAGGAGCAGTTCAAGCGAAGGACGTGCGGTTAAATACTGATAATCCACCAGATCAAGCACTGGTGTCTGGTTGATAGAAACAAGCGTCTCCCCGTCGTGAATGCCGCTGCGGGCAGCAAGTGAACCGGGGAAAACGTGAACAATACGCTGGGGCATGTTGACACCTCTTCTCCAAAATAACCCAACATATTATCACCGATTTTTGCAGTAAAGTCAAGCATTATAGGGGAAGGGGGCAGGATCTTTGAGAACTGTGCCCGTTTTTTCATGGCAAAAGGCATGTCGGGCGTTTTTTGACTGATACGAAAATGTCCTCCAAATTGAAATAAGACGGGCTTGAAGGCCCGTCCTGTTTAATTGTCTTTGTGCGGC
The DNA here is from genome assembly GCA_020025205.1 of Christensenellaceae bacterium. Lineage (GTDB taxonomy): Bacteria > Bacillota > Clostridia > Christensenellales > Aristaeellaceae > Ventricola. The sequence continues at coordinate 50,184 of JAHHSO010000003.1, read as the reverse complement.
TTTTTACCCATTAAGCCTCCGGTCATCTCGCTGATGCCCCGGGTAATCTTGTTTTTCATGCCCGATCCGCCTGTCTGCGCAAGAGCGAAGATGAGAATGCCGATTACAGCGGCCACGATCAGAATGACAATGCCTGTCATTGAGCTGGAATTCTTTTTTTGCTCCTGTTTGGGTGCTTCTGCTTTGGCACTTCCGGTTTGCGGGCCGTATAGTGTGGTGGAAACAACATCGGCCATGAGTTCTGTGGAAGCGAGCACGCGATCTTTGGTGATGGTGTGCGTGCCGAATTCCAGAAGAATGGCGTTAGGGGAAAGATCCTGATTGTAATTGCCCTTGCCGATGAAAATATCTTTAATCAATCCGGGGTACTGTTTGTCTGCTACAGCTTTAAGCTGTTTGGCGAATTCACGGTTTACAGCACTGTTTTGGTTGCTTTTTCCTACAAGCAGGCGTATGCGGGAAGCCTGTTTGCCGTCCAGCTGTTTCTCATATTCGCCTTCGTCAGGAATACCATCTCTGTGGATGTCGATGATGGCATCCGGCCGTTTTTGCAAGAGGCGCTCTGCTGTCTGGCGGCTGCGCCGATAAGCGCCGGCATCATGGGGCAGATGCGTGGATTCATCCAGAATGACGTCAACACCCTGCGCCTGCAGGTTATCCCTGAATTTTCGCGCCACGTCGTAAATACCGCCGTGGCCGTCTTTGCTTTCTGTGCCGTCCGTTGGAATATAGCTTTCGTCGCTGTGCGTAACATACATGGCAATCAGCTTGCGCTGATCGTCTTTCTTATCGGTGGTTTTAGCGTTTTTTGCGGAAACCTCGGTGGAAGCAAAGACAGGCTGCGTCTGTCCCAATTCTAGAAAGGAAACATCCGGCATGGCTTCCGGGCCAATGCATGCTGCAATGGCATTTGTATCATGGACAGACTGAATACGGTAGAGCGTGTTATTTTCGCTGATATACTCATCGCCCGTGTTGAGGTCACCACAGAACGTGAAAAGCGGTGCGCCTGAAGCATCTGTTACCGTTCGAATGGTCGAATCGGCAGAGGCATCTGCCGGGAAAGACAGCAAAAGAAGAGGCAGAAGAAAAATCAGCTTTTTCATGCGTGGTTTCCTCCTTTGAGAGGTGCATCTGACGAAGACTTGGAAGCAATGCGCTCCATGATTTCGCCGAACAGTTCGCATAAAAGCACAGCAGTCAGACCGGAAATGACCATGGCATCCAATGCGCCGGCACTGCCTAGATGCAGCGTCTGCTGAATACCGCGTGTCCATAGCATGATGCTTGTCATGACATCTGCCAGCGTGACACCCAATATGCCGGCGATAAAAGCGCTTCTGCGTGAACGACCCAGGATCCATGCAATCAGGCCGCCGCACAACCCGTAGAGAATCAGCGGGTCAAAAGGCATGGTTTCTGGTTCTGCGGGGAAAAAGCGGCCGATAGCATACACAGAAGCTGCTGTGAGCAGGGCGGAAAGCAGCGCTCGACCGCGCTCCTTGTTTGTTCCTGCGTGAAAAAACAGATAGATGCACACACCGATGGGAATCAGCGCGCCGCCCGGATTGATCGTGACGGGGCCGAGCGCGAGGTCCGGCAGAAGACCGCCGATGAACACGGCTGCTACAAGGATGAGGGCCTGTTTGTCAGTAAGTGCCATGCGGTCCAAAACGCGTTCCATGACGCCGAACAGGATGAGCAGCGCCAGCGCCACCAGGATAATCATGCCGATGGACATGGGAAAACCTCCTTGCGAATTGTTCTTTTCAGCCAGTATGTGCAAAATACAGCCTGTCTATCCACTGGGCGGAAGAAAGAAAAATGGAGCAAAAAGTTTTTTTCCTGTTCAGTCAAGTTTGTGCGGCAACCTGCGCATCTGCCGGGAAGAGTTCATATATAAGCATTGCAAAATCTCCCAAATTCCGTTATAATACAATCTTGTACGATTATAAGGAGGGTCATTTCATGGCGAAAACATACTCTGCCAGCGTGCTGAAGGTGCTTGAAGGGCTGGATGCTGTTCGGATGCGTCCGGGCATGTATATTGGTTCAACGGGTTCCCGCGGCCTGCACCACCTGCTCTGGGAAATCGTCGACAATGCGATTGACGAGGTGGCCAATGGCTACGCCAGAAGGATCTCCGTTGAACTGCACAAGGACGGCAGTGCGTCTGTCGAAGATGACGGCCGCGGTGTGCCAGTGGATATGCACCCGGAACTGGGGATAACGGGCGTTGAGGTCATCTATACGAAGCTTCATGCGGGCGGCAAGTTTGATCATCAAAGCTACGACTATTCCGGCGGCCTGCATGGCGTGGGTGCGGCTGTTGTCAATGCGCTGTCTAAATGGATGGAAGTGGAAAGCTGCACAGGCGGCGGTCACTACAGAATGCGCTTTGAAAGCAATTACGATGAGAAGGAAAAGAAGATCATGTCCGGCCGTGCGGTAACGCCGCTTGAACGCATCAGTGCAACGCGCCGCCATGGAACACGCGTCACATTCCTTCCGGATCATACGGTTTTTGAAGAGACACGGTTCAATGCGGAGACGGTGCGCCGCCATCTGCGTGAGCTGGCATATCTCAATAAGGGCCTTGAAATCACGTTCATTGATGAGCGTGAAAAGAAGGATGAAAAAAAGAAGACGGTCTTCTGCTATGAGGGGGGGCTGTCTGATTATGTGGCTTATATCAACAAAGAAAAGACACCGCTGTATCCGAATGTAATTTTGTCGGAAGGCGTTCAGGATGATGTGCGCGTCTGCATGGCGATTCAGCATACAGATGACTATGCGGAGAATATCTTTTCATATGTAAATAATATCCCGACTGCCGAAGGCGGCATGCACGAGATGGGCTTTAAGGCGGGCTTTACCCGCGCACTCAACGATTATGCCCGGCGAGTAGGTGCCCTCAAAGAAAAGGACAACAACCTCATGGGCGAAGATTATCGTGAAGGCATCACGGTTGTTCTGGCGACATTTGTCAAGAATCCGCAGTTTGAAGGGCAGACAAAGGGAAAATTGGGCAATACGGAAGTGCGCCCGGCTGTTGAAGCTTTTGTGTATGCCCGCATGACGGAATATTTGGAGAATCTTAAAAATCAGGAGATTGCTCAGGCAATAATCGATAAGGCGATGCGTGCCTGCAAGGTACGCGAAGCCGCGCGTAAGGCCAAGGAAGTCGCCCGGGCCAAGAATCAGTTGGAGGCCGCGCCGCTTGTGGGCAAACTCTCCAGCTGCACCGGACGCAAGGCTGAGGAAAACGAAATGTTCATCGTTGAAGGCGATTCGGCAGGCGGATCGGCCAAGCAGGGCAGAGACAGGCGTTTTCAGGCTATTCTTCCGCTTCGCGGAAAACCGCTGAATGTAGAAAAGAAGCGCATTGACCAGGTGCTGGCCAATGAGGAATTCCGCTCAATCATCACGGCTCTGGGAACCGGAATTGGTGAGGATTTTGATATCAAGTCACTCAAATATCATAAAGTCATCATCCTTTCAGATGCTGATCAGGATGGCGCACATATTCGGGCGATCCTTTTGACGTTTTTCTATCGCTATATGCGTTCTCTGATTACAGAGGGGCATGTGTATATCGGCATGCCGCCGCTGTATCGTGTGGCAAAAGGCGATCAGATTTTCTATGCCTATGATGACAAGGAACTGTCATCGATAACGGCTAAAGCAGGCAGGGGATACACGGTTCAACGCTACAAAGGTCTGGGCGAGATGGATCCGGCCCAGCTCTGGGAAACGACGATGAATCCGGAGAACCGCCAGCTGATGCAGGTTACGCTGGATAATGTCGCGGAGGCAGAACATATGGTGACACTGCTCATGGGCGATAAAGTGGAGCCGCGACGCGACTACATTACGACTTTTGCTGATTTCAATAAGGTGGATACGTTCCTTGAAAGAGAAGGGAAGGCGAAGTAATGGCACGCAAGAAATCCAGCGGCACGAATGAAAATCTGCCGCAGCACGAGATTGTCCAACGTCCGATGGACGAGGTGATGCACATTTCCATGCTTCCGTATGCGGAGCATGTCATTCTCGAGCGTGCCCTGCCGCGTGTTGAAGATGGTTTGAAGCCGGTTCAGCGCCGCATTCTTTTTACGCTCAACGAACTTGGCGTCACCCCGGATAAACCGCATAAAAAGTGCGCACGTATTGTCGGCGACTGCTTGGGCAAATATCATCCGCATGGCGATGCTTCAGTATATGAGGCGATGGTTCGTATGGCTCAGCCATACAGTCTGCGCGCCGTGCTTGTGGATGGACACGGCAATTTCGGTTCGATCGACGGCGACAGCGCAGCGGCTATGCGATACACCGAGGCGCGAATGGCTCCTCTGGCTTTGGAGATGCTTCGGGATATTGATAAGGATACCGTGCCTTTCAGCTTTAACTTTGATGATTCGCTCAAAGAGCCGGATATGCTGCCGTCCAGGTTTCCGAATCTGTTGGTGAATGGTGCATCGGGAATTGCTGTTGGCCTTGCAACCAATATTCCGCCGCACAGTCTGCGCGAAGCCATTGATGCAGCCGTTCTCGTCATGGATAAGCCGGAGGCAACGCTGGAGGAAATCATGCAGGTGATGCCCGCTCCAGATTTTCCGACGGGCGGTGTGCTCATTCGCAATAAGGAAATTGCAAATGCTTACCAGACAGGCCGAGGCAAGTTGACACTGCGTGCAAAAGTGCACATTGAGGACGGTCATTTGGGACGCAAATTGATCGTGATTACGGAAGTCCCTTATCAGGTGTCCAAAGCGGCCATGTTGGAAAAAATTCTTAAACTCAGCGAAGAAAAGAAGACACAGCTCGGCGGTATTTATGATATCCGCGATGAGTCTGACAGAACGGGTCTGCGGGCGGTCATTGAGCTGAAGCGGGATGTCGATCCGATGACGATTCTGGCTGTGTTGTATAAGTATTCTGATATGCAGGTGACGTTTGGTGTCAATATGGTGGCCATCGCAGACGGCAGACCCATGCAGATGGGCGTCAAAGCACTGCTTTCTTATTATATTGCACATCAAAAGCGCGTTGTTACCCGCCGCACGCAGTATGAACTGACACAGGCGAAGGCACGGGAACACATTCTGGAAGGCCTCATGGTGGCGGTTGATCATCTGGACGAGGTGATTGCGCTCATTCGAAAAAGCAAGAACCCGAAGGAAGCCAGAGAGCAGCTTCAAAACCGCTTTGGCCTCACGGATACACAGGCGCAGGCGATTCTGGATATGCGCCTTCAGCGTTTGACGGGATTGGAAATTGACGCGCTTCGAAAGGAGTATGCTGCAATTCTCAAAACGATAGCTCGCCTTGAAGGCATTCTCAGGAGCGAAAAGAAACTGGATGACGTCATTCGCAAGGAAATGCTGGAAATTCGGGAGCGCTTTGGCGATGAGCGCCGCACAGAGCTGATCGAAGATGATGCTGATCGTCTGCCCGTGGTGGAAAACAAACCTGTTGCAGAAGAAACAGCTATTCTCAGGCTGCGCGATGGTCAGCTTCGGCGCATGAGTCTGCGCATGATGGATCGCTATATGGCGCAGCCGGGCGCACGTGAGGAAGTGGTGGAAACCATCACGACCATGACGGATGAAACGCTGTATTTCTTTACCAATTTGGGCAACTGTTTTATGCTGGACGTGGAGAAGATCCCGGAAACGATGCGCTTAAAGGATCGCGGCAGCCTCCTGACGGGCCTGATTGCAGGTCTTGCGGATCACGAAACGGCTGTTGCCATGATCTGCGTGAAGACAGAAGAGATGGCAAAAAAGGGAGATTTACTTTTCATCACCAAGAATGGACAGGTTAAGCGAACGGCGGCAGCGGAATACGGCATCAGGCGTTCGAGATTTGTTGCCATAAAACTGAAGGATGATGATGAACTCATTGGCATGGTGCAGGTTGATCCCAATGATAAGGATGATTTGCTGCTTGTTACGCGAGGCGGCATGGCTTTGCGGTTTAAGCTGGACACAGTGTCCACAATGGGCAGGACAACAGCAGGCGTGAGAGGCATTGATGTGGCCGATGGAGACTGTGTGAAGTTCTTTGAAGTGCCTCAGGCAGGCGATGTGCTGCTGGTCATGAGCGACAGAGGCTTTGGCAAGCGCATGATGGCTGATGACATTGAACGTCAGGGACGCGGCAGAAAGGGTCAGAAGCTGCTGCCTATCACAAAAACCGGTGAAGTCGGGCAGGAACTGGCGGTTTGTCTCAATGTGACAGGCGTTAAGAACGTGATGGTGGAGCAAAAGAGCGGCCATGTCACGCAGTTTGGCGTAGACGAAGTGACTGTGGAGCGCCGCACAGCAAGAGGAGAAATGCTTGTAAGTGTACTCCTTGATGATGTGGTGGTGTATGCGGGCGCGATGAGTGTCTAAAATTTTATTCGAGCGTATAGACGCCGCAGATGTGGATTCATCTGCGGCGTTTTTGTATTTCAAAAAAATTTTCGGAAAAAACTTGCTGAAATCGTTTTGAAAAACGGATTTTCAAATTGAAATGGAGAAAAATCTTTTGCTGCATTTTTTAAAGCCATATTCTGTTCGCCTTCCTGTCACTTTAAGAGGGCACTTTTGAAAAAAATGCGGGAAACCAGAAAAAAGCGTCGTCTGCGCTGACGAATTGCGGCAAAAATGTGAAACATTTGAAATTGGGGAAGAAAAAGGGGATTTCCATCGTCTTATAGGTGAAGTTCTAAAAGCAAATGCCTCCACATATACAATTTTCGAGGTCGGAAGTGGAGGCGATGCGGATGAACGAGAAGCGTTCGCTGCCCTGGGGACGGCTGATGTTGGCTGCTGGGCTTGCAGGTCTTGCCATAGCATATACCACCATCAATACAGGCCCCACAATTATGACGGCAGTTGCAACACGTGAATTGCCAATCTATAACGTTGATACAGAAGAAAAGGTGCTCTCTATCAGCTTTGATGCTGCGTGGGGAGAGGCCAATACAAAGGGCATACTGGATATTCTAGACAAGTATGATGTAAAGGCCAGCTTTTTCCTGGTTGGATTCTGGGTGGAAAAGTACCCGGAACTGGTCAAGGAATTAGTGGCAAGAGGACATGAAATCGGCAATCATTCTTCAACGCACCCGCACATGTCCAAGCTCTCTGAAGCGCAGATTCGCGAAGAACTCAGGCGCTGCAGTGATCTTGTGAAGTCCATCACGGGAAAACCCACGACGCTGTTCCGTCCGCCATATGGTGAATATAACGATGCGGTCGTTCGAGTAAGTCGGGAAGAGGGGTATAGGTGCATACAGTGGAATGTTGATTCGCTTGACTGGAAGAACCTGGGCGTTTCGGACATGGTCGCAAAATGCACGAAATCCGTGCATCCGGGTGACATCGTGCTCTTTCATAACGATTCCAAGTATATTCTGGAAGCGCTTCCGCAGATTCTCGAATATTACAAACAGGAAGGGTACAAAATTATACCCATCTCAGAATTGCTGTTGGACGGAGAAACATGGATTGACCATACCGGCAAGCAGCACAGGAAGACACCCGCGCCGACAAACAGCGCAGAAACGCCTATTCAATGAACAAGAAATAAGGAGGACGTACAATGGAAAATGTCATTAACACACTGCATTTGAGCGGTAAGGTTGTCGGAACGCCCGTCGTGGGGCATGAAGCCTTTGGGGAAAAGTTTTATTACCTGACGCTTGGCGTGCCGAGACTGTCCGGTGCGCAGGATCTTCTGCCCATCACACTCTCTGAACGGCTGATTGATGGGGCGATGCTCTCCGACGGCGATGAGCTGGCGATTGAGGGACAGGTGCGTTCTTACAATAAGATCATCGAGGGCTCTGGCAGGCTGCTGATTACGGCGTTTGCACAACGTATTGTTGAGGTGGACGAAAGGGAAAATCCCAATCAGATTCAGCTCACCGGCACATTGTGCAAAACCCCGGCGTATCGCACGACGCCTTTCGGACGCGAAATTGCTGATATGATGCTGGCTGTGAATAGAGCATATGGCAAGAGCGACTATATCCCCTGCATCACATGGGGCAGGAGTGCGCGCTTTGCTTCCAAGCTTACGGTTGGCGACAAGATTACACTGACCGGCAGACTTCAGTCAAGGGCTTATCAAAAGCAGATGCCTGACGGCAATGTGGTGGAAAAGACGGCCTACGAGGTGTCGGTAGGTCATCTTGAACTGCTGGATTCGGATCACATGGCGGTACAGGCACCCGTGATGTCCACGTTTCGCCCCGAAGCAGCAGGACCCCAATGATGATGATGTGCCCTTTTGAGAATTGAGGGGCATGTATATTCAATACGATTCAGGAGAAGGGGCTGTTGCAAAATGAAAAGGCAATAGCCATCTGTAAAAAATATTAAAATGGAAATCGGCCTTCAAATGGAGCGGTTCAGCTCCTTTTGAGGGCCGATATTTATGCATTGCAGCTGTTTCAGTCCATGCTTTTTTAAAATCATGCAGGATTTCAAGCGGAGAGGAAGAACGCCTGCAAGCGTGCTTTGCATTTTCCATGGTGTAAGGCAAGGGATTAAAAGCAATGAAAAGGCAGGCCGACAGAGAAATACATGAGAGGAATACAATCTGCATGTCGGTTAAAGTATGTTCATCCTGTGGAGCCCATGCAAACTTCAATCCTCAAAATTCCATAACGGTTGAGATGGAAAGGAAAAATCGCATTCATGATAAGTTCTAAAGATTGAAACGCGGTTGATGCGTTGGATGTAAAGGCTGATTGGAAAGCTTTGTGTCACACAATGCAAGATTGATGAACAGAATCGTGCGCGGCATTCGGTTTCTGCTTTATTTCTTGTACAATTTGTGCTATAATCATGTATCATGTCCGCATATGAATGAGGGAGGAAGAGCATGCAGCCTCTTGATGCTGATCAGGTGAAAGACCTTGCACAGGCAATACTTCTGCTGGAAACAGAGGAGGAAGCAAACCACTTTTTTGAGGATATTTTTACCATTCATGAACTGCAGGCGGTTGCGCAGCGTTTGGCAGTGGCCAGACTTTTGCGAAAAAGGGTGACATATCAGGAAATCACCGAGAAGACAGGAGCCAGCACGGCCACCATCAGCCGCGTCAACCGTGCGCTGAACTATGGGGCGGGCGGATACCAGATGATTCTGAACAAAATGATGGATGACCCCAGAGAGGAAAATACATGAATCTGAATGACTTGAATAAAGAACAGCGGCTCGCGGCGGAAACGCTTGAAGGGCCGCTTTTGGTGCTGGCAGGTGCCGGTTCTGGAAAAACGCGTGCGCTGACGTATCGCGTCGCCAATTTGATTGATCATGGTGTGCCGCCGTGGGCAATTATGGCCATCACCTTTACCAACAAAGCCGCAGCAGAAATGAGAGAACGTATTGAAAAGCTTGCGGGAACAAGTGCTGCAGATGTATGGGTGTCAACGTTTCATGCGGGATGCGCAAAGATTCTGCGCCGGGATATTGAAAAGCTGGGGTATACGCGGTCGTTTACCATTTATGATGATGACGATCAGAATGCCGCGCTCAAAGAGATTTTAAAGCGCCTGAATATTGATGAGAAGTTTTTGCCGCCGCGCGAACTGAAAAGCAAAATTTCCGATGCAAAGAATAAGCTGCTTGGCCCGCAGGACTGGTTTGCTCAGTCGGACAGGGATTATCGCGCTCAGATGATCTATGATGTTTACAATGCTTATGAAGAAAAGCTGAAAAGCTCCAATGCGCTTGACTTTGATGATCTGATCGTCAAGACGCTTGAACTGTTTGCTCAGCATCCACCTGTTTTGCAGGCATATCAGAAAAAATTCCGTTATATTCATGTGGATGAGTATCAGGATACCAACTATGCGCAATATATGTTGGTCAGGCTGTTGGCTCAGGAAAGCCGGAATCTTTGCGTTGTTGGAGATGATGACCAGTCGATTTATGGATGGCGAGGAGCAGATATTCGAAACATTCTGGATTTTGAAAAGGATTTTCCAGATGCAAAGGTTATCAAGCTTGAACAGAATTACCGCTCGACGGCAAATATTCTGGATGCAGCGAATCAGGTGATTGCCCTCAATGAAAACAGGAAGGATAAGGCACTCTGGACGCAGCAGGGGCCTGGGGAACCGATCCGCTTGTACAGGGCGGGAGATGAGCGCGAAGAGGCTGCATGGATTTGCCAGCAGATCAGAGCGCTTGAGGCACAGGGTGAAGAGGCAAGTCGATTTGCTGTTTTGTATCGAACAAATGCACAGTCACGTGTGGTGGAAGAATCGTTTGTGCGGGCAGGCATTAAGTACAGGATGTATGGCGGCCTCAAGTTCTATGACCGCAAGGAAGTCAAGGATATTCTGGCTTATCTGCGCGTGATGATCAATCCGGCAGACGATATTTCTGTTCGCCGGATCATCAATGTGCCGAAGCGGGCTATTGGCGATACGACGGTTAATGCGCTGATGCGGCATGCGGCGGAACAGGAAATGCCGCTGATGACGGCGTGCATGGATATTCCGGACACGCTGAACGCCCGGGCAAAAAAGAGCGTGGAGAAGTTCAGTGAATTGATGATGAATCTCACCATGATGACAGAGAATATGAAGCTCACGGCACTTGTCCAGTATGTCATCGACACGGCAGGACTGGAAAGTCAGTACGCCAAGGAAGACTCCGATGAGGCAAGAAGCCGCGTAGAGAATATTCGGGAATTTGTGGGCGCTGTTGCCGAGTTTGAGGAGAAGGCCGACAATCCAACGCTGACTGAGTATCTGGAGAACGTGTCACTTGTTTCTGATTTGGACGACATGGACGAAAATGGTGGTGCAGTAACGATGATGACACTGCACAGCGCCAAGGGTCTGGAATTCCCGAATGTGTTCATGATTGGCATGGAGGAAAACCTCTTTCCGTCCATGCGATCCAAAGATGATCAGGCCAGAATGGAAGAGGAAAGACGCCTTTGTTATGTGGGAATTACTCGCGCACGTGAGCGTTTGTATCTGTCTCATGCGTCCAGAAGAATGCTGTATAATCAGATTCAGTTCAATGATCGCTCGCGCTTTATTGATGACATTCCTCTGCGGCTGATGGAAGATGTGTCTGATGCACCGGGGGCTTTCGGTATTCGGCACAGCAATGCAAGGGATGATTGGCAAAGCGGTCAGTGGCGTCAGCCTGCATGGAGCCGCACATCTTCCGCTGAACCGTGGAAGCCGCGCACGCAGTATGCAGCAGCCAAACCGCAGGGCAGGGCTCAAAGCTTTTCTGACTGGTCCAAGGGCGCCGGCGTGGGCATGAATTCGAGTGCCGATGTTGGAGGAAAAACCATTCCAGGCGTGCAGCGCGGCATGACTATGGCGGTCAATGTTGTCAAATCGCAGGCAGAAACAGTCAAAAAGCCATCAATTTATGAGCCTGGCGACCATGTGATGCACAAAAAATTTGGAAAAGGCGTTGTCATTCGCGTAACGGGAAGCGGATCTGATTCACGCGGCCTGATTCGCTTTGATGATACGCATGTGGGCGTGAAGGAGCTTGCATTGTCCATCGCCCCGATGATCAAGTTGGAGGAATAATATGGAAGACCGTATGCGCAAGCTGGTTGATAAAATCAACGAAGCTTCTCACCAGTATTACGATCTGGATGCGCCCACAATATCCGATGATGAATGGGATGCGATGTATGCACAACTGCGTGAGCTGGAGGAAAAAACAGGAAAACGCCTGCCAGATTCTCCAACACTGCGCGTGGGCGGCGCGGTGATGGAGGAGTTTGAACCACATCGTCATATTGGCAGACTATGGAGCATGGATAAGGCTCAGTCGGAAGAGGAGATTCTTGCGTGGGCAAACAGAGCGGAAAAGCTGACTGAGGCAGCGGGTAATTTGCCTGAAAACCACTATTGTGTAGAATATAAGCTGGATGGTTTGACGCTTAATCTGACTTATGACGGCGGTGAACTTGTTCAGGCTGCAACGCGTGGCGATGGTGTCACCGGTGAAGCGGTTTTGCCGCAGGCGAGAACGATTTCATCCATCCCGCTGACGATTCCCTTCAAGGGACGCATGGAGGTGCAGGGAGAGTGCATCATGCGTTTGTCAGCGCTTCAAAAATACAATGAACGGGCAGATGAGCCGCTAAAGAACGCACGCAATGCCGCAGCGGGAGCACTGCGAAACCTTGATCCCAAGGTGACGGCCAGCCGCCATTTGGATGCGATTTTTTATCAGATTGGCTACATCGAAGGAAGAGGTTTCCAGACTCAGGCGGAGATGCTTGAATTCATGAGAGAAAATGGCTTCTCTATCAGTCCATATGCCAAAGAGGCCAAGACGATTGAGGAAGCACTTGAATGGGTGCATGAAATAGAAGAGCAGCGGGAAACGCTTGATTTTTTGATAGACGGTGCGACGATTAAATTGACGGACATGCGTACTCGTGATGTGCTGGGATATACGGACAAATTTCCGCGCTGGTCGGTGGCATTCAAGTTTCCGGCGCAGGAAACGGTGACAAAGCTGAAGGATGTTACATGGGAACTGGGGCGTACTGGCAAATTAACGCCGCTTGCACATTTGTCGCCCGTGGATATTTGCGGCGTGACGGTGCAGCGTGCCACACTGAATAATTACGGCGATATCTGCCGCAAGCGCGTGCGTATCGGCAGTGAAGTCTGGGTGCGCCGCTCCAATGATGTCATTCCTGAGATCATGGGTGTTGTGTGGGAAGGTGAAGGGGAAGCGCCGCAGACGGATATCGAGCCGCCCGCAGTTTGCCCTGCATGCGGAGAAACGCTTACACAGGTGGGAGCGCATCTGTTCTGCCTGAACAGAACGGGCTGCCGCCCGCAGATAATTGCTCGCATGGCACATTTTGCATCCAGGCAGGGCATGGACATTGAAGCATTTTCCACGCGCACAGCGGAACTCTTTTATGATGAACTGGGGGTTCGGTCAGCGGCGGATTTGTACACGCTTCAAAAAGAACAGATGGTCGGCCTGCGCGGATTTGGCGCAAAGAAGGCGGATAAGCTGCTTGCTGAGCTGGAAAAAAGCAAGGATTGCGAGCTGAATGCATTTCTTTTTGCAATTGGAATCCCCAATATCGGGAAAAAAACAGCCTACGATTTGATGGCACATTTTGGAACGCTGACTGCGCTCATGGATGCCGAGATTTCTGATTTGACGGATATTGATGATGTGGGCGAAGTTGTTGCAGCATCCATTGTGGAGTTTTTTGCAGATGAGCAGAATCGGCGTTTTGTTGATCGCCTGCTTGAAGCGGGGGTGTCTCCGAAGGTTCGCCTTCAGGAGGATGCCGGTACGCTGTTTGAAGGGCTGACGTTTGTGCTGACAGGGACGCTGCCCACGTTGACACGTGCCCAGGCAGAAGAAATGATCCGGAAAAATGGCGGCAAGACTTCAGGAAGCGTTTCAAAAAAAACAGGAATTGTCCTGGCGGGAGAAAGCGCGGGAAGCAAGCTGGAAAAAGCCAGAACGCTTGGCGTTAGGATCATGGACGAGACAGAGTTTCTTGCAGCCATTGAGCAGGGAATTTTAAAATGAGTATTGTAAAATTCTGTTCAAGTGGACGATTTTCATTTGAACAGAGATGTGATATAATGAAAGATAATGATGCAATAACAAAGGAGTGAACATCTGTGCAGAGCATGACCGGATACGGCCGCTGCGTGGCTGCGGAGGACGGACGGGAAATGACCGTCGAGGTCAAGAGCGTCAACCACAGATTTCTGGACATATCCTGCCGGCTGCCCAGGTCAATTGGTTTTTTGGACGAGATGGTGCGCCGCGGTGTCTCAGAGCGACTTTCGCGCGGCCATGTTGATGTATTTGTGAATTATGTCAACCATCGTCAGGATGCCAGGACCGTGCAGGTGGATGCGCAGCTTGCATGCAGTTACAAGAAGGCGCTGAAAGAGCTGGGGAAAGCACTGGGGCAGGACAGTGATTTATCCCTTTGCGAATATGCTAAGCTGCCCGATGTTTTGAGCGTAGTTGAAGGCGAAGAAAATCAGGAAGTTGTATCGGGGCTGTTTAAGCGTGCGCTCTGCGGCGCACTTAATGATCTTTGCAGCATGCGCCGGCGCGAAGGTGAAAATTTGCGCAGGGATGTACTGGCAAAGACTGCTGCAATTGATGAGATTCGTGCAAAAATCAAACTTCGCGCGCCGCATGTGATTCAGGAGTATCGCGATCGGCTTGCTCAGCGTCTTTCTGCGTTGATGGAAGGCGAAATTGACGACGCACGTTTTATCACGGAAGTGGCGATTTTTGCAGACCGCGCCGCTATTGACGAAGAACTGGTTCGCCTTGAAAGTCATATTGCGCAGATTAGAAGTGCGGTCGAGCTGGAGGAATCCGTGGGCAGAAAACTGGATTTTCTTGTTCAGGAATTAAACAGGGAAGTCAATACGATTGGATCAAAGGCATCCGATGCGGAGATTGCCCAATGTGTTGTTGAAGCTAAGGGCGAAATTGAAAAACTGCGCGAGCAGGTGCAGAACATTGAGTAAAGGCTGAGGAGAGCGCTTGTGGAGATTAAACTAATCAATGTCGGTTACGGAAACTTTATCTCGTCCAGCCGTATCATTGCTATCATTGGGCCAGAATCGGCTCCGGTGAAGCGAATTATTCAAGAGGCGCGCGAAGAACGCCGACTGATTGATGCGACATATGGCCGCAGAACGCGTGCCGTTATCATTTCTGACAGCGATCATGTCATTCTTTCCGCTGTTCAGCCGGAGACAATTGCACATCGTTTTGACATCAAAGATAATACCACCATCGTCGAGGAGGAAGAGTCGTAATGCAGAAGAAGGGTGTGCTGTTTGTTTTTTCCGGGCCGTCAGGTGTAGGAAAGGGAACGATCAAAGAGAGACTCTTTAAAGAATTTGAAGGGAAAATTGCATTCTCTGTTTCTGCCACAACGCGAGAACCGCGTGAGGGGGAAGTCGATGGAAAAGATTACTTTTTCATTGATCGGCAGGAATTTGAACGCCGCGTAGAGAATAATGAATTTCTGGAATATGCGGAGTTTGCGGGCAACCGTTATGGCACGCCGCGCTCTTATGTGACAGGGCTTCTTAATCAGGGCATGGATGTTCTGCTGGAAATCGATGTCCAGGGGGCGCTTCAGGTGAAAGAGAGAATGCCAGAATGTGTAAGCATTTTTATCTTGCCGCCCAGCTTTGAAGTGCTTGAAAAGCGTTTGCGCGGACGCGGCACGGAGACAGAAGAAAAAATATGTGTCCGGCTTGAGACTGCGTGCCATGAGTTGACGTATGCGTCGTCTTACGATTATCAAATCGTCAACGGCGGAACGATTGAAGAAGCTTATGCACAGCTGCGCGAAATTTATCTCACCTGCACCAAACAAAATTAAAATTCAACTACTGCAATATAAGAGGAGGACTATCCAATGTCTATGACTGATCCTACGATTCTTGAACTGCTTGAAAAAGCTGACTGCCGTTATACTCTGGTTGTTGAAGTCAGCAAGCGTGCGCGCCAGCTGATCGACGGTGTTCCGCCGCTGATTGATGCCAAGGATAAGGAGAATATGCCCGTTTCTATCGCCATTGATGAGGTCAATCGTGGTCTGATCACGTACGAGCGTTCCCCGGAAATTGATGTGAAGTGATGGAAAAGAAGAAACCCTGTGTTGTGCTGGGGGTAACAGGGGGAATTGCTGCTTATAAGGCCTGCGAAATTCTGCGTCTGCTGCAAAAGCGCGATGTAGATGTGTATGTGACGATGACGAAAAATGCCTGCCATTTTGTCGCCCCCCTGACGTTTGAAACGTTGTCTGGTCATCCTGTGGCGGTGGACACATTTGAGCGTCCGCAGACTTGGGAAGTAGAGCACATTGCGCTGGCAAAAAGAGCGGATGTTTTTTTGATTGCGCCCGCAACGGCTAATATCATTGGGAAAATGGCTTCTGGCATCGCAGACGATATGCTTTCTACAACGGTCATGGCTGCAAAGGCGCCAGTTCTTCTTGCGCCTGCCATGAATACAGGCATGTGGGAAAATGCGGCTGTCCAGCATAACCTTGATGTCCTCAAGGCGCGCGGTGTGCATGTGGTTGCGCCTGCAAGCGGTCATCTGGCCTGCGGAGACAGCGGGGCGGGCAAATTGGAAAATGTTGAAATTATTGTAGAACGCACGATAGAGCTTCTTAATAAAAAGCGCGACATGGAGGGCGTTCGAGTGCTTGTGACGGCGGGACCAACGCGTGAAGCGATTGATCCTGTGCGCTACATTTCCAATCGCTCTTCTGGAAAAATGGGGTATGCCATTGCTGAATCTGCGGCGAAGCGGGGCGCGGAGGTGGTGCTTCTGTCCGGCCCGGTGGCGATTCCTGCGCCGAGCGGCGTTGAGGTTGTGCCTTTCACAACGACACAGGAACTGATGGAGCAGGCTTCCATGCGCGCACTGACGCAGGATATCCTGATTCAGGCCGCTGCTCCGGCGGATTACCGCGTGGAGACAGTTGCCAGCCAGAAGATCAAAAAGCAGGATGGCGCCCCGATGACGCTGAGATTGATTGAAAATCCAGATGTGGCAGCGGCATTAGGGAGCGCTAAAAAACCGAATCAGGTATTTGTGGGTTTTGCAGCGGAGACAAATGATGTCATTGCGCATGCAGAAAAGAAGCTGGAACGAAAAAATCTGGATATGATTGTTGCCAACAATGTAATGCGTCCCGGAGCGGGGTTTGATGTGGATACCAATATTGTGACGCTTATCACGGGTGAACATAAGGAGGATCTGCCGCTTTTGAGCAAAAAAGAAGTTGCAGAACGAATCCTGGATTGTGCGCTTGCGTTGCGCAGCAAAAAAATGCATCTTAGATAATAAAAGTGGATGCTGCAAATAGGCCATCAAAAAAGACGAGCAAGTTTGATATGTACCCCCTTTACTGGACACCCAGTAGAGGGGGTATTATCATGCGCTATAGCTATGCGTTTAAGAGAAAATGTGTTGAGATGTATCGCTCTGGTCGATAAGCTACAATAAATTGCGCAAAAATAAATAGACATGTTTTTTATGTCTCCGGTAGAATGAAGTTGCGACACACCATTCTGAAAGGAGACATAAAACCATGTCCGAGAAAATCGTACAACTAAATGAGAAAGTTATCAAGGGGCAGTTGAAAGAACTGGTGCGCGGGGGTGTCGAAGAAACGCTGAACGTGATACCTGAAACCGGATGGACATATTTCATTTCTGATGTATCTGAGAAAACCAGAACAGCGAATTTACTTTACTCCTTTTCAGAAGCCGGCTTTCTGCAGGAAAATTCCAGACATACGGTTGTGCTTTCAACGCGGCTGCAAAAGGGAAGGATAGGCCTATTTTCCAAATATGAAGCGCGAAAGGAATGGCCAAATGATTTTCACACTGATTAGAATCAATACTGTTCCGCCGAACTGGGATGCCCGAGACTTATACCTTTTTCCAAACAGGCTGCCGAATTTGACGCCTACCATGCAGCAAAGCAGAGTTGTTCCGCCGATTATAAGAGATGCAAATCCAATCGGAACATGCAGAACAGTCAAAGATACGCCAACGGCCAACGCATCAATGCTTGTTGCTACAGCTAAGGGCATCATGCATTTAAAAGAAAAATCAGTATTTTGTTCAACGTTGTCATCTGCATGAATGATCATATTGATGCCAACAGTAAACAATAAAAAGAATGCAATACAGGGCGCAATAGACTGTACTGTCGTCTCAAAACGTGTGCTGAGCAAATAACCTACAAGGGGCATGACGGCTTGAAATACGCCAAAATATAGGCCGCAGATCAGCATATGGCGAAACTTACAGCGCTGAACGGCAAGCCCTTTACAAATAGAAACAGCCAAAGCATCCATTGATAAGCTCAATGCAATAAAAAGCAGCTCAATAAAGCTCATGAAAACGCCTCCCATATCCATTTTAATCGGTTACATGGATGAGTATGAAAAGAAGAAGGAAAAACAGACGAAAAATTTCATTCGAAAATTGTAAGTACAAGTCGAACACTTGCACAGTAAGAGTTTTCTGCATTGCAGCAGCGGATCAAACCAGAAGTTTTTAAGAAGGTCTTAGACAGAAGGACTCGATGCGTCGGCAAGGACGTATTCCAGGGTCTAATCCTTGACAACAAATGGCCTGTTCATTGTCAGAACACATATGATGCGGCAGGCAGAGAGCAGACATCTCCAGTTTTCAACATGTGCAAAACCACAGCACTCTGATTCATTGTCCCGATAGAGAAACATATAGAGTTTCTTTCTATATCTGTTTTGCATCGCATAAACGATGGAGCTTGAGTGATTATCGAGAATTTAGATGAGCAAATAAGCATTTCGTTTTCCTCATCAATAGGGAGAAAAAACGGCTTTCGCCGATAAAAGCAATGGACTGCCTAGGTGCGGAAAGCCATGATTTCAGGGTGCGGGAAGATGTTTTGCCGTAGTATGGTTCACAGCACTTGAGAACCTTGTGCCGCTTGAGGTTCGTGACCTTGACAAGCAGAGACTGTTGATTCAGGAATTGTCAAGCGTGTGGATATAAATCGCCTCATCAGTTTGGAATAGCGCATGCAGACGCAACCAGAATGCTTATAAACTATCTTTTGCTGTGTTCTGTTGATTTTGCGATGCAGTTTTCAGCACATAGCGATTCTTCTCTCGCGGAAGAAGGTTTGAAACAACGCCATTCTACCACGAGAGAAGAATCGCCATGGATGCTTATTCAGAGGGACAACTTCATTGTGCAATCATCCACCGTAAAGGATCATCGCTCTTCACGAAAATACGCGACACCTAAACTGGCAGGCGGCTGATTCTCGCTTTTATGATGCAAAGAAGAAAAGACGAGAACCACGATTGTGACAATATATGGGACCATTTGAATCAGTTCTGTGATATAACCAGGAACGCTGATATGAAGAAGGGAGGGAAGGAATTGATACAGCCAATAAAGCATACCGAAAAGATAGGACCCCCAAATTGCATTCAGCGGTTTCCAGACTGTAAAAATAACAAGCGCAACAGCCAGCCAGCCAAGAGCCTCAATTTGACCTGTTGTTGCCCAAATACCCTGATTATAATCAAGCACATAATACAGTCCACCCAGACCAGACACACCTGCACCAAGACAGGTTGCCAGATACTTATAACGAATGACGCTGATTCCTGCGGCGTCAGCAGTAGCAGGATTTTCGCCAATTGCACGCAGATTTAATCCTGCACGGGTTCGATTAAGAAAAAAATGAAGTGCTATGCCCAAGGCGATGGCTGCATATGCCATAAATCCATAACCGAAGAGCGTTTGCCCCAGGACACCCATGTTGGAAAGGAAGGGGGCTTTGGTCTGAAAAGCTTTGTACACCATACTTTGAGTTGCGGTACGTCCATTGAGAATGAATACACCGAAGAAATTCGCAACACCCATGCCAAATGTAGTCAGCGTTAAGCCGGTTACATTTTGATTAGCCCGCAAAGTAATGGTTAAAAAACTATAAAGCAGTCCGCCCAGCATAGAGGCGGCAAACGCACATAGAAGCGCAATAACAACGCATAGTGCCATATTGGGATCAGCAGATGCGTTTTCATAGGCATAGGCGCTGGCAAATCCTGCAAATCCGCCAAGATACATGATACCCGGAACACCTAAATTCAGATTTCCAGATTTCTCGGTGATGATTTCACCTAAAGCACCGTACATGATGATCGTACCGAAGGGAATTGCTCGCATAATCCAGGCAATTAAGGTATCCATCAACATACCTCCTTATCGGCATGTCCGCGGAAAACAGCTTGATAATGAATAAAGAATTCGCTGCCAAGAATACAAAATAGAATGATGCCGGCGATAATATCGGATGCAAAATCATTGAGGTTATATGTGGAGGCAATTTCTGCTGCGCCTTTTTCAAGGAAAATCAGAAGAAAAGATATCAATGCCATGATAAAGGTATTGAATTTTGCCAGCCAGGCGACAATGATGGCTGTAAAACCGTTTCCACCAGCTGTGCCGGTAGAAATGGCCTGATCTCGTCCGCCGACGATCAAAAAGCCGGTTAATCCAGCCAAAGCGCCGGAAAGAATCATTGTACGAATGATAACATGTTTTACATTGATGCCGGCATATCGGGCAGTATTTTCGCTTTCACCGACCACTGAAATCTCATATCCATGTTTTGAGTATCGCAAATAGCAGTACATCGCAACCGTCAAAATGGCAACAACAATCAAGTTGATTGTATAGCGCTGCCCCCAGATAGAGGGAAACCATCCTGCTTTAGTTTTAACATTTAACTTACCCAAGCTGGATGCTTGTCCGCGCCAGATTGTGACACTGCAGGAAACCAGCTGAATTGCAACATAGTTCATCATCAACGTGAAAAGCGTCTCGTTGGTGTTAAAATGCGCTTTAAACCACGCCGGAATAAAGCCCCACAATGCGCCGGCAAAAATACTGGCTGCCAGCATGGCGGAATAAAGCATCCAGCTTGGAACACGTCCACCATAGTAAATCATGACTGCCGCGGTGGCCAAAGCGCCCATAAGCACTTGACCTTCTGCACCAATATTCCAGAAATGCATGCGGAAAGCCGGGGCGAGTGCAATGCCGATCAAGAGAAGCGAAGCAAGATCTCGCATGGCCCAGGAAAAACGCATTTTCGTAGAGAATGTGCCGCGAATCATTGCCTGATAAACGCCAAGGGGATTGAGGCCTGTTACAAAATAAATGAAAACAGCATCAATGATCAGTGCGAAGATGATAGCACAGGCGCGAATCAAAAGTTTTTTCTTCAGTGAGATAGTATCCCGCTTGATTACACGGACAAGCGGCTCATGAACAGCAGTTTTGTTCATCAGGCGGTCTCTCCTTTCCTGGCCTTGAGCTTCGTCATAAGCAGGCCGACTTCCTCTTTTGTTGTGCTGCGCCCATCGACAATTCCATTGTTTTTTCCGCCGCAAAGAACGAGAATGCGATCGCAAAGATCTATCAAAACATCCAGATCTTCGCCGACGTAAACAATGGCAACGCCCTTTTTCTTCTGCTCGTTGAGCAAACGATAAATGGTGTGGCTGGTATTGATATCCAGACCGCGCACAGCATACGCTGTCATCAGCACAGAGGGGCAGGCTGCAATTTCTCGGCCAACGAGCACCTTTTGCACGTTTCCGCCGGAAAGACGTGAAACAGGGGTGGAGATGCTAGGGGTGACGACACCGAGCTGCTCTTTGATTTTTTCGGCTAAATGGCGCGGTTCGCGGCGATTGGCGATAATGGAGCGCCCATTTCCATAGCTTTTTAGCATCATATTGTCGGTCATTCCCATGGAACCAACCAAGCCCATGCCAAGACGATCTTCAGGCACAAAAGACAAATGAACGCCCATGTCTCGAATTTCCTTCGGACTTTTGCCAATCAGCTGCTCGGCAGTTGAATCTTTATCATCATCTGGATAATACACGATGCTGGAATCAGATTCAGTTTTTTGAAGCCCCGCAATGGCTTCAAGAAGTTCCCTTTGCCCATTTCCGGAAATTCCGGCGATTCCAAGAATCTCGCCGCTGAAGACTTCAAAATCTATTGAATCAAGGACCCGAACACCTTCTTCATTCATCACGCTTAAATTGTGGATGCTGAGGCGAAGGTGCGGATCGACAGGCGCTGGACGGTCAATATTCAATTCTACTTTTTGACCGACCATCATTTCTGTTAAAGAAGATTCTGTTGCTTCTGACGTTTCCACGGTGCCGATATATTCGCCTTTTCTTAAAATGGCAACACGATCGGAAATGGAAAGGACTTCATGCAGTTTATGCGTGATAATGATGACGGATTTTCCATCCGCCTTCATATTGCGCAAAACAGAAAAAAGCTTGTCTGTTTCCTGCGGCGTCAAGACCGCAGTTGGTTCATCCAGAATAAGAATTTCGGCTCCGCGATAAAGCATTTTGATGATTTCAAGCGTCTGCTTCTGGCTGACGCTCATTTCATAGACCTTTTGATCCAGGTCTATATCAAATTCATAGCGATCGCAAATCTCTCTGGCTTTGCGGCGAATGGCTTTAAGGTCATACTTTTCATGCTGATTCATGACAAGCGCGATATTTTCGACCGCCGTAAAGACATCAATGAGCTTAAAATGCTGATGCACCATGCCAATGCCTAACAGATACGCATCCTTCGGGCTTCGTATTTCTACCGGTGTCCCTTTAATCTTGATGCTGCCGCTATCGGGATAATAGATACCAGAGAGCATGTTCATCAGCGTAGTTTTTCCGCTTCCATTTTCTCCCAGAAGGGATAGAATTTCACCACGCCGAACAGACATTGAAATATTCTTATTGGCAATAACACTGCCGAATGCCTTTGTGATATGCTGCAGTTCAATGGCGTTTTCCATAGTGGAACTCCTTTTGCTAAACGTACGAAAAGGGAAGCGGTTCAATAACGGCTTCCCTTTTCCCTCAAAACAGTAAAGAATTACTCAACGTCTTCTACAATGCCGTCGATACGCAGAGCGAAGTACGGAGCGCAGCGGAACGTAGACTCTTTGAACGCGCCGTCTACAATGCCTTCATAAGTTTCTCCAGCGTACAGAACAGAATTGGTTGCGAAGTCCATAATGGTCATGTCGCAGGGGACGGAAGTAACGGTTTCGCCATTGACGGTGAACGTAGAGGTGTCAAACACATTCAAAGTGCCATCGCGCAAAGCGGCTTCCACTTCTGCAACCTTCTCGGCCGTACCAGCGGCACAGGAAGAACCAAGCTCAGTGATAGCAACCGCACCGTCATCATAGCCTTTTGCCCAGTCGGACGGAAGCGCTTCGCCGTTCTGCATGGCAGAGAAAAGCTCAGTGTAGCAGACAGCCCAGACGTTGGTGGCAGAAGTCAAAGCGGCGCTCGGAGCGGTGGGCAGCATGTCCACGTTGTAACCGACAGAATAACACACATTGCCGGCATCATGCAGCTTCTGAGTGGCGGCAGGTGCGCCGGTGGAATCGGCGTGCTGGCCAATAATGACGCAGCCCTTGGAGATCAGGGCTTCAGCAGCGGCGCCTTCCTTGTCGATATCACACCAGGAATTCGTATACATGACCTCCATTGCAACGTTTGGAACAATGGAACGGATGCCGAGGAAGAATGCAGTGTAGCCGGAAACAACCTCTGCATAGCTGAATGCGCCGACATAACCGATTTTTACATTGCCATCGGCGTCAAAAGAGTTTGGCTGCTTTTCAGGAGAAAGCTCGCCCGTTTCAAGCAGTTCAGCCAGTTTCATGCCGGCAACCACACCGGAGACATAGCGGGATTCGTAGATGCGGGTAAATGCATTTTTCAGATTATCCAAACCCGAAAGAGCGGCAAAGTCGCCTGTCATGGCAAGGAATGTTACATCCGGAAACTCTTCGGCAGCCAAAGCCATATAGGACTGATGACCGTAGGAATTGGAGACGATCAGATTGCAGCCCTGACCAATGAGATCCAATGCACTGTCATAGCAGGTCTGGTCTTCGGGGACTTTGTACTTCCAAAGCACTTCAATGCCGAGCTTTTCTGCGGCTTCTTTAATGCCGTTGATGTGAGCCAGCGTGTACCCTTCAGTTTCGTCGCCAAGCATCACAGCGCCGATCTTCACTTCTGCCAGAGCGGCAAAAGCCGTCAGGCACAGGATAGCAGTTACGAGAAGAGCTATCAGCTTTTTCATGGGATTCCTTCCTCCTTTAGTAAACTGGGAAAACATATCGTTACATTCACATCATACTGCATGATCAGATAATTGTAAAGAGAAAAGAAAATATATCAAAAATAATATCGAATGAATATATTAAAAATATTCTAAATGTTCATGACAAGCCGAATTATAGGGGTGAGCAGCTGCAAAATGAGAAAAGGGGAGAATTTTGCGCTGCAGCTGTAACAATCAAGAAAAGATGGATTTGCATAAAATCAGAAACGTGTTACATTTTTCATGTGCTATTTTCCATATATCGATAAAGGTGCTGTGTGGTAAGGATAACATGTGCATATATCCATTAAGAGGAGAATGGACAGACGATAGACGAACAATTATCAGCGTTCAAATCGTTTATGAAATGAATCATCGTGATGCATGCAGATGTTGTTTACAGGCAAGTAACAGATAAAAACGGAGTGCGCAAAAGACTTCCGGTCTGTTTGCACAAAGATAAAAGAAAAGAGTGTGAAACATGAAGCGTTCCTGGAACGCACTCAACAAACAGACCGATGGTTTGGCAAATTAAGGACAGCGAAAGCGGCGGTGATATTTTCATCCTTTACAGCATTTGTCTCTTGAGATATAATGAAAATGTATAAGTTTGTACGTATGGTCGTTACGGGTTTGGACATGCTTATACGCTATTCGTATCATGCAGAACAAGCTGCACGGAGGACAATCATTCATGGAAGAACTACGCATTGAACAAGCCTGCATCGAGGATGCTGACGAGATTTTTGAGCTGTATCATTCTCTGCTGGATGATCCATTTGGCACGTGGAACGAGGAATATCCAAGCCGGGAACTTGTGCAAGAAGACCTGCAGAACAGTCAGGTCTATGTCATGAAAAATGAAGAAGGGCACATTGTTTCTGCAATCGTGAACGAAAAATCAGAAGAATTCGATGAATTGGCACACTGGTATTCTGATATACAGAATTGGGCGCAATTAGGTAGACTTGGTGTTGCGCGGGATATGCAGGGCAAAGGGATTGCTCGCCTGATGCTGTCACACGCAATGCATGAGGCGAAATTGCAGGGATGCGAGGCAGTGCGCTTTTTAGTCAGTGCTGGAAATTTGCCTGCCCAGCGCTCATATGCTAAGCTTAATTTTGAAGTTTGCGGTGAAGCTGATGCCTGGGGCGGCCATTGGCTCTGTTATGAAAAAAGATTGTAATATTTTAGCTTCTAATGCTGAATTGAAAAGGGGTATTTTCTATGCACATGCGTACAAAAAAATGGGCTAAACCAGAATTGGAAGCCTGTTCATATTTTACTAACGATCCTGAACAGTATATGGGCCGTTGGCGTGAACAATTTGTGAAATGTCAACCACTATATGTTGAACTGGGCTGCGGAAAGGGCGTTTCCACGGCGGCGATGATCCATGATAATCTTGACAAAAACTATGTTGCCATTGATATCACGTGCAATGTACTGGGAGACACGAGAAGAAATATTGCAGCAGCATTTGAAAATGAACCTGTTGAAAATGCAATAATCGCTCGCTACGACATTGAGTATATCAATAAAGTCTTTTCGCCGGAAGATGCGGTTGATCGAATGTATATCAGCTTCTGCAATCCGTGGACAAAGCGACCCAAATACGCCAAACGCCGATTGACACACCCCCGTCAGCTTATGCAATATCGCGAGTTCTTGAAAGATGGCGGAGAAATCTACTTTAAAACGGATGACGAAAATCTTTTTGAAGATTCGCTGGTGTACTTTGAGGCCTGCGGATTCGAACAGACCTATTTGACTTATGATCTGCATGCTGATAAATTCGAGCCGAATTATATCAGTGAGCATGAAAAAAAGTTTACTGCATTGGGCGTACCCATCAAGTTTGCCATTTATAAAAAACTGCCTGGCCCTGTCGAAATTGATCCAGTGCGTTTTGTGATGGCGGGTGCTTTTGCAAAACTGCGTGGGGAAGAATAAGAATTGATTCATTTACAAAGGAGAACAAGATGTTTGCCGTAATCATCAATCGCACTTCGGGCGGGGGAAAAAATTCCCAGCTGCCCAAGCAGATTGCAGCACTGCTTGAAGAGATAGGGGAAGTTTGCCGGATCTATGAGTCGAAAGAAAACGGAGGGACCACAAAAAGTATCCGTCAGGCACTTGGTGAAGGCTGTACACAGGTTGTTTGCGTTGGTGGAGACGGAACGTTGCGGGAAGCTGTAGGCGAGTTGGCTGGAAAGCCCGTTGTTTTGTATATTGTTCCTGGCGGTACAGGCAATGATTTTGCTCGAGCATTCGGATTGCCCAAGGACCCCATAGAGGCGTTTAAACAGCAGCTTGAAGGAAAACCCGTTGCAATTGACTGCGGAAAGGTCAATGACCTTTATTTCTTAAACATTTCGGGCTCTGGATTTGATGTGGAAGTGCTTCGCCGAACAGAGGAACTCAAGGCCATTTATCCCGGCGAAAAGGCATATTACAAAGCTGTGATTTCCGTCATCGGAAAATATCGTGCATTCGAAGCTGATTTAACCTTGGATGATGGACAGACGGAACATATCAAATCGACTATCGTGGAAGTTTCTAATGGACAGTGTATTGGCGGGGGAATGCGAGTTGCGCCAGATGCGCAGCTCAATGATGGTTTATTTGATGTCGTTGTAGTCAGAACCATTCCGCATCTTGCCATTCCACTGCTTTTACCCATTTTTAAATTGGGTCTGCATACAAAGCTTCCGTTTGCACGAGTCAGGCGGGCGAAAAAAGTGGTTTTGCGAGCCAAAGGCATGATTGTTAATCTTGACGGAGAGCTGATTGCGATGGACGAAGCGCATTTTGAAATTTTGCCAGGCGCACTAACCATGCGGCTGCCGGAACGGCCGGGTCCCGGACTTCGTACATTTTTAAATTAACGCTGGATTTTTTTACCGGTTCGGGAAGAAAGTTGAAAGCTGATTCGTCATATAGATAACAGAAACACAAAAGGAGTGTGAGCCGGATGAAAAAATGTGTAACTCTTCTGATGGCTGCGGCGTTTGTTGTGACAGCGGTTGCATCAGGCTTGTGCGAAACTTTATTTGTGGACAATCGAGAGGAAAGCAAAGTGTATCCCGAACGCTTAAATATGCGTTCAGCGCCAGAAAAAAATGGTGCGCTTCTTGGCCTGTACTATACAGGAACAGAAGTCAACGTTTTAAACGTAGAAAACGATGAGTATGCAAAAGTGGAAATTGGCGGAATGACGGGGTACATGGCTCGAGAATATCTGATTACATCAGATGAGGTTGAAAAGCGCTATGGCACAAATTCTGGCTTTGGAGACGGGCGGGCAGCAGAGGTTGATTTAAATGGATTGTGGATGACCAGTATTGCACTGCGTGAGCAGCCGGACCCCGCAAGTGCGTCTCTTGCAACGCTTTCAACTGGCGACCGTGTTGGCTTGCTGGGAATACTGGATAATTGGGCCTATGTCAAGAAAGATGCATTTCTGGGTTACATCCCCCTTGATACACTGACAGATGTTGATGCACTCAAAGTTTCAATTGTTTCCAGCGGCAAAGCGGATGAAAAGACAATCCTTTACGATGCCCCCAATAAACGCGGAAAAGCAATGATGCGTTTAGGAAATGGTACTGCCTGCTTCAATCTTTTCGGCCGAAAAGAAGGAGAATGGCTGCGGGTTCGCGTGGGCGGTATTTCCGGATGGATCAAATATACGCAGGCACAAAATCTAAAACCGCTAGGAGACAGTTCGCGAAGCGTTGTTCCATATTATCCGCTTCTGATGCAGACAAAGTATGATACGCTTTTGTACAGCGTCGCTGGCGATAAAAACGAACGGTATATGACGCTTGGCGAAGGAATGAAAGTCGAAGTGCTGGCAGAGTGCGACGATTACGTATATGTGCGTACGTATGAATGCGGCGCGGGTGCTTTTCATTGCGGCGATTTCGGATACGTTCTTTTGAGTGACTTGTCCCTCACGGCAGTAGGGGACAGCATTGGCATTGCTCAAGTGGATGACGGAGATCTTCCTGTCCTGTTGCTGCATGAGCCGGATAAAGACGCGGCTATGATTGGCGCATTGTGTGGCGGCGCACAAATTCGCATCACTTCTTACACCCAGACCGATTATGTTCAAGTGGCTTTGGGCGGCTTGACAGGATATATTCCAAAGGCTCAGATTCGCGTTCTGACTCAAAAGGGCGAAGAGCTTTCCGATCGAATTCCGCAGCGTGCAACGGCAACAAAGGCATTCAATCTTCATGCAATTCCGGATGACAGAGCTAAAGACGGAGAACTGGTTGAAAGCGGGCAGCGCGTCTATATGTTGGGCAAAATTGGAGAATGGGCATATGTCTGCGCTGCTGACACTCCGGTGCTTGATGTTGAGAATTCTGCCTTTGACCGTACAGGATTTGTACGTCTTGACAACTTGGATGCTCCAGCAAGCACTACACATTTGACGGCATTTGTCTCCAAAGATAAGATTAATTTGAGGGAAAAGCCGAGCAGAGACGGTGCTATTATCGGCTATGTGCATGAGAATGAACGCATACGTATTGTGGACTATGGGACGACTTGGACAGGCGTTGAACTTGAAGAGGGAAAGCGCGGCTATTTAATGACGAAGTATCTGAAATTTGAATGAATGAAAAAATGGGCAACTAAAAATCGGGACGCTTATGCGCCCCGATTTTTAATTATCTTTTTGATGCAGCGTGCGGTTTTCCGAAGGTCATAAACTCACATTCAAGACGTCCATTATAAAATCTTCGTTTTTTATCTGCACGGCGGCCAAAGCATCGCTCGAAGCCCGGGTGAGATGTAATTGCAGAAAGAGACCATCCCGGATGGCGGCGAAGAAGGAGACCCATATCATGATAGAGTGCTTCGCAGCTTTTTCTGTCGCTTAACCGTTCGCCGTAGGGCGGATTGCAGAGAAAAACACCTTGCGGTTCTTCACGCTGGCATGTTCTGGCATCCGCAACGGTAAACGTGACACGCCCAGCCAATCCGGCCTGCTGCAAATGGCGTTTGGCCAATTCAATTGCCTGCGGGTCAATGTCTGAGCCTGAAATGCCTTCAACAAGTTGAGGATTGAATTCAGCCTGCGCCTGTTCACGCAAGGCTGAAAATTCATGCGACGGCATTTCGTGCCATGATTCAATAGCAAAGCTGCGCGTAAGCCCTGGCGCACGATGCGCCATGCGCATGGCTGCCTCAATCAGCAATGTGCCTGTACCGCACATAGGGTCGTGTAAAGGCATGCCTGGCCGCCATGGGCTCAGATCGACCAAAGCTGCGGCCAACGTTTCTCTAAGCGGGGCTTCGCCGTTCCATGTGCGATAACCACGTCGATTCAGAGCCACGCCGCTGGCATCCAACGTCAGCTGCGCAATATTCCCGTGCAAAGCCACGTCGATGGAAACCGTTTCCGCATCTTCTTGAAACCAGTCGGTGTGGTACTTGCTTTTAAGCCGTTCAACGATGGCCTTTTTCGTAATCGATTGACAATCACGAACACTCATCAGCTGGCTGCGTGCGCATTTGCCGTTGACGGGAAAACGCGTATGTTCTGTGATGAAATGTTCCCACGGCAGCGCGCGGACACCTTCAAAGAGCTCTTCGAAACTGCGCGCCTCAAAACGACCCATTACAAGCAGCACGCGATCCGCAGATCGCAGGTACAGGTTGGCTCGCATTGCATCTTCCAAAGTTCCAATAAAACGCGCACCGCCGTTTTCTGCTTTCGCGTCGATGCCCATGCGTGATAATTCTCTTGAAACAACGCCCTCCAGCCCGAATGCAGCAGTGGCTATCCATTCAAATCGATTCATACCGTTCCTCCCGAGAGTCAATTCAAATCAGTATAACAGGTTTAAGGAGAATTCGTCAATATTTTTTATTTTCGTTGTTAAAAAAGTATCTAATTTGAAGAAAAAAGGAAGAAAGTCATCCTTTGGGACTGTTCAAATTGCCAAATCATTGCTATACTATACAAGGCGACAAAAATAAAGCTGCGCGCGGGGTTCGAAAACTGCGCACAGAGCAACAAAAGGAGTGATTGTAATGGCTCTTGTTACTTCTAAAGAAATGTTTAAGAAGGCATATGAAGGGCACTATGCCATCGGCGCTTTCAACGTCAACAACATGGAAATTGTTCAGGGAATTACCGAAGCCTGCCGCGAGGAAAAGGCACCTGTAATTCTTCAGGTTTCTAAGGGCGCGCGTGCTTATGCTAACCACACCTATCTGGTGAAACTGGTTGAAGCTGCTGTTCAGGAGTGTCCGGAAATTCCGATTGTTCTGCATTTGGACCATGGCCCGGATTTTGAGACCTGCAAGGCTTGTATTGACGGTGGATTTACTTCCGTTATGATTGACGCTTCTTCTAAACCGTTTGCCGAGAACATCGAAATTACCCGTAAGGTTGTCGAGTATGCACACGATCACGGTGTTGTAGTCGAGGCAGAACTTGGCGCATTGGCTGGCGTTGAAGATGAAGTAAGCGTTGATGCGGACAAGGCTTTCTACACTCGTCCGGAAGAGGTCGAGGAATTTGTCAGCAAGACCGGATGCGATTCGCTGGCCATTGCAATCGGCACTTCTCATGGTGCCTATAAGTTCAAGCCGGGCACGAATCCGCAGCTGCGTTTTGATATTCTTGAAGAAGTTTCTCGAAAGCTGCCGGGATTCCCGATCGTTTTGCACGGTTCTTCCTCTGTGCCGCAGGACTACGTGAAGATGATCAATGACAACGGCGGCAAGATGCCGGGAGCGATCGGCGTGCCGGAAGAGCAGCTGCGTCAGGCTTCCAGACTGTCTGTCTGCAAGATCAATATTGACTCGGATTTGCGCCTTGCCATGACGGGCACGATTCGTCAATTCTTCAGCGAGCATCCGGATAAATTTGATCCGCGTGAGTATCTCAAGCCGGCTCGTGCCAATATTAAGGAGCTTGTTCGTCATAAGCTGATTCATGTTCTTGGCTGCAATGGCAAAGCTTAATCCAAATAATTGTTGATGAGAAAAGGGCTGTTCGTTCAGAATGGCTCTTTTTTATGCGCTGATTTGCCATTGACCAACAGAAGGTACAGCTCGAATGCAGTTGCAAAATTCTTGAAAATAGGGTAAGATGGCATCATGTGTCTATATGAAAGATAAATTCAGGTATGGCGCGGATAGCTGATATCGCTGAAAGGATGATAAAATGATGAAGAAGTTCGCGATTTTGACGGACTCCACCTGTGATCTGCCTGAGGAACTGGCTCAGCAGCACCATATTGATATTCTGTGCTTTAAAATTGCGCTGGATGGAGAAGGGTACACAGAACGTGTTGACTTTACGCCTGAACAGTTCTGTGAAATGCTCAAACATGCGAAAGGCCTTCCCACGACTTCTCAGATTAACCAGTTTGAATTTTTTGAACGGTTTGAGGCCTACAATGATCAGGAAGTCGAGGAAGTACTTTACATCTCTATCAACAGAAGTGGTTCCGGCACACACGATGCTGCACTTCGCGCCGCAGATCAATTTGCGCAGGAACATCCAGAAAGTTCTATGCGCATTCATGTCGTAGACAGCCATTCTTACTCAATCGGAGAAGGATCAGGCGTTATTGAGGCGGCGAAGCATTTGGAAAATGGCGATACAATGGAAGAGGTCATCGCCTATCTGGAAGACCGTTATGCGAGGTTAGAAGTCATTTTGACTGCATATTCGCTTAAAGTCATTCGCAAATCTGGACGGATCAACGCAGCTTCTGCTATTGCGGGCGATCTTCTTGGCATTCATCCCATTTTTGCTTTAATTGATGGCGTGAGTTATGTGCTCAAAAAAGTTAGAGGAGAAAAAGCCGTTTTAACTCAGATGGCGCTTACGCTCAAGAAACGCATGGTTGAAGGATCTCCGTATTACCTGAGTGTTTCCGACAAAAAGTATATTGATGATTATGTAAATATTTGTACTGAAAAAATCGGTTATCCTCCAGAAATGATTTTCCAGCTGGGATGTGCGGTTCTTTCCAACACGGGGCCCGAAGCTGTCGGTTTGGCATATGTTGGGCAAAAGAGAGAACGGTAACATTCCAGGAACCGCCGAGTTCGGCGGTCTTTTTTTTAAAGAAAACAATCATGCACATTTTAAACAGGGTCTGCATAAGATAGGGTGCAGGAGGGAAGACGCATGGGGAGAGCAAAATGCAGACAAATTACGGGCATACTCCTTGTTGCCATTGGGATTCTGATTGTTTTTCTTTGTCTCCCGATGAAGTTCTTTTTGATTGCACTGGGCGTTGCTCTGGCGGCTCTGGGGCTGCTTGTATTATTTTGTTGAGAAGCGGGAGGTCATTATGGGCGTTAGAATGATCTGCATCAAAGCGCCGCGTTTTCTTCGTGGGCTTATCAGGCTGTTTGTGGGGGACAGGGAAAAGAAAGCAAATAAAACTTAAAGATAAAAGAAAAGCGTCCTGCCGATTGACAGGACGCTCATTTGCACTTGTGCATATTGGACTCGGCCATTACAGCGCGCGCTCAACCTTGGCGCTGCGCAGGCAACGTGTGCAGACGTTCATGTGGCGAACGGTGCCATTAACGACAACACGAACACGCTGAGTGTTCGGCAGCCAAACGCGATTGCTCTTGCGGTTGGAGTGACTGACCGTATGGCCGCTCATAGCGCCCTTCTGGCAGATCTCACAAATCTTTCCCATAATCACACCTCCTTCTGGTGCGTAAACAGTCATAACACAATTATTCTAACACCAGAAAGACAATTTGACAAGGGTTTTTTTCAATTTGTTTGAGGTAAAATTAAAAAAACTGGGTTTTAAAACGCTTTTTTCCTGCGCTCATATAATTATTGTGCATGTTTTTTTCTGGAATCCTTGTAAAATGGGGCGTTTTCCTGTATACTGTAAGATGATCTCTTGAGAATTCGGGTCGGATGGCCCTGCGCGAGGAGGTTCTTTTATGGAATGTAAAATCAGCAATGATCTCGGTCTGATTACAATCAGTGAGGATGTT
Organism: Christensenellaceae bacterium; assembly: GCA_020025205.1. Classification (GTDB taxonomy): domain Bacteria; phylum Bacillota; class Clostridia; order Christensenellales; family Aristaeellaceae; genus Ventricola. Next base: position 17,425 of record JAHHSO010000003.1, on the reverse strand, counting down.
CTGCTTAAAGTGGCAGGTTATGCCGCTTTGGAATGCTACGGCATTGTAGCAATGTCCAGCAAGCGTGCGAAAGATGGATTTGTCGAATGGCTTGGAAAGGAAAACCTGACCAAGGGTGTGCAGGTCAACATCACTAACGAAGGAATTGATATTGATCTTTTCATCATCGTTGAATATGGCATCTCCATTGTGGAGGTCTGCAACATCATCAAATCTCAGGTCTGCTATAAGATTGAGAACATGACCGGCGCCAAAGTGCGCAAAGTAAACATTTCGGTTGAGGGTATCCGCGTCTGATCCCCGACGGAAACTGGAGGCGAATTTTTTGTCACAGCAAACGATTGACGGATTGCTTCTGAAAGAGATGGTTATCGCAGGAGCTAATCTGCTTGAGCAGAACCGTGAGGCGATTGACGCGCTGAACGTGTTCCCGGTACCGGATGGAGATACGGGTACCAACATGTCCTTGACGATGAAATCTACCGTCAAGGAAATCGCGGCTCTTGACGAGCACAGTGCTTCAAAACTGGCGAATCTGGCGGCACGCGGTGCGCTCAAAGGTGCGCGCGGCAACTCAGGCGTGATTCTGTCGCAGATTCTGCGCGGTTTTGCACGCGGCATTGGAGATGCGGAGATCGTCGATGCGGAGCTTTTTGCAAAGGGTATTAAATCCGGCGCAGAAACCGCTTACAAAGCAGTTATGAAGCCCAAGGAAGGCACTATTCTGACGGTTATTCGTGTAATTGCCGAAGATTCTGCCCGTTTTGTCCAGAAGCACCCCGGTGATTTGCCTGCGCTGCTGGATAAAATCATAAGAAGCGGCGAGGCAATTCTTGAGAAAACGCCGGACATGCTCCCTGCACTGAAACAGGCAGGCGTTGTAGATTCCGGCGGACAGGGCTTGCTTACGGTACTCAAAGGCTGGCGTGCTGCTTATAATGGTGAGAAAATTGAAGATACGTCCGCTAATATTGGCAGCGCTGCTACATTTGAGTTTGAAGACGACCATGATTCTCTGGAAGAAATCAAATTTATGTATTGCACAGAGTTCATTGTGCAGAACATGAATGAGACGGTCACAGAGGATGACATCAACAAATTCCGTACGCGCCTGACTCGTATTGGCGATTGTGTTGTGGTTGTTGGCGATTTCTCCTTGGTAAAAGTTCACGTACATACCAACACCCCTGGAAAGGCACTTCAATATGCCTGTGAGCTTGGCGAACTGGTCAATATCAAAATTGATAATATGGCCGAAGAGCGCCGCGAGCGTCTTGCTCAAGCCGAAGCGGCGCAGAAAGCTGCTCAAAATAAGGCAGAAGAGGCAGATTCCAAGGCGGATGAGCCGCTCAAGGATTACGGAATGGTTGCCATTTCTCTGGGAGAAGGCTTCTCTGACATCTTCTCTGATCTTGGCGTTGACTATATCGTTGAAGGTGGACAAACCATGAATCCGAGCATTGAGGATATTCTTGGTGCAGTGGATCGTGTGGGGGCGAAGACTGTCTTTGTGCTTCCCAATAACTCCAATGTCATTTTGGCAGCGTCTCAGGCGGCTGAGCTTTCTGACCGCAATGTGGTTGTTTTGCCCACGAAAAACGTGGCAATGGGCATTGGTGCTGTAATTGCATTTAATCCGGAAGCTGATGCTGAAGAGAATCGCGAAGCGATGACAGAGGCTGCTGAACAGGTGAAGACTGGGCAGATTACCTTTGCTGTACGCGATACGGTATTTGAAGATAAGGAGATCAAAGAGGGCGACATCATCGGCATTCATAATGGTCGAATTGAAGTTGTGGGCAAGAGTATCCACGATATTGCCATTGATCTGGTTAAGCACGTTGTAGAAGATGGAAACTCTCTAGTGACTATCTACTATGGCGAAGAAACAAAGGAAGAAGATGCTCGGGCACTTGGCGACGAAATTGCTGAAATTTTCAGTGATCTAGATGTTGAAGTGCAGTACGGTGGCCAGCCGCTGTATTATTATCTGATTTCTGCAGAATAAGAATTGAAAGCCGTCCTTGAAGCCGATGAAGTGGTGATCAGGGGCGGTTTTTTTATCATTGATGTAGGGAGATTTTATGCGGGAACTTGTTTCAATCAAGGGATTTGGCCCTAAACGACTGGAAATACTCGCCAAACACAATATTTTAACCTCGAATGACTTAATTAACACATTGCCTGTAGGCTACCGCGATACAACGCATCCGCTTTCTCCTGCGCAAATGACAGAAGGCACACAAAGTTGTTTTGAGGGTTTTATCCGTGGCAAACCGGTGCTGCATCGAGTGCGGGGCATGCAGTGGGTCAGCGCTACAGTGGCGGACGAATGCGGGCAAATCCGCTGCATGTGGTTTAATCAGCCCTGGATACAGGATCGATTATACGATACACAAAAAGTCACGCTATACGGACGATGCGTAAGAAAAAAAACGGGACTTTTTATCATCAATCCGACCATTGAAATACCGGGGAGAATCACCCCGGTTTATGCTTCCATGCCCGGTATAGGGCAAAAGCTTCTGAGTGATGCAATACAACTGCTGCTGGATGAATATGATGAGCCGGACAATCTGCCTGAATCACTTTGCAAGCGATATAATTTGTTAGATAGACATCGTGCGCTTGTTGAAGTACATTTTCCGACGGATTTTAATATCCTGGCACAGGCGAAAAAGAGGCTGGCATTTGAAGAGCTTCTGCTTTTTCAGGCTGGAATTGCCGGCGCGGCTGGCGAACGCAGTAAAACACAGGCGCTGCCCATCGAGACAGAGTGGGTTGAAGAGTTTTTTTCAAGTCTTCCTTTCGAAGCTACTCATGCTCAGAGAAGAGCTGCTTTGGAAATTGCAGCAGATTTGAAAAATACACGGGCGATGGCGCGAATGGTTCAGGGCGATGTCGGCTGCGGAAAAACGCTGATTGCATTTTGTGCCTTGTTTCTCTGCGCTAAAGCGGGAGGACAAGGCGCTCTGATGGTGCCAACAGAAATTCTGGCAGCTCAGCATCTTCAAAGTGCGGTACAGACGTTAGGAAAAATGGGCATTACATGCGGTTTGCTGACAGGAAAAATGGCTGCATCAGAACGCAGGCGTGCGCGGGAGGCGATTGCATCGGGCGAATGGCAAGTGGCGATTGGCACCCACGCACTCATATCAGAGAATGTTGAATTTGCAAACTTGCGTCTGGTGATTACTGACGAACAGCATCGTTTCGGGGTTCGCCAACGCACGCGGCTTGAAGGAAAGGGCGGCGTGCCGCATGTTCTGGTTATGAGCGCGACGCCTATTCCGCGCACATTGTCTCTGGTTTTATATGGAGATTTAGACATATCGATTGTGGATGAACTTCCGCCCGGAAGAACTCCTGTGCGTACACGCATCGTTTCGGAAGATAAAAGGGACGGAATGTATCGGTTTATCCGCGCGCAGGCATCAGAGGGACGGCAAACTTATGTTGTTTGTCCGCTTGTCGGAGAAGAAAATACTCCAGACGATCATTTGAGAAGTGCAGCGCAGGAAAAAATAGAGCTGGAAACTGCGCTTGCCCCCCTAACTGTCGGGCTTATTCATGGAAAAATGAGTAAGCAGGGGAAGGAAGAGACGCTGGAGGCTTTCTATGCCGGAAAAATGGATGTGCTTGTGTCTACCACTGTCATCGAAGTGGGCGTAAATGTCCCTAATGCTACCATTATGGTCATTGAAAATGCGGAACGCTTTGGGCTGGCCCAGCTGCATCAGCTTCGCGGGCGCGTTGGACGAGGGTCACAGGAGAGCTGGTGTTTCTTAATGGCGGAACCCAATGAGCGTCTGCGTACATTGGTATCGACAAATGATGGGTTTGAAGTGGCGCAAAAGGATCTGGAGTTAAGAGGAGCAGGCGAATTCTTTGGCACAAGACAACATGGCGAACCGGAAATGCCTGCACTTATGCTTGTTTCTGACGCTCAGCTTCTTGCACAAACGCGGGATGTTTTTCTTGAAATCAGCAGGAATGATGCTTTCAAAGATGAATATGCGGCAGTGAAAAGAGCAGCCATGGAGCGGTTTGCGCGAACAGGGCAAATATTTGGTCGAAATTAATATATAATATTTTGAACAGAACGGGTTAAATTTGTGCACAAATATTGAAGAAATCATACAAGTGGTCTGATAACTTGTGAAAAAAAGTGGAAAATAACTGCAAAAAAAGCGGAAAAACGATTGCCAAATGCAGGAATAAGACTTATAATAATCAATGTGCGACGTTTTTTATCGCGCCTTAATGCAACAATCATCAAGCAGGGATTTGTTACTGCAATGATTATGAATCTTTTAAGGAGGAACGAACTAGGATGACGAAGTACGTTTACCTGTTCACTGAAGGCAATGCCAGCATGCGCAACCTTCTGGGCGGCAAGGGCGCTAACCTTGCCGAGATGACCAACATCGGCCTGCCGGTGCCGCAGGGTTTCACCATTACCACAGAAGCCTGCACCCAGTATTATGAGGATGGCCGCCGAATTAACGACGACATTCAAGCGCAGATCATGGATCACATCGCCAAGATGGAGCAGATCACCGGCAAGAAGTTTGGTGATAAAGAGAATCCGCTGCTGGTCTCCGTCCGTTCTGGTGCACGCGCATCTATGCCGGGCATGATGGATACCATCCTGAACCTCGGCCTCAATGACGAAGTGGTTGAAGTTCTTGCAAAGAAGTCCGGCAATCCCCGCTGGGCATGGGACTGCTATCGCCGCTTTATCCAGATGTTCTCTGATGTGGTTATGGAAGTGGGCAAGAAGTATTTCGAGAAGCTCATTGACCAGATGAAGGAGAAGAAGGGTGTCACTTATGACGTTGAGCTGACCGCTGAAGATCTGCATGAGCTGGCTGACCAGTTTAAGGCAGAGTATAAGAAGCAGCTCGGCAAGGATTTCCCGTCTGACCCGAAGGAACAGCTCTTTGAAGCGATCAAGGCTGTGTTCCGCAGCTGGGACAACCCGCGCGCGAACATCTATCGTATGGATCACGATATTCCTTATTCCTGGGGCACTGCCGTTAACGTTCAGATGATGGCGTTTGGCAACATGGGTGATACGTCCGGCACAGGCGTTGCATTCACCCGTAATCCGGCTACAGGCGAGAAGGGACTTATGGGTGAGTTCCTGATGAACGCGCAGGGCGAAGATGTCGTTGCCGGCGTTCGTACTCCGATGCCGATTTCCAAGATGCAGGAGGTTCTGCCGGAAGTTTACGATCAGTTCTTGGGAATTTGCAATACGCTTGAAAATCATTATCGCGATATGCAGGATATGGAGTTCACCATTGAGGACAAGAAGCTCTACATGCTGCAGACACGCAACGGAAAGCGCACCGCCGCTGCTGCCATCAAGATCGCCTGCGATTTGATCGACGAGGGCATGATCACAGAGGAAGAGGCATTGATGCAGATTGATGCCAAGAGTCTTGACATGCTGCTTCATCCAACCTTTGACACAGATGCTTTGAAGAAGGCCGAAGCGATTGCAAAGGGCATTGCGGCCTCTCCGGGTGCTGCTGCTGGCACCATTGTGTTCACGGCTGAGGATGCTGTTGAGCATGGCAAGAAGGGCGAGAAGGTTGTTCTGGTTCGCCTGGAAACCTCTCCGGAAGACATTGAAGGCATGAAGTATGCTCAGGGCATCCTGACTGTCCGCGGCGGTCAGACCTCTCACGCAGCTGTTGTAGCCCGCGGCATGGGCACCTGCTGCGTTTCGGGATGCGGCGACATCAAGATGGACGAAGAAAACAAGTGCTTCACCTTGAAGGGAAAGGTCTTCCACGAGGGCGATGTGCTGTCTCTGGATGGCTCCACTGGCTGCATCTATGACTTCTTGATTCCGACCGTTCCGGCTGATCCGAACAGCGGTTACTTCGGACGCATCATGGAGCTGGCTGATAAGTATAAGAAGCTGGCTGTCCGTACCAATGCGGACACCCCGGCTGATGCAAAGCAGGCAGCTGCTTTCGGCGCTCAGGGCATCGGTCTTTGCCGTACCGAGCACATGTTCTTCGATGCTTCCCGTATTGGTGCCTTCCGTGAGATGATCTGTGCGGAGAGCGTTGAAGAACGCGAGGCGGCGCTTTCCAAGATTGAGCCGATGCAGCAGAGTGACTTTGAGGGCTTGATGGAAGCACTGGAAGGTCATCCGGTTTGCATTCGATTCCTGGATCCGCCTCTGCATGAGTTTGTTCCGACCGATGAGGCCGACATCAAGGCATTGGCTGACGCGCAGGGCAAGAGCGTTGCGTACATCAAGCAGGTTATTTCTGATCTCCATGAATTCAACCCGATGATGGGTCATCGCGGATGCCGCTTGGCTGTTACCTATCCAGAAATTGCCAAGATGCAGACTGCTGCTGTCATCAAGGCAGCTCTGGCTGTCAAGGCTCGTCATGCGGATTGGAACATCAAACCTGAAATCATGATTCCGCTCGTTGGCGAAGTCAAGGAACTCAAGTTTGTTAAGGATGTTGTCATCGAAACGGCTGACAAGATCATTGCCGAAGCTGGTTCTGATCTGAAGTACGAAGTCGGCACCATGATCGAGATTCCGCGTGCTGCGCTGACTGCGGATCAGATCGCGACCGAGGCTGAGTTCTTCTGCTTCGGCACCAATGACCTGACCCAGATGACGTTTGGCTTCAGCCGTGATGATGCTGGCAAGTTCCTGCCGTCTTACTACGCCAATAAGATCTATGAGTCTGATCCGTTCGCTCGTCTGGACACCACCGGTGTCGGCAAGCTGATGGAGATGGCAGTGGAGATGGGCAAGGCTACCCGCCCGAATATCCATTGCGGTATCTGCGGCGAGCACGGCGGCGATCCGTCTTCCATCGAGTTCTGCCACAAGATCGGTCTGGACTACGTGTCCTGCTCTCCGTTCCGTGTGCCGATCGCTCGTCTGAGCGCTGCACAGGCTGCAATCCGCGATAAGCAGTAATCCAAAAACCGACTCGAAAAGAGTCGAAAAATGCTGATATAGCTTAGAAAAACGGTCACATTATCCTCTGGGTTTTGTGACCGTTTTTTTGTACCCGTAATGGGTAAAAAACCGTCTTTCTTTGTTTAGAAGGGCGGTTTTTTTGATTTTCGGAAAAAATCCCGAATCATGGCATCGTGAGCCGGGGTTTGGTCAATATGCACACGGAGTTTTAAGAAAATTAAAAATTCATAGGAGATGATCACTTGAAAACAGAAATTCTGGCGATTTCAAATCAGAAAGGAGGCGTCGGAAAGACGACGACCACGGTCAATCTCGGCGTGGGATTGGCAAATGCGGGAAAGAAGGTTCTGCTGATCGATGCTGATCCGCAGGGAAGCCTGACCATCAGTCTGGGATATGCTCAGCCGGACAATTTGAAGTTTACACTCGCGGATGCGATGACAAGGGTTCTTACGGATGAACCGATCCTGCCGGGTGAAGGTATTCTGCATCATGAAGAAGGTGTAGATCTGCTTCCTGCCAATATCGAACTGGCTGGCATGGAAGTTTCGCTTGTGAATGCCATGAGCAGAGAAACGGTTTTGCGGCAGGTCCTGGATAATGTGAAAGGACAGTATGACCATATCCTGATTGACTGCCAGCCTTCTCTGGGGATGCTGACAGTCAATGCGCTGGCGGCTGCAAACCATGTGCTGATTCCCGTGCAGGCGGAGTATTTGCCGGTCAAGGGTCTGGAACAGCTTCTAAGGACGATTAGCAAGGTAAAGCGTCAGCTTAATCCCAAGCTCCAGATTGACGGGATTCTTTTGACCATGGTGGACAGCAGGACGAACTTTGCAAAGGACATCAGCGGGCTTCTGCGAGAGAACTACGGCAGCAAGATCCGGGTGTTTAAGACAGAGATTCCTCATTCCGTCAGAGCCAAGGAAACCACAGCAGAGGGAAAGAGCATCTTCGCCTTTGATGCCCAGGGCAAGGTGGCACAGGGATACAGCAGTTTGACGAGGGAGGTGTTGCTGAGTGAAAAGCAGCGCGAGAAACATAAAGCTGACTTCTGTCGATGAGCTTTTCGCAACAGAAGAAACCAGGACAGACGATCAGCGGGAAAAGGTGCAGGAGATCCCGCTGGATCAGCTTCATCCGTTCAAGAATCATCCTTTTCACGTCAAGGACGATGAAGTGATGGCTGATACTGTGAAGAGTGTCAAAGAGTACGGTGTGCTCGTTCCGGCGATTGCAAGGCCCGATGGAGCGGGCGGATATGAGCTGGTTTCGGGTCACAGGAGACACAGAGCCAGCCAGCTGGCAGAAAAAGAAACCATGCCGGTCATCGTTAGAAACTTGGATGATGATGCAGCGACAATCATCATGGTGGACAGCAATTTGCAAAGAGAAAGCCTGCTCCCAAGCGAGCGGGCTTTTGCTTATAAGATGAAGCTGGAAGCGATGAATCATCAGGGTACAAGAGCAGATTTAACTTGTTCCCAAGTTGGGAACAAGTTGGAAGGAAGGAAATCGAGCGAGATTCTGGCTGAACAGGTTGGTCAAAGCAAAAATCAGATTTTTCGTTTTATCCGTCTGACGGAGCTGATTCCTGAACTTCTTGACATGGTGGATGAGCGAAAAATTGCCATCAATCCGGCTTACGAGATCTCTTTTCTGAAGAAAGATGAACAGGTTCAACTGCTGGATGCCATGGATGCGGAACAGGCAACTCCGTCTTTTTCTCAGGCTCAGAGGCTGAAAAAGTTCTCCCAGGAAGGAAAACTTACTTGGGAATCCATGTCAGCGATCATGAGTGAGGAAAAGAAAACTGACATTGATCGTGTAACGCTGAAAAGAGATACCCTGCGTAAATATTTTCCGGAATCCTATACGCCACAGCGCATGGAACAGACTATCATCAAGCTGCTCGAAAAATGGCACAGACAGCGCCAGCAGTCTCAGGAAAGGTAAGAACAAAGGGGGAGAGTTGAGTGGGTATATTTCGTGTTGAGAAAAATCGGGGATATACGGTCATGAGCAACTATCACTTGAAGGACAAAAATATTTCTCTCAAAGCAAAAGGGCTGTTGTCGATGATTCTCCCGTTGCCAGATGACTGGAACTACACCACCAGAGGATTGGCGGCGATTTCCAAGGAAGGCGTGGAGAGTATTGGCACGACGCTGAAAGAATTGGAGATGGCCGGATATCTGACCAGAGAACAGAGGCGTGATGAAAAAGGGCGAATCAAGGATACGGAGTACACCATTTACGAACGCCCGCAGAAAAAAGAAAACAAGCCAGATCCAGGAACCCCGGATACAGATGCCCCGGATACGGAGTGTCCAGATACGGGAAACCCGGATATGGATGACCCGGATACGGAAAACCCGGCACAATTAAATACTAATCCAATAAAGACCCATAAATCGATTACCCATGGAACAAATCCTTATCAATCGAATCATGGTGATGGATGTGAAGAGATGGAACCGCCGGTGAATGCTTTTGATCTGAATTTGATGATTGGACATGTTCAGGTGGACATCGGATATTACGAGCTGCTGGATAAATATAGCCGTGAACAGCTGGATGAAATGGTTGAGCTGATTGCGGAGATGCGCTGCAAGCATTCGGGGACAATTAACATTGGTGGGACGGTGTATTCGGCAGATGCTGTGCGCGAACGCTTCGAGAAGCTGAACAGCCGCCATATCCAATACGTGTTTGAATCTTTGGAGAACAATCGGACAAAGATTCGCAACATCAAAAAATACCTGCTCACAGTGCTGTTTAATGCACCTGTTACCATGACCAATTACCACCGTGCAGAATTTAATCACGAATACGACGAGGAAGATTTGTTTGCAGGCGTTGAATAATCACGAAAGGAGAAGACAATGCGCAGATATCTGATCAGGCGGATTCTGGAACCGCTTTGAAAAAGCCAGACCATCAAAAAAGAAAGGAGAAGGCAGACACAGAATGAAACTGAATAAACCCAAAGCGCAGCTGATGATGTATATCTTGGCGGCGCTTTTTTTCGTTGCCGGATTTTTTGCAGTCATTTGGCCTGTAAGAACATGGAGCGTGCAGATTGACCGGGACATGAAGGAGTATGAAGAACTGAAAAAAGAAAACGAAGAGTCTTCTCAAGCGGAGGTGTCTCCAATGCCGCCTGTGCAAGAAGAAGAGAGGCTCCTGTCCGCACAGGAGACTTTAGAAACCCCTCATGAATCTTCTCAGATGGCCGTGGACTGGGCAGCCTGCCGGAAGACCAATGCGGATATTGCGGCTTGGCTGACCATTCCGGGAACGCCTATTGATTATCCTGTGGTCAAGACGGATGATCCGGATTATTACCTCGGTCACACGTTTTCGGGCAAGGAAAGTGCAGTAGGTACGCTCTTTTCGCTGGGTGATGCAGACTATGAAACGCCCGGAAGAAACATCGCCATTTACGGTCATCACATGCGGGCCAAAGACAAGATGTTTACGCCACTTATGCAGTATAAGAATCCTGAGTTCTGGGAAGCGCATAAAACCGTGTATTTGGATACGCCGGAACACAGGAGAGCGTATACGATCTTTGCTGTCATCAACATGAGCATTGGCGACTGGAATCCGTCGAAAACGGATTTTCCCAACGACGAAGCATTTGCCAATTACATTGCCCGTGCGAAACGGTGTGCTTTGTACGATACAGGCGTTCAGCCGACAGATCACATCGTGACGCTGATTACCTGTGACCGCAGCTACGGCGGAGAAGACGGACGCCTGATCGTCATGGCGGCTGAACAGTGAGGAGGAACGCACGATGAGATTTCGACGAACGGAAAAGCGGGCTGCTGCATGGATGCTCTTGTCTGTATTTGCACTGACGGCTTGTTTGGTACAGGCAGAAGAGATCAGCGAGGTGCTGACAGAAGTGCCCGTGCAGGAAGAAGAATATGCAGAGCTGGATGCGCTTCCTGATGAGGAAGCAAAACCAGAAGAGCCGGAAGAAACGACGCCGGGAGAAACGGCACCGATAGAATGGAGTGAGAGTGAAATTGTACAGGAAGCCCCCTCGGAAGAGGACACACAAGAGGAAGAAGGCATATCAGTTTTACAGGGAGTCATCGAAAGTCAGGGATATGCCTACGTGCAAACGGTTGTGCCGGCGATGATCTTCTGGGATGCAGAACAGTCAGAGCCTTTCTTTTTAGCAGATGAAAGCGCTGTGCTGCTGGCGACAGGGTATGCTCAAGGCAGTCTGCAGGTCTTTTTCTGGACAGAAGCAGGCGGCATTCAAATGGGATATGCTGGGGAGAATGCGCTGATTCTGCTGATGGAAGATGGAGAGTGGGCAATGGGCGAATCCATCATGATGGAAACAGAAGCGGGCTTGATGCCCGTTTTTTTCATTTCTGGACAGATGCTGGATACGCCGGAAAGCGAGCAGGAAGGAGAGGTAATCACGGACGAGACAGCCAGCGAGGAAGACGAGAACTTAATCCAGGAAGAGGAAACACAGAGCGAGGAGATTGTTCAGCCAGAAGAAGTGATTCAGCCGGGTGAATTTGTCAGTGTGACGCCGTTTACACGTGCATACTCGAATGTGGATGAAACGGCGGGCTTTGAGGATGAGCTTTTTGAGGGATATTTTGTCTGCGATGCCAATGTGCGGATTGAAAACATCCTGAAAGATGGACAGGGACGCATCTGGTATGAAGTGAGTTACATGTTTGGCCCCACTGATGCAGATGGCAGCATGATAGAGACGAGCACAGCCACAATCCATGTGCTGGCAGAGGACGTTCTCCCAGCGTATGCGCAGGATTACGACCCGACGGACTATGCGCTGGAGGATCTTCCGCCTGCGCTGTATGCGTCAGACGGCGGGTTTTCGCTCAGAAAAGGGTATGGAAGCATTGGACAGTTCAGTGCAGGACAGACGAATCAGTATGCCAATTCAGGCCATGACAGTGAGTATAAACAGATTGCGAAACTGTCGGGTCATGGAACGATCTATGCGACGCCGCATTATCTGAATGGCCATACAGTGTACTGTCTGGAGCATACGATGAACTCACCGGGAACCAAGCATACTGAATCGGGACCTTATGAGATCGTCAATCTGGAAGGGTATGCAAGAACACCGGGCTATTCCGGCATCATCTTTAGGCCGGAAACCATGCACGCCATTGGCTGGGTGATGCGCCATACCTATCCGTATATGGTGCTGGATCGCGGAGATGCATCCAACGATCAGTGGAGCCGCGTGGCCGGACAGTTTGCCATTCGCGAAGTCATTAAGCAGCTGGAAGGCGCGCAGTATGTGCGCGATTACTGGCGGATGGACGAGTTTTACAGGGCGCGGGATCAGGCTCCGGGCATATATCTGGATTACGCACGCTGGCTGGCTGCCGAAGGCATTGCCAGAGGAAGCATTACCGGAGAAATCACTGTAAGCGGCAAGTCGGCCAGCTATGCAGACGGGATGATCTCCGGCACGGTGACGCTCAAGACAGACGCAGATCGGATTCGCATTTCAAAATCGGCAGGAACGCTTTCGGGCAACTCGGCAGGAAGTGATGGGACGTATTACTATCTGCACAGCGGCGATACGGTTACTGTCAAGGCAGCAGGAACCCGGTTGTCGTTTGAAGCGGAGTCCATCTCTTCGCCGGATGAAGAGGCGAATTTTCTCATTGGTGTGCCGAATGCGGACATTCAGAAAATCCTGATTCCGCAAGACGGAAATCCGTACCCGATGAAGAAAGTGACGGTATCCTTTGACGTGCCGCAAGGGAACATCATCGTGCATAAAACGGACAAGCAGTCCGGAAAGGCGTTGACAGGCGCGGTTTTTGAGCTGATTGGTGCGAATGGCGGCGTAATTGGCAGACAAACGACGGGAAAGGACGGAAATGTGACGTTTTCCAACTTGACGCCGGGCGTGTATACGCTGCGCGAAGTGTCTGCACCGGAAGGGTATCTGGTGTCTGTGCCCAACTCACAGACCATCACGGTGACGGCTGGCGGCACGGCACAGGCTGCATTTGCCAATGAGCAAATCACAGCGAAAATCCGCATCGTCAAAAAGGACAGCACCTCCAAGAAACCGCTTGCTGGGGCAGAGTTTACGGTTACGCGGCTGTCAGATCATGGAACGGCGGAAACCGTATCCGTTCTGGTAACGAATGAAACCGGCTGCGCAGAAACAGGATGGCTGGAATGGGGCACTTATCGGGTGGAGGAAACGAAAGTTCCTGCCGGCTACGTCAAAGTGCATTTCGTTACGGAGATTGAAGCCAAGGAAGACGGAAAGACGTATACCGTCAATGCTGAAAACACTGCCATTACAGGTAAAATCAAGATCAGAAAGACGGGAACGACCCATGCGGACAGACTGCTTTCCGGCGCTGTATTTGAGGTGCGCGCCGCAGAAGACATCTTCGCAGGCGATGGAACAAAGGTTTATGACCGGGACAAACTGGTGGATACAATCACAACGGGAAAGAATGGCGAAGCCGTGACCCGAATGCTTCCGCTGGGCAAATATCTTCTTACCGAAACGAAGGCTCCGGAAGGCTATATCATCAGCAGTGAAAAGACAGAACTTACACTGGCTTATGAGAATGCGGACACACCGGTCGTTGAAGCGGAAGCTGTCATTCCTAATCTGGAAAGTACATCCAAGATCCGCATCGCAAAGCGTGATAGCGGCACGAAAAAGCCGCTTGCTGGGGTAGAGTTTACCATCACAAGGGTATCTGTGCCTCAGTCTGCTGACGGAAAAGGTCTGGGAAAAGTTGCCGCAGTCATCACAACGGATGAAACCGGCTATGCTGAAACGGACTGGCTGGAGTGGGGCACTTATCGGGTAGAAGAAACAAAGGTTCCAGCCGGATATGTGGACAGGCATTTCGTGACTGAAATCAATGCCTTTGAGGACGGAAAAACCTATGAAGTTGAGGTTGAAAACGATCCGGTCATGGGACAGATTCAGGTAGAGAAAACAGGATTGCAGCTGACGGGCTTTGAAGAAAGCAATCTGCTGGGACTGGAAGCGCATCGGCCTGTTTTTGAGATGAAGCCTCTTGCAGGCGCAGCGTTTGAAGTGCGGGCCGCTGAACAGATCGTCGGTCCGGATGGAACGGTGTTCTTTGAACAGAACGACGTTGCAGATACGATTGTGACGACGGATTCAGGTATGGATGCTTCCAAGAAGCTGCCACTGGGCAAGTATGTGCTTGTTGAAACGAAAGCACCGGCGGGCTATGCGCTGGATTCGACGCCGCATGAAGTCACGCTGACCTTTGAGGATCACAAAACGCCGCTGGTGCAGATCACGATGGAAGCTGAAAATGTCTATCTGCCTGCTGAAATCAAGCTGAGAAAGGAAAAAGAGATTCTCACAACGGTTGAAGATGGCGAGAATATCCGGCAGACTTTTGAACATGTGCCGGGTGAGGGCTTCGTATTCGGCCTGTTCAATGCAGAGCCGATTGTGTATGGCGAAAATATGCTGCCTGCTGATACGATGCTGGATGCAGGGGCGACCGATGCGAATGGCATACTGGTGTTTTCCGGTCGGTATCCGCATGGAAGCTATTATTTGAAGGAACTGAGAGCACCGGACGGCTGGAAGATCAACCCCAATGCTTTCCCGGTGACGCTTGATCCTGAGATGGAAAAGAACAATGTAATCTCTGTTGAATTGACAGAGGCGGTGCAGGATGAAATCATCTGCGCACATGTGAAGCTGACCAAGAAGGACATTACGGGAAATGAAGCACTGCCCGGCGCGCTGATTGAGGTAAGGAATGAGGCTGGAGAGGTGATTTACAGAGCCTATACGGATGAAAACGGAGAAATCCCGGATATTCCGGTTGTTCCCGGCAGGTATACGTTTAAGGAAGTCCTTGCACCATCTGGGTACGAACTGAACACAGCTGAAATGACATTCACAGTGCATGAGGATGGCAGCGTAACAGGTGATGCTGAAATCCGGGATGACTGCACGAGGGTACAAATCAGGAAAACAGACGAAATCCAGAAGCCGCTTGAAGGCGTGGAGTTCGGCCTGTTTAAGCAGAACGGTGTGAAGCTGATGACTGCCGTTTCGGATGAACAGGGTGTCGTTACGTTTGAGAAAATCCCGTATGGCAAGTACAAAATCAGAGAAACGAAACCGCTTCCGTACTATTACGAGTCGGAAATTGAAGTTGAACTGACGGTAGATGGCACGTTCATCAATCCCAAGGAGCCGATTGCTGTAATCACCAACGAGCGCCGAAAGATGCACTGCATCAAGGTGGATACCAGCGGCAGGTATCTGGAAGGTGTTGAGTTCTGTTTGCTCAATGCGGAAACCGAGGAGATCGTTGAAACAGTGACCAGCAATGAAAAAGGCGAGTTTGTCTTTACAAAGATTGCTGTAGGTGACTGGATTATCCGTGAATCCAAAGCACCGGAGGGTTACAGCCGCATGGAAGACGTATTCCTGCATGTGGACGAAAGCTGGAGAGAACCGGAACCGATCTGCTGTGTGAATATCCCGGATCATTACGAATTCCTGAAGGTGGATGAAAACGGAAGGCCGCTTCAAGGAGCCAAGTTCACCATTGAGGATGAATATGGCGTTCTCTATGAAATGGTTTCAGATAAGGACGGCATTGTTCATGCGACAGATCTTCTTCCGGGCACATATGTGATCCGCGAAATTGAAGCTGCGGATGGATATGACTGTACGGATGAAACGATTCATATTGTCATCGATGACCGCTATGTGGTGCCGGATGAAATGCGCCGTCTGGTCAACTATCCGGCAGAAGAAGATGACCAGGTGATTCAGACGGGCGTGGAGATCCCGTGGACGCCGATGATGTCGGTGGGTGTGCTGATGATGCTCTCTGCCGCAGTGCTGGCCGTAATCGGGTACAGAAAGAAGTAAGGACAAATATGATCTGGTTTTCTGGTGTGCCGCCGTGACGCGGCGTTTTTTAATATAGAAGGAAAGGAGGGAGCTTTTTGCAGGAAGAAGTAGAGCAGAGAAGCCTGACACTGGCTGTTAATACGACAAAAATGACTGGACGCATCATGAAGGAGGCGATTTCCAAATATCTGGCACACAGGAAGAATGTGCAGAATGGTGTACATTATCGCGGCAAACAGACGGTCAGGCATCTGGTCGGACAGAATCAGGGCGTTTCTAACGTAGAGCTGACGGATTCTGATGCGAAAGGCTTTGAAAAGATTGCACGGCATTATGGCGTGGATTACGCCATCAAAAAGATAAAAGGAGAGAATACGCGGTATCTGATCTTCTTTAAGTCACGCGATGCAGATGCTTTGCAGGCGGCACTCAGCGAGTACGCCAATAAGAAGGTAAAGACGCAGGAGCGTCCGTCGCTCATGGCACAACTCAAAGACCTGACTGCGACTCTGACTCCGAAGCGTGAAAAGCATAAGGAGAGAGAAGTGTGCAGATAAAGACAAAGCGGCAGATCATGAAGAACCTGCCGTATTTATTCATCACTCTTTGCGGCACAAAGATTGGTGAGGCTTGGAGAATTGCTGAAGGTGCGGATGAGTGGACGCGGCTCATTCACTTCTCGGAAACGCTTTTGCAAGTCTTTGAAAATCCGCTGCCCAGTTTGAATCCGCAGGACATCTATGTGGGTATTTTAATGGCGGCATTGATTCGTGCAGCCGTGTACTTCAAAACAAAGAATGCGAAAAAGTATCGGCATGGAAGCGAATATGGTTCAGCCAGATGGGGCACGGACAAAGATATTGAACCGTTCATTGACCCTGTGTTTGCCAATAATGTGATCTTGACGCAGACAGAACGGCTTACCATGAACGGCCGCCCCAAAGACCCTAAAACGGCCAGAAACAAAAATGTCCTCCTGATCGGAGGATCAGGCTCTGGTAAAACCCGCTTCTGGCTGACTCCAAACCTGATGCAGTGCCATTCTTCCTATGTCGTTACCGATCCGAAGGGCGACATTGTCATCAAGTGCGGCGAGCTGCTCAGAAAGAAGGGCTATCGCATAAGGATATTCAATACCATCAACTTCAAAAAGTCGATGCACTACAATCCCTTCGCCTATATCCATTCGGAAAAGGATATTTTGAAACTGGTCAACTGCATCATCAAGAATACCAAAGGTGAAGGCAAGAGCGGAGACGATTTCTGGGAAAAGGCGGAAGTGCTGCTCTATACGGCTCTTGTTGGCTACATTTACTATGAAGCGCCGGAAGAGGAGAGAAACATGGCGACGCTCGTTGAGATGATTAACACAATGGAGGTGAGAGAGGAGGACGAAGGGTACAAAAACATCGTTGATTTGAACTTCGAAAGACTGGAACAAGAAAAGCCGGATCACTTTGCTGTGCGTCAGTATAAGAAATACAAGCTCGCTGCGGGCAAAACCGCGAAGAGCATTCTGATTTCCTGCGGCGCACGACTGGCACCATTTG
>JAHHSO010000029.1 GCA_020025205.1 Christensenellaceae bacterium | reverse complement strand
TTTGGGGCGTATGATTTCGGTAAAATTTCGCTGCCAAAAGCAGAATTCTTCGTCCATTTTGGGAAGCATGTCTCTTTCTCTCTTTCAAGCGGTGTTCCATCAAGAAAACCATGGATCTGCTCCCCCTGAAGATTTCATTCTCCGGCACCTGCTTTCAAGCAGCCATTCATTCCTGCCTTTGATGCGCAAGAATCCCGTGTCTGAACACAAAAAAGGGAACCCCGAAAACTCGGGATTCCCTTTCATGGCTTTAGAACCGTGTATCACTCAAGGATCTTGGTGACAACGCCGGAACCGACGGTACGGCCGCCCTCGCGGATAGCGAAACGCAGCTTCTCGTCCATGGCGATCGGGGTGATCAGCGTGCACTCCATGTCCACGTTGTCGCCCGGCATGACCATCTCAACGCCCTCCGGCAGCTTGATGTTGCCGGTAACGTCGGTCGTACGGAAGTAGAACTGCGGACGATAGCCGTTGAAGAACGGGGTATGACGGCCGCCCTCTTCCTTCGTCAGGACGTAAACCTGGCCCATGTAGTGGGTGTGCGGATGAATCGTGCCCGGCTTAGCCAGAACCTGGCCGCGCTCGATCTCGTTGCGCTGAATGCCGCGCAGAAGCACGCCGATGTTGTCGCCGGCCTCAGCGAAGTCCAGCAGCTTGCGGAACATCTCGACGCCCGTAACAACGGTGCTGCGAGCCTTGTCCTGCAGGCCAACGATTTCCACGGTGTCAGACACGCGAACCTGGCCGCGCTCAACACGTCCGGTAGCAACAGTGCCGCGGCCGGTGATGGAGAACACGTCCTCAACAGGCATCAGGAACGGCTTGTCGGTGTCGCGCTCCGGGGACGGAATGTAGCTGTCCACAGCGTCCATCAGCTCGAAGATGCACTGGCACTCCGGCGCATTCTTCGGGTCCTCGCCGCCGTTCTGGACATACTCCAGAGCCTTCAGCGCGGAACCACGGATAACCGGAATGTCATCGCCCGGGAACTGATAGGAGCTGAGCAGCTCGCGGATTTCCATCTCAACCAGCTCCAGCAGCTCTTCGTCGTCCATCATATCGGTCTTGTTCATGAAGACTACGATGTAGTGAACGCCGACCTGACGGGCAAGCAGGATGTGCTCACGGGTCTGGGGCATCGGGCCGTCCGGCGCAGACACAACCAGAATAGCACCGTCCATCTGGGCAGCACCGGTGATCATGTTCTTGACATAGTCGGCGTGGCCCGGGCAGTCAACGTGAGCATAGTGACGATGTTCGGTCTCGTACTCAACGTGAGAGGTGTTAATCGTGATTCCACGTGCCTTCTCTTCCGGAGCCTTGTCAATCTCGTCATAACGCATAGCCGCCGCATCGCCCATGGTGGACAGCACCATCGTGATGGCAGCAGTCAGGGTCGTCTTGCCGTGGTCAACGTGGCCAATCGTACCAATGTTGACGTGCGGCTTGTTGCGCTCAAACTTTTGCTTCGCCATTGGAATAACCTCCTCGATAATTTCGGCTGACAGTTATGTGGCGGCCCGCCGAATTGTCGGTGGTCGCTTTGGAGCAGGTGATGGGAATCGAACCCACGCGATCAGCTTGGGAAGCTGAAGTTCTACCATTAAACTACACCTGCAAAGGGCTGTCAACCGGTGTATACATCCATATTCTATCCAAATTCCATTCGATTGTCAATATCCCCGCGCACATTTGCGCCAAAAAAGGTCTGCTTCGCCATGGAAACAGACCTGATTTTTTCAGTTATTGCGGTCAGTAATCAACTTTTCCAGTTTATGCTTGACGCGCTGGAGCGCGTTGTCAATGCTCTTGACATGGCGGCCAAGCATTTCTGCAATTTCCTGATAGCTCTTTCCATCCAAATAAGCAGCCAGAACCTTGCGTTCCAGCGGAGAAAGAGCCTGGTCAATGCGGCTTTCGATGCTCACATAGTTTTCCTGTCCGATGAGCAGTTCCTCCGGGTCGGCGCTTCTGCCTTCTGTGATGACGTCAAGGAGCGTGCGGTCGCTCTCTTCTTCATAAATGGGTTTATTCAGGGAGACATAGGAATTGAGCGGAATATGCTTCTGTCTCGTCGCCGTTTTGATCGCGGTGATGATCTGGCGGGTGACGCATATCTCGGCAAACGCATGAAAGGAAGCCAGCTTGTCAGGCTTAAAATCCCTGAACGCCTTAAACAGGCCAATCATGCCTTCCTGCACGATGTCCTCGTGATCGGCGCCCACAAGAAAATATGAGCGCGCTTTGGAACGCACAAAATTTTTGTACTTGTTGAGCAGATATTCCGACGCTCTCTCATCTCCCTGCTGTGCCAGCATGGCGATATCCTCGTCGTTCATGCCTTCAAAGTTCTCGTGCATTCAATCCTCCGTTATTCTTCACCCCGGCGCATCTTGTCGAAAATCGCGCGCTGTTCGGGCGGCAGTCTGGAAAAGATATCCCCGCGCGAAATCTTTTCGTCCTGCATATGCTTTTTGCCGGATATGCGCACCTGTGACAGTTCCATCAGGAACTCCCGCGAGGACATGCGCGTAGCGCCCCGGCCCAGCGTAATCGTTTGAATAACAGCATCGCTTGTGGCAACGCGCACAGGCCTCCAGCTGGGCACATGCGCACAGGCCGCCTCAATATAATTGTCCGCGCTTTCCGCGTGTTTGGTGAAAATGACTTCCACGCCATGCATCATAACCCGGGAGCGCGTAGGCCTGTCCGTGTAGTGGCCGTCAAAAACAACGATCACTTCCTGCCCGGAGTATCCCGCATAATCCGCCACCAGGTGCACAAGACGCTCGCGCGCTTCCTCAATGCTCAGCCCTTCGTCTTTGGGCACATCCCATGCGCCGATGACGTTGTAGCCGTCCACAAGCAGAAGGGGTTTCATGCCCTTGAACCCATCATGGCATACAGCAGAATACCCGCGGCAACAGACGCATTGAGTGAATCAATCTGTCCCTTCATGGGCAGGCTGATGATCTTATCGCAGTTTTCGGATACCAGGCGGGACATGCCCTCTCCTTCCGAGCCGATCACCAGCGCCGCCGGACCGGCAAAGTCAACCTTGCGGTAATCCTCGCCGTTCATCGCCGCCCCGTAAATCCAGATGCCTTCTTTTTTCAGCCGTTCAATGGTTCTTGTAAGGTTTACTTCGCGCGCCACCGGAATGTACTCCACAGCTCCCGCGCTCGCTTTCACAGCAGACGGGGTCAGCCCCACAGCACGGCGTTCCGGGATGATGACGCCATGCGCGCCGGCACACTCTGCCGAACGGATGATCGCGCCGAGGTTGTGCGGGTCGGTCACGCCGTCCAGAATGACCAGAAACGGCTGCTCTCCGCGGGATTTCGCCAGTTCCAGCATGTCCTCAATGGTCTTGTAGCTGTATGCGGATGCCACCGCAATAAGACCCTGATGATTGGGCGCCATTGCGTCCAGACGCACGCGGTCCACTTCCTGCACAATGATCTTCTGTTCACGAGCCATTGCGACAATCTCGCGGGCAGAACCGATCAGTTCGCCGCGCGCAACCAGCAGCTTCTCGATGTCGCGTCCGGACTTGAGTGCCTCACGAATCGGATTGCGTCCAACGAGCAGGTTGCTTTCTTCCTCCTGCTGCACGGGCGCGGTCATCGGACGCTCGTTCTTCACCGGACGATCCCCATAGGAACGGCGCTCTGCGCTGTTGCCTGAACGGTCACCATAGGAACGGTGCTCTGCGCTGTTGTCCGAACGATCGCCGTAGGAACGGCGCTCTGTGTTGTTGTAACTTGGACGGTCGCCATAGGAACGGCGTTCCGCATTGTTGTAGCCTGGACGGTCGCCATAAGAGCGGCGTTCTGCGTTATTGCCCGAACGGTCGCCGTAGGAACGGCGCTCTGTGTTGTTGTAGCTTGGGCGGTCGCCATAGGAGCGGCGTTCGCCGTTGTTCGGACGGTCGCCGTAGCCGCGGCGCTCTCCATTGTTCGGACGGTCGCCGTAGGCGCGGCGTTCGCCGTTGTTCGGACGGCTGCCGTAGCCGCGGCCATTGGCCGGACGGTCGCCGCGGCGCTCAAAGTTCTGCTCCAAGTCGCGCTCCGGGCGATGGGTGTATTCGTCGTTGCGCCAATCGTCGCGCTTGCCCTGAGGCTTCTTGGTGAACTGATCGTAGTATGCCATTTTATAAAATTCCTTCCCTGTTGTGGTTGTTTTTGTCGTTTACAGATTTTCGGCGCGTTCTTTCACCTGCTGCCTGCGGCCGCAGGTATTCTTTCCCTCGGGGCAGGGGCCCTGGAGGCAGGCCGGCCCCGCGTTTGCAAACAGCACCGGAGCCGCCTGTCGGCACAATGTCAGCATCTGCCAGGCCATCTCTCTGATTTCCCACTGTGCGCGCTCGCAGCAGCGCAGTGAGAAAAAGTGCATCAATTCGCGTGCGTTCATTGTCACGACAAGGCGCGTTGCCGCCGCATTGGGCAAAACAAAGCGCGCGTCCTCGTTTGCGCCTTCGTGTGCGCCTCCCAGTTTCTCCTGCCAGTAGCAATACCATTCATGCATGGTGTCCATCTGGCGAATAAATTCCTGCTTTTCTTCTTCTCCCAGCGCTTCAATGGACGGCGGAATGATGTAATCAAAACCGGCTGCCATTGAAACATATCTCTGGCTCTGTACGGAGAACGAAGCCAGACGATGACGCGTCAGCTGCGCCAAAAGCGCCCGGCTCACGCCCTCCACGGCAAACGTAAAGCAGGCATGTTCAGTCACAGACAGGTGTCCGCGCTCCATAACGCCCTGCACATAGGCGCGCTGATCGTTGGTTTCTACGCGCTGCTGCAATGTTTCCAGATCTGCCTTGGCATAACACAGCCGTGCGCCCAGCGCTACAACCTCATCGGGGTCGGGTGTTGCGCGCAGCAGAATCACTTTGAGCTTTTTTTGTGCCATACGTCCTCCGTCTTTCCGATTGCATCCCGGATCAGCTCGTCCAGCCTGTCCAGCCTGCCCGTCACATACAAAAATCCCCACAGCGCCTCCAGCGCCGTTGAATGCGAATAATCCGCAGGATCTGCATTTTTAGGAGCAGCGTGTTTGGCCTGCGCGTTGCGTCCGCGCCGAACGACATCCTGTTCTTCTTCTGTCAATTCCGGCTCGATTGCCTCAAGCATTCTCGCCTGCGCAAATGCGCTGACCATGCGCACCGCCTGCTTGTGCATCGCGCCCACTTTCATGCCGCGCGAAACCAGCAGACTCCTCACATAAAGATCGTGAATGGTGTCGCCCACATAGGCCAGCTGAAGAGCGTTCATTTCGCGCGGGTCCGGCAGTTTGAAGGCAGCTTTCGCCGCCTGAATGGCTTCCTGTTGCAAAAGGCCACTTCCTTCTTTCTTTGCGAAATGGCCTTTGTCACCATTGTCGCTAGATTACAGTATAGCATCAAACCTGCAAAAGGTAAAGCCGCCCCGAATTGATTTTTTGCGTTTATGCTATTCCTCCTGCCTTTCAACCTTTGGAAGCGGCTGCGGCCTTTCCCCGGGCAGATGTGCCCAGGCAACAACGCCCTGTACAATCGACTCGGCCACCTGCTGTCTGTACTGTGCCTGAAGCAGCAGCCCTTCCTCTCTCTTGTTGGAGAGAAACCCGCATTCAATTAACGCTGACGGTACGCCAAGCGTCAGAATGTAGTAATCCCCGGCCATAGCCGAGCGCATCTTCGGGGGCTTCAAACCCGTGTTCATGGCCTCCTGCAAAGCGCCTGCCAAAAGCCGCCCTGCCGGACATTCCTCCCGGTAAAAAATCTGCGGCCCGCTCTGGCTGCGCCCTGCATATTCGTTCATGTGAATGGACAGAACCATCTGTGCGCCGCTCTGCGTGATGATCGCGGCACGCCGCTGCATGTCCTGAAGCTTTTTTCTGATGGGCGGATTTTCGTCACACAGCGCATAATCATCCGTGCGCGTCATCACGACATCCGCCCCCAGCTCCCTGAGCATCTTTTCCACTCGCCTGGCTACATCCAGATTCAGCCCTTTTTCAGGCGTTCCGCTGACTCTGCCCACCGCGCCTCCGTCATATCCGCCGTGTCCGGCATCTACCGCGACAACCAGCCCTTCCAAACAGGGCTTCGGGCTTTCCGCAAACGTCCTGACAGCGTTGTCCCCGGCACAGAAAAACAGTGCTGCCGTGCAGAAAACAGTCACCGTCAAAAGCACCCTTGACCACACTCTTTCCATTTTCATCAGCCCTCCTTTCCTTCCCCGCAAGAGGTATGCAAAGCCGCTTTATGGTATGTCTCGTTATGCGTGACAAATTGTATATTCTCACGATCTTTATGTCCGCAAAACCTTTCTCGACATGTTTCCCACATGCTTTCCGCAGTTTTGAACAGTTCTTCCACAGTTATCCCCATAGTTGTCCACAGCATTTTTTAAGGAATATGGGAAAAATTTGCGATTTCATGCCAGTTATCCACAGTTGTCCACAGGCTTTTTCAAGTTTTTCCATCGTCGCTGTGGATAACATTTGTTTTCCACAGGATGCTTTTCATTCGCTTTTTCATGGTTTGGGGCCTGATTTCTTTACATTTTCTGTCTTATATCGTCATTATTTGCATATTTTGCTTGAAATCCCGGTCATTTGTATGATCATATTCACGTATGCCTGCTGATGCATTTGAAATTTCCCCAAAAGTTTAACACAGTCAGGGCTTTTCTGTTTTTTCTGCCATTGAGCGCACATTTTCTGCCAAATTCGCGCTGAAACAGCGTAATTTCGACATAAAATCACGGGTTTTCAAAAAAATGCAATGTTTTGGGAAAAGCCGCTTCTGCTCCAATACGGGCATCTTGACGCCGTCCTTTTCTGAACATAAAGAAAAAAGCCGCCGCACACGTGCAGCAGCTTTTTTCTTACACCAGCCTCGCAGACGGGCAGGCGTTCAAATCCAGTCCGGCAACTTCGCCGCGCATCAGCCTGTAAAAAGCCGCGCTGCCAATCATTGCCGCATTGTCCGTGCAAAGGATGGGCGGCGGCATCACAAGCCGAATCCCCGCCTTCTGGCACTTGTCATTCATCGCATTGCGAAGGCCGGAATTGCTGGCCACGCCGCCCGCAAGTGCCATCACCTGAGCACCCGTTTCCGTTGCCGCCAAAACAGCCTTATCACTCAAAAGCTCCACCGCCGCATGCTGGAAGCTGGCAGCAATATCCGCCGCCGGCACATCTTCTCCCTTCTGGCGAAGCTTGTGAACCGTGTTGATGAGTGCCGTTTTAAGGCCGGAAAAGCTGTAGTCATAGCGTCCAGGTGTCTGCACATGCGGCAGTTTCAGCGCATGCGGGTTTCCTTCACGGCTAAGCTTATCCAGCAGCGGCCCACCGGGATATGGCAGTCCCAGCACACGCGCCGCCTTGTCAAAGGCCTCCCCTGCCGCATCATCCATCGTCTGTCCCAGAAGCGTATATACGCCATAATCCTCCACGCGGACAATGTGGGAATGGCCGCCGGATGCCACCAGGCAGACAAAAGGCGGCACGAGATCCGTATGGGCAAGATAGTTGGCGCTCACATGGCCCTCAATGTGATTGACCGGGATCAACGGTTTGTCGGCGGCATAGGCCAGCGCTTTGGCCGCAGATACTCCAATGAGCAGCGCCCCCACGAGGCCGGGGCCGTATGTCACCGCCACCGCATCCACGTCGCAGAGCGTCATATTGGCCTTTTTAAGTGCTTCATCCACAACCAGATCCACGCTCTCCACATGTTTGCGGGACGCGATTTCCGGCACAACCCCGCCATACATGGCGTGCAGCGGAATTTGTGTAGAGATCACGGATGAGATAATTTCGCGGCCATCCCTGATGACGGCTGCGGCCGTTTCGTCACAGCTGGATTCAATCGCCAGAATCGTGGCATGGCCTGCCTGCCGAAGGCGTTCTGCCTGTTCCCTTGCTTCTTGTTCGTAACTCATTTTTTCTCTTCCTTTTGGTTCAGGTGGCGGCCAAGCATGCTGTCCACCAGAAAATATACCGCAATGGTCATGCCCGCCGCCAGCGCAAACGGCACGATCGTGCGCAAAAACAATTCATCTGCTGCCCTTTCAAACAGTTCCAGCGGCATCATGCGAATGAGGATATCCGTTTGTGGATTCAAAAGCCACAAATCATTGCGGAACAGCAGTTCATGCAGCCGCCTGAACATCGCATCAAACCCCATTCTGCCCGTGAACAGCCGAAAAATAGCCGCACTCAGCGCGAATACACCCATGCCGCCCAGCGCTCCCGCCAGCGCACGGCGGTGCCTGTTCTGCTTTCCAAATCCAACCCAGGCACACACGACAGCCAGTCCGCCCGCAAGCGCGCCAAGCCCTGCCGACAGCTTGCCCGCAAGCTGTACCAGCGCGTGAACATCTGCCAGATGCTGCACTTCTCGGTCGCCAAAAATCGGGGTTACGCCGTCCGCGCGGGTGATGGACGTGACAAATGCCCCGCCCGCTTCCGACTTCAGATAGCCGGACAGCTCCAGCGCCAGCTCTTTCTGCGTCTGTTCATCCATTTCCAGATACGCCTGTGCCGCCTCGTCCGATCCGAGCTGCTGCGCAACAACAGCACGAGACCGTTCCGCATACAGCGCGGGATCAATCGCCGCGGCCTTAATTCCTGCAAAGAATGCACCCGCCAGCAGCAACAGCGCCGTAATGCCTGCCAGCAGCGGACTGAGCCAGTTCTTCTTCATGATTTTCCTCCCCATCAAGTCCGAAAAAGGCCGCCTGACCGACGGCAATCGCCATCGGCCTGACAGCCCTCAGGAATTATTGCATCTGCAAATACGCAGTGATAAAGCCGTCGATTTCGCCGTCCATGACAGCGCTGACGTTGCTGGTTTCGTAGCCCGTGCGATGATCCTTCACCATGGAATACGGATGGAAGACGTAGGAGCGAATCTGGCTGCCCCATTCAATCTTCTTCATCTCGCCCTTGATTCCGGCCATTCTTTCCTCGCGCTCGCGCTCGCGCAGCTCCAGCAGCTTAGCGCGCAGCATGCGGATACAGTTTTCCCTGTTGTGTACCTGATCGCGGCTGGTCTGAGACGAAACGACGATGCCCGTCGGGAAGTGCGTCATACGCACCGCCGAGCTCGTCTTGTTGACGTTCTGTCCGCCCGCACCGCTGGCGTGGTAGACGTCCGTGCGGACGTCCTTCATGTCAATCTGAATCTCGCTGTCGTCATCCTCAATGATCGGGGAAACATCCAGAGAGGAAAAAGACGTCTGACGGCGGGCATTGGCATCAAACGGGCTGATGCGCACAAGCCTGTGGACGCCCTTCTCAGAGCGCAGGAAGCCATAGGCATTCTCTCCGTCCACCTCAAAGGTCACGGACTTGAGGCCCGCTTCATCGCCGTCCAGAATATCAATAAGCTTAACGGTGAAACCGTGGCGCTCACAGTAACGGGTATACATGCGGTAAAGCATGAGCGTCCAGTCCTGTGCCTCGGTTCCGCCCGCACCTGCATGCAAAGACAGATAACAGTTATTGTTATCATAGTCGCCGCGCAGGAGGCTTTCCAGATTCAGTTCTTCAAGATCCTTCTTGATTTTTTCAATTTCCGCACCCGCCTCGGCCAGAAGATCCGGGTCTTCCATTTCCTCGGCAAGTTCCATGGTCGCTTCCACGTCGTCTGCGCGCTGGCCGAGCTTGGTGAAATGTTCCACCTTGTTTTCGGTAATGCGCACTTTCTTGGAAACCTCAGTTGAACGCTTGAGGTCGTTCCAGAAATCCGGCTCATTCATTGTCTCGTGCAGCTCAAGAAGCTGCTCCTTTAAGCCGGCGACGTTAAAGTGACTCACCTGCCTCAACGATGCTTTCGCGGATTTGTGCCAGCTGCTGGCGATAGATGTCCAGTTCGATCACGTTGAATCACTTCCTTGCTGATGGTCGATTTTAAAATATTGTATGTATATGGAAATACCCGGAACCGGGCAGCAGGGCTCACTGATCCCTGCCGCAGCAGTTCTTGTACTTCTTTCCGCTTCCGCACGGGCAGGGGTCATTTCTGCCGACCTTCTTATCCGCGTGCTTCGTGCCCTGCGGGCCGCCCGCCTGCTTGGCCTGTTCGAGGTTTGTTTCCTTCACCTCAGCCACCTGGCGGCGCTCCTGTGGAACGCTGATGCGCGCCTGATACATCTTGCGAACGGTATCCTCACGGATGAGGTGCACCATCTCGTCAAACATATCGTAGCCTTCGAGCTTGTACTCGACAACCGGATCATGGTTGCCGTAAGCGCGCAGACCAATGCCGTCGCGCAGCTGATCCATGGCATCAATGTGATCCATCCAGCGGCGATCCACGCAAGACAGCAGAACAACGCGCTCCAGCTCACGCACATCAATGTGCAGCTGCTCAAAGCAGTCCTCACGCAGCTTGTAGAAGTCGCGCGCCTCCTGTTTGAGCATATCCGTCAGATCATCCTTCTGGATGGTCTTGAACATCTCCTCATGCGCCTTGAAGAAGCCAAAGCGCACGCACAGACGCTCCATGTAGTGTTCCAGACCTTCCAGATCCCAATCAATCGCAGAATCGCCGTTTCCGCAGTAAGACGCGACAGCCTCCTCGATCAGGCGGTCTGCCATCTTGACGATGGTTTCGTGCATGTCGCGGCCTTCCAGCACCTGCCCGCGCTGCTCGTAGATCTCCTTGCGCTGCTCATTCATGACATCATCGTACTGCAGCACGTTCTTACGAATCTCGTAGTTGCGGGCTTCAATGCGTTTCTGAGCATTCTCAATCTGGCCGGTGAGCATCTTTGCTTCAATCGGCTCATCTTCCGGCAGGCCCATCTTTTCAATCAGGCCGCTGACCCTCTCGCTGCCAAACAGGCGCATGAGATCATCTTCCATGGACAGGAAGAACTGAGAGGAACCGGGATCGCCCTGACGGCCTGCGCGGCCGCGCAGCTGGTTGTCGATGCGGCGGGATTCATGACGCTCGGTGCCGATGATGTGCAGGCCTCCAACGGCAATCACGCGCTCATGCTCGGCATCAGTCTGCTTCTTAAACTCGCCGTAGAACTGATTGTACAAAACGCGCGCCTGACGCACTTCCTCGGAAACATTCTCATTGAAGCCTGTGGCCTCATCGATCGTCTGATCGTCATACCCCTTCTGCTTCATGGCGCGGCGGGCGAGGAACTCAGGGTTGCCGCCCAGAAGAATATCTGTGCCGCGTCCTGCCATGTTGGTGGCGATGGTGACAGCGCCATAGTGACCGGCCTGCGCGACAATTTCCGCTTCCTTCTCGTGGTACTTCGCGTTCAGGACAACATGCTCAATGCCGCGCATTTTGAGCATGCGGCTCAGAAGCTCGGAAATTTCAACGGATACGGTGCCCACCAGAATGGGCTGCCCGGTCTTGTGCCGCTTTTCAATTTCATTGACAACCTGCATGAATTTGCCCTTGATCGTGCGGTACACGAGGTCATTCATGTCGTTGCGGATCATCGGCTTGTTGGTCGGAATCTGTACAACGTCCAGGCTGTAAATGCCCTTAAATTCGCCCTCTTCGGTCTTGGCCGTGCCGGTCATACCGGAAAGCTTTTTGTACATGCGGAAGTAGTTCTGGAAAGTGACCGTTGCCAGCGTCTTGCTCTCACGCTGTACCTTGACGTGTTCCTTCGCCTCAATCGCCTGATGCAGGCCATCGGAATACCGGCGGCCAACCATGAGGCGGCCGGTAAATTCGTCAACGATGACAACCTGATCGTTCTGCACGACGTAATCAACGTCTCGCTTCATCAGCGCATGCGCACGCAGCGCCGCATTGATGTGGTGCATCAACTCATTGTTGGCCACATCAGAGAGGTTCTCCACACCAAACCATTTTTCAGCCTTGCGCGCGCCTTCTTCGGACAGGTTGCAGGCTTTTTTCTTTTCGTCAATGACGTAGTCCTTGCGCATAGCCGCCTTTTCCTCTTCGGAAAGGGGGTTTTCCGCCCAGCGATCCTCTTCCGGCTCTTCGCCCTGCTTGAGGGTGAGCACAAAGCGATCCGCCTTTTCATACATGTCTGTGGACTTGTCGCCGGCGCCGGAGATAATCAGCGGTGTCCTTGCCTCGTCGATGAGGATGGAGTCCACCTCGTCCACGATGGCGAAGTGATGACCGCGCTGCACCTTGTTCTTCTGATAAAGCACCATATTGTCGCGCAGATAGTCAAATCCCATCTCGTTGTTGGTGCCGTAGGTCACGTCACAGGCATACGCCGCTTTGCGCTCTTCCTGCGTGAGGTCGTGAACGATAACGCCCACGCTCATGCCCAGAAAACGGAAAATACGGCCGACATCTTCGCCCTGAAACTTAGCCAGATAGTCGTTGACCGTGACAACGTGAACGCCTTCGCCCGTCAGCGCATTCAGGTACGCCGGCATGGTAGCGGTAAGCGTTTTGCCTTCGCCCGTCTTCATCTCCGCAATGCGTCCCTGATGCAGCACAATGCCGCCCATCATCTGCACGCGGAACTGGCGCTTGCCCGTCACGCGGTACGTTGCTTCGCGCACGACAGAATATGCCTCCGGCAGCAGCTGATCCAGTGTTTCGCCGTTTTTAAGGCGTTCTCTGAATTCTTCCGTCTTGCCGCGCAGCTGTTCGTCCGTCAGCCCCTTATGCGCATCTTCAAAAGAATCGATCTTGTCCACGATCTTCTGGAGACGCTTGATTTCCCCAGCCGTGGGGTCGAATAATTTGCTGAAAAAGCCCATCTGTTTCCTCCAAACTGCGCCGCCTGCTCACGAAGCCCGTGCTGCCCGGGAGCGCCTGTCTTTTAATTATATCATTCGAATCCCGAATGTTCAACCTTTTCTATTGCTCATCAATGGCCACATGCCCCATTGTAACACGGACTTTTTCAATTGACAATAACAGTCTTTCAGCGGTCATGCGCTGCGGCATATGCCCTTTGAATCGCTTCGACTTCTTCCGCGCTGTCATAGACATAGATTTTGCCGTTGGACGTAGTAAAGGCCAGATGATCTTCCTGTGCGCAGGGCACATTCCAGTTCAGGTCTGCAAAGTCCATGCCGTCCACATAGACAAATACAGGGCCTTCCGGCGTCTTTTCGCTATGCTCCACGCGCTGAAGCCATGGAAGCATGGTGTCATCTTCAAAGCTGTCATAGGTATACAAATCCAGCTTGCCGTCGGCGGCTTCCGTCAGCACGTTGGCATACCAGAACGTCGCATACCCGGTCGTATAGCCGTTTTCCACCAGATAATCGGCAGCCTCTTCATAGGGCTGCTCCGTCCGCTTGTAGCCCATGCCCAGATAGCTGCGCGCCTCCAGAACAAACACGCAGACAAGCCCCAGCAGCAGCACCGTGCGCAGGGCAGGCATGTTCACCTTCACCCTGCTGACAAACATGAAAAGCGACACAACGCCCAGCAGGACACCCACGATATAATAGGACACCGCATAGGCAGAAACAATGCGCTCTGTCAGCCCATTGGCAATGACCCCCACCACCAGCGCGCATGCAGACAAAAGCGGAATCATGCGTTCTTCCAGCGTGAGCGTCTTATCCCGAAGCAGCATCACAAGCGCCGCGCCAATGGCAAAAACCAGCAGAATAGCCAGTACATCGGCAATGCCGTAAATCGAAATCAGCGGTACATCCTGTCTGAAGCCAAAAAACTGAAACCAGTGATCAAACTGCTTGACAAACAGATCTGCGCTGAAACCGCGAACCATTTCGCTTCCATAGTCGGTGAAATGGCAGAATTCGCTCAGAACATGCGTGTTGACAAGATAGCCTATGCCCATGCCCACGATGATGAGCGCTGCGCCTGCAAAAAACGTCGTCTGCTTCTGCTCCCGCAGTTCATTCAACCTGCTGCACACTCGCATCCGCTCAAACAGCAGGATGCCGCAGGCAAGCAGCATCGGCACGCCGAATACCATCGGCATTCTCACGCCAGACAGGCCGCTGAAGACACTCAGGCCCGCAAGCAGCACCAGCCGAAGTGCTTTTCTTCGTTGTTGAGGCAGCCGCAAAACAAGTCCCAGCATCAGACAGGCTGCCATGAAATACACCGTGTAAAACCCGCCGTATGTGAATACAAACGCATACGCTTTTCCAAGAGGCAAAACGATGGCCGCCGCCGCATAGACTGCCGCATCTCTGACTCCCGCCCCGCGCATCGCGTAAATCAGGCAGGCAGACACGCCCACCAGCAAAACCGCAATGGAAAATGTTCGCGCCGCGTGCCACGAATCAAACAGACTGATGGCCAGCTGATAAATCGGCACGGGACTGACAACGCGCAGCTCGGTCGAATAGAACCAGTTATCCGTCAGAAAACGTCCCTCTTCGTTAAGCAGCTGCGCCAGCACAAACTCGCTGGACATGTCAGAGTCCAGATTATGCTCTCCATAAAGGGCAAAAATTCCCACAGACAGCGCAATGGCACCGGCAAGCACCAGCCACGGCAAAAGACGTTTCAGTGAAATCTTTTTTCTTTCCTTCATCGTTCTTCTCTCTTTACCATTTATACGTTAAACAGAAGTTCTCCATACGTCGGCATCGGCCAGATTTTGCTGTCACAGACCATTTCCAGATGATCGACCGGTGCGCGCAGAATCTCCATCGCCGGGAAAACCTCGTCATGATAGTAATGCGCCTGTGCTTCGCCCGTCATCTTGACAGCCGTTTCCTGCTTGACCTTCAGATCGGCCAGTGCTGTCGATGCCTGACGCAGAAGCACATTGACGCGTGTGAGCAGTTCCTTCTGCACGCTTGCATCCGCCCCCGCCGCCTCAACGGCATTCACTGCGGAAGCAATTGTGCCTGTATAGCGTACAACAGCGGGAATGATATCCTTTCCCGCCATGTCGATCATGGTCAGCGCCTCAATGTTAATCGTCTTGGAATACATCTCGTATTCCACATCCGCACGTGCGCGCAGCTCCTTCTCCGTGTAGACGCCCTGACGCTCAAACAGCTCTGCCGATTCCCGCTTTGTCAGCTCGGGAATAGCGTCCACCATGCTGCGCATATTGGGCAGGCCGCGGCGTGCCGCCTCCTGGCACCACTCATCCGTGTAGCCGTTGCCGTTGAACAGTATTCTCTGATGCGCTGTCATTTCCCGGCGGATAAGCGCCATGAGTGCTTCGTCAAAGTTCTCCGCCTTTTCCAGCTCATCAGAAAAGCTTTCCAGCACATCGGCAACCATTGTATTCAGGACGATATTGGCATCCGCAATACATCCGGAAGATGGCACCATGCGGAATTCAAACTTGTTGCCGGTGAAGGCAAATGGTGACGTCCTGTTCCTGTCGGTCGCATCCCGGCGAATGAACGGCAGCGTGGATACGCCAATGCCCAAGATCGAGTCTTCCGGCACAGACTCATCACTGCCGGTGATGATGTGTTCCACCACAGCCGTCAGCTGGTCGCCCAGAAACATGGAGATAATCGCCGGCGGCGCTTCATTCGCGCCCAAACGATGGTCGTTTCCGGGGTTTGCCGCGCTCATGCGCAAAAGCCCCGCATGATCATCCACAGCCTTCATAACAGCCGCCAGCATCAACAGGAACATACCGTTTTTCTGCGGTTCCTTGCCCGGGGACAAAAGGTTTTTGCCGGTGTCCGTTGTCAAAGACCAGTTGTTGTGCTTGCCGCTTCCGTTTACGCCTGCAAAGGGTTTTTCATGCAGCAGGCATACAAGGCCATGGCGCAGGGCAACCTTCTTCATGACGTTCATGACCAGCATGTTTTCATCTGCGGCGACATTGGCCGTGTTGTAGATCGGAGCCAGTTCGTGCTGAGCAGGTGCCGTCTCGTTATGCTCCGTCTTTGCGGGAATGCCCAGCTTCCAAAGCTCGACGTCCACATCCCGCATGTAGCTGCCCACTCGCTCCTTGATCGCGCCGAAATAATGATCCTCCATCTCC
The DNA here is from genome assembly GCA_020025205.1 of Christensenellaceae bacterium. Lineage (GTDB taxonomy): Bacteria > Bacillota > Clostridia > Christensenellales > Aristaeellaceae > Ventricola. The sequence continues at coordinate 7,649 of JAHHSO010000029.1, read as the reverse complement.
TGTCCTTTGGGCGGCATCGCGCCAAAAAGCGTTCTGCCGGTAAAGATGAGGTCTTTGCGCTTCAAGTAGGTTTCACGGTCTACAATAAAATATTCCTGTTCCGGGCCAACGGATGCTGTAACCTTGGTGGTCTGCTGGTCGCCAAACAGACGGCAGATGCGCACCGCCTGATTGCTGATGGCCTCCATGGAACGCAGAAGCGGCGTCTTCTTGTCCAGCGCTTCGCCCGTATATGCGCAGAACGCCGTCGGGATGCACAGTGTCTTAGTAGATCCGCTCTCGTAAATAAAAGCGGGGCTTGTAATGTCCCAGACGGTGTATCCGCGCGCTTCAAACGTGGCGCGAATGCCGCCTGAAGGGAATGAGGATGCATCCGGTTCGCCCTTAATCAATTCTTTTCCTCGCAGTTCCATGATGACGCCGTCTCCCTGCGGGCTGATGAACGAATCATGCTTTTCTGCGGTCGTTCCGTTGAGCGGCTGGAACCAGTGGGTATAATGCGTAGCGCCTTTTTGGATGGCCCATTCCTTCATCGCACAGGCCGTCGCATCGGCAACCTCAGGCTCCAGCTGCGTACCGGATGCCATGCTGTTCTTGAGGCTCTTATAAATTGCCCGGGGCAGGCGGGCACGCATTTCCCCGTCTCCAAAGACATTGCTGGCGTAAATGGAAGGGATATCTGTCTGTTCGCTCATGCACATTCTCCTTTTGCAGTACCTTTTGAACAAGGGCGTTTTTACTCCCTTACCATACAACATTCGCCCCTTAAATGCAATTAAAAAATGACTTTTTTACTCAATTGTTCGATTTTTTATCAGTTTTTCGCCTTATGGCAGGCTTTTCATGCTGACAGTTTCTGTTTTTCAGAGATGTCTTTTTTAAGACAGGGCTTGAATCGCGTTTCCAGCATAAAATAAAAATGCCGCAGGAATCGGCTTTTTCGTTTCGGCATGGATGCGATTATTCCGGGGGAAAATCCTTTTGCGGCGCTTCGGACACATCGCTCCGCCCCGGCATATTCTGCCATCAGGCGGGTTCGCCGCCGCAAAGCCGAAAAAACGGAGGGATTCTCATGGCGCACTATGCGGTACGCGAAAGCCCGCCGCTGCGGGGAGAAATACCGATCAGCACATCCAAAAATGCGGTGCTGCCCATCATGTGCGGTGCTCTTTTGACCAGAGAGGATGTGCAGATTCTCAATCCGCCCGATTTGACGGATGTTCACACACTCTGCTCCCTTCTGGCTGCTTGTGGCTGCCAGGTAAAAAAGGAGAACGGCGCGCTTATTCTATGCGCCCGTGACTTTAAAAATCCACAGGATGAAGAAGACGTTCGCAAAATGCGTGCGTCAGTGCTGGTGCTTGGCCCGCTTCTGGGGCGGCTGGGTGAGGCGCGCATTCCGCTTCCCGGCGGCTGTGCCATCGGTCAGCGCCCTATCGATCAGCACCTCAAAGGCATGAGTGCGCTGGGTGCAAAAGTCCGGTTCGACCACGGCGGAGTAACGCTGTCCGGCCGTCTTCGCGGCGCAACCATCTATCTCGACATGCCGTCTGTCGGCGCAACAGAAAACCTGCTGATGGCCGCAACGCTTGCCGAAGGCATCACGCGCATCGAAAATGCCGCCAAAGAACCTGAGATCGTGGATCTGGCCTCGTTTCTCATCTCGATGGGCGCTAAAATTTCCGGTGCAGGCACGTCCACCATCGTTGTAGAAGGCGTTCCAAGCCTGCACGGCACAACCTGGCAGCCCATCGCTGACCGCATTGAAGCGGGCACAATGGCCTGTGCCTGCGCCATTACTGGCGGCGAACTGCTGCTCTCCGGCACAAGAACCGAGCATCTGCGCTCGCTGCTATTCAAGCTCAGCGAAGCCGGCATACATATCAAAGATACGCCGGGCGGCCTGCTCGTCTTCGGACGGGCTAAACAGCCGTTTGAAATCCGTACAATGGTCTATCCCGGATTTCCGACCGACCTGCAGGCTCCAATGATGGCCGTTGCCTGCAAGACTCCCGGCACCAGCGTATTTTTGGAAACGATCTTTGAAAACCGTTTCATGCACGCGGCGGAATTGACGCGTCTTGGCGCGCATATTCGCGTTGAAAACCGCGTTGCCGTTGTAGAAGGCACGCCCTTTTTGACCGGCGCGCCCGTGCGCTCCACCGACCTGCGCGCAGGCGCTGCGCTGATCCTTGCAGGTTTATGTGCCGAAGGCGAAACGCTTGTAGACGACGAAGCCGGACATATCGACCGCGGCTATTGCCGTATTGAAGAAAAATTGTCTGCCGTGGGCGGCAACATCGTGCGTCTGCCCGATCAAGAACCGGACGGATAAATGAAACAGTGCCTTCCTCGCGAAAGCACCGTTTCCACCTGTGTTCTCTCCTCTTGTACGGAGGAGAGAATCTTTTTAAAAAGAATATGTCTTTGAACATTCCGGATTCAGCATCGTGCGCGCAACGTGCTGCACGAGCTTTGGTTCAAAAGGCAGGCTGATATACGCCTGCGTCCAAAGAGACGCCATTCCATATGCAAAAGAACGGCCATGCTGATCAAGCTCTTGAACCGTCACATCATCTCGTAAAATTCCGGCTTTCTGCCATTTTTCAATGCGTGTGCGCACACTGTCTCGCCAGCCGGAAACCATCCCTGTTCGCTGGGCCTTCCTTTGAAAATATACCCATGCTGCTGGTTGTCAATCGCGCAGCAGCTGATTCCATGCACCCAGCTGACTATCTGCCGCGGAACATCCTGCGGAAACATGCGCTCCGTATTTTCAATCGCTTCTTCCATATAGTCGCTCATCTGTGCCGTCATCACCAGCCCCAAAAGATCGTCTTTGGTAGTAAAATGATGATACAATGCGCCTTTGGTCACACCGCAGTTGGCGCAGATTTCGTCCACCGTGATTTCCTGAAAATCTGCTTTTTCAACAGTTCTTTTAAACTGATCTGAAGCGCCTTCTGCATCTTAGCATCTGGCGAAAGCCTTTTAACAGACATGTTCTCCTCCCGAAGTTCCATATCTGATGGCGCAAAAAAGGAGACCGAAAAACGATCTCCTTTTTCTTTCAGACAATCATGCAGATTTGGAATTCCAGGATTCAAAGCGGCTATGCCATTTGAACAAAGCACAGGAGCTGTACTTTAACTTAAAAACACCCTGACTGTCCTTCAATCAGCCTCTTACTTAGCCGCTTCCTCGGCGGGAGCCTTCTCATACCACTCGCTGCTCTGGACGTACTCAGAAGCCTTCACCGGTTCGCCCTCGTAGTAGAGCGTGCCGTCTTCGCCGCGGGTATACTTGGTGAAGAACTCATTCCAGATCATTTGGCTCTGTTCCGGCATGTAGATATGCGCCGTGCGCAGGATGCCAGTGAACTTCACCAGCGGCACATTGTCAGCGTTGGAGAAGGTGACAGTCTTCCACTGGCCGTCAAACTCTTCGGTGCTGGCAGCCTTGCTCTCGTCCGTGCCGTTGTGCGCATTCCACGCAGACAGCACGTCCACGTTGGCGCTGCCTTCCACAAGTTCCATGCCGGAGCCGTCAAACTCGCCCATGAAGCTCCAGGTCGGCAGCAGCATGTCAGAGGAGAACTCCGTGGTCGGAAGGCTCATGGAGCCAATCGGTGCGATAGCCGCGAAGCGTCCAGTCTGGCGGACGCCCAGCTCCCAGGTCATCATGGAACCGTTGGAATGACCAGTCGCATAGATGCGCGTCTTGTCAATGTTGTAATCCTGCTCCGCGCGATCCAGAATCGCATTGATGAAGTTCACATCCACCATCGGATCGATATCAAACATGGAGGCAAATGCGCCGGCAATCCAGCAGGCAGCCGGGATGTTGCCCATAGCCGGTGTTTCGCGCACCAGACCCTGCGGGAAGATCACAATGAAGCCATTCTCCTCCGCCAGATCATGCCAGCGGGACTCTTCCACTGTGGACTGAGCGGTTGCCGTGTAGCCGTGAATGGCCAGAACGAGCGGCGTTTCCTTGCTGGCATCGTAGGTGCTGGGGACATAAGTCACCCAGCGGCGAATCTCACCGTTGACTGCTTCTTCATTGAGCGTGAACTGATCGATGCTGAAATCGGTGGTAAACGCTACGCGTCCGCCGTCCTGCATGGCCATAAAGCGGTTGGTCTTGGAAGAGAAGGCCTCCCAGATCTGTGCCGGGGACTGCTCCTTTTCGGTCGTCCAAATCCGAACAGCCTCATTCTCCGCCACATAGGCCTTTTCTGCCCACTCGCTGGGTTCGGTTTCCTTCGCTTCAGCAGCGTTAACGAAGAAGTCAAGTGCTGCTTCCGTTTCGGAACGGATCATCCACACCGGCATATCTACAGTCTTGGCCTGAACGTTCATCTCCACGATGCCCTTGCGGCTGTCTGCCGGGAACGGAATAACCAGTTCTTCGCCGACCGTATCGAACACTTCCTTGGTCAGCGCCGGAGCCTCCACCGCAACCACGGAAGAGAAGTCCGTTGCATAACGCGCACCCGCCAGCAGAGCAGCCGCGCCGCCCTCGCCGTAGCCGACAAGCGCAGTATGCGTTTTGTCCATGGAGAACGGCGCCTTCAGCTCAACGCTCTTGGAACGCATCGTAAAGTACAGCTCGTTGACCACATCGGCGTCACAGCGGCCTTCTGCGTCCAGCGTCAGGTTCCAGCTCTTGCCGTCCTGCGGCTCCAGGAAAGCCACGCCAATCTTCTCAGCATCGGCCACAGCCTTCCACTGTGCGCCAACTTCGCCTTCGGCAAACGCCTTGGCCGTCACATTGTCCGGCGTCAGGACGATCACAGCAGGCGCCCAGGGCTGTATGCCCTCCGGCAGATAGTAAGTAGCGATGCCCTTATCGGTCTCCGTTCCAATTTCGATCTCATCGAACTGACCCATCAGCACACCGTCATACGGTTTTTCGGGATTAAATGTGTACTCTGCTGCCATTGCAGGAACTGCAAACAGCATCAGCGCAAGCACAAGTGCAAAAAGCTTTTTCATGTTCTTTTGTCCTTTCTTTGTTTTTTGCTCCTTTTACCCGGCAGTCCAAATTAGGATGTATTATATCATGCCGGAAAAATACATTCAACATTATTTATAATAATTTTGAAATAACACATACTTTATGCATATTTGTCTCTTTTCATCAACATTCCGGCAATTACCCGTATTTTTAAACCTGCTTTTTAAGTCAAGTGCCGCAGGACAGCCTGAGAGTCTTTGATGGAGCCGACCGAAAAAACATAACCAGCATCGCCCAATTGGTTCCTATCAAAAAGCCATCCGAAAATTCTTAATACACACAAAATGTGTGTATGCCGCCTGCCCGAAACCAGATTCATGTCTCAGGCGGTTAAAAATCATTGTGCCCCTCACTTTTTCAGCTTTCCACCCCGAAGCAGACGATCTCTGAAATGCTCCAATTTTCCTGAATAAAATCCATTACAGCTAGGGGCAGCCGATTTTTTGAGTCATTAAAGCCCTTGATCAAGCAAAAAGGTGCTTTCGCAGCGCGAAAACACCTTTTTTGTATATACGGAAGACTGTATGCAGCCCCCCCATGTTGAATCTTTTGAAGAAATCCTTAGATTTCCGCGTCGATGACCTCGCCTGCAACGTAGCCGTAAGACAGCGCTGCGTCGAAGCCCATGCCATATTTCTTGCCGTCTTTTTCTTCGACGGAGCCAGCCACGTCGCCAGCAGCGTACAGACCAGGGATGAAGCTGCCGTCCTCACGAAGCACATGGCAGTCGGTATCGATCGCCAGACCGGCTGTCGTCAGGTAGAAGGTCGGATCAACCTTGAGCAGCCACACACCCTCACGGGTCTCGATGTACGGGCACCTCTTGCGGCCGAACTCGTCCGGCTCGCCGGCGAGCGCGGCCTTGTTGTTCGCATCAATGGCTGCCTGCAGTCCGGCAAGGCCGAGCACTTTGGCTGCTTCTTCAACAGACGCATACTTGACCATCTCGCCCTTCTCCAGAAGCGCTTTGTATGTGTTCATGCCATACATTTCAAAGTCCATATTGCTGACAGCCGCCGCGTCATCAAACACATAGTACAGCGCGCCGCCGTGCTCCTTGAGCGCCAGCTTGGCCGCCGCCATCTTGTAGTGGTTGTCAGAGATGATGTCGCCAATGTTCTCGCCGCGCGCATTAACCATGATGCCCGGCGTGGACTGATGAATGAATGCAATTTCAAATTTGCTCTTATCGGTAGACAGATAAGCCGGAAGCGCGCGGCCTTCGCACTCCACATATGCGCCTGCATCAAGTCCCATGCGAATGCCGTCGCCGGTTGACGCAGAAGCACAGTTGAAGAACTGATCTTCATAACCCGGGTTGTACTTCTTGACCATTTCCTTGTTGCGTGCAAAGCCGCCAGAAGCCAGCAGAACTGCCTTGCCGGTGATCGTCCAGGATGCGCCGTCATCGCCCTCAGCCTTGACGCCAACGATCTTGTCGCCGTCTTTGATGAGTTCCTTCACCTCAGTGGAGTAGATGATCTTTCCGCCCAGACCCTGAATGCGCTGCTCCAGGAACATCATCGCGTAACCCGCGCCGCCCTCATAGCAGCCCGGTGCGAGATACGGCGTATAACCGGCGCTCATGCCGCCTTCATAGTTGCCCAAGGGATTGAAGCCAACGCCGATGCTGTTGAGCCAGTCCAGCATCTTGCCGGCATTTTCGTACTGCTTGGTCATATAAGGCATCTTCTTGTCGAAGCGATCATATTCCGGCTTGAGGAACGGATGATTGCGCCAGAACTCCATCATGTTGTCAACGGAGCCGAAGGATGTCTGCTTGAGTACGCCAGCGACGTCGTATTTATCATACATTTCGCAGCCGGCGACAGCGACACCGCCATACGCCATGGACATGGAACCGCCCGGAATATCGCGCTTTTCAATAAGGATAACCTTCTTGCCCTTTTCCAGCAGACGAGCGCCCGCCACAAGGCCAGCCGTGCCGGCGCCGACAATGACGACATCGGCTTCAGCCGTCTCTTCGCGCTGAACAACCTCGCGCTTGACTTCCTTGTTGAAGTTCTCCGGATCATAACCGGCCTGCTCGATGGCATCCTTCACTGCGCGCTTAATCGCCATGGAGCTGATGGAGCAGCCGCGGATGTTGGGAACGTTGATCGACTGATGCTCAACGATCATCTTCGGAATGCGTGCACAGGCATAGTTGCCGATGCCCATGGTCTCTTCATGAGAGAGGACTTCGCATGCAACAATCTTACCCTCAATGATGGTGGTTGCCACATAAATATAGCTTTCATGGCCGACAGCGCGGGTGACGTACTTGCCGTCCACTTTGCCCTTAGCCGCCTTGGTTGTCACTTCCTGCGGGGTGCCCTGATCTTCCGCGCGAGCGGAAACCGGCTCCACCAGGCCCAGCGCTGCGATGCCTACCGCACCAACTGCTGCGCCTTTGAGAAAATCGCGTCTGCTGATGTTGCCCATAATATTTCTCCTCCATTTTAAAAACTAGTCAATACATATAAGTTAACCTCGTGTTATTATAGCATAATTTTACGCGTTTTGTAAATAACCAAATGCGTATAAATCCCACATATTTGAACATTTTATTCATTTGGTTGATTGCATAATGAAGTTGGACACTTAATAAGAAAATCCATAGTGATTTA
>JAHHSO010000028.1 GCA_020025205.1 Christensenellaceae bacterium | reverse complement strand
CTCCCTGCACTCCCGGATTCGTCTTTAGCTGAGTGCATACATCGTACTTGGGACCGGAGCCTGCCGCGTCCAGTGGACGAAACAGGCAGGCGGAGTGTCGGAAACGAAAAGGAGCGGACAAAGTACGCGACTATTTCGTTTCCCGGACAAGGAGGCGTTTAGTGCGGGAAAACAGCCCTGTTCGCCCGGGAGCGTATGCCTTGTTTTGAGATTCAGAACTTAGCTGTAAAAATAGAGTTAGTGTTTGTGCAGTTCTTCTTTCAAGGATTTGATTTCATCTAAAATGATGGATGTACAGGCAACAACAAGACCGGCAAGGAGGATTAAACCAGTGTAAATGGGGAAAATGAAGCTCTCCGATGGACCTCCGCCAAGCAGCTTGCCGAACAGAACAGAAAACAGCCCGCCAAACGGCCAAATAACGACCGAAAACATAAAGAGCATAGAGACAAGAACGCGTTTCATCTGCGAACCTCCTTCAAATGAACAGTGAATTGCTGGTATTTTGCTGCTGGAAAGATTTTTTACCCTGCATTTTCGTTGAGATATATGGAATGCAGCGACAGAAAGAAGGCAGCTTTGTTTTTATTAAAGTCTTCAGCAGTGCCTAATGGTTTGCAGTATCCATCGTGATTGACTGCGATTGCAATCAGGAGTGCTATGCTTTTGTCTTTTTTGGGCAGAGATACTTGATGGTTACTGCCTTGTAAAGGCCTGGAGATGATTTCTTTTTCAATTGGTTGCCGGAGCTGCCTGATGAAATTTTCAGTCGCGCTGTTGCGTGCATACCCGCGTCACTTGTCGCGATGGTGTTGCTTTGAGCCTGAAGGGAAGAAAAATGACTCATTTAGACATATCGAATTTCAGTTCAGGGGTAAGCTTTTCGCGCAGCATGAAGCCCAGCTTCCCGTCCACCTCGACGTGACACCAGCCTTCTGAGAGACCCAGCACGACTGCCTGTGTTCCGTTCTTATAGAGGCCCAGATCTGCGGAATCTGTGCTTTGACCGCCGCGCAGATGAAGGCCGGAGCCAGATAGATTGGTTACAGTGACAATGGGCTGAGAGGACTGAATGTAATCTTTACTCAGATAGCGAGACCACATATAGCCATTCAGCGTGCCGATCTTTACGTATGCCCAGCCATTCTGTTCAGAGATTACCGTGACGGGGGTTCCGTTGTAATACTTTCCGAGCGACAGGGATGTTTTTGAGGCGTCCGTTCGCAGATGGAGACGGTCGTTTGCGTTGGGGTTATTGACATAGAATGTGTTTGCATCGACACGGGTATTCAGATCATACTGCGGAGTGGGGCTAAGCTTGATGCGCACCATGAAGCCCGTTTTGCCGTCTACTTTAACGTGACACCAGCTCTCTGTGAGGCCGAGCACTGTGACACTTGTGCCGTTCTTATACAGACCCAGATTGCGTGTCGATGTGTTCTGACCATAGCGGAGATTCAGACCGGAGCCATCTGTATTGCTGATTTTGACGACCGGCTGTGCAGATGCTACAGGCTGATCGGAGAGATAGCGGGTTTGCATGTAGCCATTCAGCGTGCCAATTTGCACCTGCGACCAGCCATTTTGTTCGGAAATGACAGTAACATCGGTGCCATTGTAATACTTGCCCAGAGACGTACTGTTGACAGACATGGATGTTCGCAGATGAAGCCTCTCATTAGGATTAGGGTTATTGACGTAAGCCGTAGACAGCCCATCTGCACAGGCTGTTTGCATTAACCCTAACGCCATGAGCAATAAACAGAGTATCTTAGCCATAATAATCCTCCTCAGAAATATACTCTTCATTATAATAGACGAAAGATAACGGGAATTTGTTCCAGTAAAAAAAGAAAAATATTAAAAAAAGAACGCCTTCTATGACGTTCTTTTCTGAGAGAAGCTATTGCCCAGTTTTTTCAACATACTCTTCAAGACACCAGTCATTTTGTGCCATGATTGCAGCAGCTTCCGGGCCAACATATCGGAAATGCCACGACTCTGCCAGAAAGCCGGTCAGCTTTTGTTTGGATTCCGTGAAGCGGACGATAAAACCATATTCATGGCAATGCTTATGCAGCCATTTCTGCTGCTCTGTACCTGTGAAGCTGACGCCAGGAACGGTGATGTCAAAGGCAAGGCCTGTCTGGTGCTCGCTTGTTCCGGCAGGGGCAACAGTTTGATAGGTGGCAGACAGGCAGCGTTCGCGCGGCCAGTCCGGGTTCTTTTTTCTGTAGTTGGCAACAGAATTGTCCACGAGCCTCTGTTGTTGGCTGTATGTACGGTAAGCAGAGGAAATCTGAAAATTGCTGATGCCGTCTGCAATGGCAGCGGTCAGCATGCGGCCCAGCGCTTCTACAGCTGTTCGGTCGGCTTTTGTGCCTTTATACTTCACCTTTACAACATCGGACGGCAGCACGCGTTCAATTTCAACCAGATCAGAAGGCACAAACTGTTTATCGGCTGGATATTGGCGATTGACGAGAACGAGAAAGTCCATCGGTGGAGCCTTGTCCGCGGACAGCGCGTGACCGCTGTACAGAAGTTCCTGCGTTTTGGCGCCAGCCAAACCGTCAGCTGCAAGCCCATTGACCGCCTGAAAGAAGTGTACAGCATCGCGCGTGTTGTCACCGAAAATGCCGTCTGCCTTGTCGCTGAGATAGCCAAGCTGCACAAGGGCCTCCTGAAGCTTCATAACATCTGCCCCCTGAGAGCCATTCTTGAGTATACGCGGTGCAGGAACATCAGTCGGCAGGGGAACAGGAGAGGGCGGTGTATCGGGGACGGGGGTTTCGGGAATCAGATTGGCACCGCCATAACCATATTGTGCGCCGAAAGGTGCGTAGATTGCCGGGGTCGGCGTGATAGTTGGTTCAGGTTCGGGGGTTGCAGGGATAGGAGAGGCGTCCGGGATGGGGGTGGAAACCGGGGCAGGTTCAGCTAAAAAATGTGTCATCCCGACACTGAAAAGCACGATGGCCAGTACGCCCAGCCCGGCCAGAACCATACGCAAAAGCGGGTTGGAAGACAGTGTATAATCAGGTGAATGTCGCATGATGACTCCTTTCCTGCTCAATAAATCCAGCGGCCAGCCTGAATGAGTTCATCCGCCCAGCGGCGCAGCTGAGCGGTATTTTGATCGAGCATAGCGCGCGATGACAGAACATTTTCGCCGGAAGCGATGGCGGCCGTGATGGAGTCATTGATCCACTGCCCGTAGTGCAGCGTATCTTTATAATTGTTCAGATTCAGCACCCAGTCAGCTCGTGCAGAAAAATCGTACAGCGTCACATTTTCATAGATGCTGAGTGTATCATAGAGCAGATTGCGCACGGCAATCATGGCGTCAAGTGTGCCGGTGCTCTTCATGGTTGACCATTTGGCAGCAGAGTATGGGGGAAAGAAGATGTCAAACTGTGTGTGTGGGTGCGCTTCAATAAATGGAAGCAGGTGCTGGCTCAAGTTGATGCGTGCGGCGGGGAGCAGCTCATCTTCCGGCAGAACGTCCTGAGGCGGTGTAAATTCAGCATCATACAGCGCAACCGGGCCGTATTCGTCTTGGTTCGCCCAGCTGTACATGCTGTCACGGATGGTGTCGTCCTGATGCTGTCCCCATGTGCGCAGACAGCGCGGCAGAAAGGAACCGAGCACACTGCGGTTAAGCCAGTAGCTGACATCGTTGAAGGGGTTTTGATCGTACAGATAGAAAGGAACGGGAGAGCTTGTTTCGTCTTCTGGGCCGATAAAGGAGTAGACATCAAGGCCATAGACGATGCGCCGGATATCGTGCGTTCTGAATGCGAGATCCATGGTGATGGCGTGATTATATGCGGAACCGCCAGACGTACAGAGTTTTATAAATCGTCCGCCAAGCTGTTCATCCATGTAGGAAGGGCGAAAATTTTCTGTGACGGATGATCCAACAATGGCACTGTCGTAGTCATAATGACGCGCAATGCCTGCATTGGCGTAGACCTGCGTTGTTCTGTCAATTGGCGGCAGAAAGCGATTAGACAGTCGATAAATTTGGAAAGGATCGACTGCAATGACAAGCGCACTGATCAGCGCAAAGACTGTCAGCAGCATGGTCAGACACAAAAAAGCCCAGGTTCTTTTTTTCATGCTGCTTCCTCAGAAATTAAAGTACAGGAATACGCTCACGTTGGACAAACAGAGTGTGCAGTACAGGATCATCAGCACAGTGGAGAGTGCGTTTGCTGCGGTGGGCTTGAAGGTAAGCGTCTTTTCATAGGTGTTGCGCATGCCCAGGCAGGAGAAGAGGGACAGGGCATACCAAATCATCATATACAGCGCATTGTAGCCGGAATGGAAGCCGCCAGGCAGTGCGAAAGCCGAGGTAATTTCCGAGCGAATGGGGCCAAAGTCCATCATAAACATGGATTTGACGATGGAAAGCGCATCGTTCATCGTGGCGGCGCGGAAGAAGACCCACGCGATTACCACAAACCCGAAAGTCAGCATCCATTGAAGGGCAGGGTGCAGGGTGTCATACTGCTTGCGGAACAGGCGGTAAAACACGCTTGCCGCGCCATGCAGCAGCCCCCACAGGAGGAAGAGCCAGCCGGCGCCATGCCACAGGCCGCTGACGAGGAAGACAATCATCAGGTTGATGCAGGTGCGGGCAAGCCCCTTGCGGCTGCCGCCTAACGGGAAATAGATGTAAGTGGTCAAAAAGCGCGAAAGCGTGATGTGCCATCGCTGCCAGAATTCACGGATGTTGAGACTTTTGTAAGGAGAATTGAAGTTGAGCGGAATCTTGATATTGAACATCAGCCCAATACCGGTTGCCATATCACAATAACCGGAAAAGTCGAAGTAAAGCTGGAGGGCAAAGCCGATGGCAACAAACCATGCCTCCGCAGTATTGAGCGTTGAGGCGGCGCCGAAGCCGGCGCCCACAGCGATGGCAAATGTGTCGGCGATGATCACTTTTTTAACCAGGCCGCGCGCGAATGCGTATAGACCGGGAGCAAAGTTATCGAAGTTGAAATGGCGGTTTTGAGGGTCTGCGAACTGCGGCACAATTTCACTGTGCAGGACGATAGGCCCTGCAATCAACTGGGGAAAGAACGTGACAAACAGCGCATAGTCCAGGATGTTGTAGCGGGGAACAGTGCGGCGGTAGCTGTCAATCACATAAGAAAGCTGCTGGAAGGTGAAGAACGAAATGCCCAGAGGAAGCATCAGGTGATGCAGGCGCAGGGACAGGCCAAAGGCTCGGTTGAGATTTTCGCAGAAAAAGTCGTGATATTTAAAATAGAACAGTACGCCGAGATTGGCAGCCAGCCCCGCAATCATGAGCGGCAGGCGGACAGATTTCTTTTCGCTGGCGAGCATCATTTGGCTGAGCGCATAGTTGAAAAGAATGCTTAAAAGGATGATCGGCACATAGCGCGGATTTTCATAGCCATAAAAAATGAAGGAAGCTATGACAAGGAATATTTTGTTAAGCGGAAGGCGCAGATGTCCGAGAAGAAAATAACCTGCGAGTGTCAGGGGCAGGAAGGCCAGCATGAAGACGTAAGAATTGAAAAGCATGTGAGGAACTCTCCTTTGATGCGCTTGATGAGTCAATTGGAATCGGGCCAGGTGCCGGAAGCAGTCAGCTGATGAACATGGTCGATGATGACGGTATTATTTTCTTTGATCTGTGCGCAGTCGGTCACGCGGAAACTGCCTTCAGAAATGGCTTGTACGATGGCATCGTTGATCCATGGGCCGTAGTGACCGGGGTCAATGTAGTTGTCGAAATTGAGAAACCAGTCTGTATTCGCCTGAAAGTCAAAGATTTTGACATTGGGATAAGGGAGAAGCGCCTCAGTGATGGCTTCTTTTTGGGCCAGATGGTATAAGAGCATGTCATCGCGATAAAATTCATACCAGCGGGCCAGAGAATATGGCGGGAAAAAGAAGATGAATTCGGTATCCGGGTGCGCCTGGATGAACGGAATATAATTGTGCTTGAAGTTGAGCGAGGACTGCTGGGAAAGGACGCTTTCCGCAGGCGTCTGATCGACGGGAACGGGCACAGCGGGGAGATTGCGAAGGACGGCATCTCGGCCGTAATCGTAGAGGCTGCCCCAGTTGTACATGCTGTCCCGCTGGTCAGGGTCGCTTTGGCCGAGCGTTTTGAGGCAGGCGGGAATATATTTGAGCAGCACACTGGAGTTAAACCAGTAAGCTACATCGTTAAAGAGGTTGTCATCATACAGATAATCGGGCATTTCACATTTTGGCGTTGTATAGAAATAGGTTAGAGCTTCTACATCAATGCCGTAGAGAATGCGCTTGACATTATGCGTGCTAAAGGCCATTTCCATCATCTGACGGTGATTGAAGGGAGAACCGCCGTTGATGGGGAGCTTGATAAAATGCCCGCCCAGCAGACTGTCAAGCTGACTGGGCGTGAAGTTTTCCGTCATGGAAGAGCCAATGACAACGCTGTCATAATCATAGGATTTGGCGATTCCGGCATTGGAATAATTCTGTGTTCCGTTGGAGATGGGGGGGATGAAGGCGGTTGCCTGATGGTAAATCTCAAACGGGTCGATGAGGACGACGCTGCCGATCATGCCGCCCAGACAGATAAGCAGCAAAAGGAGGGACAACACGGCCCATTGTTTTCTTGACATAAGCAATCCTTTCATAAAAAGGTGACCTCAGACGCAGTACACAGAATGATCCAAAAGGAAAAAAGCGTCTGAAAAAAAGAGGACAATCATTACAATATTATACATCAATCACCATTTTTTTTCAAGGGAAAAGGGAGAAGGCGAAGTGTGAAAAATCCTTTACATAAAAGGAAAAATGTGATAAATTCGATGAAATAACGCACAAAATTAAAAGGACAGAAAAGGGGGATGGCCTGCATTTTCGTAAAAGAAAAAAAGCGGCGTTTGTACCGCTTTTTGAGATTTAGCCAACAGAATCGGAGATGGGCTTAAAAAGGGCAGGGTCTGGCGTTTTTGCAGGTTCTGGGGTTGGCGTCATAAAAAGGGTTGCTGTGGGCATGGCAGTTGGATGGGCCGTTGGCGCAGGGGAGGCAGAGGGGGTTAGTTCGTCAGAGAAGAGCAGCGCCTGTGTTGCCTTGCCTGCTGCACCGTCAACGGAAAGACCATGGTCGCGCTGGAAAGCTTCAACGGCTTTGATTGTGCCGCCGTAATAGCCGCCTGTGATGCTTCCGTGATAATAGCCCAGTTCAGCAAGCCGCATTTGCAGCATAAACACGTCATCGCCGGATTTACCGCGGGAAAGGGTGCGGTACTGCACCGGCCAGTTTTCCTTGCTGTATGTGGGCGTGGGTGTAGGTTTGGGCAGCGGATTTTCGCGGAGCGTGGAATAGTTGAGCGTCGGCTTGAGCGTCATGGTGTATTCAGGGTCATACGGGCCTTCATAGACAGTGATGATGGTACCTTCCGGACAGTTTTCGTAGATCCATTTTGCGTCGGAGACAAGCAGCCGCACACAGCCATGGGAAGCAGGGCGTCCCAGCATGTCAAAGGACTTGGTGGACAAGGTGGTTTCGTCCGGCTCGCTGTACAAGACGGAATGGAAGGCGTTGAGAGAATCGATACGGGTCAGGTACTGTGCGTGAGAGCCCCATGCAGGGAAGTATCCCCAGCGAGCGCGCCGCTTGGGCATGATGGTCGTGCCAAGGGGAGTTGGATTTTTTTCGGTGCCTGTAGAACAGATCATTTCCCGAACAAGCACGGTGTATTCTCCGTTTTCATCCAGTGTATAGGCGCGGGTGATCTGGTTGGCTGTGTCCACCATCAGCGTGTACTTGGGCGGAATGGGCGTGGGCGATGGACGCGGCACGGCGGAAACGGGCAGCGCGTCTGCTGAAAAAAGCATCTCCTGTGTTTCTTTTCCAGCAATGCCATCGGAAAAAAGACCGTTGTGCGCCTGAAAATCGCGGACAGCAGCGCGCGTCACCTTGTAGTAGCCGCCGGACACCTTGGCATCATAAAAACCAAGCTCGGCAAGGCGCGTCTGCAATGCAGATACATCGTCGCCGGATTCGCCGTACTTGAGTACACGCTTAAAAGCGAAGGGCGGCGGTGTCGGCGTGGGCGTTGGAACGGGCGACGCCGTGGCATAGGGGGCTGAACCATCACGCGCGATGGCGGAATCAGAGAAGAGCTGCGCCCAGGTTGTTGAATCAATTTTTCCGGTTTCACGCAGACCGTTGAATTTCTGGAAACGGCGCGCGGCATACTGCGTGCCTTCCAGAAAGCGCCCGGAACATTTTCCGTGATAATAGCCCAGCGCCGTCAGCTGTTCCTGAGCGGCCAGCACATGTTCGCCGGAATCACCGTATTGCAGCGTATCTTCAGGCGGCTGGAGGACAGCAGAAGGCGGCACGGCGGTTTGCACAGACTGCGGCGTCAACGCTGCAGAAGAATCGTCTGCGGGGAGAAAATCAATGTTTCCGTCTTCCCGAAGGATAATGGTGCCCGTTGGGTCCTGCTGGAGAATCTGATCCGCGCAAGCGGGCACACACACAAGGATTAGAAGAACAAAAAGGAGAAAAATGCGTTTCATGAGCAGCTCGCTTTCTGATGTCATACAATGGAACATGCAGTGAAAAAACACTTTGAATAAGAAGGTGATGCTTCTGATATCATAACACATCCAACAGCTGGGAGCAACAGCCGAAAAGACAGAAAAACCGTCTCCCTGCTCATGGAAGACGGCTTTTCAATCTATCAATCAATCTAGGAGAACTTAGCGCTTGGTTTCGACTTCAGTCGGATGAGGTACAACCAGTTCAAGGGTCATTTCCTTGCCATTGCGGTCGATTTTGACAGAAACAGTTTCGCCCGATGTCTGCTTGGCCTTGATGGCATTCAGATCGTCAGCACTCTGAACAGGCTCGCCGGCAAATTCAACAATGATATCGCCCTTCTGCATGCCTGCACGCTCTGCGGCGCTCATGACGCCAACGTCAAGGACATACACACCCTTCGGCATGGAGAACTGCTTGCTCATGTCATCGGTGATATCACGGATGGTAATGCCCAGCATGATCTGGCTGCCCATGGTCTGTGCGCGGACGGATTCGGGATCGTTGATCATGTTGGTCACAAGATCCTTGATATGATTGACCGGGATTGCGTAGCCAATGCCCTCGATGTTGACGGAGGAGGACTTGGCGTAGATAATGCCGATAACGTTGCCGTGCTCATCAAAGAGTGCGCCGCCGGAGTTGCCGGGGTTAATGGCAGCATCGGTCTGAATGGCGTTCATGGTCACATCGTCAATGGTCAGCTCCTGCTCGACGGCAGAAATGATGCCGGCGGTGACGGAACCATGAACTTTGCCCATCGGGTTGCCAATGGCAATGGCCGGTTCGCCCAGCTCAAGTGCATCGCTGTCGCCAAACGGAGCGGCGTTCAGGCCCTTGGCATCAATTTTCAGGACGGCAATATCGTTGCTTTCGGAAGAACCGATCAGCGTGGCTTCATAGGTCTCTTCCTTATCCTCGCTGTTTTCCGGCATGACGTAGACGGTGATCTTGTCAGCGCCGGAGATGACATGGTTGTTGGTGAGAATATATCCATCATCGGAGAGAATTACACCGGAACCGGCGCTGGTCTGCGTGTATTCCTGTGTACCGCCGCGGCCGCCGTAGGGGGAGCCGTAGCCAAAGCCGAATATGCCGCCGAAGGGAGAGTAGTAGTCACCGCGGTTGTTGTAATTGTTGTAGACAACTTTTGTTTCCGTCTCAATGGCGACAACGGAGGTACGGCGCTTTTGCGCGATTTCTCGGACAGACAGGACGCTCTCGTCTGCAGATTCAACGATTGCAAACTTGGGCGTATTCTCAGCCTGAGCCAGAGCAGTCAGGCCGGCGGTAGCGGTGAGAGCCAGAGCGGCAGTCAGCGCGACAAGGGCACGAAAATGATGACGCATAGAATGGATCTCCTTTCAATTGGGAAATTGCCGCATCACAAGGGGATGCGCCGGCAATCCCCGGCGTCTTTCCTTCTGACGATGGACTTAGTATAGTCTTTGGCTATGTAGGAAAAATGATGGAGATAAGGAAAAATCATTGAGATAATGTGACAAGATTGTGTCTGCGCAAAAGATAAGCCGTTTTTCAGACAGTTTTTAGATTTTTGATTCATTCAGGGCTGAAAAGCCCAGTGCCAGCAGATCAAAACCCGCACGCATGAGTGGGGACGTGCGCTTTGAAAGCAGAACACCGTTGGTCATCAGCCCAACGCCTGCGCCTGTTTGAGGGTCAGCAAACAGTTCGGAACACATGCCGTAAGCATAGCCCTGATGGCCAACCGGAGAAAAGCCGGGGAATATGCCCGGAAGGAACGCCGTGTTCAGCCCGCGTCCGGCATGTTGAATTCCGCCCAAACCATCTTGACAGGTGCGCATGAGGTCGAGCGATTCGCGGGAAATGATGCCCATTTCACCGTGAGATGCGAGCAGCTGAAGCAGGCGTGCCATGCCATCGGGATTGGTGATCATTCGCCCGGGAGAGCATAGAAAGTCCTGCTCAGGCTCAAAGGGTTCTGGAGGCCTTGCAGCCAGTGCGGCGGCGTTATAGCTTAGCCGAGCAGGAAGGAATGGCTGCACGCGGTATCCATCGGCAAGATCTGATCCGATGCGCCGGGGATCATAGCTGGCGCGGATATGAAGGGGGGAAAAGACGAAATCCTGCATGATATCATCAAATGGTCTGCCTGCTGCGCATTCCATCAGCACGCCCGCCGTGCCGGCTCCGAGATTGCTGTAATGGAAGGAAGCACCGGGGCGGCTGTTCAGCCAGTTTTTCGGGTTATCCAGCAGTTCTTTAAGCGTGCAGCCCGGAGTCATGCCGCGTGTATCGTAATTGCCTTCGTCACGGATGCCGGAGGTATGTGTCAGAAGCATGCGCAGCGTGATGGGTGCATCGGGGAAACGGGGATTGCGTACACGATAACCAAGAAGGTCGTCGACAGGAGCATCCAGCTGGAGCAGACCGCGCTCAACGAGTGCCAGCGTACCAAATGTCATAACCAGCTTACTGACAGAAGCAGTGCGGAAACAGGTGGTTTCCTGAACAGGAACAGCCGGGGAAAGATGCGCATTGCCCCAGCAGAAGACATCTGACACACCGTTTGGCGAGAGCAGGATGATGGAAGCACCGACGGCGCGGTTTTTCTTGAGCACTTTTTCAGCGGCAAAAAGAAAAGCGGCGTGGCTTTCCGGCGAAAGATGACCATCCGGCAGACGGGACAAAGGGGGAAGGCTAACCTTTTGAGCACGCGCAGCAAGATGCGCGCATTGGCTTTCAGCAGGGTTTTTCATGAGAAATCCTCCCAACAAAAAGAAAATCATATCTGTCCCATTGTAAAACGGGATCAACAGGCTGTCAATGTCCGCGGAAAAGGACTTGCGGAATAAAAAAGATTGATTTACAATACATTTACATAAAAATGATGTAAATTTTATTCAGTAAATATAGATTGAAGCGCAGATCATGCGCATAAAGGAAACGGAGTTGAAACGTTGTGAGCGATCTTTCGTGGTTCGGTCAGCCTGTAACATTTGGAGTGATGCTTCTGCGCATTCTGGTGGCGGTGTTCATCGGTACGCTGATTGGAATTGATAGGGAGATTAAGAGCCGCCCTGCCGGTATGCGGACCCATGTTCTGGTCTGCGTCGGTGCAGCACTTGTGGCGCTGATTGATGCACATACACTTGGCTGTACGCTGCAGCTCGAAGAAGCGCCTTTTATTCGAGCAAGCATAGGCCGGCTGACGGCGGCAGTGATTTCCGGCGTAGGCTTTTTGGGCGCTGGAACGATTTTTATGGCAGACAGGAAAATTTCAGGCCTTACAACCGCTGCCTCGCTGTGGTGTACAGCATGCATCGGCGTGGCGATCGGCGGCGGCTTCATCCTGATGGGCGTTGTGAGCGGCATGATTGTGCTGGTTGTTCTGCGGCTGATGCAGAAGGTGGTGCGAGTCAACACGCTCAAGCGGCTGGAGGTTTGCTTTATTCATCGCACACAGACGCTCAGCTTTCTCAATGAATACCTGGCCGGGCAGGGGGTCAAGGTGCTGGATGTTGATTTTCATGCGGAAAACCGGCCGGAAGGGAATCTGTATACCAATTTATATACGCTGGCTATGCCCGGAAACACGAGCTATGTGGATCTGATCGGGACGCTCAGCGAACATCCGAATGTGAGAAGCGTGAGGACGAGAAATCTGTAGGATGATCTCTTTTGAAGAGGGAGTTGATTGTCATATAAGAGAAGAACAGAGCGAGAAGATCGCTGATGCTTTGACAGAGAATCAGGCCGGGAAGACCAAAGTTTCGGCACAACAGGATAAGCACACAGAAGATCCCCTGACGGCTGACGGAGGCGAGCGATGCACGGACGGTGAACCCCATGGACTGGGCGACAATACTCATGAGCGTGACGGCGCCTTGAGCCAGAAAAACGACGCTTTGCGCACGCAGAGAGGCTGCTGCAATATGCAGGGCTTCTGCATCCGGAGCAAAGGGAGCAAGCAGTCTTTGGGAGAACAAAAAGAACGCGAGGCTCACGGGAATCAGCGACAACAGGGCGATTTTCTGGCAAAAGATGTAGGCGTCACGACAGAGGGACAGACGGCCTGCACCATACTGAAAGCCGCAAACAGGCTGAAGCCCCTGCCCTAAACCGATGACGGCAGACGAGACAAGCGCGGCTG
This sequence comes from Christensenellaceae bacterium, assembly GCA_020025205.1. Taxonomy (GTDB): domain Bacteria; phylum Bacillota; class Clostridia; order Christensenellales; family Aristaeellaceae; genus Ventricola. Next base: position 11,192 of record JAHHSO010000028.1, on the reverse strand, counting down.
CGCGGACAGCCAGCCCCATGCCTGCTGAGACAGAAGTGCCGAACGCTGCACAGACGTGGAAGAGTAAAATGGAAGATAGGCTGATGACAGCCTGGCGCAGCAGTGTGGGAAGGCCGGAAGCCATAATATTTTGAAAGACACGCGGACGAAGCGATATGTCGCGCAAATGCCCGATTTTTAAGGAACGCAGGAGCAGAAAAAGAGTAGTTCCTTCCCGAACAAGCATCGCCAGCCCAGCCCCGTGAATGCCAAGATGCAGGCAGGGAACCAGAAGAAAGAGGAGCGTGATTCCGACGGCTGAACCGACCAGATAAGCGACCATATTGGGAACCATTTTTCCTTTGGCACGAAGCAGGCCGCTTGCAACCAGCGCGGGGCAGAGGATGGGCGCTGTCAAAAGCACATAACGTGCGTAGGTGGCACCGGATGCGGCAGTGTCGGAAGAAGCACCCAAAAGGCGCAGGAGGGGCTGAGTGAAAAGCAGACCAACGGCCATAAAAACAATGGACAAAAGGAGGGAGAGAAAAAGCGCCGTTGAGGCAGCTGCATGAGCGTCTTGTTCTGCGCTGCGTCCCAAACAGCGGCTGACGAAGCTGCCGGCGCCCGTAGCCAGCGTGAAGCCAATGGTTTGAATGAGCGTTACAAGGGAAAAACTGACGCCGACTGCGCAGGACAGCGCTGTATTTTCCCGGCTGAGCATGAGTGCCTCCCAAAGGGTGCAGAAAGAAGAAGCCAGCATGGAAAGCACGCCTGGAATGCCGAGACGAAGCGTCTGGCGGCGCACATCGGGCGAAGCAAGCAAAAAAAGGCCCCCTTTTTCTGAATGAATCAAAAGAAAGAGCATCCATGCCGCCTTGACAGGGCGCGGACAAGGCAGTATGATACGAGATAGGAGAAAACGGATGCTTTTATCATGCGCCGGGAGGCGTTGAGTTATCCGCGGATGAGGAGGAAAATGAATGCTTATTGGAGCACTGGAAGCGGGCGGAACGAAAATGGTCTGCTCGATTGGCAACAGACAGGGAGAGGTGCTTCAGCGCGCCAGCTTTCCCACACTTTCGCCGGAGATTACCGTGCCGCAGATTCTGGATTTTATGAGTAAGTTCGATATCAAGGCACTGGGGATCGGATCTTTTGGCCCTCTTGACCTGAATCCGGCTTCCCCCAATTATGGCGGCATTCGGATGACCCCTAAAAAAGAATGGCAGGGATATCCGCTTTTGACGGTTATGCGCGACGAACTCGGCGTTCCAACGGGCATCGACACCGATGTCAATGCGGCGGCACTGGCTGAAGCAACGCTGGGCGCTGGCCGCGGCATGCAGAGCCTTCTTTATGTGACGGTGGGTACAGGGATTGGCGGCGGCCTTATCGTTAACGGACAGGTGGTACATGGGCTGGTGCATCCGGAGGTAGGGCATATGCTCCTTGCCCCGGCTGATGGGGACGGCATGCCCGACGGCATCTGTCCGTTCCATAGACATTGCCTGGAAGGGCTGGCCAGCGGCCCGGCTATCGAAAAGCGCTGGGGGCTGTCTTCCAAGCTCATGACAAAGGATCATCCGGCGTGGGATCTGGAGGCGGGCTATCTGGCGCAAATGTGCGCAAACATGATCTGTTCGGTATCGCCGGAAATCATTGTACTGGGCGGCGGCGTTATGCAGCAGGCCCATCTGTTCCCGCGTATCCGCGAGAAGACACTTGCACTACTCAATGGTTATGTCGATTCTGACCGCATCACGCCGGAAGGAATTGTCAGCTACATTGTTCCGCCTGCGCTGGGCGTCAATTCTGGTGTGATTGGTGCGCTGCTGCTGGGAGCAAAGGCACTGCGAAAGGCTCAGGAAGGCGAAGAATAAGCCGGCGTTTTTTCAGATCAAACAGCCAAAGCACAGCATATTCATCAAAAGGGACAACAAATAAAAACCTCCTGCTGCAGAACATATAATAGGAAAATCTGCAACGGGAGGTCTTTTATTTGTCTGAAATGAATACGGAGTATTCTTCTGCGAAGGATACAGGAGAAAGAGCGAAAGACTGTTTTGGACGGGCACTCAAGCAGATCCAAAGGACGGCCGAATATCAAAATGGAGAGAACGGCTGTTAACCATTGACCGAAGCGAAGTAAACGACCCCATGAGATCGTCAGCATGAAAATGCAGAAAGAGCTTTTTCAAAAATATTTGCCCGAATGCGAAAACGGCTGAGGTGCTGAATGGTTGAGCGCTATTACAACCAATAGAAGATTAAAGCAGTAATTCTGTTCTCTGACCCTTTTGCGGGGAAAAGAATTATTCCTCGTCGGGGATACGGTAGAGTTGGCGATTATCCAGTCCCCAGACTTTTTCCGAAAATCCGCCGGGTACGGCGCGGGCGAGCGCTTCGTCCATTTCGAAAAGGCGGGCATCGAGCGTGTCGATCATATGGAGCACTTCAGCCTCCGGAAACTTGGGCGGCAGGGGGCTGCCGTATTCGGGAATACCGTGATGCGAGAGCACCATGTGCTGGAGGAGCAGCGCTTTGGCCGGATTGGCGCCCGTCTTTTCGGCGGCAGTCTGGATGTTGACAACGCCGCGCACAATGTGCCCCAACAACTTGCCGTCTACACTGTAATCGGAAACGAGACCCAATGCGTCGGCATCCATTTCATCGATTTTTGCCAAATCATGGACAATGACGCCTGCTGTCAGAAGGTCGCGGTTTAGACGAGGGTAGACTGTCATGAGCGCGTTGGCAGCCCGCAGCATGGTGGTCATGTGATGGAGCAGGCCGCTGCGCTCAGCGTGGTGCATCTGCTTGGCAGCGGGAAAGGTCAGCAGGCTTGCACCGGCGCGGTCGAGAAGCGCGCAGGTGATTTTGCGCAGATCCTCATCCTGAATATGGTCGGCAGCACGGATGATTTCTGTCTGCATGAGGTGGGGATCTTCCGGCGCACAGGGGATGAGAGAGGACATGTCCACATTGTCTTGATTTTCGGCAATGCGGATTTTTTCTATGCGCAGCTGCATGCGCCCATTAAACTCGTTGCCTGCGGCGCGCACCTTGACAATGCTGCCGGCGGCGGGCGGCTGCACGGTGCCATCCCACATTTTGGCGTTGATGGATCCGGAGCGATCAGCCAGTGTCATATCGAGGTAATGTTTGCCGGAAGCAGCGGCACGCTGCTCGGCAGAACGGACGATGAGATAGCCTTCAAAGCGATCATCGCGTTTAATTTCAGATAAAAGCATGAATCATACTTCCTTTCAAAAGGCGTAAAGGCCTGTACAAATCGGCAGACGAGGCATAAAGGCCATTCCAAATTAGAAAAACGGCGGATTTGCCTGTGTTCTTATTATGAAGGATTAAGACGAAGTTTGCAAGAAAAAAGATTTTTTCATCTGGAAAAAAGAATTTTACAGGGGCATTTATATTCACTAACAATGAATTACAAGATAAAACGATGCATATATATCAGTATAAAAGGCTGATAAATCCTGTGAAATTGTTTATGAAAACAAAAATACATAATCAATGGAAGTAACGCAGAAGAGGACAAAAACTATTCAATTGATTCAAAAATAGGCGTTGACATATGGTTAATGTTTGATTATAATGTGTGTGTCAGACGACAAAAGGGATAAAAATAGAACGAATAAATCGTTCAAGTGGTCAGATGTCTTTTTAACTGCTGCGTGCAGCCTGATATGCAACTCAGCGGGATATGTCCCGTTGAAATAAAAAAAAGAGGTGTTTTCCCATGAAAAAAGTTCTTGCTCTGGTAATGGCTCTGATGCTCATGGCGCTGTGCGGCGTCGCGACTGCTGAAGATGCGCCGAAGATTGGTATCGCGATTTACAACTTCGCCGACAACTTCATGACCCTTTACCGCAATGAGCTGCATCGTTATCTCGTCGAAGACCTCAAGATCCCCGAGGAGAATGTCATCATCATGGATGGCAAGAATGATCAGGCCGAACAGACCAACCAGATTGACGGATTTATCGCGGACAATGTGGATGTCATGATCCTCAACCTCGTGCAGACCTCTTCTGCTGCTTCTGTCATTCAGAAGGTCGATGCCGCCGGCATCCCGACCGTGTTCATCAACCGCGAGCCGACCAAGGAAGAACTTGATCTGTCCAAGCTGGTCTGCTACGTTGGTGCCGACGCTCGTCAGTCCGGTACCTTCCAGGGCGAAATCATTGCCGAGACCGAGAACAAGGGCGACTTCAACGGCAACGGCGTCGTCGATTACGCGATGATCATGGGCGATCCGGAGAACGTTGACGCGCAGTACCGCACCGAGTTCTCCATCAAGGCGCTGGAAGATGCTGGCCTGAAGGTCAACAAGCTCTACGAACAGCGTGGTGACTGGGATCAGACCAAGGGCCAGGAGCTGGCCGCTACCGTGCTGACTCAGTTCGGCAACGATGTGGACGTCATCTTCTGCAACAACGACGCGATGGCGCTGGGCGCTTACCAGGCAATTGTTGACAACGGCCGTACCGTTGGCAAAGATATCTACCTCGTTGGCGTTGACGCGCTGGACGAGTGCCAGGAAATGGTTAAGAACGGCACCATGACCGGTACTGTTCTGAACGACCACATTGGCCAGAGCCACACCGCTGCCGACGTAGCCCTCAAGGCTGCCAAGGGCGAGCCGATGGAGCAGTACTACTGGGTTGACTACGTTAAGGTCACCAAGTAAGATAACTGACAAAGCAAAGAAAGGGAGCGTGCGCGTCGTGCGCACGCGTCCCTTTTTATGAAAAGGGGGAAGCACGTTCATGTCGGAATATCGACTTGAAATGAAGGGCGTGGTGAAGCAGTTCCCGGGCGTCAAAGCGCTTGACCATGCTGAACTCAGGTTGCGCCCCGGCACTGTACATGCTCTGATGGGCGAAAACGGCGCCGGTAAATCCACCTTGATGAAGTGCATGTTCGGCATTTACAAGATGGATGAAGGCGAGATTTACTACGAGGGCAAGAAGGTTGACATCACAGATCCGCTTCAGGCGTTATCCATGGGCATTGCCATGGTTCATCAGGAGCTTCAGCCGGTTCCTGAACGCTCCGTTGCAGAAAACATCTACATCGGCCGCTATCCGATGAAGAAACTGCTTGGTTTGATTTCGGTTGTTGATCACGACAAAATGTATAAGGATACGGAAAAACTCCTCAAAAAGGTTCGCATGAACTTTGATCCCCGCCAGAAGCTGGGTGAGCTGTCCGTTTCTCAGATGCAGTCAGTTGAAATTGCAAAGGCAGTTTCGGCAGACTGCAAAGTTCTGATTCTGGACGAGCCGACCTCTTCTCTGACGGCTAACGAAGTTGAGGCGTTGTTCCGCATCATTGAAGACCTCAAGGCAGAAGGCGTATCCATCGTCTACATCAGTCACAAGATGGACGAGATTCTTCGCATTTCTGACGAAGTGACCATCATGCGAGATGGTCACTACATTGGAACCTGGGATGCGAAGGGGCTTACAACAGACAAGATTATCACGCAGATGGTCGGCCGTGAGCTGAATAATCTCTTCCCAGTACGCCACAATGTGCCGGGCGAGGTTGTCTTTGAGGTTAACGATTTCACCTCGATCAATCCGCGTTCCTTTAGAAACTGCACCTTTAACGTTCACAAGGGCGAGATTCTTGGCGTTGCCGGCCTGGTGGGCGCACAGCGCACAGAGCTGATGGAAGGTATTTTCGGCATTCGCGCACATGCGAAGGGCAGCATCAAGTATAAAGGGCAGGAACTCAAGATTACAAGACCGCGCGATGCCATTAAGCAGGGTATTGCGCTGCTGACAGAGGATCGCCGTGCGACAGGCATCATGGGTGTCCTGTCCATAGCGGATAACATCTCTATCGCCAGCCTGGATCAGTATCTGGACATGGGTATTGTCATCAACGACAAGAAGATTGAAGAACTCGTTCAGGAAAACGTCAAGAAGATGAGCATCAAGTGCCCGTCTTCCAAGACACAGATCCAGTCTCTCTCCGGCGGCAACATGCAGAAGGTGCTGATTGGCCGCTGGCTGGCTAACAACCCCGATGTGCTGATTTTGGACGAGCCGACCCGAGGCATCGACGTCGGCGCCAAGTACGAAATTTACTGCATCATCGAGGAGCTGGCCCGCTCCGGCAAGAGCATCATCATGATTTCCTCTGAAATGAGCGAAATCATTGGCATGAGCGACCGCGTCATGGTCATGTGCGATGGCCGAATCACCGGATTCATCGATGGCAAGGACGCAAACCAGGAGAATATTATGACACTGGCTACCCAGTTCGAAAAGCAGCCTTCGGCCGCTGATTGATTCATGCAAAGGAGATATCCGTATGGGCAAGAAATTCAATGCGAAGGCCATTAGGAAGTGGCTTTCCGAAAACATCATCATCGTACTGATTTTCCTGGCGTCTGTCTACGTCAGCACACAGAACAAGAACTTCCTTTCTCAAAACAATATCCGCAACCTGCTGTCCAACACGGCCGTTCGCTTCATCATTGCCTGCGGCGTGTCCGGCTGCTTGATTACAAAGGGTACTGACTTGTCTGCGGGCCGTGTGGCTGGCCTTGCAGCGTGCTTGTCCGGTATTTTGATGCAGCGCGCAGATTACGGCTCCCGTTTTTACCCGAACATGCCTGAGCTGCCGATGATCGTGGTTCTTCTGATTGTGCTGGCCGTTTGCGGCGCGATTGGCGCGATCAACGGTTCCGTTATTGCATTCCTGAAAGTACCGCCATTCATTGCGACCTTGGGCATGCAGACGCTGGTCTATGGTGCGTGTCTGGTTTACACGGGCGCAATTCCGATCGGCGGCCTCCGCACGGAATACACCGGCATGGCGACCGGCTATGTTGGAACACGTATGCTCTCCAACCTGACCATTGTTGCCATTGGCGTCGGTATTGTCATGTGGTTCCTGTACAACAAAACCCGCTACGGCAAGTATATGTACGCCATCGGCGGCAACGAGAATGCGGCTGAGGTTGCCGGCATTAACGTTAACAAGAGCAAAATCAAGATCTATATGCTGGCTGGTGTTCTGTACGGCCTGACCGGTTTCCTGATGTGCGCTAAGTCCGGCGGCTGCTCGGTCAACACCGCGCAGGGCTGGGAACTTGAAGCCATCGCAGGCTGCACCATCGGCGGCGTCTCCGTTAACGGCGGCGTTGGCACAATTCCGGGCATCCTCATCGGTGTTCTGGTGTTTGAAGTCCTCAAGATCGTCCTTCAGTTCCTGGGCGTTGAGTCTTCCTATACCTATATCGCACAGGGCCTGGTTATCATCATTGCTGTTGCGCTTGACCTGCGTAAGTATCTGGCCAAAAAGTAATTTTGCCCCCCTTTGCCCGTCGTACATTTGTGTGCGGCGGGTTTTTCATTAGAGAATCGGCAGCCGCAAGTGCGCAAAAGCATTTTTTGTCTGCACTTGACAGAAAAAAGAATCAGGGTATACCATAAAGTGAAATCGGTTCTCACGGCTGCAAAGCGAGAGACGCAGGGAGAAGAGGCGTGTTTCATCCTGCATTCAGAAGAATAGGAGTTGAGTCCATTGGCGATTATTGAAAAGAAGCCGCAGAAGAAGGAAATTGACGAGGAGATGGTAGATCGAATTGTTGAAGAGACAAAGAAAAAGAAGAACCTGAAAGAACAGATCTATGATAAAATCAATGTTCCGGTGTGGGTCATGGATGTGATTATCGTAGGGTTAGTTGCAGCGTTTCTGGTGGTGGTCATTCTGGGCCGCGGACAGGGCGCATGAATGCTCAAAACGAAAAACGAGAATAATTCTCAAAAAGTTTTAAAAAACCGTTGACAAATAGCCGTTCATGGTGTATTATGATGATACCGAATCTCACTTGAGACGGAGGAAATCAGCGAATGAAAACAGGAATCAGTAAACAGACCCAATTGGTTCTGAATGTCCTGGCCGAGAAGCGCTGTCATCTCACCGCCGATGAGATCCTGGAAAGATTGGACGGCATCGGAAAGGCGACAGTGTACAGAGCACTGGATCACCTGACGGAAACAGGGCTTATCCGGCGGCTTGCGCTGGACAAAAAAAGCGCTGTTTATGAGCTGGTGCGATCAGACCATATGCATTTTGTGTGCAGGAAGTGCGGCCGAGTGGAGGATATCGGCGTGAACTTCTCGGCGATGATTGCAGAAGCGGCTCACTGCTGCGGCCATCAGGTTCAGTGGTCCGAGGTGACGGCCTACGGTATCTGCAAAGATTGTCTATTGGAAACAGAAACAAATTTCAACCAAATTTAAGGAGGAAACAATGATGAAGAAGTGGGTTTGCACGGTTTGCGGTTACGTTTTTGAAGGCGAGAATGCTCCGGAGAAGTGCCCGCAGTGCGGCGTTCCGGCCAGCAAGTTTGTTGAGCAGAAGGGCGAGAGATCTTGGGCTGCCGAGCATGTAGTCGGCGTTGCGCAGGGCGCTCCGGAAGAGATCCTTGAGGGCCTGCGCGCGAACTTCGCGGGCGAGTGCTCCGAAGTCGGCATGTATCTGGCGATGGCGCGCGTTGCGCATCGTGAGGGCTACCCGGAGATCGGCCTGTACTGGGAGAAGGCTGCTTTCGAAGAGGCTGAGCACGCTGCCAAGTTCGCGGAGCTGCTGGGCGAAGTCGTGACCGACTCCACCAAGAAGAACCTCGAGATGCGCGTGGAAGCTGAGAATGGCGCGACCGCCGGCAAGTTCGAGCTGGCCAAGCTGGCCAAGCAGCTCAACCTCGACGCCATCCATGACACCGTGCACGAGATGGCTCGTGACGAGGCTCGCCATGGCAAGGCTTTCGAAGGCCTGCTCAATCGTTACTTCGGCAAGTAATTTAAAATTAAAAGAACCGTCCTTTGGGCGGTTCTTTTTTGCTGTATGGGGAAATGAAAGAAGGGTTAAAGGGATTCGTTCTCTTCTTTGTCTGCCTGTTCGTCCAGATGTTTCTTCCTGCGCTTATAAAGGACAGTGGTGAGCGACAGGCAGGCAAAAACAAGCAGACTGACGAAAATGAACATGAATATAAACGTTGCAACGGAACCCCAGAACTTGTGGTAATTCAAGTAACTGGTCATGAACCAGAAGCCGCCGATGGCAAGGCCGCTCATCAGGCTGATGGCCAGATTGGTTTTGCGGTTGGGCTTGAGCGTTCTGTCCCAGATGCCGTTTCGGATGCACGCAATCAAGAGGTATGCACTAAGAACCAGCATGACGATGCATTCGCCGCCGATGGCTTCAAAGCCTTTGTTTCCCATGGCGAGCTGAGCGTAAATGGCGATAAACAGGCCCCAAAACGCGAGCCGGCAGCCTCTGTGCTCAATCTTCAAAAGTTTCTGTTCCTGCATTTCGTCGAGATTATTTTTCATTTTCTTCATCGTTTTCATCCTCCCAAAAGAGTTCGTCCAGCCGGGTGTCCAGCGCCCAGCAGATTTTCAGGCATAATTTGATGGTCGGGTTGTATTCGCCTTTTTCAATGGCGTTGATGGTTTGGCGGGATACGCCGATTTTTTCAGCGAGGTCTTTCTGGGTCATGTCCTTTTTGGTGCGCGCGAGTTTTAAGGCGATGTTCTTTGGCATACAGCGTCCTCCTTTCGGTGAGTATAGTATAGCATTCTTGGTTTGACGAGTCAAGTATATTTTACTTTAAATCTAACTTACAAGACTAATGGTCTTATATAATAGAATCAACAGAGGAGGAGATGCAAGACGAAAAATAAGGTTTTGAAGCGGGACAGGCGCAGGATTTGTTCAAGATGGTGGATAAAACAAAAAGATTCAGGAAGACATTGACACAAAACCGGCGCTGTGCTCATATAACGGTAAGTGATTCAGAAAGCGAGGTGGACAAAATGAAAATGATTCTGCTGATATAATCAAACGTCATTTTGTCCGTCTGCTAAAGAACCTTTTTCATACGGATAGTTTGGCCGTCTCTGATTGTATCAGGGACGGCTTTTTGTATCTAAACGACGTATGCAGAGGGAGTCACAATGAAAGAAAATCGGTATATTGAACTCTTAAAGAACAGGAGCTTCATGGCATTTTGGGGCTCGACTACGCTCTTGCGTTTGGCATCCAATGTTTTGCAGTTTGCGCTGGCCATGTATGTCCTTGACCTGACGGGGTCTGCACTGGCATACTCCAGCGTGTTGTCCATGATCATCATTCCGCAAATTCTGTGTACATCAGCGGCTGGGTATTTTGCAGACTTTAGGGACAGCATACAAATTCTTCGCCGGGGAACACTTGCGCTCGTTGGGCTTATGGCTGGATTTCTGGCTATTCATACGCTGGTTATGCCGCTGAATTTGATCCTGATTGATGGTTTGTCTGGAGCTGTGCGAGACGTTTCTGGCGCCTTCTGAAGGGAAGGCGCTCAACAGCATTGTATCGCAGGATGAGATTGCCCCGGCCAGCAAGATCTCTTCGCTGGATGACGGCATTGTTGAGCTGTTGTCACCCGTCATCGGCAGCATATTTTATGGATTTGAGGGGCTGACAGGTGTACTGAGCATCGCGCTGGTGATGGAAATTCTTTCATTTTTTATGGCGGCAGATATTCGACATGGGACAGTGGGACGACCGGAAAGCAAAAGTTCTTTCTGTGCATTAAAAAAGACAAAAGATGCCGAGGGAAAAGTGTTTGACTGCCTGAAAGAGACCCCATATGTGATCGGGCTTGTTTTGTTTGCGCCGCTGTTCAATTTCTTTATCAATCCGCTGTTTTCTGTGGCAGTGCCACATTATTTGAGGATTGTGCTTGGTGCAGATGTGCGGATGTATGCAGGGTTTAACATGGCGCTGGGTATCGCGGGTTTGGCAGCGCCGTTTGCTGCTGTGCTCCTGATAGATGACAAAGCTGAGTACAGAGCCAATGAGAGAGGGACGGCTGCATGTGCCGCTGTCCTGCTGGGACTTGCGGGAATTTTATATTTTAAGAAAGGCACTGTTTCTTTAAATCAAGCTTTGTATCTGGTAACGGGCGGCATGATGCTGATTGCTGCTGTCATCACGATTATGAACATTGCTTCTTGAATTGGAGAATAACAGCGCAGCTGTAAAGAAAAACAATTGGAGGGCATGTCGGAGAAGTGCAGAGAAAATTGAAGCAAAACAAAAAAGCACCCGACAAAATCGGATGCATTTCTGGTGCCGGTGGCGGGGGTCGAACCCGCACGTCCTTGCGGACACGGGATTTTGAA
>JAHHSO010000027.1 GCA_020025205.1 Christensenellaceae bacterium | reverse complement strand
GGCGGATGCTCTACTTTGAAAGTCAGAGCGGCCTTACTGCTACAGTAAGCTCCGCCGATCTGGCAACGTACAAGGCGGCGTTCGGCGAGGAAGGGCTGCAGAAGCTGGCAGAGCGGCAGCAGGCGGTCATGACGCTGGACGGCATCCTGGACAGCGGAGAACGAGGAAAGCGGACGGCGGCCATTGACGAGCTGGCGGCCAAGTGTGGTGTAACGAGTCGGACACTGCGGCGCTGGCACACGGCTTACAAAGAGCGCGGTCTCGCCGGGATCATGGACAAGGTGGAGCGCAAAGACAAAGGCAAAACGCGCAGCATGTGTCAGCTGGCGCAGGACTACATTGAGGCGCAGATGGGGGACAACCGCAAGTTTCCTCAAACGCTGGTGCTGGAACGGCTGCGTGAGCGGGCGTATGAGCTGGGTGAGAACGCCTGCGACTGCTGCGTATACTGCGACGGATCGAGCGCCAGACGAGCACTGAAGCCCGCACAGCGAGATGCGTATCCTGTTTGCCAGATGGCAGAGGGGCACATGGTGATCCCGGCGAACCGGCACGCGGTGAACCGCGTGGTGGCGGCGATCCCTGACGCGCAGCTAACTTATGCCAGGCGCGGAAAACGCGCATGGGAGGCGGCCTACATGCAGAAGACCAAGCGCATTAAGCCCACGATGATCAACGAGGTTTGGTTTGGCGACCATCATAAGTTGGATTTGTTTGTGCTGGACGAGCACGGCAATCTGGTGCGACCATGGATGACGGCTTGGATGGACGCCTGCTCGCGGCGGTTTGTTGGCTGGGAGCTGACGCTGGAACCGAACAGCGATACGGTTGCCGACAGTTTCTGCCGAGCGGCGGTGTACACGAAGGGGAGCAACGTATCCGGCCTGCCCTGCGCGATCTATATCGACAACGGCAAGGACTACCGCAGCCAGCGCTTTGAGGGTGACCGGATTGTGGAATCTGACCTTGGGACGCTGAATGCGGAATTTTGCGAGCGAGATGGACTGCTGAGGGCAATGGGTGTGGCAGTCCACCACGCGCTGCCATATCGCGGCTGGTCGAAAGACGTCGAACGCGCTTTCGGTACGCTGGAGGATTTTGTAAGAGAGTGCCCCGGATGGTGCGGCGATTCGCCGGAAGAAAGGCCGGAGGACAACGGGCGCATCCTGCGCAGGCTGAACGAGCGCGGCGAGCTGATGACCTTTGAAACCTTTGCCGAGTGTTTCGCAGAGCAGCTGCTGCCTAAATACGATAACCACACCAGCGAGGAAGACGGGCTTTCCCCGGCACAGCGATATGCGCAGGCAGAGAAGGCGCGCAGCGATACGCCGGACTGGGCGACCATGAGCGTATTCAAGAGCCAGTGCGTGAAGCGCGTGGTCAGCACGCAGGGCGTGCGGCTGAATAACCAGCTCTTCTGGCATCAGGACATGGCAGATGCGATTCGCGAGCAGGTGACGGTGTATTACAATCGCGGCTACAATTCCAGCGTGACGGTGTTCCGGAGCGGGCGCTTCTTGTGCGAAGCTGAGCCAGTGGAACTGATGAACCTGCTGGAAGCGGATCAGGGGCGCGTTGCAGAGCACATGGCCGACCAGAAACGCCAGCAGCGTAAAATCACCGACCGGCTGGCCTACCTGCGGCAGTCCACCAAGCGGATCAGCCGCGAGGCATACGCCGAGGCCATTGACGAGCAGCGGCAGCGGCAGGCAACGATCACATCGCTGGAGGCCAGACGCGCAGAGGGCGCAAAGGCGCAGGTTGCCGAGAAGGCGAGCGGGCGCAGGAGGGCTGCCAGCGCGGGAGAGAACGCCGTGCGCAGCATGATGGCAGCGAACGGCGAGGCGCTGCTCAAACGGAGCGCGCGTTAAGCGTCACAAAAAAGCGCCCTTTACAGGCGCTTGGGTGAGAATTATTGCTTCGGATCATAAGTGAGCGTGAGGTGGTTAGGCTTGAACATCGTGCCGAACTGAAGTTCAACAGGGTTCTCCGTATCGAGGAGCAGCTTTCCAACGGGAACCTCAAGCGTTCCGCCGGGTTGCACCTTCGTTGTGTTCAGCTGTCCGTTCGTGCCTTCGATTAAAGTGCCGCCTTTACATTCGATTTTGTTCTGAAATGCAACAACACTGACAAGCTGAGCAAAGCATTTGTCCTCGGTTCCGGTGTTTGTGAAACGGCAGTTTATTACGACGGCAGGGGTTCCGGCAGTGGCACCAAGTGTTTCCTGACTCAAGGCGATGTTCAGCACTTCCAGATGAACGCCGTCAAAATCAGCTTCCGCGAGCACTTCGTCAGATGGGGCATTTTGCAACTGTCGAGCGGCAAGCTCAAGATTGATTTGGTCGATGGTTGAACGCAGCTGGTCGACACTCATGCTGGAAAGATCCAAGCTGTCAGCCATGGCGACGGAGAAGGAGAGAAACAACGATGCAAGACAAAGAACAAGCAACTTTTTCATAGAAGAAACCTCCTTTTTTGACATTATAAACCAGATGTAATGATTTTACAATAGCCCAAGGCCCAGCCCCGTGGAAGCCGGGGCCGCCCTGCAAAAAGCCGGGCGCGGCGCTTACAGCTTGACCGACCTGCACCAAATGATGCGGGCTGGCCGGGAAAATCCGGCAGGCATAGCTAAAACATGAAGGAGGAACCACAGATGGATGCATTGATGGGCATTGCGATTTTCGGCAGCGGCGTCGCTGCCGGGGCTTATCTGATGGTGAGCTACTACGGGTCGCTCAAAAATGTGCAGGAGCACGAACGCAGGACGGCGGAGCGCGGCATGGAGAAGGCCAGGCAGCATAACGAGGCGATGCTGGTGGAACTGGAGAGCAAGACGCGGTCGCTGCACCAAATGGAATCAAAGCGCGAACGCGAGGCGAGCTGGTGCGACGGCTACGAAGCAGGACTGCGCGAGGCGATGCAGGGCGTGACGATCGGCGATGTGGTGACAGCCACCCGCCTGCGCAATGCGCGCCGGGTAGACAGCGTGAACGAGTGAAAGGAGAAGAAACATGGAAGCCAGAGCATTGATTGAGCAAAGAAGAAGCAGCGCATCGCTGGAGGACAGAATTAATCGGCTGCGTGATGTGGGCGTGACCATCAATGGTGTGCGGTACAATTACAACTTCACGCAGATCAGCGCGGCGACCGGCGTGAGCCGCAGCGCGATTTCCATGTTTGCCAATGGGCACATGAAGATCAGGCCGGAGCAGGAAGCGAAGCTCAATGAGTGGGTGACCGCCATTGAGGCGCAGGCCGAAAGTGAAGTTCTCGAAAATGTGCATGATGCGGAGATGGAGAACGAAGCGCCGCGCGCATTCAAGCGGGAAATTGAACTGTACAAAACGCGCGAGTTCATCGAGGCCACCGGTTTGTTGGAATGGACGCGAGAGAAGAGAAAAATGTGCGTGGTTATCGGGTATCCTGGCATCGGCAAAACGACTGTCGTGCGGGAGTTTGCACAGCGCGTGCAGGGCGTACACCTGATGACCTGTCGCTCGACGATGAGGATGCGCGACCTGCTGGATACCATCGCGGACAGCCTGGGCATCGCGGTAGGCGGCAGCAACGACGAGCGGGTGCGGCGCATCCAGCGCGAGCTGACGGCGCGTGAGGACGCCATGCTGATCTTTGATGAAGCGGATCACCTGTACAACGGCTGGGACGTGAAGAAGTTTGAGCTGCTGCGCCAGCTCTGGGACGAGACGGGCACGCCAATCGTGCTGGTCGGCCCGCCGAGGCTGGAAGAGATCCTGACCCACGGCAGCGGGCGTGCCAATCTTTCGCAGCTTTATCGAAGAAAGTACGAGATCAAGCTGACAGGCATCAAGCCGGATGAGGTGCGCGAGATCCTTGCCCAATATGATGTTGAGCCGCACGCGGCGGCAGAGCTGACACTGATTGCCACGGATGCACGGCACGGCGGAATGGGCAACTTCATCGAGATTTTCGGAATGTGTCTTGAGGCAGCGTCGGGCGCAACGGTGACGCCGGAGATCCTCGCCGGAGCGCGCTGCTACAAGCTGCAGGGATAAGGGGAGAGAGAAATGCTGACTGCAAAGCAGAACGGTGGGCTTCTGATCGTCCGGGACGAGACAGGCCATCTGGTGCGCAAAGTGAATGCAGTTGCGGCGGCCAAGGATTGGCTGCTATTGGGGGATGCTGCATTTTACCAGCGCTACGGAGTCCGCTACACACCGCGCGGGCATACACTGGCGGAAGCAACGAGACAGATGGAGACAAGAAAATGAACCGCAAGACCCGGTCTGCTACCTGCCTGTGTTCTGCAACAGGCAGCGGCAGACTATGACCCGTGCAAGCCGGGTGCGTCATGGAAGGGACGCGGCGCTCATGGTTTGAAGGAGGTGGCGAATGGATACATCAAGTACAATCAGACGACTGCTGGGCGAATACGAGCAGGTGCGCGTAAACAACCAGCGAGAGGGACACAGACGCGAGGAAGAAGTGAGGGGACAATCCGCAGATGCGGCACGGCTGCTGGATGAGAGAAGGGAGCTGCTGATGCGAGCCATGCGGCAGGCACTGGGCGGTCATAGGATTGATACGCAGGCATTGACAGCACAAATCGAGCAGGTCAATCAGGACATTCGGGATGCGCTGGAGCACGCGGGGTTTACACAGGACTACCTTCAGCCCATATACAGGTGCCCAGCTTGCCGGGATACCGGGTATGTAGGTGAGCCGGTACATGAGCTGTGCGCCTGTATGAAGCAGCGCATCATGGATGAGGAAAACAGAGGAGAACGCATGGGTGGACTTGGGGCGCATAGCTTCGATCAGTTTGACCTGAACGTGTTTCCAGATGAACCGGTGAAGGGGGAGAAGACCACGCAGCGCGAGCACATGCGCCGAATCGAGCGCGCGGCTCGACGATATGCGGAAGACTTCCCGGACACACAGAAACCTAATCTCATTTTCTTCGGTCTTCCTGGTCTGGGAAAGACATTTGTGGCGGACTGCATCGCATCCAGAGTGATGGACAGGGCATTTGTTGTGCGGCGTGTGACGGCGTACAGGATGATGGAGCTGATGCGCAAGTTCCAGTTTGACGGCAGCCAGAGCAAGGCTGTCGATGATTTGCAGACCTGTGATTTGCTTTTCATTGACGATCTGGGTACGGAGCCGCAGACCAAGAGCACCAGCTCGTACCTGTTCCAGATCATCAACGAGCGCAACAATAACGATTTGCATACGATCATCAGCACCAATCTATCTCCGGAGCAGATGCTTGAGCTGTATACGGAACGTGTAGCATCCCGGCTGATGGATGTACGCAAGACGGTATGCATCAAATTCTATGGGCGCGACCTGCGCCTGATGAACGACAGATAGGAGAATGGTTTATGGCAAGACAAAAGGTGCGCTGTGCGCTGAAGTTCGAGAACTGGCAGGAGGCAGACGAAGCGCTGCGGCAGATCGGCGAGAACCGGCGTGACTTGACGGCGATTGAGAACGTGATGAACGAACGGATTGCGGATGCAAAGGCCACGGCAGACGCAAAAGCCCGCCCGATCCGGGAGCAGACAGCACTGCTGGAAACGGCGATCAAGGACTTCGCCATCGCCCACAGGGCTGACATGGGAAAGGCCAAGAGCAAAGCGCTCACGTTTGGTAAGGTTGGATTCAGGCAGAGTACGCGTTTGATCCTGCCGCGAGGTGCGGAAAAAGTGAAGGCGATTCTTTCTGAACTGCTGCGGCGCGATATGACGGAGTGCGTGGTTTATCCTGAGCCGAAGATTGACAAGGATGCGCTCAAGAAGTACAGCGCCTGTGAAATAGCAGCTGTGGGCGCGAAGCTGGAGGTTGAGGATGTGTTTGGATACGAGGTGGACGAGGAGGCGCTGGCGGAATGATCGGCTCCGCGTCACAGTGCTGCGCATGGTGATTTTCAGGAGAAAGAGAGAGGGGGCATGTCGGCATGGCGGCATACAAAGCGAGCGCAGCGCAGATCAAAGCGATCTGGGCGCTCGGGAAAAGGCTGGACATGGACGAAGATGATCTGCATGCCATCGCCTATCGGATTAGCGGGCTGGAAAGCATCAGCGCGTTGACCGGACGCGAGGCTGGGCGAATGATCGACGAACTGAAGGCGCGCGCTGGAGAACGGCCAGGTGTTCCGAGGTGCAGCATGGGCGGCACCAGAGCGACAGATGCACAAAGGCGGATGATCACCGTGCTGACCCGCGACCTTGGATGGATAGATAAGCCCGAACGGCTGCGCGGATTCCTGCGCAAGTACGCAGGGGTGGAAGATATGCGATTTCTGACAGTTCAGCAAGGTGCCCGGGTGATTGATGGACTGAAGGCCATGCGCAACGGAGGGCGGGGAGAGCGGAAAATGGAGGGATAAGGCGATGGACAGCATGGCTCCCGACTGGGCAAAGGACGTGCGCATCGAAGATTTGCAAAATCAGACGATCCACGATCTGGCAGAGGTGGTGGGAGTCGAAACAGCCGTGGAGATCGTGGCGACTTATAGTGGAATGGTGATTTACATTCCAAAGCTGGATTCCATATATCGCACACTGCGTGATCGCAAGATCAAGGAGGAGTATGATGGGAACAATGCCCAGCAGCTGGCAAAGACATATGACGTGAGCGAAAGCTGGGTCAGAAGGCTGGTCGGCGGCAGGCTTGACGGACAGATGGATTTGTTCGATTTTGTCGATGGAAAAGCAAATCTCTAAGACGTGCGTGAAAGTTTTTTCTCAATCGAATATGCGATAATGGTCGCAGCCGGAAATGGCTGCGACTTTTTTACAACCAGCAGGATGGGCGGTGAGAAGATGGAAGAGGTGCTTGATAATCCGTATGCGAGATGGATTATCACAGGCATAGTGGGTGCGCTGTGCAGCACGGTGATTTTTTTCTGAAGCGAAATCTGGATAAGATCGAAAAACGCATGGAAAAGCAGGAAGGGCAGACCTATGATCTGCAGGAAAAGCTGAACAAGACGATCAGCGAATTGCCCTTTTTGTACACGCTGCGTGAGGATTTTATTCGTTCTACGGCCAACCACGACAGGAAATTGGATCAGATTATTTCGCTGCTGTCTGGCAGCGGGAAGGGAGAAAAGTAAATGGACAAGATGGCCATTCTGCGGCGCAAATGCGCGAGAGGCGCGCTGCTGACGCTGCTCTACGGCAACCCCAGCACGGCGATTATGCAAAGAACGCTGGAATATGCGATGATGCAGGATGATCCGCATATTTCATCGGAGATTGGATCCCATATTTACTATCTGGCGGACAAGGGATATGTTCGGGTGTATGTGGGGGACGAGCCTGTGACGCTTGTGCAAGATCCGCCGCGTGAGGCGCTCGTCCGCCTGACGTCAAAGGGCATCGACCTGATGGAAGGCACGATTGACGACGAAGGCGTAGCCTTCGGCGATCCTGCCCGCCAGTAATGGGACGAAAGCGGGAACGCACGCGGGTATGCAGCCGGATGGACGAGCTGCCGGACGACATCCGCGTGCAGGTGGAAAGCATGCTGCTTGATCGAACCATCAGCTACAAGGAGATTGCGGACTTTTGTACGCAGGCCGGGTACGAGATCAGCAAGAGCAGCATAGGCCGATATGCCCAGAGGATAGGGCGCGCGACGATGCGACTGCAATACATTCGGGAAAACGCCAACGCGATCATCGCGGCGATGAAGGAGCATAGAGGCTTGGAATTGTCCGATGCGGCCAATGCGCTGGTGATGGACAATCTGATTCAGGCGCTTTCCGAGGCGTCGGCGGAGGATTACAGCGAAATTCCGCTTCCAAAGCTGATTGAGCTGGCGCTGAAAAATCAACGCAACGCGGTGTACAAGGAGCGCATGGTACGCGCCTATGCCAAGGATGTTGAGCAGATTCGTCAGGCAATGCTGGCAGAGCTGACGGCACAGGTGCAGGGAACCCCGGAGCTGCTTGCACAGCTTGAGGCGGCCAGCATGGCAGCGGCTGATAAGGTGGTGGAAGCAAGTGAATCATAAATATCATGACAGCCAGAGACGCGAGTGGTATGCGCTGCATGTGCGTACAGGTGAAGAGCGCGATGTAGCGATGGATGTTTACCAGTTTGGTGACACGGACAGTCTGCTGCCGATCGAGCGCTATACGGGGAGAAATGGCGTGGAACGCGAGCGCGTGCTGATGCCGGGGTATGTCTTTGTCGGCTGTGTGATGACTGCTGACATGTGGCAGAGGCTGCGTCATCTGCGCGGCGTGCTGCGGATCTTGGGCGAACCTTACGAGGCCATTCCCGAGGAGCAGATGGCGGCGGTAATGGCGCTGTACTGGCACGGTGTAAACGGCACGCAGGTTGTGCGCGTGGGCAGCGCAACGCAGGTGATCGGCGGCGCAATTATGGAGGTGGCCCACGAGGTCACCTGTGCCGATGAGAGGCAGGGCATCATCACGGTTGCGATGGAGCTTCCGGGCGGAACGCGCGAGGTGACGATGCACGCAGAATTTATTACGCCAGGAGAAGAGAAAGGTCAGATGCAGGCTAATTAGTGGCGTGCAGTCAGAAAACATGATTGCCGACGCATATCCCGCTGCGAGCAGCGGGTCAGGCGGAAAAAGCAGGAGCGGAAAGCGGCGGGTTGAGGATTCCCCACGCCGAAAGCTCCGAAAAGAGGCGTCAGGCCGCACCCTGACAACCGGCAGCCAGCCCCCGAACGGGGAGCCGGAGGGCGAAGCTATGCCCGAATGCGGGATGGCGGGAAAACTTTTCTGCACCTGAAAATGAGATTATCCTTCTTAGAAAAACCACGTCCCCGGCGCGCAAATTGCTGGGGACGATTATTATGCGCCGGAGCAGCGCACGAACTGCGGCGGCCATGTGGATACCTTACTTCATCAGGGGCAGCGCTTGGGCGGTGCTGCCCCTACAGACACAAGGAGGACGCGGCGACGTCCGTTTTTTATATTTCAGATGCGCGCGTTGCATGTCAAAGAAAGGCGGTGAGAGGATGCCGGAAAACAGTCTGCTTGATCAAATCATAGGAAAGCATGGGCGAGAGCCGGGCGAACTGGAGGCGATTGACCGCAGGGCGCACGACAACATGGCAAGATGCTTTGACGAAGTTCTAAGAGCTGTCGAATCAGGGGCCTACAGCAAGGTGCTCATGGGCGGCGGACGTGCCAGCACGAAATCCTCCAGCGCGAGTATCATCATGGGCCGGGGCCTTGAACATGATGAGCGAGCCTGTGCACTGGTGCTGCGTAAAGTTGGAGACACCTTGCGCGGCAGTGTATTTGAGCAAATGCAGTGGGCATTGGATACGCTGGGCATTTGCGACCATTGGCAGGCAACGGTCAGCCCGATGGAGATCGTCAATACGAGAACGGGACAGAAGATTGTGTTTCGCGGACTTGACAAGGCGAAGAAAATCAAGTCCATCAAGCTGAGAAAAGGGCACTATTTCAAATATGTATGGTTTGAGGAACTTGATGAGTATGACGGAGAAGCTGAGATTGACAACGTGCTGGACTCTGCACTGCGCGGCGGCCCAAGCGGTGTGGCGATTTGCAGCTACAATCCGCCGAAAAGTGCAAACAACTGGGTAAACAAGCTGGCAGCGAATCCGCCGGAGAGCTGCTTTGTCCATCAGAGCAACTATACGATGGTGCCTGCTGAATGGCTCGGCCCGGTGGTTATCCGGCGCGCCGAGGAAATGAAGCAGCGCAATGAGATGGCCTATCGGCACACCTACTTGGGCGAATGTACCGGCGAAGGCGGTTCGGTTTTTAAGAACCTGAAGATCAGACCGATCACTGCAGCGGATCGCCTGCGCTTCAATATCAACCCGGATATCGGCATGGACTTTGGTTATGTCGATCCCAACACGATCATCAAAAGCTACTATGAAGCCGGGCAGCAGCGAACGCTGTACATCTATGAGGAGTTTTACCAGCCGGAGCAGACAATTAGGCAGATTGCAGCAGGCTGCAGGCGAATCGCACCGAACAGGGAGCTGATCCGCGCGGACAATGCGAGCGCACAGGTGATTTATGAACTGCGCATGGAGTACAACATCAATGTCACCGGCGCAGGAAAGGGACGAAACAGCCGCGGGATGGGTTACGATTGGCTGCGTGATCTGGATAGGATCATCATAGATCCGGCTGCGTGTCCGAACGCTGCACGCGAGTTTGCGGCCTATGAGTATGCCCGCGACAAGAATGGGCAGAGGATTGAGCGGTATCCGGATGGCGACGATCACACGATTGACGCGGCGGCATACGGCAACAGGCGGCATATCTTCAAGAGCCGACGCACGAGGAACAGGAGTGGAAAGGGGGCCATGCGTTAATGCCGACTTATCAGCAGGGCAATACGGAATGGATCAAGCAGGAGTTGGCAGGCTGCTTTGGTCAGCAGGTCACGATGGACTTGAACCACATTATCCAGCTGTATGCCCTCTATGACGGCTCCGGCCAGAGATGGAATCCGCAGGGCGGTCTTGACTACAAACCGACCGTCAAGCGGACAAACTACATCAAGAAGCTCATTGACGATGAAGCCCGCTATATGATGAGCGTCGAGCCTGAGGTCAAGATTCTGGCCAAAGAGGAGAGCGGCATGGATGCAGCAGCACAGGTTGAGGACTGGCTCTCTGACTTTCTGCGCCGACAGCGCTGGGGCGACAAGCTCATCAAGGGCGCGCGTGACTGCTTCATTGGCAAACGCGTGGCGCTCAAACTGACTGGCAGGCCGGGCGGAAAGCTGGGCGTGCAGTTCAGGCCGAGCCTTGAGTTTGTTTACGATACCGACCCGGAGGACGTGGACACGCTGCGAAAAGTCGTGTTCTTTTATCACACGAACGAAAGCAGCCAGTCTGACAAACAGCGCATCTGGCGTCAACGCTACGAGATGGTTGAGGGGCGCTGTCTGCTGACGGAAGGCATCTACAACGGCTTCGGCATGAAGATCAAGGAGACGCACACGCAAGAGGATACCGGCCTTGACTTCATCCCCGTTTATGTGATCGTCAATGATGGACTGACCGGCGACATGACGGGCACCAGCGACGTGGAGATACTCTCCGACGATCAGGATGCCTACAACCGGCTCAAGAGCGACGACATTGACGCGCTGCGCTTCAACATGTTCCCGATGCGTGTGGTTAAGGATTGCGACCAGAAGACGGTGGACAACATCAAGATTGCGCCGGGCGCGCTCATTGATATGCAGACGGATCCGGCAAGCGTGCAGCAGGCTGATGCGGAGATTCTCGAGGCGCAGTTCGGTTACAATGACTGCCTTGAGAACGCGCTCAACCGACACAAGAATGACATGTTCTCACTGCTGAGCGTGCCGAACGTGTCGCTGGAACAGCTCAAAGGCTTTGCAGCCAGCGGCAAGGCGATGCGGGCGTTGTACTGGGATCTGGAAAGCCGATGCGAGGAAAAGTGGAACGTATGGGATGCGGCGCTGATCTGGATGACGGATGCGCTGATCCGCATGGCGAAGATCTACCAAACGGACGAGCTGCCGGAGATCGCGTACAAGGTCAGTGTCATGCATCGTTATCCGATCACCGGCGATGAAGATGCCGAGCGTCAGGTAGACATGCAGGAAGTCGGTCAGCAGGTGCGCAGCCGCAAGAGCTACATTGACAAGTGGATGCCGGACGCAAATGCGGATTCTGAACTTGCGGAGATCATCAAAGAAAAAGCCATGCTGGAAGACAGCTTTGAGCGAGCGCTTGACACGGAGATTAGGGGGGGCAATGAAGCCGATATGCAAAAGCGGACTGAATCGACAAAAAGAGAGAAAGGCGCTCAGTCGCCCGGAGACACCCTCGAAACTGTTTAACCGGCAAACCCTCGGCTCATAGGGATGAAAACGTGCAGAACGCGCGTCAAACACGTCAGACGCGCGTTCACGAAAGGGGGGCACGGCGCGATGGCGTTTGCGGCGCAGGAATATCTGGATCGCATGGCGCAGACGCGGGCTGCGCACCTTAAAAATATCGACACGACGGGCAAGCGGATACAGGGCATTTACTATCAGGCGGCCAGAGAACTGGCAGAGCGGGCTGCCGGGGCGAAGGACAAGAGCCTGACGCAGCGGTGGCTGGTTGACTATCGGCGTGCGGTTGAAGCGCGTATGAAGCAGATGCGCACGGAGCTGGGCAGCACGATTCTTTCAGGGATGCAGGCCTCTGCCCGCCTGCCTGGGGAAACCGTAGAGGCATGGCTCAACGATGTGCTGAGCGTGTGCGGCGTGGAGGGCAGCTTCACCGGCGTATTTTCACAGACACCGGACAATGTGCTGCGCGCGCTGCTGGATGGGCGCATGTACCGCGACGGCAAGAGCCTGTCCCGGCGCATCTGGAACCGAACGGATCAATTACAGGGCAGCATTGAGGAGATTGTGGCGCAGGGCATTGCACAGAAGCGAAGCGCCCTGAATATTGCCCGCGACCTTGAGGCATATGTAAATCCCAAAGCAAAGATGCCGGTGAGCTGGCTGAAGATTTATCCAGATATCCCGTTTGACCGGCAGATCGACTACAACGCGCAGCGGCTGGCCCGCACAGCGATCAATCACGCTTATTGGGCGGCCAATGTGGAGACGGCGCTGAAGAACCCCTTCTGCTCGGCAATGCATTGGCAGCTTTCGCCCAGTCATTACGAGCGGCAGGTGGCGCGCTTTGGTGAGGACGTCTGCGATACCTACGCCAGCCACGACGAAGGGCTGGGACGAGGGAACTTTCCGATCAGAAATCTGCCGATGCCGCACACACAGTGCCTGTGTGCGACCTGGCAGGTTGTGCCGGAGCTTGGTGACGCGGCCGAACGGCTCTCCAAATGGATAAACGGCGGCGAGGATGCGGCACTGGATGAGAGCTTTGGCGAATGGAAAGCGGAGAAGTGGCCCTTGACCCATGAAAATACAGGTGATACAATAAAGCTGCCTGACGAAAAGATTCTCAGGAGCCTTGGAGCGAAGGCGAAGAATTATGATGTGTATGACCCGGCAACCGGTGAATATTATCGATTTAAGGAAGGAACGCGGATTCAGGACCGCGAAGTCTTTGCCGGTTATGGCTCCAGAACGCCTTTGCATGAAGGCGTTGCTGAAGGATTGAGCGAACAGTGCGGCGGGGAAAGTGAGAAATGGCAGCATGTCAAAGGGTTCGGTACGCTGGATACACCGGACGGTGACAGAGAAGCGGAAGTTCACTGGTTTGCCAATGAAGCCGTCGGACAGATCAAGCACAAGGTAAAGAGGTGGTTGGATGAAGGTTAAGTATACGGGAGAGACCAGTTTTTTGATTGCGACAAAGAATAAGGTGTATGACGTCCTTGCTATCGAAAAAGGCTGGTATCGCATCGTGGATGATTCCGGTGAGGATTACCTTTATCCACCGCAGATGTTTGAGATCGTTGAACAGTAAAATGATGGAATAGACAGAGGATAATCTGGCATTTGAAGTAGAGAATGTGCTGCTCCCCCCCTTCGGGTCAAAAGAAATGCGGGAAGGAGCACACCCGCCCAATGCAGGGTTCTGGGGGATAGGCGAAAGTTCGCCGCTTTCCTTTTATATCAAATATTCTGAGCGCATCCGCAAGGGTGCGCTTTTCATATACAAAAATTCTTGAGGAGGACAAAATCATGATGACCTTTCCCTTTTTTCGTCCCGTTTTGTTTCGCGCCCCTGACGCCGGTGGCGGTATGGGTGAGGGTACCGCCCCGAACACTGAACCCGCGCAGGAACCCGAGAAAGAGAAGGCTGCACAGGAAGCAGCTGCACAGAATCCGCCCGCTGCCCAGGAGCAGCCTGCCGAAAAGGCCGAGAATCCGCCTGGACAGGAAGACAGGCAGGAGGACAAGCCGGATCCTGAAAAGCGGCTGGAAGCTGCACAGCAGAGAATCCTGACGGCAGAACTGCGCAGCGCGGCTGCACTGGCCGGAGTTGCTAAGGAGCGCATCCCGTATGTGCTCAAACTGGCTGATACGGCCAGCATTGATCTTGATGCCAACGATGCTGGCGAGAAGATCGAAGCTGCGATTGACAAGGTGCTTGCCGATCTGCCGGAGCTGCGCGGCGGCGCAGGTGGTACCGGCAGCGCCGGAAACTTTGCACGCAAGACCGGTGAGGCCGAGGATCCGGACATGGCGCGCATCAGGAAGAACATCCTCGGCTGATCCTCTGCAAATAACCGAAAGGAGATACGACAATGGCGAATACGATTGCAAAGGTTGCCCTCATGCAGAATACGCTGGATGCGGCAATGATTCAGGGCGCGGTCACCGGCTTCATGGAGGCCAATGCGCTTGATGTCAAGTACAACGGAGGCGCGGAAGTGAAGATCCCGACCATCGCGATGGCCGGTCTGGCTGACTATGACCGCGCGACCGGCTTTGTCGATGGCGACGTCACGCTGACCTACCAGACGATGAAAATGACGCAGGATCGCGGACGAGGCTTCACGATTGACGAGATGGACGTGGACGAGAGCGGCGTGCTCGACCTGATCAGCAAGCTGGCCAGCGAGTTCCAGCGCACGAAGGTCATCCCGGAGGTGGACGCCTACCGCATCGCGAAGCTGTGCGAGCTGGCGGGAAAGGAGAGAAGGCGCACCTACACGGCAGCCGCCAGCAGCGTGTTTACGCAGCTGACCACCGACATCGGCACGGTGCAGGATGCGGTGGGCAGCGACGCGCAGCTCGTGGTGCTCATCAGCCAGAAGGTGGCCACGCTGATGAACAACAGCACCGAGATCAGCAAGAAGCTGAACGTCGTAGATTTTGCGCGCGGCGAGATCAAGACGAAGGTCAAGGCGATTGACGATACCGCCCTGCTGCCTGTGCCATCGGCGCGCATGCACAGCCGCATCACCGTGAAGGCGGACGAGAATGGCGGCTATGCGGCTGCAGAAGGAGCGGCGGCGATTAACTGGATGATCACGGTAAAGAACGGGCCGATTGCTATTTCCAAGACGGACAAGATGCGCCTGTTTGATCCGGAAACCTACCAGAAGGCGCGCGCTTGGCATCTGGATTACCGCAAATTCCATGATTTGTGGCTGCCGGACAACAAAAAGCAGGGCGTTTATGTGAACCTGGCCGCTGACGATGAGAGCCTGACCTGATTCGGAGGTGACTACTGATGGTGGAGATCAAGGAACAGACGACCCTGCGTGCCGATGTCCGAGATGATGGCGGCAGCCAGAAGGTCATGCTGCATGTGAGTTATGGCGAGAAGATGATGAACCTGACCGTTGAAGTGCTGGACAAGGCGTATGTGACGCAGAATGTGAAAAACGTTGCTGCCGACGTTGCCGCGTTTTTCGAAGCCGTTTGTCGGCGCGCTGCGGATGACTGCGCGCTGCCGACCGGCAGCGTGAAAGCGGGGTAATTGCATGGACGATTTGACCCGTTTGAAGCTGTTGACGGATGAAACGAATCTCCCGGTGAGCACGGTGACGGAGGGCTGCGGCGATTGTGCCGCGGCTCTTCTTTCTGCCAGAATGTTTAGTGATGAGCAGCTGCAGGAGCTGCTTGAGCTGCATGGCGGTGACGTGGAGGACACGGCCTACGACGTGCTGATTCGGAAAGCGGAAAACAGCGCTATTCGCCTCTCGGGCGGCACCGAGCTGCCCGATCAGCGCGCATACTGGCTCTCCAGAGCGCGAAGCGTGCGCAAAAACGGCACACGTCCAGCGGCCAGAGCGGACAGAACGTGAGGTGAAACGCCGTGGTGAGCGAAACCAACAGGAAAAGAGCTGCGGCAGTTTTTCAAAAGGCGCTGCGGGAATATGGTGCGAAGTGCTGCCCTGTATATCGGGAGGAAAAGGATGTAAACGGCGTGCCGACCGGGAAGGTCGACAAGATTGGCTGTGTGTACGGCATGCGCTATGAGCGCGGTCAGGCGGCGAATGTGCTTGCGGATCTGCCCGGCGTGGCAGTGCGTGTGGATGCTCCGCGCATCAGCTGCGCAATCACCGGCTGTGCAAAGCAGCTCAGGGCAGGCGATCTGATTTGCTATGACGGCACTTGGTACAGCGTTGTGCTTGCCAATGTGCAGATGGACATTCTTGCTGACGTTGTGCTGAAGGAAGGGGCGGAGCCGATTGGGATTCAGGTTTGAACCTTCTGCCGCCCTTAAGAAGATGATAGAAATCAAGCAGCGCAGCGTGTATGCCGCTGAACAGGTGGCGAAAACTGCTGCTGTACGCATGGAAGGCGAGGCCAAGCGCAGAGCGCCGTGGGCAGACAGGACGGGCAATGCGCGCCAGACCATTCGCGGCGTATCCGGCTGGGCAGGGAAGAAACTGCGCTGCGGCGTCACCGGCAATATGGAGTACAGCCCCTATTTGGAGTTCGCCAAGGAAGGGCAGAACAAGGTGCTCTGGCCGACCGTGCAAGACAATGAGCAAAAGATCATGGACGCTTACAGAAAGGTCGTCCGATAGAGGGCTAACGACAGCTATTGCACAGGTCAGCCAAAGGCTTTCAGGCGGAGGCCTCGCGCAGAGCGGGAAAAAAGTAAAGGCGGTGTGAAGATGGATGCTTGCAACCGTGCGATTGAGCACATGAGAGGAAAAGGGCTGGCATGCTATCCACCAGGCGTAAAACTGGGAACATGCAAGAGTCCATATGTGGTTGTATGCAGCGGCGGCTCTTATGCGCAAGGCGTGAGCGGCGGCACGTCGATCAGCCGCAGGATTGTGACGCTTTACTGCTATGTGCCGCGCACGACCGGCAATCTGGAAGCACTGGTTGCCAATGTGAAAGCTGAGCTGAAGGCGCTTCGCCCACAGCTGATGCCTACCGGGAATGAAGGCCCGGAAATAATTGAACAGGACTATGATGCCCGAAGCCAGTCGATTGAATACCAGGTCATGCGGGCGGAGCTTTAAGGAGGACAGAATATGGCGAATGAAAAGGTGCAGGAGATTCCGATTGCAAACGTGGCGCGTGTGGAAATCGTAACCGAGGAAACGCTGGCCCGAACCTTTATTGTGAGCACGGCGAACGAGGCAAAGATTGAAGCATTTATCTCCGAGGGCGAAGAAAAGGAACTGCGCAAGGGAAACCGGCTGCTTGCTCAGCTGAAGACGGACGATCTGATTAAGGGATACAATGTGACGCTGAAGGATTTGACGATGATCCCGCAGGTTTTTGCGATCATCGACGGCGGCATATCTGCAGCAGAAGAGGAAGGAGGCGCATTCCAGAGCTACACAGGGCCCAAGGTAGGTGAGGTGCTTAAGCGCACACCGTTCACCCTCAATCTTTATACGGAAGAAAAAGACGGAGACGGCGAAACGAAGGGCTATCTCAAGATGAGTTGTCAGCACTGCAAAGGTTCGCCAGCTTCGATAGAAATCAAGGACGGCGACTTCTGCGCGCCGGAATACAAGCTCAAGAGCAGGCCGAAAATTGGCGAAGCTCCGCTGTCTATCACCTATCTCGACGCGCTGCCTGCTTGACAGGAGAATGTTTAAGACGCGCGTGTTAAGCATGTGCGTCTTCTTCCTGGTATGCTAGAGGTGCTGCCGAACACTTTGGACATGATGGAGGTTTCATATGAGCAACAGCAAGAATCAGGGTTTGAAGATCACATCGATTTCTGCACTTTCCGAGATTGGCAAGGGCGTGCCGGTTGAACTTTCCGGCTGGACGGAGGATAAGTCCTTTGTAGCCAGGCTGCGCAGAGCGAGTTTGACGGGCATGATCCGCGCGGGAAGGATTGACAACCCGCTGATGGCCGCTGCACAGCGGCTTTACGAAGGATCTCAGAGCCGCGCCAGTGCATCGTTTGAGGAGATCATCAAGGTGCAGCGGCTGGTCGTAAAGGATGCACTGGTTGAACCAAGCGAGGCCGTGCTTGAGGAGGCGGGCCTTGAGCTGACGGAGCAGCAGGTGGAACAGATCTACACCTACGCAATTCGCGGTGCAAAGGCGCTTGAACAGTTTCGTGCTTTCACCGAAGGTCGTAACGCTGATCAACATGGCGACGCTGAACAAGGTGAGACCAAGCAAGCTGATGGGGATTGAAGATGATGCATATGCGGCATGGTGTCTGGATGAAGCGTGCATGTATATGGTAAACAAGGCGCGTTTTGATAAGAAAGAGCCGGACTTTGACCGGCCCAGGCGGCTGAAGGAACACAAGGACAAGGAGACGACCAACTCGGCGGCGCTTGCAGCGCTTGCAGCGCTGGGCGTCAAAGCAAACATGTAAATAGAGGGCTTCGCATGGCCGGATGGGCTGTGCGGCCCTTTTTTGATTTGCTGGAAAGGAGAGAGCATGTCGATCAACGCAGGCACAATCATGGCGTATCTGGACATGGATACGACGGGATTCAGAAACGCATTTGATCAAGCGGCTTCGCAGCTTTCCGGCTTTACAGGCGGAGGCATTGAGGGCGCGCTCGGCTCAATCGGCGCGGCGGCAATTACCGCTGGACGTGCGCTGACAGTAGGCGTTACAACGCCGCTTATCGGTGTGACAACCGCAGCCGTGGGCGTGGGGATGAGCTTTGACGCCTCGATGAGCAATGTCTACGGCCTCATGTCCTCGCTTAATCTGAACAAAGACCAAATGGCAGCGCTTCGGGATACGGCGCGCGAAATGGGCGCGGCAACCAAGTTCTCGGCATCTGAAGCTGCGGATGCAATGGGCTACATGGCACTGGCTGGATGGAACGACAAACAGGTGATTGCCGGTCTTCCGGGCGTGCTCAATCTGGCAGCGGCTGCCAATATGGATTTGGCGAAGGCGTCGGATATCGTGACCGATACCATGACCCCGTTTGGCATGGCGGCGGAGCGTGCAGGCGAAGCAGCCGATGTGTTTGCCTATGCGCAGGCAAACAGCAACACAACGGTCGAGGGCTTAGGCGAAGCGATGAAGTACGCCGCGCCGACCGCGGACGCCTTTGGCATGACGCTGGAGGATACGGCGGCGGCGATGGGGGTGCTGGCCAATGCCGGCATCAAGGGCAGCCAGGGCGGAACGACGCTCAATGCCATGCTGCGCGACTTGAAAAACAACGCAGAAAAAGGCGCTGTGGCGATTGGCAAGACCAAGGTTGCGATCACCAATTCTGACGGCAGCTATCGAAGCTATGCGAATATCATTCGTGACATTTCCACGGCTGCGGAGGGCATGACCCAGAGCGAACGAGATGCAGCCCTCATGGCGATTTTCGGCGATGAGTCGATGAAGGGCGTTCTTGCAACGCTCAAACAGGGGCCGGATGCGCTGGATGAGATGACTGCGGGGATGTATGCCGCCGGTGGAGCTGCTGGCGAGATGGCGGGCGTCATGGGCGACAACCTCAAAGGCGATCTGGCCGAAATGAGCAGCGGCTTGGAAGAAATGGGCATTGCGCTGTCTGACTTTTTGACACCGGTCATTCGCGGCGGCGTGCAGTGGATCACCGACCTCATTGGCGGCTTCAATGGTTTGGCGCAGCCGATCAAGCATGCGATATTTCAGTTTGGCGCGGCAGCGGCTGCGATCGGCCCGGTACTGCTTACAGGCGGCAAGCTGACGACGTGCCTCACTGCGCTGTGCAGTCCGCTTGGCCTTGTGGCGGGCGGCCTTGCGCTGGCGTATGAGCACAGCGCCACGCTGCAGGGTGCGGTGGCATCGCTGGGCGAAGGCTTCTCAACATTCTTCACAGCGCTGGAAGGCGGTAGCGGCATCCTGGATGCGCTGAAAACCAGCTTGACCACCATGATCGGCGAGGAAGCGGCTGAGTCGATCGGCACGTTCCTCACCAGCGTACAAAGCGGCGTTGAGCTGATCGGTTCGGCCTTTGGTACGATCACATCCGGCATCGGTGAGTTCATAGGCAGCCTGATTGACGGTGAGGGCCTTGTGGGCGCATGGAACAATGCCACGGCGGCGATCTCCGCGTTTGACTGGGAGGGGCTGGGGCAGACGATGCTCTCCGGTGTGACCGGCGCGTTTGACGCAGCGGGCACATGGCTTTCCGACCTGTTTTCAACGGCAATGACGGCAGCTGCCGATATTGACTGGAACAGCGTTGGCACGGCGATTCACAATGGCGTACTTTCGGCGATTGATACGGCGGGCACATGGCTTTCTAATCTTTTTGACTTTGGCAAGACGGCAGTTGAGGGCATCGACTGGTCAGGGATCGGTACGACGATTCTCAATGGCATCGGCACTGTGCTGGACAGTGCGGGAGCGTTCCTTTCCGGCTTGTTTGGCTTTGGAAAAACAGCGGTTGAGGGAATCGATTGGTCAGGAATCGGTACGACGATTCTCAATGGCATCGGTACTGTACTGGACAGCGCAGGTACATTCCTCTCAAATTTGTTTGGCTTTGGAAAAACAGCGGTTGAGGGAATCGACTGGTCGGGTATTGGCACGGCGATCCTCAATGGCATCGGCACTGTACTGGACAGCGCAGGTACATTCCTCTCAAATTTGTTTGGCTTTGGAAAAACAGCGGTTGAGGGAATGCCGTGGGATGAGATTGGAACAAAGATCAAAGACGGCGTGACCAGCGTGCTTGATACGGCGGGCTCGTGGCTGTCCTCCGGCTTTGAAGCTGCCAAGACGGCCATCGGCGAGATTGACTGGAAGGGCGTCGGCAGCACAATTTCCTCCGGCATTTCCGGGGCAATAGACGGATTATCCAAGCTGGGCAGCAGCATATGGGACACGGTTACGGGCTGGTTTGGCGGAGATGATGAGGAGGATGCGAAAGGAGATGCCAAGAGCAGCGGCAAGAGCCTGACGGATGGACTGGAAAGCGGCATCACGGAGGGCAGCCTCAGCGTGACAACAGCAGCGAACACGGCAGCCGCGGCAGCGCTTGGCGCGGCTGCAGGCACACTTTCCAGCGAAGCAGGCAGTACGGTCACAACGACATGGATGGGCGGCTTGTCCACCGGCATTACTGGTGCACAGGAGACACTTTCATCAGACGCACAGGCAGCGGCAGACGCGACCGCGCTGGTCATGGATACGACATTCTCTGTGACAAACGGCAGGACGGTCGGCACTGTGTTCATGGCGGGCATTTCCTCCGGGTTTACGCTCGCTTCGCAGACACTGAACACCAACGTTGATGCCGTGGCAGCTGCGGCGGCCTGTGCGGCTTCGCAGGAGATGAGTTTTAGCGCGGGAAATGGGATCGGCATGAACATAGTGCTGGGCATGGCTGCGGGCGTGCGCAGTGGTTCCAGCGCACTCAACGGTGCGATTCGCGCTGTTTCCCGCGCGGCGGTGGCGGCTGCGCGTTCGTCGCTCAGGATTCACAGTCCGTCCGGCGTGTTTGCAGATGAGGTGGGCGCATGGATTCCGGGCGGCATCGGCATGGGTGTGACGCGGCATATGGAGGACGCGCTTGGCCCCATTGACGAGATGCGCGCGGGCATGGTGTCTATGCTGGACGGCACACTTACGGGCGTGAGCGTTGGGCATCCAAAGGCGCCGTGGGAAGGCGGCAGCACCGGGAAGACAGAGGTACACATCCACGTCACCGGCGACTGGACGGTGCGCTCGGACGAGGATCGACAGGAAATCATCCGCGAGCTTTCCGCCGTGATTGACGAAGAACTCAGGAGGCGATAAACATGTATGCACTTGATGACAGCCCACTCTTTTCCTTTGACGGCACGCATTGTCAGGAGATGAATGTCGCGTTTTTGCCTTCGCAATATCCCTTTGTTCCCGGGCAGACCATCCCGTGCCTGACGGTGAACGGGCGGCATGGCAGCCTTCGGTATCCAGGAAGAACGTTCAGACCCGCGCATTACAGGGGCACACTTTATTTTCTGAATGATGACGGAAGTGATGCGCCGATTACAACACAGGATATGCTGCGGCGTTCCTCGGATGTCGCAGCGTGGCTTTGCGGGAAGGATGGACGTGGACAGCTGATTTTGGATGCCCTTGACGACCGGTATTTTATTGCGGAACTGGAGAACAGAGAGTCAGCACTTACGGATGCAGACTGGATGAGCGGGCAGGCAACGATTTCATTTATCTGCCAGCCGTTTGCACGGAGCGTCCACGAGCACACGCTCAACCAGAGCGTGGAAGCTGGACAGGAAAAACGCGTGAATCTGGGGGTAGCAGGAAACTGTCAAACACCGCTCGCGTTCGCTGTCACAAACACGTCCGGCAAAGAAATGAACACGCTGACTATCCGCACGGAGAAGGAGCAATTCTTCTTTTCTGCTTTGATGCTTGGCAGCGGAGAGACGCTGCGCGTCCGGTACACAGAGGATGACATTCTGCTTATACAGATTGAAGACACGGACGGTGCGCTGCGATCGGCGATGGGCGCGCGAACGCCGGAAAGCGACGATGATCTGATGCTCGATCCCGGCGTGAATGCGGTGACAGTTGAGGCTGAAACGTCCTGCACAGTCAGACTGTTGGCGAGAGGGAGATGGATTTGAAGCGTTACCCTAAAATCTATGACGTCGGCCTGAACCGAATCGGCGAGCTGCGCACGGCAAGAATCACTGACCTGAGGAAAAAGCAGACGCCTTTTACCACTGCAACGGTCACAGTGCCTGTGGAGGACATCGGCTCCTTCGGATACCGGCAGTTTGTGGAGCTGTTCGATGCAGCAGGTGAGAGAATTGATATATTTCGTGTGACGGGCATGCCAAGCAAGAAATATGCGCCCGGCGGCATGGTGAAATTGACTTGCGATCAGGCACTCTGTACGCTGCAGGACGGTCTTATTCCGGGCTATCACCAATTCGGCGGTACATCGCAGAACTTGCGCGGTGCAGTGGAAGAGGTGCTGGCTTTCCAGAATGAGCGGCATTGGGTGCTGGATCGCTGTGAGTATGATACACATTTTGAATATGGCATCTGCGATGAAGCGCCGTTTACGGCGCTGACGATGCTGCTTGAGCCGCTCACGGAGCCGATGATCGTGACGGATACCAGCGCCTACCCGTGGAAGCTCTCCATCCTGAAGATGACGGATGAGGACGCCAGCGAGCTGCGCTACAGCCGCAATATGGAAGAAATCACAGAGTGCATTCAGAACGCGGACTTTGCCACGCGGCTTTACCCGCGCGGATACGGTGAGGGGGTTAATCAGCTCACGATCCGCGATGTGAACGGCGGTGTGGAATACATCCAGGCGCCGCAGGCTGTTCGGGATCTGTGGGGAACCATCAGCAGGCCATACATTGATACGACGATTACGGATGCAGAAACGCTCAAGGCAAAGGCAAAGGCAGCACTGGATATTTGTCAGCATCCACATATCAGCTACGAGGTGTCGGCGGCGGA
Organism: Christensenellaceae bacterium; assembly: GCA_020025205.1. GTDB lineage: Bacteria > Bacillota > Clostridia > Christensenellales > Aristaeellaceae > Ventricola. Next base: position 1,793 of record JAHHSO010000027.1, on the reverse strand, counting down.
TCTTTCCATGCTGACCGGCGAACCGCTGGACAGTTTCTATACGGGGCACAGGGTGCGCATGATTTACAAGGACTACGGCCTGATCGTGCGCACGAGGGTAACGGAAATTCATATACCGAATCCACTCGAAAAGCCCGGGGAAGTGAAACTGACGCTTTCCTCGCAGCCGACCAGTGTGGCGACAATCATCGCAGATCTTGCGCGAAAAACGAAGATCCGCGACACCTACGGGCAGGGAAGTACATTCATATACGCTGACTCCTTTGAGCAGAACTGCGACAAGGACACGCCTGCAGAGGGCGACATTTACATTCCGGCGAACATGATTCACGTCAATGCTATAATGCTCAAGATTTCAAGGCGGGCATACCGGGCGGACAGCAAAGGTGCAGCCGGAGGCGGAGCTTCAGTATCCAGCACACAGGCAGGGGGAGAAAGTACGCAGACCAGTTCGGCCGGCGGCACATACAGCAAAAGCATTCCGGAGCAGACAATTTCTGTGGGCGCAACAGGCGGCCCGCTGGGCGGTGAAGGTTTCGCTGCAGCGTATACGGAGGCAGCAGGAAGCCATGAGCACAGCGTGAACAGTCACCGGCATGGCATTGGAACTCACAGCCACGGTATGGCAGGACACAAACATGCCAGCTTTTCGTCCGGACCATCGCCTGTGACTACAGCAGCGGGCGGTTCGGGACACACCGAGTACACAGAAGGCGACACAAGCGCGGGCGGCGACCATACGCACAGGTTTAACCACTGGCATCGTGTGACGGGGGCGATCACGATTCCAGGCGTGCGAATTGCAATTCCTGCGCACGTCCACGAGGTGCATGTGCCGGATCACGTACACCTTGTGCAGCTGCCCAATCATGAACATGGCATCGTATACGGTATCTACAAAGGCCCGATGACCGACAGCGTTGTAGTCCGCGTAGACGGAAAAGTGGTGCCGGAATCGGCATTTGTAAACGGTGAGGGAGATATTGCGGCGTATCTGTCCACGGATGACAAGGGCAAGATCCGGCGCGGCGTTTATCACACATTGTCCATTACGCCGGTAGCAAAAGACGGAAACGAATTCGGTCTTTGCCGCATTCGTGCAAGCTGGAACGCGCAGGTGTTCATTTCCAGCCTGACAGGAAGACAATATTGAAGGAGGGTTAAGAGAGAATGCTGAAATGGCGAATCAGCCGAACGGTTGACCTGACGAATGCCGCAGCAATGCAGACTGAGAGGATCAAAGCACTGGCGACCCTGTCCAGCAGGGTTGCACACGAGATCTGCGTACGCGTGCAGGAAGGTGGGAAAGATGCGAACTTGACAGGTTTTAAGGCGGCGCTGAGCATCATTCTTCCGGATCAAAGCAGTTTTTCCGAAGTGGTGAAAAATGCGGAGAATGCAAACAGCGTGAGGGTGGTGCTGCCCAATCTCTGCTATGGACAGGAAGGAGATGTCAAAGGCGTTCTGCATTTGACGGACGAGCTGGGCGGTATGCTGCCGCTGTATGCGTTTGTGCTGCATGTCGGTGCGGATATGACGGATATTGTTCGCGATCCAGGAAATGTGATTCCGTCTGTAGCAGAGCTGCTGGCACAGATTCAGACAATGCGCGAGGCGACACAGAGCGCAGAAGAGGCGGCGAAGTCTGCGGCTGAAGCGGCGAACAAAGCGTTTGAACAGGCGGACGGTGCAAGGACGGCTGCAGACACAGCGAACGAAGCCGCCCAGACGGCCAGTGAGGCGGCGGGGGCGGCAAGCGGCGCAGCCGGAAGAGCAGCCGAAGCCGCGGGCGC
>JAHHSO010000026.1 GCA_020025205.1 Christensenellaceae bacterium | reverse complement strand
ACGCCGAACAAATTTTTATCGTGCGGGTGTCCAACTTGCACTTGCAATTTTCGCATGGATTCCATTGCGCATGTATCGCGATATCAGCTTGCTCGCCGTCGAAGGATGATAGCCCGTCTTTTCTGCGATTTCTTCCAAGCTTTTGCCTTCCGCTCGCATGACAAGAACACACAGCCTTTTTTCTATGTTTTTGTTTCGGTTCTTCTTTCGGGCTGCTTCTATTTTCAGCCGCTGGCTCTCGGACATTTCGTATGCTTTGCCATTTTTCATCGACCGTTAGTTATATTATACCACATTCTCAATTATATGGGGTGGTCTTGTTAGAAAATAGTATTGAATGACATATCTGGGTGTGAGGGCTCGCAATTCGAGTATGGAAACAGCAAATTGCATAAAACAGAATGTAGTCTGTCCGATATTTGCATGCCGTTTAGTGAGCCATTGCAGCAGCAATGTTCAGAAGAGAGGTAAACAAACTCAGGCGCAAAAGGATTTGCCCGACTTTTCCGGAAATCATGCGCTGGAATCCGGGCAGCATTGCCAGAAGCGCACCAATCAGAGCCCCTGGCAAAATCCAAAGAAGAATCCCCGTATCGGGAAGGATCATCCGCTGACGAATCAGGAGTGCGATCAGTTTACCCGTCATAGAGAAGAGCGTGATAGTCAGGGCAGCGAAACCAGATTCTTCATTGTCGGCATCAAAAAGAAAAAAGTAGAGCATCAATGTCACGGGTTCCGCCCCGAACGCCAGAAACGATCCCAGCATGCCTACACTGAGCGCGACAGGAAACGACAGGAGGCGTGATGTACCGATGGGAAGAAGCGTTCTGGAGAGCGAATGGAAATAGATTGCAGGCAGTGCAATCAGCGTAAACAGCAGTGCATTCTGCATCAGCATAGCGGTACTTCGCGGCAGCATGGACATAAACCGTGCAGAGGCAAGATCCCCGAGAAGTCCGCCCAATACAGCGCCAACGGCAAGAAGAATCAATTCGTCCGGGTGCAGGGGCAGCGGTTGACTGAGCGCGAAAAACGCGGCGACCAGCGCCGCACAGAGTGTGGCCATTGTGCAGAGCGTGGCCACGGAAGTGGGCGGAAGCGGCGAAACGGCATCTAAAAGCGGACGCAGAAGCGTTGTCGGTCCCAGTCCGGAGGTCAGGCCGAAGAACGCACTGACGGCGCTGAGCAGGAGATAAATCATAGACCGAACACCGCCGCAGAGCCGAGCGCATCTTCTATGCGCAGAAGTCGATTATACTTGCTCACGCGCTCTGTGCGACAGGGAGCGCCCGTCTTGATTTGCCCGGCGTTCAGTGCAACGGACAGGTCGGCGATTGTCGTATCTTCTGATTCGCCGGAACGGTGCGAAATGACTGTTTTATAATTGTGCTTGCGTGCGAGTGCGACGGCCTGTATGGTTTCGGTCAGCGTGCCGATCTGATTAGGCTTGATGAGTACGGCATTGGCACAGCCGAGCGATACGCCTTTTTGAATGCGGATGACGTTGGTTGTGAACAGGTCGTCACCGATGATTTGGCAGCTTAATTCCTTTGTCAAATCCTGCCAGGCAGACCAGTCTTCTTCGCCCAGAGGGTCTTCGATTGAACGGATGGGATAAGAAGCTATTAAAGTGCGATAGTGCTCGGTCAGTTCCTGCGCCGTGTAAGTTCGGCCGCTCTTGGGCAGGGTATAGCCGTTATTTTGTTTCCAGCTGCTTGCAGCAATGTCCATGGCCAGCGCAAAATCTGTGCCGGGCGTGTAGCCGGCACGTGAAATTGCTTCTACGATCCAATCAAGCGCCTGCTTTTCATCGGAGATTTGTGGTGCAAAACCGCCTTCGTCCCCCACGGAAGTGGACAGAGCGTGTTTTTTCAGAAGTGCAGCCAGTGTATGATAAACTTCTGTGCACATGCGCAGCGCTTCTGAAAACGATGGTGCACCGATGGGCTGAATCATGAATTCCTGAATGTCCAGTGGATTGTCCGCATGTGCACCGCCGTTCAAAATATTCATCATCGGCATTGGCAGCGTAACAGCCTGCGCACCGCCTAAAAAACGGTACAAAGAGATGCCTTGCGCGCTTGCAGCAGCTTTTGCACAGGCCATGGAAACGGCGAGGGTTGCATTGGCGCCGAGAACAGATTTATTCTCAGTTCCGTCCAGTTTGATCATGGCCTGATCGATGGCGGAAAGGTCGGCGGCATCCATGCCGCGCAGCTGCTTTCTGATGGCGGTGGAGATGTTTTTGCAGGCTCGCTTGACACCTTTTCCGCCGTAATACTGCATATCGCCGTCACGCAGTTCCAGCGCTTCAGACTTGCCTGTCGATGCGCCGCTGGGGGCGATGGCTGTACAGGTGATGCCGCCTGAAAGCTGCACTTCTGCTTCAACGGTTGGGTTTCCGCGCGAATCCAGCACTTCGCGCCCAAGCAGGCTGACGATTTCTGTCTTGCTCATGTTCCATGCCTCCAATTCTCGTTTGTCACTAGGATGGACAGAAGAAAGGCCGGATATGCACGAGATGGATAAAATAGAATGAAACAAATTGCTTCACAGTTTGCTATAAACAGACTGAAAGTCTGCTTTAAAACACGGGGGAAGAAATCAATCAGTGGCATGGCTTTTTGAGGGGAGGTGCAGAGAAAAACACTTAAAAAAGAAGCCTGAACGGCTCAAACCGTCAGGCTTCTATGGGAGGGTGGAAGAAATGAAATTAGAATTTGAGGAACCAGGTGGAGATGTAGCCGGTTACACCGTCAATCTCGGTCTTGGTCCAATCGGTGGTCTTTTCCAGCACCGTGATCTTTGTGCCAACGGGCACGGTACGGATCACGGAGGCGGAAAGGCTTGCGCCCTTGCGGAAGTTTACAAAATTGTTGCCGTTCGGGTTAAAGACCGTTGCAGTGCCATTGTGCTTCTGCGTAACATCCAGGAATTGCGCCATCATATAGCCGGTCTTGCCGTCTACGCGAACCTTGTACCAGCCATCAAGTTTTTCAAGCAGCTCAACGCTCTTTCCGTTGCGATAATATCCCAGAGATTCGCTGGCCACGGACGGACGGCTGCGCAGGAAAAGCACCTGGGTATCACGCGGGTTTTTGACAACAGCAGTGCCCATGACGGCTCCAGACTGGCTGGAGGAAGACGGCTTGCTATCGGAGAGCCAACGGCTGGACATATAGCCTGCCTGGCCGTCTATGTTGACCTTGCTCCAGGCGCCATCAGTGGACAACACGTTCACATGTGTGCCGCGCGGGAAGGAACGGATCACATCGCCATTGGGAGACTTGCGCAGGTTCAAACCGCGGGAGTTGGTGTTGACGTAGGCATTGTAGCTAGTGGTGCCTTCGCCGCCCAGGTACTTGGTGTACATGTAACCGCTCTGACCGCCAACGTCCACAGAAGCCCAGTCGCCATTCACGCCCTTGACCAGCACTTCAGTGCCCCAGCCATACTTGCCAAGAATGGCGGATTCTGTGTTTGCCTCAGCACGCAGGTTGAGCGTGCCGCAGGTAATCACGCGGGTTTCGTTCTCAGCGAAGGCAGCAAAAGGAATAGCCATCGCCATGCACAGCATCGCGGCGCAAGCCGCTTTTTTGTTAGTATTCTGCATAAGGAAGTCCTCCTTTGTCATTACGAAGGCGTCCAAGCGGCCGCTCTTGATCGTCTTCTGCTAATATGACGGGGAAGGGCGTTTTTTTCATGCCGTATTTCGCTTCCAAGTTCTGACAAAGGAGGAGCTGTACACAGACAGTAAGAAATAAAAATGCAGTATATAAAAGGAAAATGACGCTTATTATCCAAAGCAAGCGGCGGTTTGGAAGGTTTTGTCAAGGAGAAAAGGAGAAGTCCGGTGGACAGGAAAGGGATAAAATTTTGCCGGTGAACGGATGAATTAAAGACAGTTTGACGGCGCTCAGCTGGTGGTAGTGGAGATTCAGACGTTCAGACAGTGCACGCGAGGCTGGCGAACCATAACGCAAATCACCCAGAAGCGGGCAGCCGATGTGTGCCATATGAACGCGAAGCTGATGTGTGCGGCCGGTTTCAGGGGATAATTCCACAAGAGAAACGGGTGCATCGAAAGCAGCAACAGTTTTTTCAATTCGGCATCGGCTGATGGCTCGTTGACCTTCGGGCGAGACAATGCGCGTGAAGCTGTCCGGGGTAAGACGGGCAATGGGCGCGTCAATGACGGAGACATCCGGGATGCCGAAGACCCAGGCCAGATAGGTTTTGTGAAAGGTGCCTTCCTGCATCTGAGTTTGAATGTGCGCCTGAACATATGGGAGTTTCGCAAAAAGCACAATCCCTGTTGTTTCGGCATCAAGACGATGGACCGGGTGTGCTGGTGCACACAGATAGGCCATGACACGCCCTTCAAGCGTATCTGCACCATGGGGGGCAGAAGGGGAAGGATGACATTGAAGCAGAGCGGGTTTTTGAACGGCGAGCAGCGCGTCATCTTCGTAGAGCACATGGAGCTGCTGCGCGCCTTCATGGGAAACGGAAGGCGTATAATCTGGAAGCGTGACGCGGACAGTTTGTCCGCAAATGACGCACTGATTTGTAAACATGGGGCTTCCGTTTACGGTAACTCCGTTCGCTTTCTTGATGTCTCGGGTTTGTCTGCCGGAAAGCTTCATTGGCCCGCGCAAAATGTGCTGAAGGGTCAGTCCGTCTTCTTCGGGCGTGACGACGTGGGTGAGTGTCATACAGATGTCCTTTCGATAAAAGAAAAGCAGGCGGCTGTTGCCGTCCGCTTGAAATTACAGTACTTTGCTCAGAAAATCCTGAGTACGTGGGTTCTGCGGATGATCGAAAAGCTGATCGGGAGCGCCCTGTTCCAGAATGATGCCGCCGTCCATAAAGAGCACACGGTCGCAAACTTCACGCGCAAAGCCCATTTCATGCGTAACGATGACGCAGGTCATTTTGTTCCTGGCCAGATTCTTGATGACATCCAGCACTTCACCGACCATTTCGGGGTCGAGGGCAGAAGTTGGCTCGTCAAACAACATGACTTCCGGCTCCATCGCCAGTGCCCGCACGATGGCCAGACGCTGTTTCTGTCCGCCGGACAGACGAGTGGGCTTGTTGTCGCGCTTGGAGAGCAGACCAACGCGATCAAGCAGTGTTTCTGCCTGGGCAACGGCTTCGTCGCGGGACTTCTTTTTAAGAAGCACAGGGGCAAAGGTCACGTTTTCCAGAACGGACATGTGCGGGAAGATGTTAAAATGCTGGAAAACCATGCCCATCTTCTGGCGGTGAAGATTGATGTCTACGCGCTTGTCCGCAATGTCCACGCCATCAAACCAGATGTGGCCGCTGGTAGGCGTTTCCAGCAGGTTGAGGCAGCGCAGAAAAGTGGATTTGCCTGACCCAGATGGGCCGATGAGCGAGATAACTTCTCCTTTATGAATGCTTTCGGTGATTCCGGCCAGCACCTTGAGGGAACCGAAATCTTTGTGCAGATCTTCAACACGGATCAGTTCATTTTCAAAATTAGTCATCGCTCTTGAGTCTCCTTTCGAGAACAGCAATCATCTTGCTCATGGAGAAGGTAAGGACAAAGTAAATGACACCAATGATAATCAGCGGCTCGAGAACCAGATAGGTTTTGCCGGAAATCGTCTGATACTGCGTCATGAGGTCGCCGACAAAAAATGTAGAAGCCAGAGAGGTTTCCTTTGTCAAAGCAACGAACTCGTTGCACATGGCGGGCAGCACGTTTTTAAAAGCTTGAGGCAGCACAATGTGAACCATGGATTGACGCGCTGACAGGCCGAGGGAACGGGCGGCTTCTGTTTGACCGCGGTCAATGGACTGGATGCCTGAACGGAAGACCTCTGCCATATATGCACCGGAGTTAAAGACGAGGGCGATGGTGATGCAGGTGAATTTGGAAAGCCTGAGCGCAGGGAGAAGGTTTGGCAGCAGGAAATAAAAGAAATAGAGCTGCAAAAGAAGCGGCGTATCGCGGACAATTTCCGTATAAACAGCGGAGATGCCGCGCAGAAGTTTGGAACGGGACAGCCGCATAATGGACATAAAAGCACCGATCAGACAGCCGATAGACACGGAAATCAGGGCCAGCAGGAGCGTGGTACCCAAGCCGTTCAAGAAATTCATGCCATATTTTTGAAGAAGATTTGCAATGTTGGCAAGCAAAGGGGGGTTCCTCCTTTTTAAAAGGTTGTATGAGAAGCAGTGAGAGCCGCCTGTGCAAAAGCAGGGGAAACATCAGCCTATCCGAAGAAGAAATGGAGGCATAATTATTCACAACTTGATGTTTGCGCAAACAGCATATCGTTTGTACGCGATGGACATATTTTATCACATTAAAAGGAATATTACAACCGCTTGAGCGTATATTTTTGAAAAAATATTCAGAAATCGAAAAAATTTTTTCAATAAAAGTATTTTTATGCAGAATATACACTTGACAAGTGCATAAAACGGACGTATAATGGCGACAACCCTTCCGCATTGGACAAAGCCGGCGGATAGAATAAAAGGAGGAAAACCTTATGAAAAAGATGTTTGCACTTGTTCTCGCTCTGGCGATGATTTTCACCTGTTCCCTCGCTCTGGCAGATCGGCTGGAGGATATCAAGGCCGCTGGCAAGCTCGTCGTGGCGACCAGCCCGGATTGGCCTCCCTATGAGTATATTGATGATAACGGCGACATTGTCGGAACCGATATCCTGATGGTGCAGTGGATGGCTGAACAGCTTGGCGTTGAGCTGGAGATTCAGCCGATGTCTTTTGATGCCTGTCTCGCTGCTGTGGGTCAGGGTCATGTTGATATGATGGTTGCGGGTCTCACTTATGATGAAGAGCGTGTCAACAGCATGGACCTGACGGGTGTGTACTGGAATGAAGGCGATCAGGGACTGATTGTCAAGAAAGGCGAAGGTGCCAAGTATGATTCTGCTGAGGCATTTAAGGGGAAGGTGGTCGCGGCTCAGAATGGCAGCAACCAGCAGATCATGGTCGAAGAGCAGCTTCCTGATGCACAGCTTGAGCTGATTACCAAGATCCCGGATGGCGTGAACATGGTGAAGAATGGCCGTGTGGATGCGTTGGCCGTGCCCAAGAGCATCTATGAGAATATTTTGGCTGGAAACGACGATCTTGAAGTGGCCCCGTTTGTTCTCGCGTTCGACAGCGAAAATTACGTTGCCAGCACCAAGGGAGATGCGGCGTTTACCGCAAAGATTCAGGAAATGATTGATCAGATCAACGCAGAAGGACTCTACGAGAAGTGGGCTGTTGAGATGGCTCAGTAATCCCATATCATACAAAAAGCTCGGTGTGATGTGCGTCATGCCGAGCTTTTTGTATGGATTCGAAAGGAGATTGTTTGGTTTTTCAGAGCTGAGTTTTCCCCATGATAGATAAAGAACCGGACTGAATCGGAATGGCGATAAAGCAGTTGAGATTTGATAGGCGTTGGTCACGAAACGTCACAAGGACCATGTTTGCAGGCGGGTCTATTTGAACTGCATGTATTCCGCGGGAAACAGGATTTGAGATTGAAGAGAATAAGTGCCTCTGACAATTTGTGCCTTTTCGAAAACTTACAGAAAAAAAGAACCGCCCCTTTACAAGGAGACGGTTCTGCTGAGTTTACTTGGCTTACTTAGCAGCACGGGCAGCCGCTTCGCGTTTGTTGATCTTGTTCTGATTGTAGATGGAGAACAAAACAACGACAACAGCCACAGTCAGGAAAACCATTGCAATTGGAGACTTAAAGATGGCGAAGAAATTGCCCTTCTGGATGTTCATGAAGCGGACAAAGTTTTTTTCGCACATCGGTCCAAGAATCAGCGCCAACAGAATGGGGCTGAGCGGGAATTCATACTTGTTGAGCAGCCAGCCGACAATGCCGAATACGACGCAAACGCCGATATCGAACACGTTCTTGTTGATGGAGAACGCGCCAAGCAGCGAGATGATCAGGATGATGGGATAGAGCAGTTTCTTTTCGACCGAGACGATCTTAGCGAAGATGCGCACGCCCAAACAGCCTACCAGCAGCATGGCCAAATTGGCCAGCATCAATGCAGCGAACACCTTATAAACGGTAGGCAATTCGGTGATGTACATCATCGGGCCGGGCTGGATGCCCTTCATGATGAATGCGCCCAGGAGGATGGCGGTAACGGAATCGCCCGGAACACCCAGAGAAAGGAGCGGAATCATTGCACCGCCAGAGCATCCGTTGTTGGCAGATTCCGTAGCAGCAACGCCGTTGGGAATGCCAGTGCCATACAGCTCGGGGTGCTTGCTGGCACTTTTGCTGAAGCCATAGGAAACAAATACGGCAATATCTCCGCCGGCACCAGGAATTGCACCGATAAACGTACCGATCAGGCCGCCGGACAGAATGTTTGGCCAGATCTGTTTGATGGTTTTCCAGTCAGGCAGGACGTTTGTGATCTTCTCGTTTGAAGACTCCTGTTTTTCTTCACCGTTCAGGATACGCTCAACACCTGCGATGACCTCAGCCACGGCGAACAGGCCGATCAGCGTTGGGATGAACTGGAAGCCTTCCAGCAGCCCCGTATTTTTATAGGTGATGAAGCGCGGTACGCCGTTGGTTGGGTCGAGGCCGACAGTACACAGAAGCATGCCGAAAAAAGCACTGATCATGCCCTTGGCGATGGACTTGCCAGAAATTGCGACGATAACGGACAGGCCGAAAACAGCCAGCATGAACATTTCTCCGGGACCGAACTTCATGGCCATGTCAGCAATGACGGGAGAGAGGAAGGTCATAACCAGAGCGCCAATCATACCGCCGCAAAAAGAGGAAAACATGGCAACAGACAGAGCTTTGCCTGCCTGACCTTTCTGGCACATGGGATAACCATCAAGAAGCGTGGCAGCGGCGGCCGGAGTACCCGGCGCATGGATGAGAATGGCGGAGATGGAGCCGCCGTACATGCCGCCGCAGTAGATACCCAGCAGCAGACCGATGGACGGAATCAGATCCATGCCGAAGGAGAACGGAATGAGCAGCGCAACGCCCATGGTTGCAGTCATGCCGGGAATGGCACCAAGCAAAACGCCGCCGGTAGCGCCAAGCAGCGTCATCAGAAGCACCTGAACGTTGCCGAAGACGGCACCATAGCTATCAAAAAGCAAACTCCAATTCATACAAGAGCCTCCTTTTAAATCATGTCGATGAGATCACGCAGGAAAGTGAGCGGTCCCATCGGAATGTTGACAGTCAGCACCTTGTAGAAGATTAACCACATACCTAACGGAACCAGTACGGACACAAGGAGCATCTGTGCGATATTTCGCTTGCCGATCAGCCACATTACAACGAGAGAAACGAGGATAGACACAAGGACATATCCGAGGGATTCAAATGTGGCAACAAAGAAAATGCACAACGCCATCACGATCAACGCCGCCAGTACACCTTTGTGCTTTACAAAGTTTAAGGATGCGGCGGGCTGGGAGAGAGGGTCGTTTTCATCCAATTTTACGAGTTTGATGATGGACTGAATCATCAGAACCAAGGAGAAAACCAACATGCCGATCGCCATGATCTGCGGGAAGAGCGCAGGCTGCACAAAGGAGTGCTTAATTTCCTGAAAATCAGTGGTCTGAATCAGTGCCCAGACGCTGATGGCACTGAAGATAAGCGCACCGATCAGGTTGGCAAATGCCTGAGTTTGCATCTTTTTCTTCATAAGTAGATTCACATCCTTCGATTGTTTAAACTGAAAAGATGGGCAGGACGCTATAGCCTGCCCATCAGGGAGTCAAGAGGAAATTACAGGCCGAGGACTTCCATGGCATCGCCGACATCTGTCATGCTCTGAGCGAGGAACGCGGTGTAATCTTCAGAATTCAGGTAAGAGATGGCCTGACCGTTGTTGTTCATAAACTCAACGAAAGCCGGATCAGCGATAGCTGCTTCGCAGGCCTCAACAAGGCGAGCCTTTACGGCCGGATCTGTACCCTTCGGGACAGCTATGCCGCGCTGGGTGAAATAAGTGATGTCATAGCCCTGTTCCTGGCAGGTCGGAACATCGGGGAAAAGCGGGTTGCGCTGAGTATCCATGACACCAAGGCAAATCAGGTGACCGGACTCAATGAAGCTGCGCGCCTCTGCCAGAGACACGGTAACACCCTGAATGAAGCCGGAAGCAGCATTCTGCACAGCAGTTGCAGCGCCTTCCTGATAGGTAATCATCTGCAGGTCAATGTCAGCAGCATTCATCAGGTAACCACCGGCAATGTGCCAGACGGAAGCGTTAGAAGAACCGCCCATCTGAACCTCGGCCGGATGTGCTTTGCAGTAGTCAATAAAAGAGGCCAGATCGGAGATGTTGTTGGCCTTCGCCCATTCCGCATTGACAGTGATTGCAGCAGCATCGGTATTGACACGGCAAAGCGGCTCAAAGTTTTCGTAGGTAAGTTCGGAGGTGCCCAGATGTTTATAAGTGGAGATTTCAAAAGTGATCATGCCCATGGTATATCCATCGGCTTCAGCGTCCGCGATGGCCTGATGACCAATGATTCCACCGCCGCCGGTACGGTTGTCAACAGTCAGTGTGACGCCTAGATTTTTGCTCATGGCTTCACTGAAGGCACGCAGGCAAGCGTCTGTGCCGCCGCCTGCACCCCATGGGCAGATGACAGAAATGCCCTTAGCTGGATAATCAGCAGCAGAGGCGGCGGTTGCCAGAGCACATACAAACGTCATCGCAACCAGCAGGGAGAGAAGCTTCTTCATAAATATGATCCTCCTCAAATGTTTTGCATGAATAGAAAAATATTGAATATTCTCTATATTCAATGCTATACGGTCAGTATATCACACGTAAAATCAAATGTCAATCATATTGACTATCAATATGCGAATTGAATTATATAATATGACTAAGAACTGGGTAAAATAAATTGACAAACTGTGAACAAATATGTCATAAATAAGAACACGCGAGAATTGTTTTTTTATTGTATGACTGAATGAAGAATGTTCTGTCTGAATAACTATACAAAGTTCAAAGTTTAATATGGAAGGGTTCGATGCTGAAACGGTTATGATCATCAATGAATACAACATCATTTTTAATCGGAACAGTGGCGGATGATATTTAAAAAAGTATACTATGGGTACATCACTGTATATCCCGTGCTTCTGATCGGCACAACGATGAACAGTACGGGGGAACTGATTCTGGTCGAGTTTGAAAGTTTTGATTCTGGAATGAAAAAATCAATCAAAATAAGAGCTTTCGATTGTTTTTGCATGCAGATGGAGAAGAAGTACACATGGCCAAAGTTGGCATGTGATAAAGGCATAAAAAGAACGGAAGGTCAAAGCCCTGCCGCCCTTATTATCATGCTGCAATAAAAAAGAAAATAAAAAAACCACAGCGACAACTGTGGAATGGCACCTCCAATGGGAATCGAACCCATGATTTTGCCTTGAGAGGGCAACGTCTTGACCGCTTGACCATGGAGGCAAATGGCTGGGGAACTAGGATTCGAACCTAGACAATACGAGTCAGAGTCGTAGGTGCTGCCGTTACACAATTCCCCAATGTTTTTCAGATCGTTTCAACGAAAGACATTATACACAATCTGAAAAAGAATGTCAAGACTTTTTTTGAAAAAGTTTGCAAGGATATTCAATTGCAGAAAAAGACTTTACAATCGGCCAAGATAGAGTAAAACCGCGAGCAAAATGGCGAGATGGACAGGATAAAAAGCATAAGAAAACCAGCGAGGCAGGCGCATACGCCGTTTCATGGGCAGGAAACAGAGCATGACCGCGGGCAAACTGTAAATGCGCAGGCCGAACGTTCTGCCGCGCATGGACCAAAGCAGCGTATAGCCGGTCAGAATAAAAAACCCGGGCAATGGATGTTTCAGAAACAGGTAGAAAAGGAGCATCTGGCGAATGCCTCCGATGCCATAATCCAGATGAGACGACATGCATTCACATAAGATATAGACAAACAGTGCCAGACTATATTGTTTTTCCCGCAGGCAAAGGAGAAGACATAGGCCCATGAACAGGGACAGGAGAATACTGGGTGTCTGCCAACTGCTGATATAGAATGTGTAAGCAGCCTTGATTGGATGGGATGCAAAAGAAACAGCATACATGGCCGCGTTCTGGTGGTCAAGCGCGAGCGCATAGAGCGGCTGAGAAATCAGAGCGGTTATGGCGATGCGGCTCAGGTATCGCAGCGGATCACGTGTGAAGAATGCACCAACGGCGATGCCATAGGCAAAGAGGGGAAAAGCCAGACGGCCGATCATGCGCATCACGGGATATTGAGGAAACAGCATTTTGCCAGCATGATCAATCATCATACAGATACAGGCGATCAGACGCAGAAAGTCAGTATCCTGATTGGTTTGAATGCGTTTTTCCAGACGAAACACTCCTTTATCAAATGAAAGAAAAAGCCGTTTGACAGAAGTCGAACGGCAGGAAAATCAGCTGGCAAGGAAACCTTTGCCAATAATTTCTGTTGAAGCGGTGATGACCATAAAAGACTTCGGGTCGGTTTCATGAATAAACCGGCGAAGCATCAATGCCTGAGAACGGTTGAGCACGGTGATGATCATTGTGCGGCATTCGTGCTGATAGGCGCCGTATACATCTTCCAGCGTTGCGCCGCGATGCAGCGTATTGGTGATGAAATCGACAATGGGCTGAGGATGGGTTGTGATGATCTGGAAGCATTTTTTCATTCGGAAGCTGTCGGTTACATAGTCAACAAGAACGGATTTCATCAGCAGACCGAGGATGGAGAAAAGCCCGGCTTCTACGCCGAAACAGATCAGCGCAGCAACGGTAATGAGGGCATCGGCAACCATCAACGCGGAGCCAATATTCATGCTGGTGTATTTGCGCACGATCATGGCGATGATATCTGTACCGCCGCTGGATGCATCAAGATGAAAGAGAATGGCCGAACCAAAGGCGGGCAGGAGAACGGCAAAACACAGTTCAAGAAAAGGCTGTGAAGTCAGCGGGGCGGTAATCGGGAACAGATATTCCATTACATTGAGACTCACAGAAAGCAGCAAAGAACAGTAAACTGTGCTGAATGCAAAACCATGTCCCAGAAAAATGAATCCTACGATCAACAGCAGGGAGTTGATGATGAGGACGAAAGTGCTTGGAGTTAAGGCGGCGGATGGGAGAAGACGTCCCAGAATCAAAGAAATGCCACTTACACCACCGGTTGAAAAGTTGTTGGGAAATTTAAAAAAATAGACACCGACAGCGGTAATGAGGACACCGAGTGTCATCAGCAGATAGCGCTGACGAGGAGAAAATGGTTTAGCCTGTGCTTCAGTCTTCATGGAAATGATAGCCTTTCTGCCGTAAATGGGCGAAACAATATGCCCCTATTATAGACCTTTCATCTGCGATTGTCGAGAGGGCATTTGTACAGGATTGGAATTTTCAAAAAAATAGCATCGTTCTCAGAACGATGCTCATGGAATCAGTGGCGCAGAAAAGTTAAAAGGAGCGTGACCGTCTGAGCAGCAGCTTCTTTGACGAACTTCGGGAAGTCAATTTCGGAAGCACCTTCCGCAGTATCAGAGATAGCGCGAAGCACACAAAACGGCACACGGTTGACATAGCATACCTGACCGATGGCAGCACCCTCCATTTCGCATGCGATGGCATTGAATGTGCGGGCAATTTCTTCTTTGCGAGCAGGTGAAGAGACAAATTGGTCTCCAGAAGCGATGACGCCGGTTTCTGTTTTAATCCCCAGCACCTTGGCGCAGGCGCTCAGTTCGCCCGACAGACCGTTGTCTGCTGGAATGTATACCTTGTTGATGCCGGAGATGAGGCCAACAGGGTCGCCCAGAGGGCTGGTATCCATGTCGTGCTGCACAACGGCAGAGGAAACAGCAATGGAACCGATGGGAAGAGCTGCACAGAGCGCACCGGCCACACCGGTGTTGATTATCATGTCGGGATTAAAGTGCAGAATCATGGTCTGCGCACACAACGCAGCAAAGACCTTGCCAACGCCGCATACGGCAGTGACAACCTGATTGCCCTGCAGAGAGCCGCTCACGAACGTGATGCCGCTGATCACTTCCTTCACAGGATTTTCAATGTAGGAACGCAGAGACTGCATTTCTACTTCCATAGCAGCGATCATACCAATAGTTTTCATAAAGACACCTCGTAATGAAAAGTCACAGGACGTGCGTCCAGTTCATTCAGATAATACCTGGCTTCCATTTTTGCTTTTTCCAGATCAAGATTTCTGTAATTGCCGCATTCTTTGTGTGATGCGCCGAAGACAGGCCCTTCATACGCCAGAATCTGTTCGAGGGCATTTCGTACAGCTGCAAGAACAGCGGAATTATCGGCATTGCGCACCAGCAGATAGAAGCCTGTTTGACAGCCCATCGGCCCAAAGTAAACAATGGAATCCCGAAGTTCCCCATTGCGAATGAAGGTGGCAAACATGTGCTCCAGGGAGTGCATGGTGCTGTTGCTCATCAGGTCTCCAGTGTTGGGGCGGCGGGTGCGCATGTCATAGGTTGTGATGTCGCCATCAATGCGGCTGACATACAAACCGGGCAGAAGTGTATCGTGATCGATTGTAAAACTGGTGATACGGGTAATGTTGTCCATAGGATTTTCTCCATGCGGAATATATTTTGTAAGCATTCTTTGCAAACAGTTCGATTATTATAACGCATTTCGAAGATACATGCAAGTAAACCGGAGAATGGTCAGTAAATAGAGAGGATCTGCGAAAATAAATGAGCGTTTTGCTGTGAAAATCGGCGTCTGCATTGAAGTTGAAAATGCAGAAAAAGAGAAAAGAAGGAATTGTTCTGAACGGATATTCCCCTTGCACAACGGACATTCCTTCATTATAATATAAAGCAGTAAACGAAAGAAAAGGAGAAGTGCCATGAAAAAGAAAGTTCTTGTTCTGGATATCGATGGTACGCTGACCAATTCCCGCAAAGAGATTTCAACAAAAACCCGGGAAGCACTCATCCATATTCAGGAGAAGGGACATATTGTTGTATTGGCATCGGGCAGACCGACCGGTGGTCTGCGAATGTATCTTGACGAGCTTGACTTTCCGCGCTTTGGCGGATATACCATCAGCTACAATGGCGCGTGTGTCACCAACACAAAAACGGGAGAGGATGTTTATAAAAATGCTCTGCCGGATTATGTGGCTCAATGGATGCACAGTTACGCGTTGGAGCACGATATGGGCATGTGCAGCTATGTGGGCAATGAATTGATATGCGGTACGCGCGTGGATCGTTATATTGAAAGAGAAACGACGCTCAATCAGTTTGAGCGTCGTCAGGTGGACAGCTTTGAGCCGTTCATGCGCACGGACTTGTACAAAGTGCTCCTTACGGCGGTGCCGACCCGTGCAGCGGAACAGGAGAAGCGGCTGGCTCGCCGCTTTATGGGCAGGCTGAGCATTTATCGAAGCGAGCCTTTCTTCATTGAGGTTATGGCGCGCGGTGTCAATAAAGGCGATGCGATTGCAGGTTTGCTGGAGCGCCTTGGCATGGAACGCGAAGACGTGATTGCCTGCGGGGATGGCCTCAACGATCTGTCGATGATTCGCTATGCCGGACTGGGCGTGGCGATGGGAAATGCCCAGCAGGAAGTCAAAGAGGCTGCTGATGTGGTCACGCTCAGCAACGATGAAGACGGGCTGATTCCGATTATCAATACATATATTCTGAATGCTTCATGCAGGCTTTTTGCAGGGCACGAAGACTCAGGCATAGCGTAATAAGTTCGGACAAGAAAAGCGCGGCGACGGCACCCCAGAGTTTGAAAACGGGGGCCAGAAAGTAAACGGTCAGCACTGAAACTAGACTTGCAAAAAGCGTGATGAACAGGGATTTTCGCTGAAGCCCCAGGGCGTTCATCATGCTGGAGGCGGTCTGTGAAAGCGCTAGAATTGGCACAAGCATGCAGCTTTTTTGCAGCAGAGGAAGCAGTTCAGCCTGCCTGTATAAAGGGCCGGAAAAAACGGGCGCAAGCAGATAAACTGCTCCGGCGGCTGCAAGGCCAATGCCGGAAACGGCTAAAAGCGCGCGCCGAATCAGGGGAGGCATAGGCTGATGATTGGCCTGTCGGCGTGTCAGTTCGGGAGAAGTAACCATGCAGATGCTGTTGGTGACGAAGGATGGCATGAGCAAAATGGGCATCATCATGCCGTGCATCATGCCCAGTTGAGCAAGCGATTCGGATACACTAAGGCCGGAGAGCTGAAGCCTGGCTGGAATCAGTACATTGCTGACTGTGTGCATGAGGGAGGAAACGAGCTTCATCCCCGTCAGCGGCAGAGCGAGCGTCAGCAGCTCTGACACAATGACACGGCGGTTTCCGTGACTGCGCGCGAAGAAAACAGTATGTGCGCACAGCAGAAACATGAAAATCATGCTCAGCGTTTCACCGATCATCGTGGCAGCAGAAGGCACTGCTGCACGAAGCATCATCGGCCAGCCGCGCAGCAATGCACACAGACGAACGCAAAAGAAAAAGCGAATGATTTGTTCCAGCAGCTCACTCAGCGCGGGTGGGATGGGGCGGCCGATGCCGTAGTAATAGCCGTTAAGTGCGGAGGATGCGCCCAGAATCGGGATGCAGGGCAATACAAACAACAGGGCAGGCAGTGTGCGTATGTCGCCCAGCCACAGAGCCAGCGGTTCCCGGAGCAGAAAAGCCAGGCAGCAAAGGGGAAGGCTGACCAAGATGGACAGCATTAGTGCGCAGCGAAGGATGCGCACACGCCGTTCCGGAGCTGCCTTGGCGGTCATGCGCGATACTGCGGCGGGCAAGCCGGAAACAACGGGCGTAATCAGCAGCATCTGGGCGCTTTGAGCCAGTTCAACAAGCCCCATAGCCTGTGGGCCAAGGTCGCGCGAGAGCTTGATGCGCATCAGAAAACCAAGCAGACGTACAAGAAAATGAGAACAGCTTAAGAATAGCGTTTTGAGCACCAATTTACATCACCCGGACAAGGCTATGCGCCGAACCGCCGGGAAAATACAGATAAAGGGGGGAATCCCATGTTTGATAAATGGGATCATCGTTTTATGGAAATGGCCAGGCTGGTGTCCACTTGGGCCAGCTGTTACCAGAAAGACAGGAAGGTTGGAGCTGTCATCGTCAAAGATAAGCGTGTGATGACAACAGGATACAACGGCGCACCCTCTGGGGTTAAAACCTGCGTGGAGCGAGGCGAATGTCTCAGAAAGAAGATGGGCATTGCATCCGGTACGCGGCATGAATTGTGCTATGCTGTTCATGCTGAACAGAATGCGATCATTCAGGCGGCGAAGATTGGTGTCAGCATTGATGGTTCGACCCTGTATTGTACGCATCAGCCGTGCATTCTCTGTGCAAAGATGATTGTCAATGCGGGCATCGTCCGCGTCGTGTACGAACAGGGATACCCGGATCAGTTTGCATTGGAAATCTTTAATGAAAGCGGCGTAGAGGTCGAGTGCTACCGAGAAACGGATTCGCAATAAATATATATTCAATCATCCCAGCTGGAAACAGGCTGGGATATTTTTGTATTCGCTAATTAAATGCAGAAAAAACGGATGTTTGGGAAAGAATTTCGGATCAGTCAGATTGAAAATTGATTGTGAAAAGTAACGGAGCGCAGATTGTATATAGAAATTGGAAGCGGACAAAGCCGGAGAAGAAAGCTTCATACAATCTTGCTGAATTGTCGGTTTCATATGAAGTGGTGGACAATAAAGGCGCGATGGGATAGTTGATGCATACAGGACACAAAGAGCCGTAGTTTTCGCTTCTTTAAGATGTCTGTGCTGTATCATTCTGTATATCAGGCTGTAAGTGTCACAATTCTGATGCAGGAATGAGAAAAAAGTCGCCGAGGAGTTTTTCTCCACAGCGACAAAGGCGTTTTATGATGAAATTTTATACGACTTAGCTATAAGGATTTTTCCGCTGCCCGCAAAAACAAGGGCAATTCGTTTCATTGGTTTAAAATACTAGATCAGGTTCGCATTTCACGGTTAAACGGCTTGCCGAGCATTGCCGGGCCGACATGCTTGCTCTTGCCAACGAAGACCAGCACCACGATCACCAGCAGATAGGGCAGCATGACCAGAAATTCGTAGGGGAAGGAGGTAAAGCCGTAGGCCTGAACAGCCAGCTGAAGCGCCTGTGCCAGCGAAAATAACAATGCACCGCCCATAACGCCCAGCGGAGACCAGCGGCCAAAGTAGACCAACGCAACGGCGATGAAGCCGCGTCCACCGATGAGGGTGTCAGTGAAGATTTTTGCATAGCACAGGGATAGATAAGCGCCGGCAAGCCCCGCCATTGCACTGCCAAAGGCAAGCGCCTGATACCGCGTGCGGCTCACATTGATGCCCATGGAGTCGGCTGCGCGCGGCATGGTGCCGCATGCACGGATTTTCAGCCCCCATGGCGTTTTGAACAAAATATAGCTTGTCACAGGAACCATAAGGAAGGCAAAATAAACCATTGGGTTGCAGCTGAAAAGCATCTTTCCGACAATCGGCAAATCAGATATCAGCGGGATAGAGATGGTGCTGATGCCGTATACGCCCTGTGCGCCGCCGATGAAGTGGCGATAAAGTGTGCCGGCAAGACCCGTGCAGAAAAGTTGCAGACCGATGCCCGCAATGCCCTGAGGCGCGCCGAATTTGATGACGACTACGCCGAACAGCAGGCCAAACAGTGCGCCGATAATCGCCGCAGCTGCAAGACCAAGCACATTGACATACCATGCGACTTGCGACTGGCCTCCGACCAGAAAGGGAATCAGCATGCCGACAAATGCACCCATGCTCATGACACCTTCGCAGCCGAGGTTAAACACACCGCTGCGCTGATTGACGGTTTCACCCAGCGCGGCAAGGAGCAGGGAGCTGGAGAGCGGAATGCCGACAGTGAGAAAAAGAACAATAAAGTCCAGCATATCAGGCGGCCTCCTTTCGGAAGGATTCAATACGGCGCTTGACGCGATCCATCAGATAGGGGTTGGAGATAATGAGCTTTGCGGCAACGATGATGAGAATGACAAGCCCCTGAAGCACATCAATCATGTTGCTGGGCACCGGAATTTTGTTGATTTGCAGTGCCGAACAGCCGTAAGAGATGACAGCGAAAAAGAATGCCGCGGGGATAACGCCAAGCGGATGCAGACCGCCAAACAGCGCGACAACGATGCCGGAGAAGCCATAGCCGCCCGTGCAGTTGCCGATGCCGCGATGATGTACGCCGAGAATTTCGACCATGCCTGCAAGACCGCAGCACGCGCCGGAAATGAGCATTGCCAGAACCAAATGGCGATTGACATTGATGCCGCCATATCGCGCTGCGCGATCTGAAGAACCGGCTGCACGCATTTTGAAACCAACCGGCGTCTTCCACATGAACAAAAAGATCAGAACAGACAGAATCAGCGCGACAAAAATGCCGGAGTGGAAGCGAACACCCTTGGGAAGACCTTCAACCATGTCGTTGATGCGGGGGAGCCAGAGGGACGAAGCCAGCTTCACGGTCTGCGGATCTCCGGAACCGCTGGATACAGACGGGTCAAGCAGCGGCACGCGCAGAGCGTAGGCATAGAGCTGAGCGGCAATGTAGTTAAACATAACCGTTGATAGCAGCTCGCTAACGCCAAATCTGGTGCGGAGAATGCCGGGCAGAGCCCCCCAGAGCGCACCGCCAACCATGCCCATCATCAGCACGGCGATAAGACCGAAAGGCGCAGGAAGATCTATATGCAGAGCAACAACAATGCCCGTGAGCAGACCCATCAGCATTTGACCTTCGCCGCCGATATTGATGATGCCGCTTCGGTAGGCGACGCAGATGCCGACGCCAACCAGAATGAGTGGAGTCATGATATTGATGACACCGGAGAGGTTTTTGAGCGAAGAGAATGGATAACAGAAAATAACGTAGAAGGTGTCAAACACATTGGCACCCAGCAGGCAGAGAATCAGCGAAGAGACAGCAAACGCCAGAAGCGATGCCAGGATGATGACGCCCGCCGTGTAGTATGCTTTAAAATGTTTCATCAGTCTTTTACCCCCGCCATCATCATGCCAAGCTTGCGCTGCGTGGCTTCACCCTGACCCAGCACGCGCTGAATATGTCCTTTGAAGATGACCGCGATGCGGTCAGACAGGTTGATGATTTCTTCCAATTCCTCAGAAATCAGGAGAATGCCCACTCCCTGATCCCGCAGAGCGAGCAGCTGCTTGTGGATAAATTCCGCAGCACCCAAATCAAGGCCTCGAATGGGATAAACCGCAATGAGAAATTTGGGGGATCGGGAGATTTCCCGCGCCAGAATGACTTTCTGGATATTTCCGCCAGACAGAGAACCGGCAGCTGTTTGAAGGCTGGAGCAGCGAATATCAAACTTATCACGCATAGTTTCAGCGTTTTTGTCGATAACGCGCTTTCGAATCAGCCCAAAGCGTGTAAACGGTGCGCGTCCGATGTCCTTGAGCACCAGATTTTCGCGGATAGACATGGAAGGAACGATGCCTTCGATGTTGCGTTCTTCCGGCACATAGCCCATGCCTTGCTGAATGATCTGTTTGGGCGACTTGCCGACCAGATCTTTTCCATCCAGCTGAATGATGCCCGATTCAACCTGACGAAGACCGGTCAGCGCTTCGGCCAGTTCGCGCTGACCATTACCGGAAACACCGGCCAGACCCACAATTTCGCCGGCGTGTACGGTTAAATGAAGATTATTGAGCGCCATATTGCCGCGGTCACCGCGCACAAACAGGCTGCGCACTTCCAGCATGGGCTTGCCGGGCGCGCGCGTCTGCTGATTGACGGGCAGATAAACCTCATGGCCGGTCATCAGAGCGGCGATATCAGCAGAGGAGTGATCTTCTGTATTGCCGCGGTAAACGAGCTTTCCGCCGCGAAGAATGGCGACTTTGTTGCACAGCGCCTTGACTTCGGCCAGCTTGTGGCTGATAAAGATGATGGACAACTCCTGAGACATGCGTTTAAGCAGAGCAATCAGCTCGTCCGTTTCCTGAGGAGTCAGTGCGCTGGTCGGTTCATCCAGAATGAGAAATTTCGCGCCGAAGCATAGCGTCTTGACCAGCTCTACACGTTGTTGTTCACCGACAGACAGCTGCCAGACGGCTGCGTCAGGATCGACCAGCAGGCCGTAATGTTCGGAAATTGCCATGATGTGGCGACGGACGATTTCCAAATTGATCTTGGAAAGATGTTTAAGACGGCTCTTGAGGCTGCCGCCTTTATTGCCTTGAATCTGCATCAGCCCAAGAGCGATGTTTTCCGTCACAGTGAGGTTAGGGACGAGCATGTATTGCTGGTGCACCATGCCAATGCCGCAGGCAAAGGCATCGCCGGGGGAACGGAAAACCACTTCCTTGTTATTGATGAAGATTTTGCCTTCATCGGGTGTGTACAGACCCATGAGAATATTCATGAGGGTTGTTTTTCCTGCGCCGTTTTCACCAACGAGCGCCAGCACATCGCCCTTGCCGACAGACAGAGAAATATCACTGCAGGCGACAATGCCGGGGAATCGTTTGGTGATATGTTCGATGCGCAGGCTGGTAATGGGGCCTAAATCGGGTGACATAGACGTACCTCCGCAGTGGTTGATCGGTTAAAATGCCTTAAAAAAGACTGCCCCGCCCTCGCAAACAGCGGGGAGAGGGCAGTCTACTTGAGATGGGTTATTTGAGTTCGATGCTGGCGTAATCAACAGTATTCGGCGCAGCCTTGAGCGCATCCATAGCGGACTGGACGGCGGCCTTCACGTCTTCAGGCATCAGTTCGGCATTCTCGGAGAAAGAATAGGTGAAGCCGTTGTTGTTGTAATCAAGAGGCATGCACTCGCCGCCCATTTTGCCGGCCTTGAGGTTTTCGATGAGGTTGATGATCACGGCAGAGTAGTCATAGTCAGCAGCAGCCATAACAACATTCGGGAAGTCCGCCATCTGGGATGCGGTCTGGGCGATCCACAGAACATTCTCAGAGGAGTCTACGATGCGAAGCGCACCGAGGGACTGCTGAGCCGGGCCAACAAGCACATCGCAGCCGGCTGCGATGAAGGTCTTGCCGATGTCGCCAGCGCCAACGGTATCAGAGAAACTGCCGGTCCAAGAGAGCATGTACTCGCAATCCGGATTGACTTCCTGAAGTGCCTTGATGAAGCCGCGGACATAGCGGGCAGAGTCACCGGCATCTGCCGGGCCAACAATGCCAACCTTATTGGCTTTGGTGGTCATGCCGGCAATAATGCCGTTGAGGTAACCGGTTTCTTCAGAGTGGGGAATATAGGAGAAGACGTTGTCACCGAGAATCTTATCGGTAGATCCCAGCGCAAACACCTGCTCCGGGTATTCTTCAGCAATTTCAGAAAGCGCTGTCTGATAGCCGACCTTATGGGCAATGATGATGTCGTAGTTGCCTGCCAGCTGATCCAGAACATTGGGAACATCGGTTTCAGCGACGGACTCGACGGGGGTATATTCAATTTCATAGCCCTGAGCGATGGCCTTTTTAACGCCTTCGTCCATCGTCTGGCACCAGCCCTTGTCATCTACCGTATCCGGGTAAATCACGGCAATCGAAATGCTTTCAGCGACGGCTGCAACGGACAAGGTGAGAAGCAGCATGACAAAGGCAATAGAAGCAAAAAATCTCTTCATGGTTGGAATCGCTCCTTATAGATTTTTTAGTTCTGCTGAGCAGCGCTTTACGCGTTTGGGCGCAGACCCTTCAAAATATGATACTGGAAAATCTGCCAGTTGTCAACAAGAAAACCGATGATTTTCAAAAACAAATTGGAGAATGTTCGCACAAAAAGAGGAAAAGCAGAAGAAAGAAAAACAATTTCATTTATCCTATAAAGAAAGCGGTGCGAAACCATTCGTTTGCGGCTGAGAAAACGGAAAAATCTGCTTTGAAAGTGACAGTTTCTTTTTTTGCTGAGGTTTTTCATTTTGCTCATCATTATTGGAAGAGACAGGCGATGTAAAAAGTGCCATAACCGTTGACGATGGAGGAAATGTGTAAAATTATAAAACCATAAACAAACGAACGCGATGTTCTCATGAGATGACAATGCGGCATGGCGGCAGTTCTATCAATAGCGCAAAATCAGATATTTATGCTGAAGTGTCTTGAAAATAAAACAGAAAGCGCGTATAATACTATCACTTTTCAGGGATATGAAAAGCTGTACAATAATCGGATGAAAGAACAATGACATCCAGTGGAGGAAAAAATGACAAAAGACCTGACCCATGGTTCACCAATCAAATTGATTCTGGGTTTTGCAATGCCGCTTCTTGCTGGCATGCTGTTTCAGCAGCTGTATAGTATGGTAGATACGATGATCGTTGGCCATTTTCTGGGAGTTCAGGCGCTGGCCGGTGTCGGCGCAACGGGTTCCATCAATTTTCTGGTGCTGGGGTTCTGCATGGGGATTTGCTCGGGATTCGCCATTCCTGTAGCACAGCGCTTTGGCGCGAGGGAAGAGGAAAGAATGCGCGAGTTTGTTGCCAATGGGGCGTGGCTTTCGGTTGGCTTTGCAGTGATGATGACGATTGTGACAGTTGTGTTCTGCGCTGACATTCTGCGCGCCATGGATACCCCGGAGGACTGCTTTCAAGAGGCATATGACTATATAGTTGTGATTTTTTCGGGCATACCGTTTACGTTTCTATATAATCTGCTTTCCGGATGGCTTCGCTCACTTGGCGACAGCAAGACGCCGCTGTTTTTTCTGATTCTGTCATCGGTGTTGAATGTTGTGCTTGATTTGACGCTGATTCTGGTCGTTCCTATGGGTGTGATGGGTGCAGCGCTGGCAACGGTCATCAGTCAAGCAATTTCAGGCATACTTTGTCTGCTTTTTATAGCACGCCGTGTTCCGGCTTTACACATTAAAAAGGAAGAGTGGACGGTTCGCAGCCGTTATGCTGCTGAACTTTGTACATATGGCGTACCGATGGGCCTTCAATATTCGATTACGGCCATTGGCAGCGTGATTTTGCAGGTGGCTGTCAATGGGCTTGGGTCTTTGGCGGTAGCGGCAGTGACAGCTGGAAGCCGTGTTTTGAACTTTTTGTCCTGCCCGTTTGATGCATTGGGTTCCACAATGGCAACCTATGGGGCACAGAATGTTGGCGCAAACCGATATGACAGATTGGGGAAGGGGCTCTTCTCTGCTTCAGCAATGGGCATGATTTATTCAGCGATGGCATTTGTTGTGGCGATGCTCTTTGGAAGAAACTTTGTTGGTCTTTTTGTGCCGCCGGAAAGTGCGGAAACGCTGATCGCAATGGCACAGCGGTATATCATGATCAATGTACTGGCGTATCCGCTTTTGATGCTGGTCAATGTGGTTCGGTTTCTGATTCAGGGGATGGGGTTTTCAATGTTTGCCATACTGGCTGGCGTGATGGAAATGGCGGCGCGTGCAGCAACGGGCATTTTTCTTGTACCGATCATGGGATTCACTGGCGCCTGTATGGGCAGCCCACTTGCATGGGCCGCGGCGGATCTCTTCCTGATTCCGGCATATTTCAGATGCTATTACCAGCTGTATGGTAAAGTGCATCCGAATTGAAACTCAGGATGTCAAAATTTGAGATGCTGATGCGTCTATTATAAATAGGAAGGAGTTTCTGTAGAAATGAGGAGATTTGAAAAAGTTTCAAAAAAGTGTAAAAAACCTATTGACAAAACCGATAAAGATCTGTATAATTAGTTCTTGTCAGCGGGAACGCCGCAGCGTCGGAGATCAAAGGACAATGCGCCTGTAGCTCAGTTGGATAGAGCAACGGCCTTCTAAGCCGTGGGCCGTGGGTTCGAGCCCCTCCAGGCGCGCCATCGTGGTGGGTATAGCTCAGTTGGTTAGAGTGCCAGGTTGTGGCCCTGGAGGTCGTGGGTTCGAGACCCACTACTCACCCCACTTTTTCTGTTGTTCTGCAGAACGATGGGGTGTCGCCAAGAGGCAAGGCACGGGACTTTGACTCCCGCATTCGCAAGGTTCGAATCCTGCCACCCCAGCCATTTGATCCATTAGCTCAGCTGGTAGAGCACCTGACTTTTAATCAGGGTGCCTGGGGTTCGAATCCCCAATGGGTCACCATTTGTTGGTTTGCGGGTGTGGCGGAATGGCAGACGCGGCAGATTTAGGATCTGTTGCCATCGGCGTATGAGTTCGAGTCTCTTCACCCGCACCATTTTTTCAAGCGGTAGTAGCTCAGTGGTAGAGTGCCACCTTGCCAAGGTGGATGTCGCGAGTCCGAATCTCGTCTACCGCTCCACTGTGCGGGTGTAGCTCAATGGTAGAGTTCCAGCCTTCCAAGCTGGCTACGTGGGTTCGATTCCCATCACCCGCTCCAATTTGCACCTTTAGCTCAGTTGGTAGAGCACCTGACTCTTAATCAGGGTGCCCAGGG
>JAHHSO010000025.1 GCA_020025205.1 Christensenellaceae bacterium | reverse complement strand
GACAGAAGAACCGGCAGATGACCGCACGTATGCGGTGACCAATAACAAAAACAGTGACACGAATAACCTGCGCCCGGAGCCTGAATCCAAACAGGTTGTTGCCAGCTATCCCAATGATGAACTGGTGGAGGTCACCAGCGTGTCCGAGGATGGCAAATGGTATGCGGTGACCATTGTTCGCGATGGAAATACTGGCTACATGCGCGACTATCTGCTTACTGAGATTTCAGATGCAGATGCACAGGGAAGATTGGAAGAACTGGAGCCGATTCTGCCGGATCCGACAGAAGAGCCAGTCGAGCAGCCGACACAGGAGCCTGCCGAGCAGCCGACACAGGAGCCAGTCGAACAGCCGACAGAAGAACCTGCCGAGCAGCCGACGCAGGAGCCTGCCCAGCAGCCAACAGAAAATCCTGCCCAGCAGCCCACGGAAGAACCGGTTGAGCAGCAGACAGAAGAGCCGGGCAATATGGAATTCCCGCTGTATGGCATCACGCTTGAACAGGAAAATAATGTAGCCATCGCGCTGCGTGAGTCGCCCGGCGCAGAGCTGCCTCAGAGCGGCGCCATTCCGATGATCAGCAGACCGACCCCGGTGAAGATCACCGAACAGCAGGACGGACCGGATGGTCAGAAATGGTACAGGGTTGAGAATCTTTCTAATGACGAAAGCGGCTACGTTGAAGCCTTCAAGGTTCGAGTGACAACGAAGGAAGAGGCGGAAGGAGCCGTTGAAAAGCCGGAAGCGACAATCGCTCCGATCGAGACGCCGCCGCCCACCCCGACGCAAAGCCCCGAACCCACGCCCACCCCGACACCTGTTCCGCAGGAGCTGGTGGAAGGCAGTGTTTATCACTACGGCTACAATATCGGCAGGCAGGTGGCTCTGCGAGCCGAACCGAAGTCCAACGGCAAGGAAATCACGAGGCTGAAAGCCGGAACAATCCTGTGGGTCATGGAGCGCAGCGAAGGCGATGCGGAAAATGCATGGTGCCGCGTGCGCGTCAACAGCAAGGAAGGCTACATCATGGCCAAGTTCGTTCAGCTGATGGGTGTAGAGGAAGAAGCGGCATACATTGCCACCCTCGATGATCCCGAACTGCCGCCCGAACCGACCCAGAAGCCGACCGAGGAGCCGACAGCCACGCCGGAGCCGACAGCCACGCCGGAGCCCACGGCTACCCCTGCTCCGCAGGCACTCGATCTGTATGCACGCATTCTCTCTAACGATACGGAACTGCGTTCCAACGCGAACGAGAATGCGCTGATTCAGAAGATGATGCAGGCTGAACAGGTTGTGCATGTGAATCAGAGCATGGTGTCAGCAGACGGTACTACATGGTATCAGGTGCAGCATGAAAACGACTGGGGCTATGTACAGGCCGATCGCGTGCGCGTGATGGGCGAGCAGGAAGTCAAGGAATACTTTGATGCCCATGCTACCCCGACCCCGTCGGCTGAGCCGACGGCCACGCCGGAACCCACCGCAACGCCTGTTCCGCAGAAAATTGATGCGTACGCCTATATTGTCCAGGACAATACACCGCTTCGCGGCAATCCGTCCCCGGACGCGTATTTGCAGACCATTCTCAAAAAGAACGAAGTTGTACATATTTTCCAGAGCCAGATTGCTGAGGACGGCATGACCTGGTATCTGGTTCAGTACGGCGGCAATTGGGGCTTTGTGCGCGCCGACCTGGCCCGCATGATGAACGAAGAAGAAACGCGCGCTTACCTTGCTGAACTGGAAGCGGCAGAAGCTACGCCCACGCCGCTTCCGCAGGCTACACCCGAACCGATGGGCCCCAATGCAACCAGTGCCTATGCAAAGCTTGTGAAAGACAGCGTTAATCTTCGCCGCACGCCGTCCGTGTCGGGCACGTCTTTGGGACGAATTCCGCAGAATACGCTGCTCATGGTTCTGGGCAGCGAGTGGGATGGTACATATACCTGGTATCAGGTCAACTACAATGGACAGGATGGCTATGTCCGCAGCGACATGGCAAAGATGCTGACCATTGGCGAGCTGATGGAGCATCTTGCTCAGCAGCAACAGCAGCAGCCTTCCAGACCGGGTGTGTCCACGACCCCCAATAGAGACAACAACGTCAGCCACACCATCAACGGCAAGCCGCTGGCGGACAATGTTCTGCCGACAGAACCGTGGAAGCCGCCGGTCATTGACGGCATGCCTTCCTACACCCAGCCAACGGCAGACCCGAATGCTACCCCGACGCCGATGCCCCCGGAAAAACCGGCGGCGCTGGTGGGCAGCTTTGGTGATCTGAAGGTCATGAATGTCCCGGCACTCGTCAAGGACGGCACGTTTACCGTCTATGGCACGACAATTCCGTTCGCTACGGTGACGGCGACTGTCGATGTGCCTGTTGCCGCAAACAAGACCGCACGTGTTGAGCTGATTGCTTCCGCGATTGCTGAGCAAACGGCCAAACGCACCGTTGGTCAGACGGCGGCAGATGGTCAGGGCCGCTTCACCATGGACGTGAAGCTCCCGCAGGTTGGTGAATATATCGTTGAGTTTGCTTCAAACAACTCCTATGCCCGTTATGGCGTCACCTACGATGACGGAACAACGCCGGTGCCGGAAGCAACGCTGACGCCTGATCTGGCGACACCGCAGCCGATTGAAGAAGAGAGCGGCGGCATGGGTATCCTGCCGTTTGTCATCGGCGGTCTGGTTGTTGTGATCGCAGCCGCGGGTTATGGCGTGTATGTTTACCGCCGCAAGACTGAAGAGGACGAAGAAGAAGAGGACGAAGAGGACGAGGAAAGGACGCTTCGCGAAGAGCAGTTCATGCGCAGCCGCCGCAGCACAATGACGCCGCCGGCCGCGCCGCAAACGCCGCGCAGCACCGAAGTTCCGTCCTACATGCGCAACGAAGAAAACCCGTATGCGCCGGTTCGTCCGCAGGAGACGGAGATGCCGACAATGCCGGAAGAGCCGATGATGCCGGAGATGCCGACGATGCCGGAGATGCCGACAATGCCGGAAGAACCGATGATGCCGGAAGAGCCGGAGATGCCGGAGATGCCGACGATGCCGGAGATGCCGACGATGCCGGAAGAGCCGACGATGCCGGAAGAGCCGGAGATGCCGGAAGAGCCGGAGATGCCGGAAGAGCCGGAGATGCCGGAAGAGCCGGAAACGCAGGGGGCGCATCGCCGCCGCCGTCGTTCTCCGATGGATCCGAACGCTTAAAAGAATAAGCGGTCAAACTGAATCAGGGGATGGCAGATTCTGCTGTCCCCTTTTTGTATGCTTTTTCGGCTGCCGCAAAGAGAAAAAAGACGATGGGGAAGCAGATTGTTTGGCGTTGCAATGCAGGGGCGTTCATGGTATCATAACCGTAAATGAGCGGAGGGTTTGAGAAGATGAAAAAGAAAAAAATGATCGTCTTTGCGGTGCTCTGGCTGGTGTGCCTGGGGCTGGCCGCCTGTTATACAAAGGATACGGCGTGGATGTTTGAAGGCGAAGCGCTGACAACGATTCTGACAACACAGCAAGAGGCGCAGCGCATGGAAGCGGCTGCTCAGGCGAAACTGGACACCGCGCAGCAAGAAGCAAGGGCGCTTCAGGCGGCGGGTGAATGGAAAGGCTCCGGGACGGTTGAGGAAGCGTTTCTTCCGGCTGTAGCGGACGGATTAAACCTCATGTGGGGCGCATATTGCGCGGAGGTCGAGTATGAATCGGAGGAGCCGTTTGAACTGAACATCGTCAGCCCGGGACGGCAGTCCTTTGTGAAGGGGGAAACACTGTCTGTTCAGGCTGGCGCGGGAAGAGTGGTTGTGCCTTTTGATGTGACGGATGCCGCTGCGCATATACGCGTGGCATCGAGTAGAACGGAAGCTGTCCGGGCGATTACTGTGCGCCGGGAAATGCCTTACAGGGACAATATCGCCTATGGCGTTTTTCTGGCGGGCGTGCTGTCCGTCCTGTATGCGCTGAAAAGTGATTCCAGCCAACGCGGCAGGGAGCGCAGGCAGGGGGCGCTTGTCGTCCTCTGTACGGCGGCATTTGCCAGCCTGCCTGTGCTGCTGCATGGATTGTACGGCAATATGGATCACGACCTCTTTTTCCATCTCAACCGCATTGAGGGCATTGCTTCCGGCCTGCGCGCCGGACAGTTCCCCGTGCGCATTCATGCATCCACGATGCTGGGCTACGGCTATGCTGCGCCGATCTTCTATCCTGAGGTGTTCCTGTATATTCCGGCGGTGCTTCGCAATCTGGGCGTATCGCTGGCAGGAAGTGTGCGCATTTTTGAAATGCTGATCAATCTGGCGGTGGCGGCTGTGTGCTACATGAGCACAAATGCGCTGATGCACAATAGACGATCGGCAGCGGGGGCGACCGTTTTGTATACGCTGTGCATCTATCGACTGGCAACGCTCTACACGCGAGCGGCGCTGGGCGAAAGTCTGGCGATGATTTTCTTCCCGCTGATGATTCTGGCAATGGCAGAGGTGCTCACGCGTGACGAGCGGCGCTGGCCGCTTCTGGCGCTGGCGATGACGGGCGTGTGCATGAGCCATCTGCTCAGTACGCTTTTCTGTGCGGGGCTGTGTGCGCTGGCGGCGATATGCGTGCTTCCCCGGCTGATCAAAGAGCCCTGCCGCATATTGGCGATCCTCAAGGCGGCGGGCGTAACGGTGCTTTGTGTCCTTTTTTTCTATGTGCCGATGCTTTCCTATACGGCGGCGGGCGTCAATGCCAGCGTGGCGCTCAATGCGTCAAAAAACGCTTTGCAGCCGGGCAGTTTTCTGATGGGCTTCTCCGGCAGAAACAATCTCCCGGAAGACTTTGCCTATACCATCGGTGTTGTGCCGGGGCTGGCGATTCTTGTGGGCTGCGGGCTGTTTGCTGTGCGCCGGTATACGGCAGGACATGCGGAAAAAGACGATGGGCCGAGTCTGTTTCTGCTTGTTGCGGGCGGCGCGCTGCTGCTGGCGGCGACGGATCTTTTCCCGTGGGAATTTTTGTGCGGCCTGCCCAGCCCGTATTCTACGCTTTTCATGCAGATTCAGTTTCCGTGGCGTCTGGCGGGCATGGCGGCGCCGCTTCTGTGCATAGCGGCAGCGCGTGGATATGACAGGCCGACCGGCATGGCACTGCTGCTTGCGCTGACGCTCGTGTTTTCCGGCTATACGCTCCAAAGCGTTGTGCAGGATACACCGATTCTCATGCAGGACGGCTTCTGCGACACGCGAGTGCCTCAGAATGAATACACCTATGCCGGCACGGAAAAGGCTGCGCTCAGACCCGGTGAAATCCGCGCAGCCAGCGGCGAACAGGTTGTTGTGGAGGGCTATGAAAAGCGCGGGACAAACCTGTCTTTTGCGCTCAATGCACAGGATGGACGGTATATTGAAGTGCCGCTTTTGTATTATCCGGGATATCGGGCGGAAATTGACGGCAGACCATGCACGACAGAGCGCGGAGAGAATGGCCTGCTCCGAATTTACGGCGGACCGGGCGGGCAGACTGTGCAGGTCAGCGTTCAATTTGTGCCGCCCGCTTTATGGCGCGTGTCAGAGGCTGCAAGCCTTCTGGGGGTGGGGCTGCTCGTCTGGACGCTGCTCAGGAGGAAGCGCGTATGAGTTTGCCCGTCGTTCGCATGAGCGTGCGTGCTGTGGTCGAAACGACGCTGCATGAGAAGGATTTGAAGCCGGGAGCCATCAGCAGGATGATGGAAGGCGCGGCGGCGCACAAGGCACGTCAGGCAGATTCGGGAGAAACGGACTATCGCGCAGAGCGGGCACTTTCTGCCGACTATGAATCCGATACACTCGTTTTGCATGTCACCGGCAGGGCGGACGGCCTGTTTACCGACAGGAATGGCAAAACGGTGATCGAGGAGATCAAGCTGTGCGGCGACGATGTACAGCTTGTTCCCGCGCACAGGGCACAGGCGGCGATGTATGGCCACATGCTTTGTGCTGAAGAAGGGCTGGATGGTGTTCGGCTTCGCGTCTTGTATGTGGACGGGAGGGGGCATCCTGTTCAAATGTACGAAGAAGAACAGGATGCGCAGGCGCTCAAAGCGGAATTTTGCGGCCTTTGCGCGGCAGCGGCGGCGCGGGAAGCTGCCCTGCTTGCGCGCAGACAGAAAAGAGATGCAGCGCTTGCTGTTCTGCCCTTCCCATACAGGGAATATCGTGAAGGCCAGAGGAAGTTTGCTGCTCATGTATATGTCGCCATTCGGGACAGAAAGCGGCTTTTTGCGCAGGCTCCAACGGGCATCGGCAAGACAATGGCTGCGCTCTATCCCGCGCTGCGCGCGCTCGGCGAGGGAAAGTGCAGCCGGGTGCTTTTTGTGACAGCGCGGACGACAGGAAGAAAAAGCGCCATGAATGCGCTTGGATATCTTGAAGGCATACACATTTTGGCAGTAGAAATTGCCGCGAAGGAGAAGGTCTGCCCGTTTGAATCGTGCATGACCTGTCCGTGGGCGAAAGGTTTTTATGACCGCCTTCCGCAGGCCATGGAAGAAGCACAGGAAGGATGCTGGGGGCGGGCGGAGCTGGCGGCGCTTGCCGAAAAGCATCGGGTTTGTCCGTTTGAACTGTCTTTGGAATTGGCCGCGGTTTCGGATGTGGTCGTCTGCGATTACAATTACGTCTACGATCCGTTTGCAGCGGAAGAAGCGCTGCTGGCAGGCGGTGCGGCGCTGCTTGTGGATGAAGCCCATCAGCTTGGACCGCGCGTGCAGGATGGGCGCTCGGCAGAAGTCAGCGCGGAAGAACTGCGCGCGATGCGCAGGGATATCGGCAAATGCTCAGGCAGAAAGACAGCGCTTTACCGTGCGCTCACAAATGCCATCAGGATACTGGAAGCACTTGCCGGGAAAGAGGCATTTGAACAGATGAATGTGCCGCCGGATGCGCTCAATGCGGCGATGGACGATGTGCTGTCAGCTGCATGGGCACAGCGGGAAGAAGGCAGAGCCGCGGCGGAGGCCATGAGGATGGCGGAACACTGGCAGTATGCGGCGGGACACTTTGCAGAGCGGTATGCCATCCTTGCCAACAGGGAGAAAAAGCGCGTACAGCTGATGCTTCTGTGTGCCGCGCCGGAGATTTTGGAAAATTCCAAAAAGACGCGCGGCACGGTGTATTTTTCCGCGACACTGGCGCCGTTTGATGCGGCCCAAAAGATGCTGGGCGCCCGGCAGGGGGATGCCTGCCTGTCGCTGCCATCCCCTTTTCACCCGGAGCAGCTGTCCGCACAGATTGTGCCGATTGACATTCGCTATGCCGTGCGCGAAAAAAATGCACCGCTTGTAGCGCAGGCGATTGCGGCGCACATAGAAGCGAATCCCGGAAACACGCTTGTCTTTTTCCCGTCTTATGCGTACAGAGAACAGGTGGCACAGTTTTTGCCGGAAGGTTTTTTGAAAGAAGCGCGAGGCATGAGCGAGGACGAAAAAAACGCGCTGCTTGGCGCGTTTTTACAGGACGGGGATCATGTGATTTTGGGCATTCTGGGCGGCGCATTTTCTGAAGGGATCGACCTGGCTGGCGACAGGCTGAAAAACGTGATCGTTGTTTCAATCGGCCTTCCCCAGCCGGATGAACGGGTCCGCGCCATGCAGCGCTATTATGATGCACAGGGCGAGGACGGCTTCTTTTTGTGCATGACGCTGCCGGGGCTGGTGCGCATCGTACAGGCGGCAGGGCGGCTGATCCGCACGCCGGAGGACACGGGCACGGTGCTTCTGATCGACCGGCGTTTTGAAGGGCTTCGTCCGCTCATGGAGGGCACTCTGTTGGGCGATGCGCTCAAACGCGTCTGACTGAAAAATGCGCCTTACTGTTTGTCCAGCGTTTTAAATGCTTCGATATCCGCTTGAAGAGGATCGCTTTCGCCTTGATCGGAACGCATTTCCAAAAGCGCGCGGATCATCCGGCGAATGCCTGCTTCCCCGTGAGGAATGTATAAAAGCTGGGCATCATCGCGCTCCGCGATCAGCGCGCGGAGCAGACGGCGCAAAAGCATTCGATCCTGATGCATGAAATCCCCTCCCCTTTGATGAAATAAGCATAGCATGCCGGGCTTGAAAAGGCAAGTTGATTCCCGGCGGAGGCTGTGATAAAATGAAACTGGTGCTTTATACGATATATAGGACTGGAGGAAAGGAAAACCATGAGAAAACTGACGCTTACTTTCCTGATGATGATGTTCGCAGCGGGTGCCGTTGCGGAAATGAATTATGAAATGACTTCCCCGCATCTTCGCTATGAAAAGACGGATGAGCCTGCTTTTGTGGACGAGCTGCCGGGAAGGGAAGATGCGCCTTTTGAGCAGGAACAAGAAGTTCCGCTGGAAGAGGAAGTGATGGCTGCCGAATGGGAGACGGAGGAGTGGCCGCGCCGCTTTACCATCACTGTCGGCGGGGACACGACTCTGGGCTCTACGGATGATCTGCGCAAGCGTCCGGACAGTTTTGAAAATGTTGCAGCAGAAAAGGGCTACGGCTGGTTTTTTTCTGGGCTTGAACCGATTTTTGCCTCTGATGACATGACGCTCATCAATTTTGAGGGGACGTTGACGGAAGAGACGCAGAAGAAGGAAAAGAAATTCAACTTTAAAGGGCCGGCAGAGTACACCGATATCCTGACGCTGGGCAGCGTAGAGGCGGTTAATATCGCCAATAACCATATCCTTGACTATGGCAAGACAGGCAGGGAGGACACCATTGCCAATCTTGAAAACGCAGGCCTCACAGTGTCGGGCGGCGGCATTCTTGGCGTTTACGAAAAGGATGGCATCAAGGTCGGCATGACTGGCTACTGCTTCCCGTATCAGAACGGGAAAAAAGACATTTCTGCCGATGTCAAGGCGCTGCGCGAAGAAGGATGCCAGATTGTCATCGCTTCTTTCCACTGGGGCAGCGAGTACCGCGACGATTTTACCGGCGAGCAGCGCTCCATTGGACGCGCGGCACTCAAGGCAGGGGCAGATATCGTCGTTGGCCATCATCCGCATATCGTTCAGGGAATTGAGCAGTATGACGACAGCTATATTCTCTATTCCCTTGGCAATCTTGTTTTTGGCGGCAACGTCGATCCCAAAGACCGCGATTCTTATGTTGCGCGCCTGACGTTCAACGTGTATGCAGATCACGCCGATGCACCGGAAGTGACGCTTGTTCCCATTCGGCTGACAGAAAAAGCGGACGGCACAGATTACAGACCCATCCCGGCAGAAGGCGATGATGCCCAGCGGATTGTGGACAGAATCCTCAAGCTGTCTTATCAGATGGACGATTTCGTCAACGGCACGCTGTAAGGGAGTAAAACACATGGCTTCACATTACGCATTGTTCGTCGATTTGGAAAACTGCGGCGGCAAAAAGAGCATGCTGATGGATGTCATTGAGCGGGTCAAGATCCGCGGGGACATCCTGATCGGCAAGGTGTATGGTTACACAGACAGTTATTCAGACCTCAAGGAAATCCTCTTGTCCAATACATTTGCTGTTGTGCCGTCTCTTCGCTTTGGCCGCAGTCAGAAAAACAGTCTGGATATTCAGCTTGTCATTGATGCGCTGGATGTCGCGTATAAAAATCCGCTGATTGACAGTTTCTGTATTGTGTCAGGAGACAGCGACTATGTGCCGTTGGTGGGTAAGCTTAAAAGCATGGGCAAATTTGTTCTGGGCATTTCCAGAAGCGAGGCGGCGTCCGGCGTATTCATGAACGCGTGCAGCGAGTTCCAGTTTTTGGAGAGCGTTTCCAGCGGCAAGCAGCGTGTGAACGATTCCGCAGGGGAGGCGCTCACGCTGTCCGATGTTAACGAGCTGATTACAACCGTTCTCAGAGAGAGCGACAGCGGCGAGATGCTGGCCAGCGAGGCCAAAGGGGTGCTTCTGCGGCTGAGGCCCAACTTCTCTGAAAAGAGCGTGGGCTTCTCGACATTCGGCAAGCTGCTTGCACGCCTTGCGCAGCAGTTTGGTTCGTTTTCGCTGATCAACGAGCAGTATAATCTGATTGTCAGCCTCAATCAGACGCGCGGCCACACTCAAGAACAGATTGAGCGCGGCAACTATGTCAGGATCTTTGGGCGCATCCTTGCGGAATACAAGGAAGACGGATTTGATCGCGTGAATCCCTCAATCCTCAAGTCTGCCGTGCAGGCGGAATACCCCGATTTTACCGAACGCCAGATTGGGCTGCGCCGCTTTTCCGATGTGCTGCGCGCTCTGGAACGGGAGCGCCTTCTGGAGCTGGAAACGGATGACGGCGGAAACATGCTGGTACATATCCTGTAAACAGGGGGAGCATTATGAAAATCATTTCTGTATTCATCTGTCTGCTGGCTTTTCTTGCGCCTGCGCTCGCTGGGGCGCAGACAATCACGATGGACGAAGGGCATGTGTCCTTTGACTATCCGGAATCGATGCTTGTGGTATCCCCTCAGCTGTGCGGGGTGTATGCGCCGCTGCTGGAGGAGGCCGGAATTGATCCGGACGTACTTGCAGAGGAAATGCGTGCACAGGGGGTGCTCACAAGGGCATATGCCGCAGACTTTCATTCAAGCATGTCCGTCATCGTGAAAGAGGACGATCTGTCCCGCGAGATCTTTGATATAGCGCATATGACAGACAGCCAGCGCGGCACGCTGCGCCGCCGTGCCGAAGGGGACAGGCTCTGGGAAACGACTGGCCTTCGCACACAGGACTGCGAATGGCAGAAGGAAAATGGCGAATACTGGCTCTATGTCCATTATTCTGTGACCAGCGCAGACGAAATGCAGGGACGCGGGCTGCGCTATATCACTGTGAAGAACGGCATGTATATGATGCTGGACTGGCAGAGGGATGGAAAGCAGCGGTTCACAGGCCGTGATCTGAACACATTCAGAGGCAGGCTGTCCGCGCTCACCCTTACGGAGCAGCTTGACAGACCCGTTCAGGCTGTAAAGCTGGAAGCACAGATTCCCGAGGAGACGACAACAAATCTTGTAACCATCACTGGAACGGCGACCCCGGGTGCATCTGTGACAGCCGAGCAGGTCGATGCACTTGGCGGGAAAAAGCTGATTATGGAAACCATCGCATCGGGCAGCGGACGCTTTTCTCTGGAAGCGGGGCTTGAGGAGGAAGGCGTCACAGAGATCATGCTCACGGCAAGCAAAGAAGGCATGAATGATGCCGTGATGACAGGATCTATAGCGTACAGCACAAAGACGCTGCCCGTCTCCGGCGTGGAAGAAGCCATGGTTGTCTCCACGGATATGACGGTGCTTTTCGGCAGCACGCTGGCAGGGGTCCAGATTCAGCTGGTGACACCGTTTGGACTGGCCAAGAAGCGCGCCGGAAACGATGGAAGCTTCTCCTTTGAACTGACAACGGAGGAAGAGGGAACGTATGCGTATACGCTGATTCTTGATAAAAAGGGATATGATCAGCGCCGGGTACCGTTTACCATCACCCGTGAAATGACCAATGATCAGGAAAAGGAGCGCATTCGTGAAACGGCTGTGAAGATTTCATATAAGACGCTTCAAAAAGATCTGGAAGAAAACCGCGGTGCAGTTATGCGGCTGTATGGCCCCGTGAGCGAAATCAGCGAAAGCGGCAGCACACAGTATGTGCGCATGAAGTACAGCAAGGATCAGAAAAATGGCTGGACAAATGACGTTGTGATCGTTGCATCGCATGATTTGGGCATAAAAGAGGGCGACATGCTTACCGCTGTTGTGAAAGTTGACGGGGTGTATCATGAACAGGATGCTTCCGGCGCAGAAACGATCGTGCCGCGGTTTGAACTCCTGTTTGTGGATCGCATCGAATAATTAGGAGCAGCGAAGAAGGAACTTGAATCCCCATTGTTTGACCAAAAGAAACCCGGAAGGATGCGTGTCCTTCCGGGTTTTGCGTTTATTTGGGCTGCGTAAAATTACTGAACGGTCAAATCAAATGTGCTTCCCACAGGGCCTGCAAGCAGAATCATGCAGCCGGTTTCAAGCGCTGCTGTTGTGTCGCCATAAGCCGCAGAACTGGCCATGGGCGTTGTGTCCGCATGGTATGCAGCAAAGGAACCGCCTTCCGGCAGGACGACTGACAGCGTCTTTCCAGCCCATTGTTCCCCGACGGAGAAATATTTTGCCCAGCCATCTTCGCCGATGGTGACCTGCGTGCTGCCTTCAAAAGGCTGAACAATGGATTCGTCAGCGTAAAGCGCTTCGTCAAGATCAACGGGCAAATCCAGAGCAGACTGGCTGACGGGGGAGTTTGAAGAAAACAGCGGGGAAAGTGCCATCACCTCTATGCCGTTGATTGTGGCGCAGGTGATGTCTGCTGTATCGCGGCCGATAGTGCCGGGAGCCTGAATGCAGGCGCGTGCTTCGTTCGGCCCGATCAGCTGATTGGGACCCAGATAGCCCGGCGCAAAGTCGTCCAGAAGTACTTGAGTGACGGGCAGACCCATGGCAAAGACCTGTGAGGCGGGATGCGCATTGACAAGGAAGTAGCGCTTGCCCTCTCGTGCCTGCCAGGCGGCAAGCGTCTGAGCGTCGGGGGTGTGCGGTTCCAAACGCTGGGCGCCATAGTTGGCGACACAGACGGAGGACAGTCCGGGGAGAACGGTGCTGCCGCGCTGGAATAGGTAGGTTTTTCCGTCCTTACCGGTGACGAACTCGACAACAGCTGTGCCGGCGGCATCGCGGAACGTGCCGTCATCGCAGTAAGAGAAGACCTGCTGAAAGCTGCCTGCGGCCTTTCCCGTTGACAGGGTGAGCGTGCCGTCAGCGGTGATCTGAATGTCGTAGGCCAGCATGGACGTGCCGTACAGCCCGGAGAAACGCATCAAATCGGCAGGCATGGCGGCCGGAGCGGCAGGCGGCATCTGGATGGTTTCATTTACGGTGATCCCCTCTTCTGCGAGCACGTCAATGAGCAGGCGGACGCACAGAAGCTGATTGATTGTGCTGATGCCGCCGGATGACAAAACGGCTGCGGACAGGTTGTATTCGGGAATGACGACAAGCGCCGAATGATACAGCAGCGTATCTCCGCCTTTGGCAAGCGCCTGAATGCCGCTGCGGTTGAAGGGGAACAGGTGCACCGTATCAAAGCCAAGGCCGAAGGCCAGCGCATCATCATCGCTGTTTTCCGGCCAGAGTCCGCGCGCATACTCATCGGCGCACATTGCGTCGAAAGATGCCGGGGACAAAAGCGTACCGTTTGTCAGCTGGCTGCCAAAGTGTGCAAGGCTGTCTGCCGCAGCATACAGGCCGCCCGTTCCGGCGATATTGGTGAAATCGGGGGCGGTGGGTTTCTGCGGGTTGGAAGGCAGGAAGCAGGGCGCGAGGCGCGCGCGGTCAAATGGATCGCAGGCGGCGAATGTATTGTCCAGAGGGAAAGATTCGCGCAGAAAATCTGCATAGGGCATGCCTGAAAGAGATTCTATGACCAGCTGCGCGAGCATGAAGCCGGTGTTGCAGTAGGTGCTGTATGCGCCGGGGTCGGCA
This sequence comes from Christensenellaceae bacterium, assembly GCA_020025205.1. Taxonomy (GTDB): domain Bacteria; phylum Bacillota; class Clostridia; order Christensenellales; family Aristaeellaceae; genus Ventricola. The sequence goes on along the minus strand of JAHHSO010000025.1, from coordinate 14,423 downwards.
ATCAGGCGGTGTGTGCGAAGTTCGGAAAGAAGGTCGGCGTCCTGGCTGCCCGGCATGCCGAACAGAAACGCATCTTTCATGCTTTCAACCATCAGCCCGGAGGAATGATTCAGCAGCATCCGTATGGTGATCTGTTCATGGCGCGGATCGGCCATCGTGAATTCCGGAAGAACATCCTTGACGGGGGTGTCCAGCGTCACAAGACCCTGTTCGCAGAGCTTTAAGACGGCTGCGGCGGTGTACACCTTGCTGACGGAGCCAATGCCGTAGAGCGTGTCAGCATGAAGGGGCTGCCCTGCTGCGTCCATGGAGCCGGAAGCAATCGGCTCCCCGTTTTGGTAGACTGCATAGGAAAGGCTGGAAGCGCCGCTGTACTGGAGGGCAAGCGGAACGGCATCCTGAGCAAGGAGCGCCGCGGGAAGGAGAAGAAGAACGAGCGTCAGGAAAAGAACCCAAATGGATTTCATGCAATCAGCCTCCTGTGATAAATATGAGGACAGTATAGCATGGATATGCAGGAAGAGCAAATAAAAAAAGGGGCTGTACAAAAACACCTCTTCTCAAGAATTCAGGCTGCCATACAAGTTAAAAATTCCAGCAGGAATCAGGGACACGCCTTGATTTCCTGCTGGAATTGAATGGATGAGTTCCCGGAAAAATGAGTTTTTGTACAGCACCTTTGCGTCATTCGGCAGTGAGTTTGGAAGATGCAGCCAGTTCTGCATACAGGCCGCCCTTTTTGATCAGCTCGGCGTGAGTGCCGCGTTCCAGAATGCCCTGATCGCCAATGACGACGATTTCATCTGCGTTCTTAATGGTGGACAGGCGGTGTGCGATGACGAGTGTTGTGCGCCCCTTGGCTAGGCGGTCAAATGCCGCCTGAATACGACGCTCGGTTGCGGTGTCCAAAGCACTGGTGGCCTCGTCCAGAATCAGAATGCGCGGATTCTTGAGGAAGATGCGCGCGATAGAGACACGCTGCTTCTGGCCGCCGGAGAGCATGATGCCGCGCTCGCCAACGACCGTATTATAGCCATCCGGCATGTTCACGATGTCATCGTGAATCTCAGCGAGTTTTGCAGCGGCGATCACCTCGTCCATCGTGGCATTGGGACGGCCATAGCGGATATTGTCCAGAATCGTGCCCGCGAACAGGAACACATCCTGCTGGACAATGCCGATGCTGCCCCGGAGATCAGCCAGCAGAATGCTTCGGATATCCGTTCCGTCCAGCGTGATGGTGCCGCTGGTTGCTTCGTAGAAGCGCGGGATCAGCTGGCAGAGCGTCGATTTGCCGCCGCCGGATGGGCCGACAAGCGCCAGCATTTTGCCGGGCTGAATGTGCAGATTGATGTGAGAAAGGACGTTGCCCTTCTCCTTGTCATAGGTGAATGTGACATCATGGAAGGCAATGTCGCCTTTTACATCGTTCAGATGAACGGCATCGGGTGCGTCTTCAATGTCGGGGCGCTCATGCATGACGGCACGGAAGCGCTGGAAGCCTGCCATGCCCTGAGTGAACTGCTCGGTGAACATGGTCAGCTTGCGGATGGGCGTCTGCACACTGGCAACATACATGTTGAACGTTACCAGTGTGGCCACGTCCATCTGATCACGCATGATGAGGTAGCTGCCTGCACAGATGACAGCAAGGCTCATCAGATTCATCATCAGATCTGTGCCGGAAAAGAAACCTGCCATCACCTTGTAGTAGGCACGCTTGGCTTCGACATACTGATCGGTGGAGCGGGAAAACTTGTTGATTTCTTCCTGCTCATTGCCGAAGGCTTTGGAAACGCGGATGCCGGAAATGGAGCTTTCGATTTCTGCGTTGATTCCTGCTGTTTGACGCTTGACATCGCGGGAAGCGCGCATGATTTTCTGGCGGCGCAGTGCGACAAAGATGACAATCACAGGCACGGCGATCATCAGAACAAGAGCCAGCTTTTTCTGGATGTTCCACAGGACGATGAACGAACCGGTCAATGTGACCAGGGAGATAAAAAGATCTTCCGGGCCGTGATGTGCAAGTTCGGTGATGTCAAACAGATCTGTGGTCACACGGCTCATCAGGTGGCCGGTACGGTTTTTGTCATAGAAGCTGAAGCCCAGCTTCTGCATGTGGTTAAACACGGCTGTGCGCATGTCTGCTTCGATCTTCACGCCCATGAAGTGCCCAAGGTAAGCCACCAGCCACTGCGCACCGGAGCGCAGGATGAACGCGATGAGCATACAGAACATGAAGATGGTGAATGTACGAACAGCCTGATTGGGGATGAAGTCGTAAAGCACCTTGCGGGTGACGACGGGAAAGCTGATATCCACAAGGGAAATGAACAGCGCACAGAGCATATCCAGCGTGAAAAGGCCGATATGCGGCTTATAGAAAGAGGCAAATTCGCGGAGCGCACCGCGCTCTGAAACGGTCTGCTCTTCAAAGGTTGGATTGGACATAGATAAAACTCCTTGTCAGGTTGAATGAATGATGGGCTTGATCCACTTGCCGGTGCGCAGGTGATGCAGATAGACGGCGCATTTGACGATATCCTCAGAGAGAATCATGACCAGGTAGGTCAAAGGAACGCTCAGATGCAGCGACAGACCGGCGTAAGCAGTCAGAGGAAGACCGATCAGATACAGGGTGATGCAGTCTACGATGAGGCCGAAGCGCGTGTCACCGCCGGAGCGGAACACGCCCATGACCAGAATCGCTGGAATGTTATGAATGGTCATGCACAGCGCGTAGACGATCAGAGAGGCTATGGCATCCTCGCACACAGCCTGAGAGACGCCGAATAGCGACAGAAGCGGAACCCGTGTCAAATAGACCAGAGAGCCCATTGTCAGGCAGAATAGAATGACCATCTGCAAGTGGCGTTTGGCACAGAGCTTTGCGGTGTTCCAATCATCCCTTCCGATATAGCCGCCGATCATGACCGCACAGGAGGAACACAGCCCCATGACGGCAACGCTTGACAGATCCTCAATGGAGCGAACAACCGTAATGGAGGCGTAAGCTGCTGTGCCCATATGGCCGTAGATCGAGCTGTACAGCAGGTTTCCCAGCGCCCATGTGGTTTCGTTGAGCGCGGCAGGCAGGCTTACACGCACGAAATTGCGGATGAACGGCAGATCGAACTGCACGAGCGCGGACAGCTTGGTGCGAAGCAGCGTTTTGCGGGACAGACCCAGACTGTAGATGACCAGCGCATTGGCAGCCGCCGCGATGACAGAGGCGATGGCGGCGCCTTTGACGCCAAGCGCGGGAAAACCCAGCAGGCCGAAGATTAAAACAGCGTTGAGCGTCACATTGACACCGACGGAGCAAAGCGCACCGATGAATGGAATGTAGACGCGCTGCGTGCTTTCCAGCAGGGTGCCGCCTCCCTTGGCAAGCGCCTGAACAGGATAACTCAGTGCCATGATGCGCAGATAAGAGGCGCCCAGCGTGATGACTTGTGCATCGGAGGAAAAGAGTCCGAGAATCTTTTCCGGGCAGCACAGCGCCGCTGTCATGAACAGAGCGGACGCAGCCTGTGTGCCAAGCATCATCAGGCCGTATGTGCGGTGAATGCCGGGCACATCGCCTGCACCAAAATATTGGGAGATGAATACAGATGCACCGCTGGAAAAGCCGAAAAACACGATGGTCAAAAACCATGTCCATTTGCCGGCCATGCCGACTGCTGCCAGGGGCAGGTCGCCCAGAGCGCCGATCATCAGCGTATCGATCAGCGTGAAGGATGAAAACAGAAGGTTTTGAAGCGTCACTGGCACGGCAATGGACAAAAGCGTGCGCGTGAAATGCTTGTTTCTTTCAGCACTCATGTTACGATCCCGCCAGCATATAGAAAGCAGGGGTCTGCTCCACGATGAACGGGCCGTTCTCCATGAAGAAGACCGTGCCGGTGACGGGTGCTTTGAGCACCTCGCGCACGGATCCGTCAAGAGGATTGAGGATGAAAGCCAGCTGCTCACCGCGGCGGACATGCGCCCCCGCAAACTTCACGCGGCGCAGAAGCCCCGCGTTTTTGGTGTGCACGGGGATCAGGTCTTCGGAAGAAATGATGGAAGAAGGGTGGGCAGGCAGAATTTCGCTGCGGATAATGCCGCGGCCGTTCAGAAACCGGACAATGGCCAGAAAGCTTTGCTCAGCAGACGTTTCGTCCACTTCGTTGGTTTTCCCGGCATAAAGGGAGAATGCCTGTGTGCCGGAGAGCTGCCAGTTATAATTGAGGGCGGCCTTGTCATATGGGCGTGGTTTGCGCACATAGACATAGGGCAGGCCGAAATCACATCCAAGCTCGGGGTTCTGGCGGCCGGTATCCATCAGGCGAACATGAGGGATGAAGGAACCGGGCTGATAGAAGCTGGTGAGCTGTACGCCATAGCGGTAGAGCTGGACGCGCTCAAGAATGGCGTTTGCGATGCGTTCGGAAGTTGCGCCGGTTGCGCTGCCGGGAAAGCGGCGGTTGATGTCCATGTCTTCCGGAGCCCAGAGACGTTCTTCCACGTTCATTGACGCGCCGATGGCGGTTGGAATGATCATGACGCTCCTGCCTTCCTGAATGCCGCCATCGCGTTCAACATCGCGCAGATAGGAGACAAGGCGCGCGCAGACATAGAGCTGCTGAACTTCATCACCGCGCAGGGCACCGACCACAGCGCAGCTCTTTTCGCCCTTGCCGAAGCGATAGGCGACAATGTGCATGTCGTCTCTGAAGTAAGACGGCACGGTGAACAATATGTCTTTTTTCATGCCTGTTCCTTTCTGATACGCGCGATCAGCGTACCCGGATAGACTGCGGAGTAGTTGCGCTGGCTGAAGATCAGGCCATCGCATGGGGCGGTGATCGTTTCTCGCGGGGCACCGGCCAGAGCATCGATGATTTCCCCCAGCACCTGCCCGGCTTTGACGTGCGTGCCGATGAGCGTTTCCGGCACATAGATGCCCGGCTGTTCACAGGGAACGCGGCAGATCTGTTCGGCGGAAAGGACGGTAGGAATGTCTTCCGTGGGCAGGCGGCGCGCGTCGCCTGCCCAGAGGCCCATTTCCTTGAGCTTACAGAAGATGCCTTCTATAACCTTTTCGGCTGCTTCGGGGTGATACTGCTCGTCCATTTCGATGACCATGGCATCCGTGCCGGCTTCGGTCAACGCACCGACCAGAGACGAGGAGAACGTGCTGCGGTCTTCAAGCGTCCAGATGATGTCTGGACAAAGCGCGTGCGCCTTGGGCACAAGCTGGCTGCAGGCGGAGGAGCTGATGCGCACCTCATACATTTCGCTCTTGTGCTGTGAGCTGGCGTGGATGTCCAAAACGAGGTCAGACCCCATCATGTCCTGCATGATGCTGTCGCACATGCTCTCAAGCGTTGTGCCTTTGGGCCTTCCTGGAAAAGAACGATTCATATCCAGCTGCGTGCCGGTGGGGACGGTGCGTTCAAGCACGTCCAAACCAAGCGGGTTGAGCATGGGATAGAGGTCCACCGTGCCAAGAAGAGCGTTCGGATTTTGGCGGATGCGCCGGGCAATGTGATAGATGATGAATTGCCCCATCATTTCGTCGCCATGGATGCCCGTGGCGATGCAGACTCTGCCTTTGCTGGAACTGTCGGGTGCGTAGCGGCAGCGCCGGAGCGCCCAGCGTTCGTTGACGGGGAGGGCGACAGAAGCAATGGTCGCAAGCTCTCTGAGCAAAATAAATCCCTCTCTTTCAAAAAGGAGCTGCAAAAGACAGCCCCTTTACAATCTGAATATTATGGAAGACCAGCGGAAGAGTTTTGACCCGCTTGTCAGGAATGAAAATGAAGACGCCTTTTAAAGCATTTCTACGCTCTTATGCTACCACAATCACAGGAGTTTTGCAACACAAAGCAAATGAATTTCATATTTTGTACGCAGGCAAAAAACGGTTTGCAAGCAAGAGTATAGCCTACAGGCCGCAAGTATGATATAATGCAGGGAAGGAGATGAAAAAAGGTGCCGCTTTGGCGCATTCAATCGGAATACAGGGGGAGTACGCTGACCATGAAGATCGGCTTGTTTTCAGATACATTTTATCCGGAGATCAACGGGGTGGCGACATCCTGCCTGACTCTGGCTCAGGAATTGACAAGGCGCGGCCATGAGGTGCATGTCTTTGCCCCCAAGTGCAAGGGGAGCGAAAAGATCCAAAATGCAAACTACCACTATCTGCCGTCTGCGCCGTTTATTGCGCTCAAAGATCGCAATGTGGCGTTCCCAACGCTGTTTGCACGCTGGGAAGCGGAAAAGATGGATTTTGATGTTGTGCACACACACAGCGAATTCGTGATGGGTCACTTTGGCCTGCATGTCGCCAAGAGCATTGGCTGCGCGGTTGTGCATACTTATCATACCGCATGGGAGGATTACACCTACTATTTGACCCACGGTGTAGGGGACGAGGCCGTTCGCAAGATCACCCGCCGATACTCTCAGTGGTGGTGCAACCGGGTGGACCGCGTGATTACGCCGACAGGAAAGACGCTGGATCTTCTGCGCAAATACGGTGTGGAAGCGCCCATCGACATTATCCCCAGCGGCATGGATATAGAGCGCTTTGCGCCGGAAAAACACAGCGAGCAGGAACGCCAGAGGATTCGGCAGGAGTGCGGCGTGAAGCCTGGAGAGCGGGTGCTGCTCAACATCGGGCGCATTGCCAAGGAGAAGAATCTGGAGCAGGTTATGCGCGTGTTCCCCAAACTGCATGAGGCCTGCCCGGATGTGCGCTTTGTCATCGTCGGGGAGGGCCCCATGAAGGAGGAGCTGATGCTCATGGCAAGGGAAGCCGGCGTTGAGGAAGCAGTCACGCTGACCGGCCCCAAACCGTGGGAACATATTGACCAGTATTATGCCATGGGGGATGTCTTTTGCAGCGCGTCTCATTCAGAAACGCAGGGGCTTACCTATGTGGAAGCGATGGCATCGGGCTTATGCGTCTGCGCGGTCGATGATCCCTGCCTGAATGGTGTAGTGCAAAACGGTGTCAGCGGCATTCTTTCCGGGGAAGATGACGAAGCGCTTCTGGCGGCGCTGATTCGTGCGTTCGGGCGAGAAGGCAGAGAGATTGCAGCACATGCAGCCGAGTATGCCAAACCGTTCAGCACGGAAGGCTTTGTCACGAAGGTTGAAAAATGCTACGAAAAGGCCGTTGACGAGCGCAAAAAATACTGATTTGGAAGCAGAGCCGCATCGTGCTTTGAAAATTCCCCGCCAAGAAGCGCTTTTTAAAAGATTTCAGCAATCAAGTGCAGAGAGATCAAGAGGCAGAGTCTGTCTCCGGCGTTTGCAGAGGCTGTAAATCAATCGGCATCTACAGAATGGGGATGCAGGGGGAATTGTATCATGAGAAAAGCACAGGCGGATTCATCTGGCATACATACAGACGGAGAGCCGCACGGCTGCTTTTGGAGATATTCCTGGCGATTGCTGCAAGAGTATATGGGACTATATTTTGAAAGCAAACGGCGCGCCTGACTGTATCGCCTGGCGGGATAATGATATGCCGAATGATGCGGAACGCATTTGTATCCACAGCCTGCAAGACAACCGGAGAAAAGGGGATGGAACCCAAACACGGATATTGAAGGATATTAAAAGATGCTGGATATACAAAGGGAATACTTGGGGTGTTTACAGGCAATGGCAGGGCTGGAAAGTTTTATGAGGCTTGCGGATTGGCTGCATACGGCAAGCCCTGTTTTGAAACACAGAAAATTTGCTATGAGATAAGCTGATAAGGCCGAATGGATGGAGCAGTTTAAAATATAAAAGGGAGAGGATCGCTTTGTTCGATCCTCTCCCTTTATGATCTGCATTGTGTGAGTCTGTTTGAATGCGTTCTTTAGTTTCATGTCTTACTGCATCGCGCCGGACTGAATGCTCATCAGCGAGGCGATGACGCTTTCGGACCAGCTGTCAAAACCATCGGCGTTCATGTCGTACAGCAGACCCGTGCAGTTTGCAGCCGAGGTGGTCAGACGCGCAATGCTTTCGCCCAGGCTGCCCGTGGCATGGGTAGAGAAGTCTGCTGCATGTACGTTGAGCGTTTTAAACAGGGAAAGCGCAGCCTCACGGCGGGCAGGATCGTCAAAACACGATTGTGTCATGGACAGAACAAAGGACGGCGTGCCGACGATGGCAGTGCGCGGCTGGCCATCCTTCCCCGATGGCTGGATGACGAGGGTGCTGGCGTGACGTTCAGCGGGGATGGTTTGGGCAAGGGAATAGGCGTCAAATCGCATGGCCGCCTGACCGGACAGAAATGCGGCTTCGGCATCCAGGTCTTCCATGTTCCAGGGATCGGAACCGAATGCGCCGACCTGCGTGAGCGTGGTCAAAACGTTCTTGGCGCCGTCCAGAGAAGCGGCCTGTCCATACTGCTGTTCTGGTGCGCCCAAGAATGCAGCGCAGTCCAGTACGATTTCTGACCATTCACACAGGGCGTTGGCGACGGGAAGGATGCCCTTCTGGGAGAGTGCAGCACAGACGGCAACAAGCTCGTCAAACGTCTGAGGAACACTCAGGCCGTTTGCATCCAGCACGTCTTTGTTCACATAGAGCGCTTCCCAGTTGAGGCGAATGGGCGTACCGTCTGCAATGGAGGGGAAACGACGCGCGCCGCAGTCCGGCGCAGCGGCAAGCAGCTCTTCCACGGGGACAAGGCCGGAGAGCCCAAGCCCGGCAGGAACGATCACAATATCAGCTTCGCCCGAATCAATCATGGTGCGCAGCTGCTCCATATATGCTTCATCCTGAAGGCCGGAGAAATCTTCAACGACATTGCCTGTTTCTGTTTCCCACGAGGTGATCAGATCCATATAGGATTGCGCGGAAAAGTCCATGTCCGCGAAGGGAGTGAATGTGCGGAGTGTCACGCCCGCAGCCGACGCGCCTGCTGCCAGCACAACACAGAGCATCACGGCAGCAAGGCAGACAAACAGTTTACGCATGGGAAAGCCTCCTTATTTTTGAGCTCAAAGGCCCAGGTTGATTGCTTTTTGAAGCGCCTTGCGGGCCAGCGGCGCGGCAACCTTTCCGCCGCTTCCGCCGTTTTCTACGAGCACGCAGACTGCGTAAGGCGCGTTGTCATTGGTAATATATCCGACGAACCACGCATGAGGCGGGATCATCTTGTCATTGCTGACCTCGGCGGAGCCGGTTTTTCCGGCGACAACATAGCCATTGGAGAGCGCGGCACGCTTGCCTGTGCCATCCTTCACTACGCGGATCATCTCCTGTTCCAGGCGGGCGGAAATCTGTTCGGGCAGAATGCGCTTGCCTGTTCGGCTTGAAGGCAGGCTGCGTTCGCCGCCTTGAGGAGTGGTAATTTTTTGCAGAAGGCGCGGTTCGCATAGAACGCCGTTATTGGCGATTGCAGAAGCGATGAGCGCCATGTGCATGGGGGTCGCCAGAACACGACCCTGTCCAACGGATGACCATGCCAGATCATCTGGGCTGAGATGGTCGATGGGATAGCTGGAGTTATAGACGATGAGATCAGAAAACATGAAATTCTCATTGAAGCCCATCTGTTCGGCTGTTTCACCGAGCATTGTGTATCCCAGTTCCTGCGAGAGCGCGGCAAAAGTCGTGTTGCACGAATGTGCAAATGCATCGGACAGAGTTTGCAGCCCATGTGCACTGCTCTCTGTGACAGAGAAACTTCCGACCGGATAGTAGCCCGTGCAGTCAAACATGAAGCTGTTCAGATCCGGCAGGTTTTGAAGCGCTGAGGCCATTGTCACAATTTTGAATGTTGAACCGGGGGGATACAGCCCCTGTGTCGCGCGGTTGATCAGCGCGCCGGCTTCCTGATCGGCAAGCGCGTCTTCCATGTCCATGGGATCAAACTGCGGCATGGATACCATGGAAAGAATTTCGCCCGTCTGATAGTTGAGCACGACCACTGCGCCGCGCTTGTCTTTGGGAAATTCCGCGCTGATATATCGGGAAAGACTTTCCGAAATGGTGAGCTGCACATCGTCGCCGCGCTGTGTTCTGCCAAAGAAAGCGTCGCCCAGACGCTCAAACAGGCTGGATTTGAAGCCGAGCATATATTGGGCATGGAATGTCTCCACGCCGGTGGAAACCTTGCCTCCGGGGTCGCCCACAACCTGACAGACTGCCCGGCGTGTTTCGGGGCGGTTGCTGTAATGTCGGACACCATCCTCGTCCGAGCAGGCAAGAACAGTGCCCGTTCTGTCGGTAAGCGTGCCCATCAGGACATGCTGCTTTTGATTGTTGATGCGGGGGTTGTAGGGGTTGGCCACCCAGCGCCCGCCGTAGAAATACACGGAATAACAAAAGTAAGCCGCCGTCAGCGCAAAGAGCAGCAGAAGGAGGATGGTCAGAAAGCGCATGCGCCTCTTGATGACTTTGATAAAACCGCCTCCCTTATGTGCTGAAAATATCTTCTTCAAGGTGATCCTGTGCGCGGGCGCTTGCTCCATGCAGAATCCCGATCATCGCCATGCAGGAGATGAGCGACGAACCGCCGTAGCTGAGGAAAGGCATGGTCACGCCTGTCAGCGGGATGAGCTTGATGACACCGGCCACGATCATGAACGTCTGTATGCCAAGCATGGTCAAAACGCCGCATCCCAGCAGCATGGAGAACGAACGCCGCGCGCGAGAGACGACCGTTACGCCGCGCAGGATGAGCAGCACATATACGACCAGCAGCAGCACGCCGAATATCTGTCCCAGCTGTTCACAGATAACGGCGAAGATGAAGTCTGTATAATAGGCGGGGATCTTTTCAGGGGTTCCCTGACCGAGGCCGACGCCAAACAAGCCGCCGGAACCGATTGCCAGAAGGGCCTGAATGATCTGATAGCCCTTGTTGGTGGGGTCGCTCCACGGGTTGCGCCACATGGCAACGCGCACTTTGACATGGGCGAACATTTTATAGCCAAGCATGGCAGCGCCTATGCCGCCGCCTGCACCGATGAGCGTCAAAGGCATGTTGCCGCAGGCAACATAGAACAGAACAAGGGTGGTCAGGTAGTAAATGAGGGCGGTGCCCAGGTCACGCTGAAGCATCAGAAGCAGCAGACAGGCCGCTGCAAAAATCAGCGCGGGCATCATCTGGAAGATGGTTCTGTGGGTGCTGAAATAGTAGGCCAGAACGAGAACCAGCGAGAGCTTGACCAGCTCGCTGGGCTGGAAGGAACCAAGCCCCGGAATTTTAACCCAGTTCTTTGCGCCAAACTGCCATTCGCCAAATGCGAGCGGCAGGATCAGCGCACCAATGCCAAGAAACATGGCCAGCCATGTCAGCCCCCGAAACCGCTTGATCCTGAAAACCATTTCACTCATGGCAATCATGAAAAGCAGCCCGATGAGGTAGAAACCGGCCTGCCGGATGCCGTAGTAAGGCGAGACGGTGTACAAAACTACAATGCCTACGCCGCACAAAAAGTTGGTAAGCGCCATGACGAGCGCATCAATGTGCAGAAAACGCGGAAAAAGAACGGAGGAACAAAGTCCAAGCGGAGCCAGCATCATGGCCATGAAAAGCGCCTGGTGATCGATGGTTCCTTCTGCCTTGAACGCGCAGAGCATCAGGCCGAGAATTTCAAAAACAGCAGTCAGAAAGGAAATGGCGGCAATGGCTGTACCGCCGCTGCGGCTGACGGCGCGCCGCCTATCCAGCGCAATGGCAGCATCCACTTTTTGCGCCTTTTGTATTTTTTTATACTGCCTATCAGTATCCGGTTTTTGTCTTTTGGGCGGCACATTTTTTTTCGCCGGCACAGCCGCCTTTTTGAAGGGCGGTTCTTTTTTTGCAGATGCTTTTTCGATGGTTTTGCGTTGGGCGGGCCGTTTGGGACGGGGCGCCGGACGCTGAGCTGTCTTCTCCGCTGGCTTTGAAGAAGCAGGCTTTTTCGGTGCGTCCTGCCTTCGCGCTGGACGCGCCGTGTAGGTTTCCCCCATGCCTTTACCTCCGTGTCCTGTGTTCTATCTTCTGTGCTTTCAGTTTCTTTTCGCGCCGTATTTCACCGCGGCCGGGTGCACCCAGACCTTCACCGCGGCCTTCGTGTGCTTTGCCGCGCCGGGCGGTTGTGACATAAGGTTCATCGGGCTTTTCGCATAAGCTGCCGCACAGATGGAACGCCAGTTTGAGATCACCCGCGCACAGAACGGCACCGTCTCTCAGAATGGCTTCATCGCCCGGATCAACCGGCACATCATCGGCGAGAAAGCCGTCGTTGTGCAGAGGAACCAGATGCATTTCAGCGCCTTCCATCCAGAAGAAAGCAGAACGCATGTGGAGCCTGCGGGCAGGGAGACAGACATCGCAGCTGTATGCAGAGCCCATTGTCCCCTCATAAGGGACGGAAATTTCCTGCCCGCGCGCAGAGCGTTTTCCTCCGGACATGACAGACAGCACGCCTGCCGCGCCGGGATGAGGCAGATTGCGCCGGACGCGCCGCCAGAGCGCACAGTCCGACAGTTCTTTTTTAATGGCAAACAGAACAATTGCTGCGATAATTGCAGCACTCAGGTAGCCGAAACTCATGGAGGCCACCTGATACCATGAATGGGTCATGGGCACGGCCCTCCTAAAAATCCGCCGTGTTTCCGGCGGAGAGATCTTTTTCGAACAGTTTGATTATATCATATAAACGCAACAGCGAGGCGAATTCATCCCAAAAAAACAAAGTTTTCCATTTTTATGCATATTTTGTTGAAAAAGGACTTTTGGGATGGAAAATAAAAAGAAGTTTTGAGAAAAAAACGAGAGAAGCGGCTTGGAAAAAAGCACATCGAAAGAAAAAAACAGCCTGGCTTTCGGCACGGAAACCCTGTGCCCACTTGTCAAAATAAGAGTCAATGTGTATAATATAAAGACTAAGTATGCAGGGCATATGTGTGTGCCCCAAGGAGGAAATGCATGGCAGAAGAACGAATGCTCATCACAGGTGGGCAGCGGCTGGAGGGAACCGTCCGCGTCAGCGGTGGAAAAAATACCGCAGTTGCCATCATTGCAGCATCCATCCTCAGTGAGACACCCTGCACGATTGAGAACCTGCCTAATATCGAAGACGTTGCGGTTTCGGTGGAAATGCTGCGCTATCTGGGGGCAAAGGTGGACTGGTGCCCGGATGAAGGCGTCATGCAGGTGGACTCCAGAACGATCAACAGGACGGATGTTTCCCTGGACTTGTCCCGCAGAATGCGCGCTTCTTCTTATTACATCGGTGCTTTGCTTGCCCGCTTTGGCCGTGCGCAGGTGCCGCTGCCCGGCGGCTGCGACATTGGGCGGCGTCCGATTGATCAGCACATCAAGGGCATGCGTGCGCTTGGCGCGAACATCGACACGTCCCGCGGCATGGTTTTTGCGCAGGCAGACGGTCTTGTCGGCAGCGAGGTATTCATGGACATGGTGACAGTCGGCGGCACGATCAATGTCATGCTGGCCGCTTCCCGGGCACAGGGGACAACTACCATCTATAACGCGGCAAAGGAGCCGCATATCGTCGATGTGGCGAACTTCCTCAACTCTATGGGCTGCCGTGTCAAAGGCGCAGGCACGGACGTGATTCGCGTGCGCGGCGTACAGCAGCTGATAAGCCGCCGCCCGTATGCCGTCATTCCGGATCAGATTGAAACGGGCACGCTGATGATTGCGGCCGCCGCAACGCATGGCGATGTGACCATCTGCGGCTGTATTCCAACGCATATGGAGGCTCTGACGGCCAAGCTGCTGGAAATGGGGGCGCGCGTGGACGAACGGGATGATGCTATTCGCGTGCGTTCCATCGGCGCACATCGCGCGATTACATTTAAAACACAGGTGTATCCTGGATTTCCGACTGATCTTCAGCAGCCGATGAGCGCACTTCTTTGCACGGCAACGGGCACATCCACCGTGGTGGAGAACATCTTTGAGTCGCGTTTCCGCCATCTGGCAGAGATGGAGCGCATGGGGGCGCGGGTTAGGATTTTTGAACAGACTGCCGTGATTGAAGGCGTGCCGCAGCTGCACGGCGCGGCGGTTGAGGCGACCGACCTTCGCGCGGGTGCAGCGCTTGTCATTGCGGGGCTCATGGCGCAGGGCACAACAGAAATCTACAATACGCATTTCATTGACCGCGGATATGAGCATCTGGAAACGAAGCTCAACAGCCTTGGCGCAAAGATTACCCGAATAAATGATTAAAAACACAGCGGCATCTCTCCCGAAAGGAAGAGGTGCTGCTTTTTTGCGCTGTTGACAAATCGTGCCGGCTTTTGTAAAATGACAGTAGTTACAAAATCGGAAAGGGGCAGCGGATGGAAAAGGAAAAATCTGCCTTTCAGCGGTTTGGCGTGACATTTGTGCTTTGGGCGGCCGGGCTGATTCTGGCAGGCTTTGTGCTGGCGGGATTGTTTGTCAGCGCACATCTGGGAGC
>JAHHSO010000024.1 GCA_020025205.1 Christensenellaceae bacterium | reverse complement strand
TTTCTGCGATTTCTTCCAAGCTTTTGCCTTCCGCTCGCATGACAAGAACATACAGCCTTTTTTTTATGTTTTTATTTCGGTTCTTCTTTCGGGCTGCTTCTATTTTCAGCTGCTGCCTCTCGGATATTTCGTATGCTTTTGTCATTTTTCATCGCCCATTACATTATACCACATTCTCAATTATATGGGGTGGTCTTGTTAGAAAACAGTATTACGGCTGACATTTTATTCAGCTGGATCTGCCTTTATTTCTGGAGTTTCTCATTCTGCGGCGTTGATGTCATCATCTGCGTGCATATGCAACGGAATAAGTTGACAATAACCGGCTGATCGACTATAATCAGAACAGTTTCATAAACGGGGAGTCCGTTCGACGGGCTGAGAGGAAGCTTGAGCTTCGACCCTTTGAACCTGATATGGGTAATGCCAGCGCAGGGAGATATAAGGACCGAAATGGGGCTTTTGTCGTCCCCGTTTTGGTCTTTTATTTTGCCCAAATACAAAGGAGGGAATCACTCTGAAAAAATCGCTGCCGCTTTTCACAACGCTTGGTCTCCTTATCCTGTGGGAGCTCTGTGTGCGGCTGTTTTCCATTCCGCTCTACGTGCTGCCTGCCCCCACGCAGATGATTGCGGCTCTGATTCACGATGCGCCGACACTTGGCCAGCATGCTCTGGTCACCGTCGCGGAAGCACTGGCGGGGATGGGCATCGCGCTCGTCTTCGCGTTAATTCTGGGCGTGCTGATGGATGCGTTTCCGGCCTTCAAGCAGAGCATCTACCCGGTGCTCGTTGTCACGCAGACCGTGCCGATGATCGTGCTGGCGCCGATCTTCATCATCTACCTGGGCTTCGGCCTTGCGCCCAAAATTCTGACGGTGGTGCTGATGTGCTTCTTTCCCATTGCCGTCAGCTTCACAGACGGCATGGCGCAGGTCAGCCCCGCCTACCAGAATCTGCTTCTGTTCTACGGCGCACGCAGGACGCAGATTTACACCCTGGCGAAAATTCCCGCTGCGTTCCCGTCGCTCCTGTCCGGCCTAAAGGTTTCGGCCACGTACAGCATCAGCGGCGCGGTCGTTGGTGAATGGATTGCCTCACAGAAAGGTCTGGGCTATTACCTGCTCAGAGTAAAAAACGGCTACATGCTGGACAAGGTTTTCGCCTGCGTGCTGGTGATTATCCTGTTGAGCCTCATGATGAACGGGCTCATCCGGCTGATGCAGATATTGGGTGCCCCCTACCTGAAAGAAAAGAAAAGGAGCCTTGTAAAATGAAAAAGCTTGTCATCGTGTTCGTCTCCCTCCTTCTGCTGGTCTCCACCGCGCTGGCCGCAGAGGATGTCACCGTCATTCTGGACTATATAGCCAACACGAACCACACCGGTATGTATGTGGCGCTTGACCAGGGCTACTACGAGGAAGCCGGTCTGAATGTGAAGATCATCGAGCCGACCGAAGGCGCAACCGCCACGCTCGTCGCCGTAGGCAAGGGCGATTTCGGCATCAGCTATCAGGAAGATGTGACGATGGCCCTGTCCAGCGCAGATCCGCTGCCCATCAAAGCCATCGCCGCCATCATTCAGCACAACACCTCCGGCTTTGCCACTTACGCCGACAAGAACATCCAGTCCCCGGCGGATTTTGAAGGCAAAACCTACGCAGGCTGGGGCGGCCCCGGTGAAGAAGCCGTGCTCAAGGCTCTGATGACCAGCACCGGCGCGGACTTCAGCAAGCTGAACATGGTCATTTCCGATGGTTCCGGCTTCAGCGCGCTCAAGGATAAAGCCGACATCATGTGGTTCTTCGAAGGCTGGGACAACGTGAAATGCAAGCTGGCGGATTTCCCCATCAACTATATGGAAGTCCGCCAGCTGGATGAGCGTCTGGATTACTACACCCCCGTCATCATCACCAGCAACAACATGATCGAAAAGAAGCCGGAGGTCGTCCGTGTGTTTCTCGCAGCCACTACCCGCGGCTATGAATACGCCATCGCCCATCCCGAAGAGAGCGCGGCTCTGCTGCAGAAGTATGCGCCGGACTACGATCTGGAGATGCTGATCCTCTCCCAGCAGTTTCTCTCTGCCCGTTACAGCGAGGATGCCGACCGCTGGGGCGAAATGAAGGATTCCGTGTGGGATAACTACACCAGCTTCCTGTGCGAGTACGGCGTCATCGACAAGGAAATTCCGGCAGCCGACTGCTACACCAACGAATTTCTGCCCGAGGCTTCCAAATGACGCCCAAAGTAGAGGTTCGCAATCTGGCCTTCAGCTATGACGGCAGGCGCGTTCTGGAAAATCTGCACTTTCAGGTGGAGCCGCAATCCTTTGTCAGCATTCTCGGTACCTCTGGCTGCGGCAAATCCACCATTCTGAACCTGCTGTCCGGCGTTTTGAAGCCCGAGGTGGGTGAAATGCTGGTGGACGGCCAGCCGATTTCCGGCATTTCTTCCCACTTTGCTTATATGCCTCAGAATGACTTGCTCTTCGACTGGAAGACCATTCTGGACAACGTCTGCCTGTATGGCAAAATACACGGCACCCTTGAAAAAGCAAAGGAAGAAGCGCTGGCCAGCTTTGAAGCCTTCGGCCTGGCCGGCTGCGAAAACATGTACCCGTGCAGTCTTTCCGGCGGCATGCGCCAGCGCGCGGCCTTCCTGC
Organism: Christensenellaceae bacterium; assembly: GCA_020025205.1. GTDB lineage: Bacteria > Bacillota > Clostridia > Christensenellales > Aristaeellaceae > Ventricola. Next base: position 26,217 of record JAHHSO010000024.1, on the reverse strand, counting down.
GCACGGCGCTGTGCAAAGCCGATGTGCTCCTGCTGGACGAGCCGTTCGGCGCGCTGGATGTCATCTCCCGCGGCGATATGCAGGACTGGCTGCTCTCCATGCGCACCCGCCTCTCCCGCACGGCGCTGCTGGTCACCCACGATGTCGATGAGGCCATCTACCTTTCCGATAAAATCATCGTTTTGGGCGGCCGCCCCGCGCATGTGGTGCGCACATTTGAAGTCGCAGAGAAAAACCGCTCCCGCGACTGGCTGTTTGCGCAGGGCGCCCTGCGTTCGGACATTTATAAATGTATCAAAGGGGGGACGTTATGATCGTTTTTGATGCACACGCCCACGGCGACCGGAAGGAATGCGCCATCCGGCAGGCACAGAGCGTCCTCACCATGCTGTCCTCCGGCACGCCGGAGCAGGCAGAAAAGGCGTTTGAGCTCGCTCGCGAATTTCCCGTGCTCTGCGTGACATCGGGCCTGCACCCGTGGTATTCCAGCCAATATGACGTGGAAGCCATGCGGCCCTTCATCGAAAAAGTGCCGGTCATCGGGGAAATCGGTTTGGATTCCGTCTGGTGCGATGTGCCGATGGATATTCAGAAAAAGGCGTTCATCCGTCAGCTCGACTGGGCACAGACGTTCAAAAAGCCCGTCGTGCTGCACACAAAGGGCTGTGAAGGACTGATTGCTGATATTCTTTCTGATTACCCCAACCTTCCCGTAATCATCCACTGGTACAGCGGCCCGGTCGATGTCCTTCCCCGCTTTCTTGCACGGAAGGACTGCTACTTCACCATCGGCCCGGATGTCACCATCAGCGAAAGCGTGCAGGCCGTTGCAAAGAGCGTCCCGCAGAATCGGATTCTGTTTGAAACCGACGGCATGGAGGCCGTGCGCTGGGCCATTGGCGATGTGAAAACCGAAAGCCTGAGCGCCGTTCTTCAAAAGGATGTCGCCTTTGCCGCGGCTCTGCGCGGCGTCACGCCGGAGGTTCTGTCAAAAGCTGCCAACGAAAATTTCTGCCGTCTGAGCGGACAGCAAAATCCCGATTTTGCCAAATAAAAAACCTGCTAATGAAAATCAAACCCTAAATTGTAAAAAGGCAGCATTTTTCAAAGACCTTGTTTGTCAAGTCAAGTGCAACACTTCGTCGAAGAAAAACTCATAGGGCGTTTTCGATTCCAAGCATTTGCGGGGTCTTCGATTGAACTCGTCAGCGATTATCTGGAAATAGTTGTCGTCAAAGGTATTCAGATCATCAGACTTTGGGCAATACTCACGGATCAGGCCGTTTGTGTTTTTATTGGTACCACTCTCCCGGGACGCATGAGGTTTCGGAAAGTAGAAAGGCATCCCCTTCATTGCTTCCGCCGCCTGTTCGCGGCATGCAAATTCCTCTATCTGGAGTTACGGAGAGTGCCCGGCTGTCCGGTAGGAATTGGAGCAGGCCAACAATCCCGTCTTTAACCAGTCGCTTTTCTTCGGGATTCTCTTAAAAAAGGAAACGTGAGCGACGCTCCGTCAGCGCAATCAGACAAAAAGAACCCGTCATTCCAGCAACAGGATCTGCTTTCCAATATCCCAGAACGGTTCGCTGATTGGCTTCTTCTGGTCTTTCCTCGATAGCATGGATGATTTTAATTGACCCGCGAGTTTCTTCCTTTTGTTTGCATGTCTCGTTTTTCTGCGATGCCGAAGATGTCTTGCCGTGCTGCGCTGACCATGAGATAATTTTTCAATCTCCAGTTTCCCCGAATAGATTTCCCGATACACTATCCGATAGCTGACTTGCGCTGTATTGTTTTCAAGCGCGAATCTGTTTTCAATCTGTTCGGGTGACCATTCATCTTTAAGAAATAAGCCACTGGGGGAATAGTGGGATTCTTCTTTTTACTGCGGTTCAATTCCCGACTGATTGTTGATGCGGCCTTTGAAGCGCTTTTGCTATTAGGCAAGCTCTTGGCTCTCTTGGTTACCTGTCAGCAAAGATAGGCGGGGCTGTCAGCGGTGGGCAAAGTCCATTTACTTGCCGCTGACTGGCTCGACTGGATTTGCAATCTGCCCAGAAAATGGAAAGTGATTTAATCAATTACCAGTTGTTCCATTGATTTTTCTTTTGTAACCTTTTCTCCAAGACGATTTGCCCACTTTTCTGTAAAGAAAGAAAAATAAGAAATCTGCTGTTCCTTTCGTTTTTTGTTAGTATTTGGCAAAAATCCCCAAAGCGTAGAAGGAATCCCTATTACAATCAAATACAACGGTCCGAGTATCAGTGACTGAATGGTATGTCCATATTCGTGTATTAATAATCTTTGTGCCAATTCATCCATGCTATAAGCATCTTTTAATTTCTCATAAAAATATGGCTCGTCCGTAACAAACACAAACATCCCCAGAGAAACGCTTGACTTTATTTTCCATATTGTAACCACTGCACCATGATAAAAAAAGTGTTTCTCTCTGATATGGAAAAGAAATTGGATTCCTCCCAAAAGACTCTGTAAAAATCCCCATGTACACTGTAGAAAAATGTATAAAATATTCATTCTATGATCCTGCTTTCTACATATTCCAAGCTGATTACAACTTCATCTGTGCAGCTTCCGATTTGTTGCTTATTCACTTGATGATATTGTATCATACGAATGTGAAATTTTCTACATTTTTTCCCACTTGCTGTACGGAGCAGCGTCGGGACTGCTGTCTTTATCTGTGTTTTATAGTTTGCTTCTATATTAACCGTGAACATTGGAAGCAGGATTGTCTACGCCATTGGCGAAAATGGCAATACATTGATGAAAAAATTCCAGCAGGAAATCAAGGCTTCTCCTTGGTTTTTTCTGGAATTTTTAACTTTTATGCGCCCTGAATTTTTGAGAAGCGGACTCTTTGTGCAACGCCGCGATTGCTCCTTTTTTTCAGAATCAATCCTCAATCAGTCAGGAGCTTTACCGCTTGAAAACAGCTGTTTTTTCATCAGCAAATTACGGAAGCGCCCCAACATATCCCATCCGGAACCTGATTGCCGGGGTCTATTCCGCAGAAGTCCGAAAAGGATCGATTGTCAATGATTTCTGCAATCTATTGCCTGATTTCCCTGTTTTCATTTTCTGAGGAGCCTGCCCGGTCAGCTCATACCGTTTGAGGAATAAAAATAATCCGAACCCTTCTCTGACCAGAAAAAAGCTCGGATTATATTGCTTTGGTGCGGGAAACAGGACTTGAACCTGCATGCTCTTGCGAGCACTAGAACCTGAATCTAGCGCGTCTGCCAATTCCGCCATTCCCGCGAACGCAAAATATTATAGTTGAAGATCGACGGTATGTCAACCTGTTTTTGTCAGGAAAGGCAGAAAAACAATAAAAACAAACGCTTTTAGTTGAAAAGTCAAAATCTTTTTGATAAAATAAATCCGATTCGGGCTGCTGCTGAATACAGAGCAGACCACGAAGGAGAGAAAAAACAACGCCGTCGATGGACGGCAAAGACTAGTCGGGTATCCAGATGGAACTCGAACGGAGGAAAAATGAATTACACACAGACACGGAAATACTCCCTTCAATGGATGACTGGAACTGCTTTGATGATGGCTGTTACACTTGTAATGGCTAGCACACCGCTTGGATTTATTACAACCCCATTTTTGACGGCAACGACCATGCATATTCCAGTCATTATTGCAACACTGGCTCTTGGCTGGGAGTCCGGTGTTTTAACTGGACTGATATTTGGTACTCAGAGCTTGATTGGAAGCTTTTCGGGAACGTCTTTTTTTGCGCCGTTTTTTATGAATCCGCTTGTTTCGGTGCTGCCGCGCATACTGTTTCCATTATGTGTGTACGGCATTGCCAAAGCGGCGGAACATTTGACACGGAAATGCAAAAAAAGTAGAGAGATTTCTTGTGTTTCGGCCAGCATACTGGGAACGGCGCTGCATACTGGCATGGTGATGGGAATGATTGCGGTTCTGGATGGACAAAAAATCGCTGAAAGACTTGTGTCAGGAGTGGGCATTCCAGAAGCAATCGCTCAGCATGGCGTTGCTGCAGGCATCGCAGTGATGGGTGTGACAAACGGTATTCCAGAGATAATCGTTGCAACGCTCATTGCACCGGTTGTAGTGATTGCATTGGATAAGGCGTTTGGCAGGATGATAGCCAGACGATAAGCACATATGGAAACAAAGGGGAAAACAGAAATGATTTTTGTAATGGATATAGGAAATACAAATGTTAAGGCCGCAGTGTTTGATGGCAGCAGGCTGGTTAAGCGTTGGCGGTGCGCAACAGATACGACGATGACATCAGATCAATATGGGATTATCATGATTGATCTGTTTCGTTATCATGGGCTGCGAATGGAAGATGTTGAAGGCATTATGATTTCCTCGGTTGTTCCGTCAATTAACTATACAATTGAGCATATGTGCAGGGATTACTTCCATATTGAGCCTCGGCTTCTGGTTCCAGGCATGAAGACAGGATTGAATATCAAGTATGAAAATCCGCGAGAATTGGGGAGCGACCGCATAGCAAATGCTGTTGCGGTATCTGCGCTGTATGGCGGCCCGTCGATTTTTATTGATTTTGGTACGGCAACCACGTATGGTGTGGTGTCCGATCGTCGGGAATTTTTAGGCGGTGCCATTGGCCCCGGTCTGCGGATGATGAACCGTGCGCTTGCAACGGGAACGGCTAAACTGCCATCGATTGAGTTGGTATTGCCGGAAGAGATTATTGGCCGCACGACGGTTTCAAATCTCCAATCCGGTGTCCTGTATGGATACATCGGTTCAGTGGAGAAGATTGTCAGCAAGATGAAGCGGGAAATGGGCGGCAGCGAGATTAAGGTAATAGCCACCGGCGGCATGGCACATTTGGTAAAAGACAATTCGAATGTGATTGATGTCATCAATCCTGATTTGACCCTGACGGGCCTGCGGCTGATTTACGAAAAGAACCTGTAAGCAATTGTGCGTTCTGAATTGCGGCTTTTAGAAAACGGCACAAGGTGTTTTGTAGGAAGAGGAGGATGTGCATGGAAAAGATCGGAATTGGATTTCTCGGCTGCGGCAATATTGGATGCGGTGTTTACAGACTTTTGGAAACACAAGCCGGAGAAATTGATAAAAATGAAGGCGTCTCGTTTGAAGTGCGTAAAATTCTTGTGCATTCTCTTGATAAAAAGCGTCCCGTGCCGCAAGAGCTTTTGACAAGCTGTGCTTCGGATGTGCTGGATGATCCAGAAATATCCATTATAATGGAATTTATGAATGGAGAAGAACCGGCAGCTTCCTATATGAAATATGCTCTTGAAAATGGAAAAACGGTTGTGACTGCCAATAAAATGGCGCTGGCCACGCATTGGAGCGAAATATTGAACGCTGCACGCGCACATGCGGGCGGTTTGTATTATGAAGCGAGCGTCTGCGGTGCAGTTCCGATTATTCGCGCGCTGACGAATTCTCTGCAGGCGAACCGTATTACATCGGTCATGGGCATTATTAACGGAACGACGAATTATATTTTGAGCCGCATGAGTACAGAAGGGACATCTTACGCTGAAGTTTTGTCGGATGCGCAGAAGATGGGGCTGGCAGAACCTGATCCGACGGCAGATGTCGAAGGACATGACGCGGCGTATAAGCTGTCGATCCTTTCGACGCTGGCGTTTCACCGCCATGTGCCGGTTGAACAGGTGTACACAGAAGGAATCACAGCTGTGTCGCCGGAGGATGTGCAACTTGGGCAGGCTTTCGGGCTGACAATTAAACTTCTGGGTATCGCCAAGAATACGAATGGAAAGATACAGGCACGTGTCCATCCGACGTTTGTTCCCCGAAATCATCCGCTTGCAAGCGTAAATGACGCATTCAACGCGGTCTATGTCAATGGACACGCTTGTGGAGAAATGATGTTTTATGGACGCGGAGCGGGGGATATGCCTACGGCCAGTGCGTTGGTATCCGATTTGATTCAGGCAGCAAAGGCCAAGCGTCATGAACTGCCTGCTGTTCAGGATGAGGTGAAACAGACGGATAAAAATTGGCAGAGCGTGTACTTTGTTGCGGCAAAAAAAGAACAAGTGCCGCGGGTGATGGAAGCTCTTCGGTCTGAAAACGTAGGAATTGCGACAGAAGTGAAAACTGGCACAAACAATGAGCGCGCCGCTTTTTTGACAACGCATGCATCTGAAGCTGCTATGCAGCGAGCATTAGGCTGTGTAAAGGGACTGGACATCGGGATGATTCGAGTTGAAAATATGGAAAACTGAATACGAAAGAAAGGATATAGAAAAAAATCAATCATAGCATGCACACACATGCTATTTTTTCTATATGGAATGAAAAAGTACTTGTGCAGATTTATGGAATTGTGTACATGTGCAAGATGCACAAGAAATTGATTTGCGATTACTTCGGCAAAAATATGGAGATTTCTTGAAGAAAGAATCAATGGATAAAAAAGTGCATGAATATTGGCGGTTACATTCAAAAACATGTTGAAAAATATGCACGAATTGCGATTAAAAAGGGGAAATAAGGGAAAAGAATCGACATTTAGATAAATAGAAATCAGTAAAAAGGAAATATATAAAATGAAAGATATGAACAAAAATGAAGAAAATACAGTTAAACAGGAGAAATTCAAAGAATGGAAGAAATAATTTCGAATAACTGAACAAAATCAAGAAAAACAAGAAGAGATTAGTGGATAGAAATGATGGAGATGAAGAGGAAAAGGAAGATTTTTTTGTGAGGTTAATCAATTGAAATATGTTATTGAAAACCGTATAATTAAAACCAGAAAAAGGTGCTGAAGAACGACTGAATCAGCACTGGGGATGAACAAGAGGGTTCGAATGAAAGGAGATTTACCATGGCAAGCTTGAAACTCAATCACATTTATAAGATCTATTCTGGCAACGTAACCGCTGTTTCTGATTTCTGCCTTGACATTGAAGACAAGGAGTTTATTGTTCTGGTTGGTCCGTCTGGCTGCGGCAAGTCCACCACACTCCGCATGGTTGCGGGTCTTGAAGAAATTTCCGAGGGTGAACTTTATATCGGGGATCGTCTGGTCAACGATGTGGCGCCGAAGGATCGCGATATCGCAATGGTGTTCCAGAACTATGCGCTGTATCCGCACATGACCGTGTATGACAATATGGCATTTGGTCTGAAGCTTCGCAAGAAGCCCAAGGATGAAATTGACAAACTTGTTCGCGAGGCTGCAAAGATTCTTTCTATTGAGCAGCTGCTCAACAGAAAGCCAAAGGCCTTGTCTGGCGGTCAGCGTCAGCGCGTTGCACTGGGACGCGCAATTGTTCGTGACCCGAAAGTTTTCCTGATGGATGAACCGCTTTCAAACCTGGACGCCAAGCTCCGTGTGCAGATGCGTACAGAGATTACCAAGCTGCATCAGCGTTTGCAGACCACCTTCATCTATGTTACGCATGACCAGACCGAAGCGATGACCATGGGTACGCGCATTGTCGTCATGAAGGATGGCTTCATTCAGCAGGTTGATACCCCGCAGAATCTGTATGATTACCCGACCAACCTGTTTGTCGGTTCCTTCATTGGCAGCCCGCAGATGAACTTCTTTGATGCCAAGCTTGTCAAGAGAGACGATGGTGTTTGGGCTGAGTTCGGCGGAAATGCCATTCGAGTACCGGATGCGAAGATCCGCAAACTGGTTGATGAAAGCTATATCGGCAAGGAAGTTGTCATGGGTATTCGTCCGGAGAACATCCATGACGAAGAGCGCTTCCTCTCCGTCGCAGACAATAACCTGGTTGAAGCCAAGGTTGACGTGGTGGAACTGATGGGTTCTGAAACCTATCTCTATATGAAGACTGGCGGCAAAGAGGGCAACGTGGTTGCCCGCGTTGATCCGCGCAGCACGTCCCGTGCTGGCGACACGGTCAAGGTTGCCTTTGAAACGAACCGTCTGCACTTCTTTGACAAGGATACTGAAGTCAGCATTCTGAATCGCTAAGCGTTTTGAGCGCCTGCATCTTTATGGTGCAGGCGTTTTTTGTATAATTTCAATAAAAATACGTCAATTTGTGCTAATTAACCGGAGATATTTTTTAAAACATATGGATTTTTGACGATTGATGCGGTATAATATTCTGTATCCGATTGGATGCGCTTGTATACGCGAAAGGAGAAAGAACGATGATTCCTGAAAAGCGATTTTTAAATCAGATTCAGCAGGTTCTCGCACGTCTGATGCAGCCGCTTTGGCTGTTGGATACGGAGGGACGCGTTCTGCTCCCTGAAGAAAACCGTGGAAAGATTAACCTGCCTGAATTTATGGAGCCAGGTATGCCGGTTGCCTTTGAAGGAAAAACTTTCCTCATGATTGGCATTACGCCGGAACTGATTCTGTGTGCGGATGCACAGGGAGCGGCAACACATGACTGTATTGTGCTTGCGGGCGCAATGGTTCAGTCTATGGGCCGCGGCGAGGCCCCGATTCAGAGCCGTTATGATGTGTATCGCCGTGTGCTTCGCGAAGAACTGACGGGTTCTGAGCTTGAAGCGCTGGCACATGAGCATCAGATTGAAATGAACCGCGATCGCTGCGTCATGACCTTCCAGATTTTGCAGACTGAGACGGAAACTGCCTTTAACATGCTTGAAGAGCTTGTGCCGCGTGCCGGCGGAGATCTGTTGGTCGAAATGGATAGGCACACGGTTGTCTTCTTGAAGAGCATGGAGAATGTAGAGTCCTTTGACGAATTGTGTCAGCTGGCAGAGGCGATTGAACAGACCCTGCTGGATGAAGCGGGCAAGGGCTGTGTTGTAGGCATTGGCGAGCCGAAGAAAACCTTCCCGGAGATCGGGGAGAGCTATCGTGAATCCCGCCGTGCAGTTGAAGTGGGCCGTATTTTCCTGACGGAACAGCATATTTATGCATACCGCAGCCTGGTGCTGGAACGTTTCCTCATGGATATCCCGCGTGAAATGGGCACGCGTTATCATGGCATTCTGTTCAACCGCAAAACAGCGCGTTTGTTCAATGATGAGATGCTTCATACTATTGAGATGTTCTTTGCTAAGGATTTGAACCTCTCAGATACTGCCCGTCAGCTGTATATCCATCGCAACACGCTGGTGTATCGTCTGGACAAGGTGCAGCGCCAGACTGGATTGGATTTGCGTAAGTTTGACGATGCTGTGACATTTAAAATGATGCTCCTGCTTGGCAAGAGCGGCAAGGATAAGCCGCGCCCCGTCTATTGATTTCAGCCGATCTGTCGGCGTATAGGCCAGTCATACGGAAGAGATGAAGAAATTTCTGTATGGGTGGCACTTCATGCATTTTGCCGGCCATATTCTGGTCGGCTATTTTTAAATAGAAAGGAATTGTTGAATCAAGTGAAGCACACTTTGGCGCTGATACTCAGCATGATTTTAATTTCGGCAGCTCTGCCTGCCCAGGCTTCTTTTATGCAAATGCTTCGCCCGCAGGAGGACGATGTCACAATCTCTCGCGAAGAATATAATCGCCTCATGCAGTATCAGAAACTGGATACGCTGATGCAGCTTGTTGAGACATATTATTATGAAGACGTTGATAAGGAAGAAATGCTTGACGGTGCTGCTGTTGGATTGATGGCGGGCATTGGCGATGTTTACAGCATGTACTTTACCAAGAAGGAAATGGAAAAGTTCAACGAAGAGACCGATGGCGAGTATGAGGGGATTGGCTGCCAGCTTCTGGCGGATCCCGAAGACAAGCTGATTACGGTGACGCGTGTTTTTAAGGACAGCCCTGCTGAGAAGGCTGGCATTAAAGCGGGAGACAAGATTGCTTATGTGAATGATGTCTATTACTCTGCTTACGAAATGCAGGAAGCAGTCAATGTCATGCGCGGAAAGCCGGGAGAAACGGTCAAGATTACGGTGATGCGAGATCTTGAGAGTGTTGACTTTCATGTAGTGCGCGAAGCAGTCAACATCAACTACGTTGAATACGAAATTCTGGAAGATAATATCGGCTACGTGATCATTTACGATTTTCTGGGCGATGCTTACGATGGATTCAAGCAGGCTCTGGAAACATTTGAACAGGCAAATGTCAGCGGTATGATTATCGATCTGCGCAACAATGGAGGCGGACTGCTGGATGCCTGCGTTGCAATGGCTGATTTGATCCTGCCGGAAGGCGTTGTTGTGTCCATGCGCGACAAGCAGGGAAATGTGGTTGAACAGAAGATCGACAACGAGTATTACGATGTGCCGATGGCGGTGCTTGTCAACGGCTTCAGCGCGAGTGCATCGGAGATTCTGGCTGGTGCAATTCGCGATTATGATGCAGGTATCCTCGTGGGCGAGAAGACGTTCGGCAAGGGCGTTGTGCAGAGCGCGATGGAGTTCCCGGATGGCAGCGGCATGAAAGTGACGACGGCGCGTTATTATACGCCTGACGGCGAGTGCATCCATGAAGTGGGCATTGAACCGGATGTGACTGTTGAACTGGACAAGGATGCCGTGACGCGATATGGCATCAACAATCTGCCGCACGACAAGGATGCCCAGCTGCAAAAGGCAATTGAAGTGCTGAAAGCGGATCAGTAAAGGGGAAAAATATGCTTCATATTGGCTGTCACCTGTCCTGTTCAAATGGCTATCTTGCGATGGGAAAGCAGGCATGCACGCTTGGGGCAGATACTTTTCAATTTTTTACACGCAACCCGCGTGGCGGCAGCGTCAAGCCTTTTGATGCAGCTGACGCAGAAGCACTCAATTTATTCAGAAAAGAGCATCATTTTGCCCCGATTCTGGCGCATGCTCCGTATACGCTCAATGCTGCTTCGGGCGATTCATCTGTTCGTGAATTTGCCATGCGCACGATGCGCGAGGATTTGGAGCGTCTTGATTATCTGGATGATGTCATGCTGAATTTTCATCCCGGCAGTCATGTGAAGCAGGGGGCGGAGGCAGGCATTCGGTTGATTGTGCAGATGCTGGATGAAGTCTATACGCCGGATATCCGCACGCCGGTGTTGTTGGAAACAATGGCGGGAAAAGGAAGCGAAGTTGGCCGCAATTTTGAAGAGCTGCGCGCCATTATGGAGAAAGCGAAAGCAGGAGATCGGCTCGGGGTATGCTTGGATACGTGCCATGTGTTTGATGCCGGATATGATATAGTCAACCGTCTGGACGATGTATTGGAAGAATTTGACCGTATCATCGGTTTAGATCGTCTGCGCATGGTTCACCTGAATGACAGCAAAAACGTTCTGGGCAGCCGAAAGGACAGGCATGAGAAAATCGGTCAGGGCAGCATTGGTTTGGAAGCAATGACCCGGCTCATCAATCATCCGGTATTGCGCGGTTTGCCGTTTGAATTGGAAACTCCGAATGAATTGAATGGATATGCTCAGGAAATTGCACTTTTGCGCGGACTTTGGAAAGAATAAGCCTAGACGAAATGGAAAACGGATAATTTCAGAGACAAACCGTTCTATTTTCACACTGGTTTAGGACAAATTAAAACCTCCTGTTGTAGATGTTTCGCTTCTTTACTCTGCAACAGGAGGTTTTTTATTGTCTATTATATTGAGGAATTGTCTGCGTGAAGCTGCGGAGATTTTTTTATTATTCGTCTCCTTCAAACAGCAGCAGATCATGGGCAACAGGGGTATAAAACAGCTGTTTGATTTTCTCAAGATCGTGCGTTTGAGGGAGAATCCACATGAGCTTCGTGACAACGCTTTCAACAGTCATCGTGTACGCCTGCAGGATGCCTGGCTGCGCAGCGGCGCGAGCACCGACTTGATAAACGGCCAGATCGCTGCCTTCATGCGGCACTTGTGTGGTGATTACAATGGGCTTTCCGGCGCTGGCCCACGCAGAAACGGCGGACAGAAAATCCTCCTGTTCGTAGCAGGGCAGACCTCCGACGCCAAACCCTTCGATCACCAGTGCATCGAAACTGTCAGAGAGCAGGCGAAGCACTTCGGGATTCATTCCGGGGATTAAGCGAAGCACAAACACACGTGGGTTCAGCTGATCATAGAATATGGGCGGCGTGACAGGCTTGGTTTCGCGAATATAATGCAGAATGCGTCCGTCGCGCAGAAGCGCAATATCCGGATAATCGATGCTGGAAAAAGCATTTAAAGATTTTGTGCGCATTTTGCGGGCGCGTGTTCCGCAGATGACGCGGCTGTCAAAAACGATATGAACACCGCAGAGCAGATGATCCTGAGCCGCTATGAAAGCGTCGTAAAGATTGCGGCGGGCATCCGTATCCTGCAAATAGATGGATTTTTGAGAACCGGTGAGAATGATGGGTTTTGAACTGTTCTGAATGAGATAGGACAGGGCGCAGGCGGTATAGGCCATTGTATCCGTTCCGTGCGTGATGACAAAACCGTCATATCGCTCATACTGTTCGCGCAGGCAGCTGGCCAGGGTAAGCCAGCAAATCGGGGACATGTTTGTAGAATCGATGTTCATCAGCTGCATGGCATCAATATGGCACAGGCCGCGAAGCGCCGGCACGCACAAAAGGATGTCTTCTGCCAGCAGCTGCGGCGCAAGGCCGCTGCCTGTCGGCTGGCTGGCGATTGTACCGCCTGTGGCAATCAGCAGAATATTCTTCATGTAAGACCTCTTAACGCAAATTGGAATACCTTATTATAGCACGGCCTGATGGAAAGAAAAAGGGGAGGTTTGACGAAAGACGGTTTTGATGCTATAATAACTTCTCTGGAAAGAGCAATGCGCTTTCCGGGAGGGTGGAACAAGTATTTCATGCATGAAATGGAACAGCACGGCTGTTCCCCGGAGGAGATAACTAAATGAAAATTTGGATCAAAACGCTGGCGATTGGATTGCTGCTTTTTGCATTGGCGGCGGGTGCGTCGGCGGAGAATATAGACGGTCCCCTGCTTCTGGTGAATTTGCCGGAAGATATGCGGATGATCGAGAATGTTGTCTTTGACGATGGAGATTTCGTTCAGACGTATCAGCTCAGCGGCGGCGCATATGTTCAGCTTTTGCGCTACAGCGATTTTGATATGACACTGAATGATCTGATCTTTAGTGAGTGGTCGTTGGCAACGGATGTACAGACACTGGACGACCTGAAGATTGGCGGTTTGCCGGCAGATGGCGTTCGACTCAACAGCGCAGAAGAAGGGTTTGAGCCGCTTCGCGTAACGCTGGTGATGGTCAAGGTGGGCAGCAGTACACTGGTGTATCAGGCGGTCTATCCTCAGAAGCTTGGTGAGGAACAGATTGATGCTTCCGTACAGGCAATGATCTCTTCCATGGACGTGCTGAACAACAGCGTTGAGCAGCCGGAAGTGGGCTAAACGATCTCCTCTTTTCGTTTTTTGGGCGGAAAGAGGATTTTTTTATATCTTTAGGATAACTGCAGAAAATGCTGCCCAGCCATGCGCGGATGGAAAGAACTGAAAAGCAAAAAAATATAGCCGCACAAATCGTTTTATGATATAATGAAACCGGGTGTGGAATTTGACATTTTTTTTGCTTGAAATGAGCAAAAATCGGTGATTGGATGAGACGAAAGATTGCTGACAGCGCGGCTGTCGGGGGAAAGACGGGAGGAAGAATGTATGTGCTGTGTCAGCGTCATTGTGCCGGTCTATCAGGTGGAAGCGTATCTTGCGCGCTGCCTGGACAGTATTCTGGAACAAACATTTTCAGACTTTGAGCTGATCCTTGTAGACGATGGCACACGAGATAACTGCCCGGCGATTATGAAAGCGTATGCTGCAAAAGATTCGCGCATTCGATTGGTACATAAAGAAAACGGCGGCTTATCCTCGGCGAGGAACGCAGGCCTTGATGCAGCAAGAGGCAAATATGTGGCGTTCGTTGATTCGGATGATTATGTGGAAAAGACGCTCCTTCAAGATACGGTGCGAGCCGCTGATGAGAATGGAGCAGAGCTGGTGATTTATAATTACAGGCTTGTTGAAGACGGGATAGAAAAAGAGCCATATCTGCCTATTGAAGATGAAATCATAGATGTTGATGAATTCGGGCTTGATCGCTATTTTTATAAATACTGGATGCCGTATAAACATGGACAGGAGGCGTGGTGCCGGCTGTATCGCCGGGATGTCATAGAAGACAATCATCTCCGGTTTGCACCTAACGATGAAGTGTTTGCAGAAGATACGCTCTTTTCAGCCATGTACTTGATGCATGTTCAAGTGATTGCAGCGCTTCAAAAGCCGTATGTCTACTATGTACAGCGCGGCGATTCGCTTATGGCAATGAAAAAGCCGAAGCTGTGCCGCAGGCTGATGAACTTGAGTGTGCGCCTGTGCGAGTATGTGCGGGAATGCGGCAAGGATAAGGTGCTGCGTGATGTGCTCCCCGTCCTGTGCTACGACAAGCTGATCGGCAAGGGCATTCGGCTGGACCCCAGCATGGAAGACGTGTATGACGCTATGACGGAAATGGCTGAAAATGAGACGATGCGCAGCCTGCTGCGTGCGCTTCTTGGCCCCATGCCGCTGCTTCTTTATACGCTCAGAACGGGCAAAGGGATTCGAACGCAGGTGCGCGCAAGAATGTTTGCGTGGCGCTGGCTGCATGGAAATGTGCGCGGCGCGGCGGCACTTATTGACAGACAGGAGGAGAAGGCGTGAAAGTCAGCGTCATTCTGCCCTGTTACAATGGGGCGCGCTATCTGTCGGAATGTTTGGAATCCGTGCTGGCACAGACCATGACAGATCTGGAGGTCATCGTTATAGATGACGGGTCAAAGGACAAATCGGCAGAAATTGCGGAGAAGTATGCTCGCGCCGACAGCCGTATTCAGGTGCTTAAGCAGGAAAACAGAGGGGTTAGTGCTGCGCGGAATGTGGGGCTTGACCATGCGTCTGGCGAATGGGTCACCTTTGTAGACTGTGATGACAGGCTGCCCCCGGATGCGCTGGAGGTGCTTTTAGCATCTGCGTCGGCAGATGTGGTGACAGCAGCGCATGAGACGTTTGATGAAACAGGAAAAACAGAAGTTGTGTGGCCTCAGTCGCGCTGGTGGGCTGGAAAAAGAGAAAAGATGCAGCGGGCAGCAGCACTTCGACTGATTGAAGGGGATTCTGTCCTCAATATCATGTGCGGCAAGCTGATTCGCCGGACGCTCATTGAACGCGAACATCTGCGGCTTATGGAAGGCGTTTCGATGTCGGAAGACGCGCTGTTCAATCTGGAAGCGGTTCTTGCAGGGAACGGAATCTGTTACGTGAACCGCGTTGTTTATCAGTATCGCACGCATGCACAGTCTGCAACGGGCAGACAGACAGGAAGTATATTTGATGCGCACCGTCCATGGCTGTGTGCCATGCGGGATATGCTGGAAAGGCGCGGGCTGATGGAATACTATTATGCGCCGTTTTTTGACAGTGCGGTGCTTCATTTGTACAAAGACGGCGGTGTGCGCTATGTGCAAAAGGCATACATGGAAAAAGTGGAGCCGATGATGGATTTAAAAAATCCTGATACAAAAAAAATGACGGCGTATGGCCGCCTGCTGCTGCGATTAAGGCACAGGTATGCAGCGGTGTATCCGTTTTTCTGGGTGCTGCAGACTGCCGGACGAAAGCTGAATGAAGCAGCGGCAGCGCTGCGCGCGGACAGGGAAAGGCCAAGGCAATGAAGATATCCGTTATTATGCCGTGCTATAACTGCCAGAGCAGTGTGGCGCGCACGGTTCAAAGCATACAGGCGCAGACATTTGAAGACTGGGAATTGATTGCAGTTGACGATGGGTCTTTGGACGAAACGGGGAAACTGCTTGATATGCTGGCCTTACAGGATAGACGAATCAGCGTGATTCATCAGGCCAATGGAGGCGTATCGCGTGCAAGAAACGCGGGAATGGCAGCTGCTCAGGGAGAGTGGCTGGCGTTTGTCGATGCGGATGATTGCCCGATGCCTGAAATGATGGAAACACTGTTGTCCTTGAACACGGGCAAGGAAGATATTCTATGCGCGGCGCACAGGATGCATCATCTGGACGAAGAAGGAAGAGAAGAAAAGATTGTCTGCGCGGATGGGGGCAGACAGACCGTGTTGGAAAGCCTGATTCGCGGGGACAGTGCGCTCAATACGATGTGGGATAAACTGTACAGAGCGGATTTTGTTCGGGAAAAGGGTCTGCTTGTGCCGCCTGATATCAGAATCGGGGAAGATGTGCTGTTTAATCTCGAAGCTTTTTTTGCAGCTAAAGCATGGAAAATGACGGATATTCCTTTGTATGTATATGAATGCGGAGGAAATTCAGCCATGACAGCTGCGTTTTCTGATGTGTATGCCAAGAGCAAGCCGATGCTCTATGGCATAACGTGTTTTATTCAGAAGTACGGGCTTGAAACGGAGCTTTTTCGTGCGCATATTGATATCTATCTGCGCATACTCCGCAAAGATCGCGGGCGATTTCGGGCGGCGCTTGCGTTTAACAGGGAGATTGTCCGGCGTGTGACGGGCGGCGTGGATGTGTCGCGCCTTTGTGTGAAGCAGAAAGTATATGCTCTGGCGCTGCGGATGCTGCCGTGTCTGTCTTACTTTTTGCCCTGACGGGAGGAAAACCATGAATCCGAAGTACGAGATCAGTGTGATTGTGCCCTGCTACAATGCAGAGCGTTATTTGAAAATCTGTCTGGAAAGTCTCATGGTGCAGAAGTCACAGCTGATTCAGATGATTTTTATTGATGATGGTTCGACGGATGCAACGGGGGCAATTCTGGATGCATTTGTGCAGAAAGAGCCGCGTGCACAGGTTGTTCATGTGCAGAATGGCGGCGTGTCTTCGGCGCGAAATCTGGGCATTTCTTTGGCTCAAGGACGCTATATCACGTTTATGGATGCGGACGACGTGCTGGAAGAGGACGGGCTGGCCACGCTGTATCAGGCAGCCATTCGAACGGGTGCGCAGATTATCTCTGCCAATCACACGATTTTTGATGAGAAGACAGGGTGCCGCGTGCCGGTGGATCTGCCGCCGGTTGTGCAGCAGCCGTCTGAAATTGTGCGTGAGATTATCCACATGCACAGGATTTACAACAATATCTGGAATAAGCTGTATGTACGCGAGTTGTTTGAAAACGGCCCGAGGCTGGATGAACATGTGCGCATTGGGGAAGATGCGCTTCTCAATTTGCGGCTTTATCTGCGCGTGCGCCGCGTTGTGCATATTTCGGACAGAACGTATGTTTACCGTGTTCACAGCCATTCCGCAATGGCCAGCATTGAAGCATACAGCGAAGCCCACCAGCCGATGCTCAAAAGCATGAGCGACATTCTTTTGCATGAAGGCGTGAAAGAATTATATTTCCGTGACTTTTTACAAAGCTGCGTCTGGATCGATGAGAAAGAACGCGGCATTCAGGCAAGCATGGCGCGGTTCAATGATCGGATTCGCCCGCTCGTTCTGGATGGCGTGGATGAAGCGCGCATCCCGGAAAAGGACAAACGAATCTATCGCGCGGTTGTGAAGGGAAGATTCCCTCAGCTGTATACCCTTTTGCGTGTGAGAGAAAAAATGACAGGAAAGAAATGGGGGATCAGGCGATGAAAGTTTTGCTTTATAACCACTCAGGCTGCGAGAACCGCGGCTGCGAGGCACTTGTGCGCACGACTTCTGCATTGTTTTCGGCAGCAGGCGCGCAGGTGCTGGCGTCCTCCGATCAGCCCGAGTATGATAAGACGGTCGGTCTTCCAGATGTTCACAAGATTCTGTCAAGCACCATTTCTCCGTACAGCATTCACAGACTCATCAATTCGGTTGGCTTCAGGCTCGGCATGCCGCGTGAGCACGAAGTGGCGCGGAAATATCATCCTGTCATTCAGGCGGGCAGCCGCTGTGATGTTTGTCTGTCCATCGGAGGGGATACGTATTGCTATCAGCCGCAGGAGCACATGGCGGTCATCAATAGCCGTCTGCATCAAAAGGGCAGGCCGATTGTGCTTTGGGGATGCTCCGTTGATCCGGAAAGACTTCAAGGCCAGCTGCTGGAGGATCTTCGTGCATACGATTTAATTGTTGCACGCGAATCCATCACAGCGGATGCTATGCGAAAAAAGGGACTGCCCGTGCGCACATTCTGTGATCCGGCATTCTTTCTTGAGGCAGAGGAACTGCCGCTTCCTCAAGGGTGGAGGGAAGGAAATACCATTGGACTGAATGTCAGCCCGCTGGTGTTAAACTGCGCGAAGGATAAGACAGCGGCACTTGAGGCGTTCTGTGCGCTTGTTGAACATATTTTGAAGACAAGCGACTGCGCTGTGGCACTTGTGCCGCATGTCACATGGCCGCATGACAATGACTTGGATGCACTTGGCAGAATCAAGGAACGCTTTGCAGAAGAAGAACGTGTTTTACTCCTGCCCGGAACGCTCAATGCGGTGCAGTACAAGGGATACATAAAGCGGCTGCGTGCGTTGGTGACGGCGCGCACCCATGCTTCCATTGCGGCATATTCCACGGCTGTGCCTACGCTTGTGATTGGATATTCTGTCAAAGCCAGAGGCATTGCGCGTGATTTGTTCGGCAGTGAAGAAGGGCATTTGATTACAGCTCAGGAGTTGGAGCATGCGGTGCAGCTGACTTCGGCTTACGATGAATTGATGAAAAGGGAAGCAGATGAGCGGGCGTTTCTTGAAAAACGTCTGCCAGATTACAAAGCGGGACGTGAAGAGACGATCCGCGCTGTTTTGTCGCAGAAGATGAGGAATTGAAGATGAGAGAAACGGTCAGAAGCGTCAAGGAAGAATGCACAGGATGCGGCGCATGCGCGGTGATTTGCCCGAAACAGGCTATTAGCATGCGCCCGGATGAAGAAGGGTTTCTTTATCCGAAGGTGGATCAGACCCTGTGTATTTCCTGTGACCTGTGCGAAAAGCGCTGCCCGGCTGGCAGCACGTATCCTGAGTACCACCCGCTGCGTCTGGCTATGCAAAACAAAGATGAGGCGATTCGGAAAAAGTCTTCTTCGGGCGGTGTGTTTACGGCGTTGGCCAGAAGCATTCTGGATCAGGGGGGCGTGGTATTCGGGGCATCGTTTGACGGAACCCTTCGCGTGGAACATGTGGGCGCATTTGAAGAGACGGAACTGGCGGGCATGCGCGGTTCCAAGTATGTGCAAAGTGATGCAACGGATGCCATTGGCAATGCGGTATCGTTGCTGAAAAAGGATATTCCTGTGCTTTTTTCGGGAACACCCTGCCAAATCAGCGGCCTGCTGGCGGCGCTCAACGGCAGATACACGGAGAAACTGCTGACTGTGGATATTGTCTGCCACGGTGTTCCATCGCCCGGTGTATTTGCATCGTATTTGAAAGCGCTGGAAAAAGAAAGCGGAAAGCGTGTGACTGCATATACGTTCAGGGACAAGCGTCTGGGGTGGAAGAATTTCTCGGCAGTTGCTGTGTTTGAAGATGGAACGGAACACACGGGCACACAGAGGGATGAACCGTTTTTGTATGGTTTTTTGCAAAATCTCTATCTGCGCCCGTCCTGCCACATCTGCACGCAGATGCGAGGAGATCACCATCCGTCGGATATCACACTGGCTGACCTGTGGGCAGCGGAGAAGGTATGCGCAGACAGAGATGATGATACCGGGCTTTCTTATGTAACGGCAAATACAAAAAAAGGCCGAAGGGCGCTTGAAGCGCTGAACCTGATCGCTTTTCCTGTGGAACAGACACCGGAAATGGAGCAATATAATCAGGGACTTTTATGCGCGCCTAAACCGCACAGAAAACGAAAGGCATTTTTTAAACGCTACAAGACACATGGCTTTGAGCCGGAACGCGTCATGAAGATGCTGGCCGGGCCGGGAAAAGCCGAACGGATTGTGAAGAGAATGCTGCACTTGCCCGCCGGGGCGGCAAGACGCATGAAAACATTTTTTGACTGACATATGGGGGATATTTATGCGCAAGGAAAAAACAAGTGTCAACGGCATTACAGAAGGTGTGATCTGGAAACAGCTGCTTCTGTTCTTTTTTCCGATTATGCTGGGGACATTCTTCCAGCAGCTTTATAATACAGCAGATGCCATCATCGTGGGCAAAGCGGTCGGAAAAGAAGCGCTGGCGGCAGTTGGTGGAACAACAGGCACATTGATCAACCTTCTGGTTGGTTTTTTCGTGGGTGTATCTTCGGGCGCATCGGTGATTATCTCCCAGTTCTTCGGCGCACGCCGTGATCAGGATGTTTCGCGCGCTGTACATAGCACAATCACACTGGCTCTTGTCAGCGGTGTGGTTTTGACGGGATTAGGATTTGTGTTCAACGAATCCATTCTGCGTATGATGGGAACGCCTGAAGAAGTCATGGTATATGCAGTGCCATATATTCAGATTTACTTCATCGGTATGGTCCCGTCTCTGATTTATAATATCGGCTCGGGCATTCTGCGGGCAGTGGGCGATTCCAGGAGACCGCTGATGTTCCTGATTGCGGCAACAATGACGAACATTGTCATGGATATTGTGTTTGTCCTTGGACTTGACTTGGGGGTGGCCGGTGCAGCCATTGCGACGGTAATTTCCCAGTTCATCAGCGCGATACTTGTCGTTGAAACGCTTCGTCATTCGGCCTATTCGTACAGGCTTCGTTTGTCTAAAATGAGAATACACGGCGATATGCTTAGCCGCATTATTCGGATTGGTCTCCCTGCGGGCATGCAGTCGGTCATGTATTCCCTGTCTAATATCATCATTCAGGCTGGCGTCAATGGATTCGGAACAGATGTTATGGCTGCGTGGACGGCATATGGAAAGCTTGACGGCCTGTACTGGATGATCATCAGCGCGTTCGGCGTAGCGATTACCACGTTCGCTGGGCAGAACTTTGGCGCGCGTCAGTATGATCGCATGAAGAAGAGCGTTAATGTCTGTCTGGGGATTTCTGCGGTAACAACCATCCTGCTGAGCGTGTTTACCATTGCGGTGGCGCATCCTGTTTTGGGCATGTTTACAGATGACGCGAACGTGCTGGAGATTGGCGTATATATGGTGCGCCTGATTGCGCCGGCATATATCACCTACATTTTCGTTGAAATTCTGTCTGGTGCCATGCGTGGAGCTGGCGACTCCTTTATTCCGACAGTAATGACGCTGACGGGCATCTGTCTGCTGCGTGTTTTCTGGGTGATGGCCATCATGCCCAGACGTCACGAACTGGGTACGCTTATGATGAGCTATCCGGTCAGCTGGTCAGTGGCATCCATCATGTTTATTGTGTACTATTTGCGCGGAAACTGGCTCAAGCGCTGTATTGCACTGCAAAATCAGGAGGGTTAATAACTTTCCGGATACAAATGACGGATTTGGATATGTTTCTGACTGCTTAAAACATGTACAATGAAACCATCATATGATGGATGAGGGTACATGTATGCAGAAAGGAAGAAGCGAAGGGCTGTTTCTTTTTCCTGTCCGCCGAAAACTAATGGGCATCACACTGCTGTTTCTTGCGGGTATCGTGATCAATTGGATCATTTCACCCAATACAGTGTGGAGCTGTGCGCTATGCGTTCTTTCGATTGTGTGGGGTGTTTTGCGCCGCATACATCGAAAGAATGCATTTTTTTGTGCGCTTGCTGCGGCTGCTGCGCTGGGCTGCCTGATGGCATCCCTGCAAATGAATATCCATGATAGGCCGACAAATGGAAAAGTATACTTCACCGGCGTAGTGGATGAAATTAAAAATGGAAATCGTGTTTATGTAAGAGATGTACAGGCAGGAACCATTCCATCGCGAAGAGTTCTGGTGACGCTGATGGAGGAAAAGGATGCACCCCGCCAGCAGGTAAAGCCGGGACAGAAAATTGCAGGAATCGGCCGTTTGTATGAGCAAAGGGAAAAACGCAATCCGGGCGGAATGAACAGGAGACTGCGCGCACTGGCAGATGGATACGAATTATCCGGCTATATTTTGCCGGGATGGAAAGCTGAGGGGAAGGCTGAATTTTCTGTCAGAGAAATGTTTCGCAGGATGCGAGAAGCATGTTTTAATCATTTTGAAAAAGTGTTTGGACAAGGAGCTCCTGTGTTTCAGGCACTTTTGTTAGGCGAACGCTGGGGCATGGATGGCGAGGTTGTGAATGCCATGAGAATGACCGGAATCGTGCATCTTTTGACCGTATCCGGGCTTCACATGAGCTTGATGGCAGAGGCGTTTCGCCATATCCTTAAAAGACTGCATGCAGGACGGTGGATGTCGTTTTTTGTTCAGTTTTCTGCACTATTTTTTTATGCAGGGCTGACGGGCGCGGCGCCGGGAACGGTTCGTGCGCTGATTATGGCGATGATGCGCATGTTGGCATCATGCCGCGGCAGAAAATACGATCCACTGACCGCTCTTTCTGCATCGGCGCTAGTGATGATGTACATGCGCTGTGCGATAATTTTTGATCCATCGTTTCAGTTCTCATTTTTTGTGGTATTGGGCATGATTCTCCTTGAGGGGAGAATGAAGGCATGGTTCCCGAAGATGAATCGGGCAGTGTCTTCCAGCCTGAGCGCACAGCTGGCTGTGTGGCCGATTCAACTTTTTTACAGCGGATACTTGCCTGTATTGGCTTTGCCGATGAACATTCTGTCTACAATGATTTTGCCGTTTTTGATGATGGGCGGCATGGCCTGTGCGCTGATGGGGACTGTATGGCCGGATTTAGGATGTTTTCTGGGAAAAGGGCTGGCAGCAATAACTGGAATGATGCAGCAGCTCACCCTGCAAGCAGCGGAGCTTGGGGTGTGCAGATTGCCTGCACCGTATGGCATTGCGCTCTTTTTGTATATGATTGTGCTGGCACTGTTGAGCCGCAGTATTCGATATGGAAAGGCGAGAAGCCGTGTGTGCATGGGTGCGGTTGTGCTGTTTGTTGGACTGTATGTGCCGAGATTTCATACAGGCTTCAGATATGTGCAGCTGGATGTGGGGCAGGGAGATGGTGCGCTGCTGAGAAAAGGGAGAAGCGCGGTGTTGATTGATGTCGGCCCGGCGGACAGTACAGATGTTCTTCAATATCTGCGCACAGAGGGACTTGAAGTAGATGCAGTGATTCTTTCGCATCTGGAGCAGGATCATGCAGGGGCGCTGGCTTCTATTTTGAAGTCTGAAATAGCGGTTGGCAAGATTGTATTGCCGGAGAACGCCGAAAATCCAGGGATGATTGTTTCGAATATGTTGGAGATGGCGCGGGTGACAGGTATTCCGATTGAAACCGCAGCCGCAGGGGATACAATTCAGACAAAGCTGGCAGATTTTGAGGTGTTTTCTCCGACAGAGGAGCTTTCGGGTTCCAATGAGCGGTCGATCGTGATGATGACACAGATGGGAACACAGAAAATAGTATGGACAGGCGACTTGCCGGCCGATTGCGAAATGGATCATCCGCCGGACTGTGACATCTTGAAGGTGGCTCATCATGGCAGCAAGTATGCAACGAGCCGGGAATTTATTCAGAAAACAACTCCGAATACAGCGCTGATCAGCGTGGGAAGAAACAGCTACGGACATCCAACCAAACGCGTCATAGAAGACCTTGAAACAGAGGGAGCACGGGTATACAGAACGGATCAAACGGGATGCGTGACCATTTATCCGGATGGTCGCGTGAAAACTTATCTGACGCATTCATCATCAAACACTGGAAACAGCGCATATACTGTCTTTCATGAGGGGAGTTGAACGGCATGAAGCGCAGACAGGCTGTAAGCCGGGAAAACACGGAGTTTATCCGGCTGAGCGTAGATGAGGTATATGGCGGCCATGTTCGGAGCGAAGAAGATGATCCAGGGCTTCCCATGCTGGCGGCTTCAATTGCCAGACATGGGCTGCTGCAGCCGATTGTCGTCAGGCAGAATGAACAGAGATATGAACTTGTTTGCGGTGCGCGAAGATTGCGTGCTTTCAAAATGCTGGGAAAACAGTATATTGATGCGCACCTTTTCCGGGGGGATGCAGTGGAAGCTGCCAGCTGTTTTGTGGAGGAAAACAGAACGCGCGTTGTGCCTTCTTTTCTGGACGAAGCACGGCTTTTAGAGCAGGCAGAAGAAGAGTGTGCGCTGCCCAGAACGCTGACTTCACGCCTTTTAAAGATGGGCAGATTGGATGAACAGACATCACAGGCCATCAGAAACGCTCATTTGACGCTTGAGCAGGCAGAACCGCTTTTACAGGTTCCCCAGAAAGAGCGGCGCCTTGAAGCGGCAGCGATTATTGCAGAGCGTGCATTGACGCCCCGGCAGGCGCGGCGTCTTGTTTTGCCGGAAAAAAAGGACATGCACATGTTGACAGGAAAACGCCGTGCTGTAAGGGAGGCGCTGGATGCGATTCATGTGCTTGTGGAAAAACTGAATGCACAGGGAATGTGTGCAGGAACACGTGTTTTGTCCCAAAATTGCGGGCTTTGCATTCAGATCATGCTGAAAACCACAGAAAGTTCGGAAAAAATGCAGGAGAAAAAAATTGAAAGTAGAACTTTAAAGGTTGACTGACCCATACTTGGTTGAATCGGCATGAGATGCTGAAGAAAGGATTACAGGATTATGTACACGATTTTGACGGATTCCTGCTCAGATCTTAATCAGACCGTTATTGCCCCCTTTGAGCAGTTAGAGATCCTTCGCCTTGCTTATACGATTTCTGGAGAAACAAGCAGCCAGCTGTTTGACAATGCGGAAAGCGCACGGACTTTTTACGATCGCCTGGGCGCAGGAGAGAACTGCACCACATCTCAGATTTCGCCCAACGAGTTTTATGATGCTTTTAAGGCACATGCGCAGAAGAATGAGCCGGTTCTTGCTCTGATTTTCTCGTCTGGGCTGTCTGGAACATACAATTCTGCCTGCATCGCAAAAGAAATGCTGCTGGAGGAGTACCCTGACGCGTCCATTGAACTGGTAGATACGCTTTCTGCCAGCGCGGGCGAAGGCATGATGGTGTACGATGCGCTCATGAACAGGGAGTCCGGCATGTCCTTGAAGGAAAATGCGGACTGGATGCGTGCGCATGTGCAGGATTATGCGCATTGGTTTACTGTGGATGACCTGAACTTTCTTAAGCGCGGCGGCCGCTGCTCGCCGTCGGCGGCATTCTTTGGCTCCATGCTGAAAATCAAGCCGGTTCTGCATGTAGACAGTGAAGGCCATCTGATTGCGCGCAGCAAGGTGCGCGGCCGTCGTCAGGCGCTGCGCACGCTTGCTGCAAAGTTCGGAGAGCTGGGCGCAGATCCGGCGCAGACGATTTTCATCAGCCATGCCAGCTGCGAGGAGGATGCGCTGGAGGTTAAGCATGCGCTGGTGGAGCTTTATGGCTGTGATCCTGAAAAAATATTCCTCAGCATCATTGGCCCGGTCATCGGCAGCCATTCCGGCCCTGGAACGGTGGCCCTGTTCTTCCGCGCGGAGAATCGTGGATGACACGGTTCATGGAAGCGGCACTGAGCATGGCGCGGGAAGCGCTGGAAGAGGGCGAAGTGCCCGTCGGCGCAGTTGTCGTTTTTGAAGGAAAGGTTGTGGCCTCTGCGTACAATGAACGCGAGAAGTTGGGGGACCCGACGGCTCATGCGGAGCTGCTGGCGCTTCGCCGTGCCGCGCAGACGTTGGGACGCAGGCGGCTTTCAGGCTGTACATTATATGTGACACTTGAGCCCTGCCCAATGTGTGCGGGAGCCATCATCATGGCGGGGGTGGAACAGGTGTACTTTGGGGCATATGATCCCAAGGCGGGCTGTACAGGCAGCGTATATGCACTGCCGGAAGATCCGGCATTTGGCAGGGAAATTCCCTGTATGGGCGGCATGATGGAAGAAGAATGCCGAGAGCTGCTCAATGTTTTTTTTGACAGCAGACGGTGAACAGTCTTTCTTTCAGAGGGATAAATTGAAAAAGAAAATGCCGTTCACTGCTGACGGCATTTTTTATCTAATAGGAAATTGCGCAAATTGAAGAAAAGGTATATACTATAACAGTCCGAAAGAACTGCATAACAAAAGAGCGGGCATAAAAGGAGCCTGCGACGACGTTGTTATGAAGTTGAGGGTTGGACGAAGACTACATTGAACGAGAATGGAAGAAAGAAAATGAGCTAAGTAAAGCGCATGGCCTTTCTGAAAAGATCGTTCAGTGTAGTCTTCTTTTGTTTGATATAGAGGAGAGAAAGGGTGTGACCGCAGCAGGGACAACTGAGGGGATCAGTGTGGAAAGCGA
>JAHHSO010000023.1 GCA_020025205.1 Christensenellaceae bacterium | reverse complement strand
TGAGTGATACACGGTTCTAAAGCCATGAAAGGGAATCCCGAGTTTTCGGGGTTCCTTTTTTTGAAACTGAAAAGGGGCTGTACAAAAGCCTCAACACGAATCCGAGCTGCCTATTGGTGCACAGAGGCCCAATAATATCATCAAGACCACCGACTAAACGGGTGGTCTTGATGATGTTTAAGGGAAGCTTTTCAGCTGCTTTTTTATAGGCAGGACTTGCATTGCCGTGCCAAAAGGGATAAAATAAAACTAACTATTTGACCTGCAAAGGAAGTGGAAGACATGAAAAAGTATATTGCAGCGATGCTCTGTGCGCTTATGCTCTTTGGTGCACAGGCAATGGCGTCGAACTTCTACATTATTCCTGACAGCGACACCCGCAGGCTGACGGAAGAAGAGTTGTGGGAGTGGCAGTACGATGCGCTGGGCTATGCCATGAATGAGATTTTTGCAAGGCATGGTTATCATTTTGAGCCGGGCGGGAAATATGAGGGCTACTTCAAGAGCCAAAACTGGTATCATGAAAATGAGAAGTACGCAACCAACAAAGAAATTTACGATCACCTGATGACGGATGTGGAATGGGCCAACGAACGGCTGATTAAGGATGTTCGCGCTCAAATGCGCGCCGCTGGCACCTACAATGAATCGGGCAAGCCCCTTCCGGAGGTTGATTATGAACCGGAAATCGCAGGCATATTTTCCAATTTTGAGGAGATCAGCCTCAAACCCAACATCAGGATGTCTGTGTATTCCGGCCCGGGCAAACAGTATTACCGGGGCGCCGACGGAAAGGCAATGGCCTCGTCGAATGGACGCATCTATGCCTGCGGCTGGGAAAACGGTTATCTGATGATCATGTACTGGACCAACAACGGCAGTGTGCGCGTCGGTTTTGTGCCGGCGGGCGAGATTTCCGGCGAAGTGGATCTGCCGGGATTGGATTTCGCGTATGAAGACGCAAAGATAACGAAAAAGTGCGGCCTGACAGATGATCCGGCGATGACACGGCAAATAATCTGCTCCCTTCAGAAGGGAGAAAAGGTGACCTATCTGGGCAGCTATGTCAACAGCAGCAGCTGGGCCTATGTGGAAACGGAGACAGATGGAAAACCCGTGCGCGGTTTTATTCCGTCAGACCGCGTGAAACTGCTGCAGATGGAAGAAAATTGATGAGCGTTTCAGGCGCGCCGGCGAGAAAGCAGGCGCGTTTTTTTATGGGAAAGACCCGGTGAACGAGCAAAAATCATACTGGATACGATGACCAAATTTTTGAGGTATTTTCAAACTTTTTAAATATGAAACAGAGAAAACGGGAGAAAACAGGAGAAAAACGGAGGTCTTCAGCATTATTCAAAAAATATTGCAAAAAATGATTGACAAGTGGAGTCGTTGTGGTGTACAATAAGCAGGCATGTTTGACAGGCGCTTGATGCCTGTTGTTTAGAAGGAGGTGTCTTGTATGGCTGCTACTGGTGCGCGCGTGAAGATCACGCTGGCCTGTACGGAGTGCAAGCAACGCAATTACAACACGATGAAGAATAAGCGCAACAATCCGGATCGTATCGAAATGAGCAAGTACTGCCGTTTCTGCAAGAAGCACACGATTCACAAGGAAACGCGCTAATCTAAGCGATTAGACGGACAAGGATGTGAAAGAGATGTCTGAAACAAAGGGAGTTAAGAAGCCTGGCTTCTTTACCCGCGCGAAGAATTGGATCGTCGCCCTGCCGCAGCGCATTGCTCATGCGTTCAAGAGCATGGTGGCTGAACTTAAAAAGGTCGCGTGGCCGTCCAAGAAGGATCTCATCAACTACTCTCTCGTCGTCATCGCCTTCGTCGTTGTTCTGGCGATTGTCGTTGGTCTGTTGGATACCGGTTCCTCGTCCCTGGTCAAAAAGCTGATTGAGCTGTAAGACCGACATAGAGGAGGGGTGGCATGACGGACGAAAAGGCCCTGTGGTATGTTGTGCATACCTATTCGGGGTATGAAAACAAAGTCGCGAACGACTTGGTCAAGACGGTCGAAAACAATGGCATGGGCGACCTGATTCAGGAAGTCACTGTTCCGATTGAAGAGGTCGTCGAGATCCGCAATGGCAAACCTCACACCATTCAGCATAAGCTGTTCCCCGGTTATGTTTTGGTCAAGATGATCAAGACCACCGAAACCTGGTATGTCGTGCGCAACACGCGCGGCGTGACGGGCTTTGTTGGGCCGGGAAGCGAGCCGATTCCGCTGACGGATGAGGAGTATGAGCGGATGACCAGCTGCCAGGGCACCATCAGGATCGATCTTGAACCCGGCGATTCCGTCAGGATCAAGACCGGCAGCGTGGAAAATGCCATTGGCACGGTTGAGGAGATCAACGCCGAGGAACACAAGGTCAAGGTCTCCATCGAAATTCTCAACCGCAAGACGACGGTCGAGTACGACGTTTCCGAGGTTGAGCGCCTGTAAGCGCCGCACGGAAACAGAGTCAAAGACAACCCCCGGGAACCCCCCGGTTGTTGAAAACGCCTGCGTAAAAGCGGGCAGCAGCCCGGCACGGCAGGTCTGTGCCGGACGTGGGAGGAACAAAGCGTTCCGCATAACCACAGATTTAGGAGGTTTATACCATGGCTAAGAAAGTAACTGGCATGATTAAGCTGCAGGTTCAGGCCGGCAAGGCCAATCCTGCTCCGCCCATCGGCCCGGCGCTCGGTCAGCACGGCGTCAATATTCCCGGTTTCTGCAAGGAGTTCAACGAGCGCACCAAGAATGATATCGGCCTGATCATCCCGGTCGTCATCACCGTGTACTCTGACCGCTCCTTCACCTTCATCACCAAGACCCCGCCGGTCCCGGTGCTCATCAAGAAGGCTCTCGGTTTGGATGCCGGCAGCGGCAAGCCGAACAAGACCAAGGTTGGCGAGCTGACCCAGGCACAGGTTCGCGAGATCGCGGAGAAGAAGATGCCCGACCTCAATGCGGCGAGCATCGAAGCTGCTATGAGCATGGTCAAGGGCACCGCGCGCTCCATGGGCGTTACCGTTGCTGAGGCCTGATTGTAAGGCGCATGTCAAGCGCGGTTTGCCCGCGCGAAGCGGCCCGGACTTTGCGGGCCGGAAACTGTGGGAGGAGTTACCGCCGTTTGTACCACAAGGAGGAACAAAACAATGAAGCATGGCAAGAAGTATGTCGAGAGCCTCAAGCTCATCGAGAATAACAAGCTGTATGATCCGGAAGAGGCTGTGAAGCTGGCTCTCCAGACCGCTAAGAGCAAGTTCGACGAGACGCTGGAGGTTTCCGTTCGTCTGGGCGTTGATCCGCGTCAGGCTGATCAGCAGGTTCGCGGCGCTGTCGTTCTGCCCCACGGCACCGGCAAGACTGTTCGCGTGCTCGTGTTCGCCAAGGGCGAGCAGGCCAAGGCAGCTGAGGAAGCCGGCGCTGATTTCGTTGGCGCTGAAGAACTCGTGGCCAAGATCCAGGGTGAGAACTGGTTTGACTTCGACGTTGTCGTTGCAACCCCGAACATGATGGGCGTTGTCGGCCGTCTGGGCCGCGTGCTCGGCCCGAAGGGTCTCATGCCGAACCCGAAGAGCGGCACGGTTACGATGGATGTCGCCAAGGCGATTGCTGAGATCAAGGCTGGTAAGGTTGAGTATCGTCTGGACAAGCAGGCGATCATTCATTGCCCGATCGGCAAGAAGTCCTTCACCGCTGAGCAGCTCACCGAGAACCTCGATACCCTGATGAAGGCCATCAACCGTGCGAAGCCGGCTGCGGCCAAGGGTATCTACCTGCGCTCTGTCGTCCTGTCTTCTACGATGGGCCCGGGCGTCAAGGTTAACGCGTTGAAGTTCTAATTCGGATGAATCATTCCCGAAGGTTTTCCTTCGGGAATTTTTTTGTGCAGCGGACAAGAAGAGGAGCGATATTCTTGTCTTCATTCGCGGAAAATATATTGAAAAGTATTGACAAGACTATAAAAACATGATATGATAGCGCTTGTGAATCGAAAAGTTCTGTGCCTAAGACAGTTGGTGATGCTTATTGCATCATAAAGGGTTTCCGCCAGCCGAGGTGCGAGCGTGCAATAATCCGTTTTTACGGTTTTCTGCCCTTGCGCCCAGCGCAGGGGCTTTTCTTTTCCGAAACCTTTCGGGAAGGAGGAAAATGACATGTCCAAGAATTTTGAAGCGAAGAAAGTTGTTGTTTCCGAAATCGAGGAGAAGATCGAGAAGGCTGAGTCCATCGTCATCGTCGAGTATAAGGCGCTGAGCGTGGAAGCGGTTACTGCGCTGCGTGCGAAGTGCCGTGCTGCCGATGTCGATTACTGCGTTCTGAAGAATACGCTGGTTCGCCGCGCACTCCAGAACAAGGGAATCGAAATCGATGCGAAGCTCCTGGAAGGCCCCAACGCTTTCGTCTTCAGCAACGGTGATCCGGTGTCCGCCCCGCGTCTTGTGAAGGAGTTCATCGCCGCCGCTGAGAAGGACAAGAAGCAGTCCCCGCTGACCATCAAGGCCGGTATCATGGACGGTGCTGTGCAGAGCGTGGAAGAGGTCAAGGCTCTGGCCGATATTCTGCCGCGCGAGCAGCTCATCGCCAAGATCATGGGCTGCCTGAATTCTCAGGCTACGGCTCTGGCTTACGTCATCAAGGCGATTGCCGACAAGAAGGCCGAAGAAGCCGGCGAGCAGTAAGCTCGCAAAGACAGCCGGATAGACGGCATCATCATCTGAATTTAAATCATCGATATGGAGGTAACACACCATGGAAATCAATGAGATCGTTTCCGCTATCGAAAGCCTGACCCTGATTCAGGCTTCTGAGCTTGTGAAGGCTCTGGAAGAGAAGTTCGGCGTTTCTGCTGCTGCTCCTGTTGCTGCTGCTGGCGCTGCTGCCCCGGCCGCTGCTGTTGAAGAGAAGACCGAGTTCGACGTTGTGCTGACCGGCTTTGACGCTGCCAAGAAGGTTGCCGTCATCAAGGCTGTCCGCGAGGTCGTTCCGGGCCTGGGCCTGAAGGATGCCAAGGACATCGTCGAAGGCGCTCCGAAGACCCTGAAGGAAGGCGCTTCCAAGGAAGAGGCCGAGGAAATGAAGAAGAAGCTGGCCGAGGCTGGCGCGACTGTCGAAGTCAAGTAATTTTCTTTCCCGAAATGAAAGCATCTTTGCCGCAAGGCAGGGATGCTTTTTTCTATTTTATTCAGAATTGCATATGGAATAGATTTGCAAACATGCGGATTGGTTGATGAAACATGGACACAAAAGGGCAACAGGAAGAGCAGCGACGATGCATTTGAATTGGAAATTTCTTGATTGACGTTCAAGCAGAATGATGATAAAATGTAATGTAGTATTAAAAACTAGATTCAACAAGGGAGGACTTTTTCATGCGGACAAAGCTCAGGGATCGTCAGATGCCGGTATATACAAAAAAAGAAGAACTCTTCAACATGATTTCCCATATCGTGGGTGCGGGCGTTGGTGTGGCGGCGCTGGTCGTGTGCATTGTGATTTCTGCCATTCACCATAACGGCTATGGATTGGCCGGTTCCATTGTGTTTGGCATTTCCATGATTCTACTGTACACCATGTCCAGCGTATATCACGGGCTGCATGATGGCATGGCAAAACGCGTGCTTCAGGTTCTGGATCACTGCACGATATATGTGCTGATTGCGGGAACATATACGCCAGTGCTGCTAAGCGCCATGCGTGAGATTGATCCGGTTGCCAGCTGGGTGCTTTTGGGCATCGTATGGGGATTGGCTGCGCTGGCGATCACGCTGACGGCCATTGATCTCAAGAAGTTCCAAGTGTTTTCCATGATCTGTTATATCGGCATGGGCTGGGCGATTATCTTTAAGATCGGCCTTCTGATTCAGGCGATTGGTTGGGGTGGTTTCTGGCTGCTTTTAGCAGGCGGCGTCAGCTATACGGTTGGTGCGGTGCTTTATGGACTTGGCAGCAAAAAAGGATACATGCACTGTATTTTCCATGTCTGCGTGCTGCTGGGGAGCATCTTCCACATCCTTTCTATTGCGCTGTTTGCCCTGTAAGCATTGAAGCAAGAGTTTGTCATCCAAGAAGATGAGCAAAAGCGGCTGTGTATTTCAAGGACACAGCTGTTTTTGATTTTGGAGATCGTATGCGATGTTGCAGCAACGAAATTTCACAAACAATTTTTAAAATCAGCTCAGTTTTTCGTAAAGACAGCTGTTTGGGGGATTCACAGCAGATTGGCTGGAGGCGTTTTTCACCATAAAAAAATCGGGATGGGCCGCTGTCATGATGTCTTGCAGATGATAAAGAGGTGTCTTTTGAGAAACGAGAACGGTTTCATACAAGAAAATATGCGTGTCTGCGATTCTGGGCGGTTATGCCATGATATGACGTTGTCTGGGTTTTTGAGAGCAGAACTTTAAAAGAGGAGTGGCTTTCGTATACGTTTTAAAGGCAAACGGGACATTTTAAAGTGCAAAGATACAATATCGGTGAAACGGTTTTGTTTGCTGCTATTCGGTGGAGTCTGTCATCAGCTTGCAAACAAAATGGAAGAATGGTAAAATATAAAACAGAATGTAAGAAAGGAAAAATGGCATGATTCATATTAAAAAACTGTTTCGTTTACAGACAATCAGCCATTTACGCCTGATTGCTGGACAGGATGGACTGGAACGGACGGTAACGTCAGCTGTTCTGTTCGAATATGATCCATCCAGAATGCAGCTTCTGGACTTTTACCGCGGCGATCTTGTTGTGACAACACTTGCCTATGCACGCGGCGATGCAGATCTTGTGGAACGTTCGCTTGTTGCGCTGATGAATCAGGGCATTGCAGGTTTGCTGGTTAAAACGGCTTATTTTGATGAGCTGCCCCAGAGTGTTATTCAGATGGCTGACCGACTGGGAACGCCGATTTTTCTCTTTGATGACACTTACATCGAAGAAGTCATTCTTCAGGTGACGGATCTTATCCGCGGCAGACGCCGTTTTGCAGGCTATGAGAAGGATCTGGATGACCTGATGGAAGGCAAGCTGACAGAAGAACAGGTGCGCCAGAAGGTAGAGCTGATTGATCCGATAGGGCTTAAATCATACAGGGTTGCTGCAATTTTGCCTAAAGAGCGCATTCCGAGGTTAGAGGAACGGATATTCGATCAGCTGGAAAAAGATGCGCAGGCTGAAGGCAGGTACATTTTTATGGAGTGGCACCAGATGACATTGGCCATTTGCCGACAGGAAGAGGCGGAAGAGCGGGACACACTGAAAGCGTTTTCTGATTTTTTGAAGCAGGCGGGTATTGACTGCGCGGTGCTGTCCATTGGCATAAGCCGCCTGTGGGATGATTCAAAGCAGATGGGGATTGCCCTGCGTGAAGCTGTCTATGCAGCGCGAAAAGCCAAAATGCTGGGGATGGAAAGCGTGGAGGATCTGGGAATTTACGCGTATCTGTTTCCGATGAGCAAAGATGTGTTTATCTGCGACCAATGCAGGCGAGGGTACAACGACATACTTTTGTATGATAAGCAGAATCATACGAACCTTGTGCAGACAGCGCAGGCATATGTGGATGCCAATATGGATATTGCAGCCGCTGCGAAAGCATTGTATCAGCACCCAAACACCGTGCGGTATCGCCTGAACAAGATTCAAAAAATTCTGCATAAGGAAAATGATCCGCTGTTTGAGGCGATGCTCTGCATGGTTGTGGGGGTTTGCCGTATTTTGGAGGAGATATAAGCATGGAAGAAAGAATGAAGCCGGGCGATATCGTTCGGCATTTTAAAGGCAATTCGTATGAAATTTTGTGCTTTGCCAAGGATTCGGAAACACAGGAAGAGGTTGTCGTGTATCGGGCGCTGTATGGAGAGCGCGGCGTATGGGTAAGAAAAAAGGAGATGTTTTTCTCACCGGTAGACAGGGAGAAGTACCCCGATGTAAAGCAGCACTGGCGTTTTGAACGCGCGTAAAGGAGATTGCATATGAATATTATTGCTCGCGCGTCCATTGCGATTTATGACGGAAATGCGCCTGTTTTTCCCGAAAAAGCCAGTAAGCCCGATGATGAGGCGGGCGCATATCTGTCCGCACTGGCAGATAAGATTGCAAATTCAGACACGAGCCGAACGACCTGCGTGGAGCCGGGCGGCGCACAGGAGGACATGCTTCGCCAGTTCATCATCAAGCCATTTAAAGAGGCAGCGGATGCGCTGCTTATGGCGATGGATGAGACCATGCAGATGCTGGAAATTCCGCGTTCGGGGTTTGATATGGTGGTTTTTACATTCGAACAGGATGGTGATCCGCATTTGTGCGTGGCACAGCTGCCATATAGAAAGGCCGTCGTTCATCAGATTGACGTTGGCGAAGATGGCATGACAACCACGCGCCTGATGGCACATGATGCAGTGATGCCGCTGCCGGGCGGCAAAGGTGCAGCAGGCTTCGTGGTCAATCTGTCCACGGGGGATATCCGCCTGAAAGATGTTCAAGTGCTTACCAATGTCGGCAGCCGATTGCTTTTTTCGGAAGCTCTGTTTGCCATGGCGGCTACGCGATCCACAAAAGAGGCTGTTAAAGTGGTAGCAGATGCCATTGCACAGGCAGCCCCCGTTGAAATGACGGCACAGGAGCTGACACCGGCTGTCAAGCGTGCAATGAGCAAGTCCATTGAAGAAAAAGGCGTCATTGATGTGCAGAACGTTGCGGAGGAAGTCTTTCGCTCCGACCCGGAAAGGGAAGCGCTGATTGAGCAGGTGTCCCGCCAGATCGCGGAAGAACAGATTGAACCCGTGATCCCGGTGGAAAATAAGCGGGTAATGGCGCAGCTTCAGAAGGTGAAAATCAAGACCGACACGGGTATTTCCATCACTTTGCCGCGAACACTGGCTGATGACGAAAACAGCTTTGCTGTTGTAGACAATCAGGATGGAACCATTTCCATTATTATCAACCGTGTTCAGGAGCTTAAAACGGAATAAATGGCCCAGAAGAAGAAGGCAGACTGCCATTGGGGCTGGAGAACACCCCGCAGTATTTGACTTTTTGAACCCCGATGATGCACAGAGGGAACCCAAAGGAGGAAAACGCATGGATTTTGAAAAATATGGCAGGTTTATCCTGAATGAAACCGCTGATTTGCTGGCGATTGACAGCCCAAGCGGACTGACGGCAAAAGCAGCTGACCATGTAATGGCACGCTTTGAAGCGCTGGGGTATCAGCCGGAGCGCACTCGAAAGGACGGAGTTATCTGCTGCCTGGGCGGAGAGGGAGAAGGGCTTTTGCTGGAGGCTCATATGGATACGCTGGGCGGCATGGTGCATGAGATCAAGGCGAATGGCCGACTGCGCATCACGCCAATTGGAGGATTGCGGGCAGAAAACGTGGAAACGGAAAACTGCCGCGTTGTCACCAAGTTTGACGGCGAAATTGAGGGGACGGCTCAGCTGTGCAATGCATCTGTTCATGTAAACGGCAAGTATGGAGATACACCGCGCACGTTTGATACCATCGAGATTGTGTTGGATGAGCCGGTGAAGACGGCGGACGAGGTTCGCAAACTTGGAATTCGCACGGGTGATTATGTCTGCTTTGAGCCGCGCACAAGGATTACCAGCAACGGGTACATCAAGAGCCGGTTTCTGGATGATAAGCTGAGTGTGGGCATTCTGCTTGGATTTGCAAAGATGCTCAAGGATGAGCAGATTGTACCGGAGCGTAAAATCTATGTGCATGTGACATCCTTTGAGGAGGTTGGCCACGGCGGAAGCGCCAGCGTGCCGGCAGACGTGACAGAGGCGATTTCTGTGGACATGGGCTGCGTAGGCGAAGGACTCGCCTGCGATGAGCGCATGGTATCCATCTGTGCAAAGGACAGCGGCGGCCCCTATCATTATGACGTTGTGCGCGGCCTGATTGCGGCGGCGGAAAAGATGGGCGCACCCTATGCGGTGGACATTTATCCGCATTATGGAAGTGATGTTGAGGCGACGCTTCGCGCGGGATACGACCTCCGTCATGGCCTGATTGGGTCCGGCGTTTATGCCTCCCATGGATATGAGCGCAGCCATGTGGAAGGTGCGCTGGCAACGCTGAAGGTTCTGACGGGCTACGTCACAAGGTAAAAACAGCAGCCTGTAAAGTGCAGCGGTCTGCATGTCCCGCGGCATGGTTTTTTTCGGGAACAGTGACTCCTTTTATTTGCTTCGGGATGTACTTGAAAACAGCGGTTCGCCGCGCTGGATGATAAAATGAACTGTTATCATCAATATCCATGGAGATGTCCGTTGAATTACAGGAAAGGCGTTCCTGAATTCATTTTATATCTGCTGAAAAATGCATCATAACATGTTTGGAACGCAGAATTTGACATGTCCGGCATTTGTCCGCTGATGAATAACAACAAACGGCTGCAAAGGAAAACCTTGATGCAGCCGTTTGTTTACATTATTTTGTCTCAACCGCTCTTTTTGCGGTGGGATTGCTTTGTTTTGCAGACACAGTATGGATGGGATTATCCAATTAGATACCCTGAAGCAGATACAGCGAGGCTCAAAAGGAGTGCGGCGAACACATCGGAAGGGTAGTGATGCCCGGAAAGAATGCGCAGCGCGGCAATCAAAATAGTCAGCAGCCCCATCAGCAGCGCTGTTGGCCAAGAGGGAAAGGCGTAGATGACGGCACAGGCAATGGCGGCGGCGCATGCTGTATGGCGGCTGGGCATGCTTCTGCCTTTTCCTGGCAAATAGGAGCCGACGGGCGGAATACCAAAGCGGTCATAGGGACGCGTGCGATTGATCAGCGGCCGGATCAATGTCGCCAAAAGGAAGCAGACGGCCGGGACAAGAACGGCGCGCAAAATCCGAATGTCTCGCTGGAGAAACAAGGAAAGAAGCGACAGCAGGTAACACAGAGCGCAAAGCAGTGTCGGCAGGCGCAAAAGCTTTTCTTTGCCGGGCAGAGCTTGAAGGATGCCGCGTGTGCGGCTGGTCATTCGGATATAGGTCTCCTTTTTCATAGAACCTCCGGAAACGTTTTCGCGCTTGACGGCACGGGAGAACGTCTTTATAATGGAATTTGAATTTGAAAATGGGTGGGAACAGCATGTTTGAAACGATGAAAGCAGCCATCTTTGACATGGATGGCACAATGATTGATTCCATGACGGAATGGCGCAAACTCAATGCAGAATTTGTGCGCGCAAGGGGCATTGTGCCCACGCCGGAAGAGGAAGCGGAAATGCTCTCCATGTCTGGCATGATGGTTGTTTCGTATTTTAAAGAGCACTTCGGTATAGAAGCAGATTTTGAAAAACTCTGTCTGGAAGCGTGCCGCCTGATGGAGCCAGTATACAGGGCAGGTGTGCCGCTCAAGCCGGGCATTGTGGACTATCTGCACCGCTTGAAGGCACGCGGCATCAAGTGTGTTGTGGCTACGGCGACGCCTGCAAGGCTTGCGTTGATTGCCCTTAACCGCATGGGGCTTGTGCCAGAGCTTGACTTCATTTACAGCATTGATATGATCGGCTTGGATAAAGGCGATCCGGCGTTCTTCGATGCTCTGTGCGGACTCATTGGGCACAAGAAAGAGGAATGCGTGATGTATGAAGATTCTCTTTATGCGATGAAGAGCGCGAAGCGGGCAGGGCTGGGCGTTGTCGGCATCACGGATCCGACAAACGAAGGGGACAGAGCAGCCATTTTGGAAAACTGTTCGGTGTTCATCGACTCTTTTGACGAACTGGACTGAGAAAAAGGGCCGTCAGAATTTCCTTTCCGGGAAGCTGACAGTCCTTTTTCTTTTGCGTTACAGGATGTCCCGAAGGGTCAGCGCACACAGCAGCTCCCTGGGGAATGCCGTCAGCGTGCGGAGCGCAAGAGGAGAAGAAAGCCCCTCATGCATGAGCAGGTGATACAGGCAGGAAATCACAAGCCGCCTGTCAATCTGCGGTTTGGTGAACAGCGTACCGATGCGCCCGTCAAGAAGAGAACTGATCATGGATTCTGCCTTATCAAGCGGCAGATGGGCATGAAGTTCATCTCTGAGAGAGGCGAAGGTGAGCACTTGCGCAGGGTCAATCTGCGCAATCTGTGCGCAAAATTCACAGGCGTGCAGAAAATAGTCAATCACATCAGCGTTTGGCGGCAGTTCATCTTCCAGAAGGGAGAAAAGAGGTGCCGTTTCATCCTTGCGGGTGAGCACGTTTGCGCCGGCGTAGCTTGATTCCAGCGCAGTCAACCGGATGACGAAATCCTGCGCCCTGCTGTAAAGCGATTGAGCGTCTACCGGGTCAAAGGCGTAATGAACACCGCGCATATGACCGAAAGCACGCAGCGTATCGTTGTAGCCGATGATCCGGTTTCTGGCTGAACGCGCAGGATCAAATCCGAGCATCTGCCCCAGAGGCTGAGAGGTACGGATATAGGTGATGTTGGGGCGCCTGTCATACTGAGCGTGGGAGCGATGCTTGCCGATATCTATGGCGATGATGTGGTGCGCACCTGCACGAATGGCCATTTCAACCGGGGTATTGTCACAGTAGCCGCCATCGATGTAGCGGTCTGATCCGATTTGAGCCATCGGGAAGAGTGGAAAGCAGGAAGAACTTGCCAAAAGCCAGTCGCACAGGGAGCCCGGTTCCATATCGCTGACATGCTTTTCCACCATCGCAAGAGATGGAAAGCGCGTCGTGACAAGCCCCATCCGGATGCTGCTTGCGCGAATAGCCGCTTCGTCGATGGTCTTTTTAAGGATATCGACAAAAGGAGAAATATCCAGCCCTTTGAGCTGTGCATTGCGAGAGAAAAACTCAAGCAGTTTTTCCGGATGATCGAACATATTTTCGGCATCATCTGCAATGTTCAGGCGTTCTTCGTTGATGACATCGGTCAGGCGGATGTTTTCCCAAAGCTCGGCGGCCGTATCAAGGGTATTTTGTGCATACATGGCGGCGTTCAGCGCGCCGACAGATGTGCCGAACACACTGCCCGCGCGAATGCCCAAGGATTCAAGTGCTTCAATTGCGCCCAATTCATAGGCACCTTTTGCGCCGCCGCCGCCCAGAACAAGGGACGTTTCCGAAGGGAGAAGACGAATCATAAGCTCTCGTCCTTCAGCCTGGCCATATCAACCAGGACCTGCGCCGTCTTTTCAATGCCCATCAGGGCAGAGTTGAGGCAGATGTCGTAGTTCTGCGCCTTTCCCCACTTATGATCGGTATAGCGGAAATAGTGATTGCCGCGTTCCTTGTCGGAAGTGGAAATGCTCTTGAGCGCTGCAGCCTCATCCAGATTATAAAGCTGCATGATGCGTTTGACACGGAAATCCTGCGGCGCATAGATAAAAACGTTGATGGTATTGGGGCGCTCGGCCAAAATATAGTCCGCACAGCGGCCGACGATGACAGCGCTTTCGTTGGCGGCAATGTCGCGGATAACTTGCGCCTGCGCGACAAAGATGGACTCAGACAGCGGCATATATTGATTGGAGAAGAAACCGCCGGAGTATGCCGCAGAGGCGGCGAGGGTGTGCATGATGCCGCCCTGCACACGCTGCTCATTATTGGCGATAAACTCATTGGACAGGCCGCTTCTTTCGGCGGCGAGGTTGATGAGCTTCTTGTCATAATACATGATCCCTAGTTTTTGGGCGACGATTTCACCGATCTGATGACCGCCGCTTCCATATTCACGCCCAATGGTGATGATCAGAGGTTTTTTCATATGGATGCCCTCCCTTAATCAGATTATGAATCTTGGACATATTATAGCACATTTGAGCGCAATTTGTTACAGTTTAGACAGAATTTTGCAATCTGTGCCCGGTGGCAATTTTCAAAACAATGTGGTATACTGGAAAAAGTATACGGCGGGCGCGGCCTGCTGAAAAAAGGGGAACTGAAATGACGATCAGACTGTACGATCAGGATGCGGCGCTGCTCACGTTTACGGCAGTTGTCCGCACCTGCGAAGAAAAGAAAAACGGCCAGTTTTCTGTGACACTGGATAGGACGGCATTCTTTCCGGAAGGCGGAGGACAGGGTGCAGATCATGGTATGCTGGGCGGCGTTCATGTTCTGGATGCGCACACCATTGGCGGTGAAGTTGTGCATTGGACAGACGGGCCGCTGGAAGTTGGCGCGCAGGTGGAAGGCCAGGTGGATGCCGTTCGGCGATTGGACATGATGCAGCAGCACAGCGGAGAACACATCTTCTCCGGCCTTGTACATCAGAACTTTGGCTATGACAATGTGGGCTTTCATATCGGCTCTGAAACCGTCACCATGGATTTTAATGGCCCGATGACACAAGAGGATGTTTACCGCATTGAGCAGCTGGCCAACCAGGTGGTCTGGAAGAATGTTCCTGTTGAAGTGTCCGTTCCCTCTCGGGAAGAGCTTCCAACCATTGCGTACAGGAGCAAAAAGGAAATCGAAGGCGATGTTCGCATTGTCCATATCGAAGGCGTGGATACTTGCGCCTGCTGCGGAACGCATGTCGAAAGGACAGGCAGTGTTGGACAGATTAAGGTGCTCGGCGTGCAGAATTATAAGGGCGGGGTACGCATTTCGATTCTTTGCGGCCGCCGAGCTATGCAGGAAGAAAATCTGCTGATGGAACAGGTTCGCCGCGCCGGGTTGGCGCTTTCGGCCAAGCAGCACGATGTGGGCGATGCAGTGGAACACCTGATTGCAGAACGCGACAGGCTTCGCTTTGAGCATGATGCATTGGGAATGCGCCTGTTTGAACTGCTTGCGGAAAAAGAACAGGGGCAGGCTGTCCGTGTTGTGGCGTGTGATGCTTTGCCTGTTTCGCAGACGCGCAAGGCGGCGGGCAGCCTGTGCAAAGGGGTGAAGCTGGGCATGGCGCTTGTGCCGCGCGAAAAGGGATGGAGCTTTGCATTGTCTTCGGAGACGGAGGATGTGCGCGAAATCACGCGCGGGCTTTGCCGGCAGTTTGGCGGCAAAGGCGGCGGCCCGAAGGATATGACGCAGGGCATTTTGGAAAGCGGAACGGTGGAAGAAATCCGGGCTGCTTTGGCGGGAGCCTCAAGCATATAAAAATCGACACGGCTGTCAGGCCGTGTCGGAGCAGAAAGTCATTTTAGATAGAATTAAAATGGAGCGTGTTGAATTTGTCACGCTCCATTTCTTTTATAACGGCTGATGGAAGTTATCGGGCAGGATTGGGGGAGCGGAGGGTCTTTGGAACAACTGTTTTTGCTGCATGATGCAGCATATCAGCCCTTGACTGCGCCCGCGATGACGCCGTCGATGATATACTTTTGGCTGGCGAGATAGAGAAGGATAATCGGCAGAACTGTAATCATGATGCATGCCATCATCGGCCCCATTTCTACGCGTCCATAGCTGCCGCGGAAATACTGAATGGCCATGGGGATTGTTCTGTATTTCTTGATATCCAGAACCAGCGTGGGCAGCAGATAGTCATTCCAGACCCACATGGTTTCAAGGATCGCGGTGGAGATCATGGTGGGCTTCAGAATTGGAAAGACGACTTTGAAGAAAATCTGAAGGGGATTGCATCCA
Organism: Christensenellaceae bacterium; assembly: GCA_020025205.1. Lineage (GTDB taxonomy): Bacteria > Bacillota > Clostridia > Christensenellales > Aristaeellaceae > Ventricola. The sequence continues at coordinate 18,396 of JAHHSO010000023.1, read as the reverse complement.
TCGATCATGGCGGCTTCTTCAATGGCGATGGGAACGCTCTTCATGAAGCCTGTGAACATGAACACGGCCAGACCTGCACCGAAACCAAGATAGATGATGCAGATATTGAACGGTGTATTCAGACGAAGGGTGTCGGCTGTTTTGGAAAGAGTGAACATGACCATCTGGAAAGGGACGATCATGGAGAACACGCACAGCAGATACATCAGCCTGGAAACCTGAGTCTGCACACGCGTGATGTACCAGCCGCACATGGAGCAGCACAGCAGAATCAGCGCAACAGAGGTCAGCGTGATGACGAACGAATAGCCGAAGGAGGACAGAAAGTTCATCTGCGTGATGCCGTAGACGTAGTTTTGCAGGCCGACAAAAGATTCGGCGTTGGGAAGCTCAAATACGGTGTTTGTGGAGATGGACAGTTCAGCCTTGAAGGAGTTTAAAAGAATCAACAGGACGGGATACAGCCAGACCAGGCACAAAAGAAAGAGTGCGACAGTCAGAATAACATTGATAAACCGGCGCGTGTTGGAGACAGAACCGTCATAATATGTTTTTTTCATCACTGCTGCACTTCCTTCCTGCGGGTGAAGTAAAGCTGAATGAGCGCGATGAAGACAACCAACAGGAAGAAGACGACGGCCTTGGCCTGACCGATGCCCTTCCATTGGGCGCCGCTGCGCGCATAGAACGTGTCATAGATATTGAGGGCGAGCATCTGGCTGGCCTTGCCGGGCTCGCCGTTGGTCAAAGACAGGTTTTGGTCAAAGAGCTTGAAAGAGTTGGTCAGCGTCAGGAAGGTACAGATTGTGATGGAGGGCATGACCATGGGAAGCTTGATTTTGAAGAGCGTCTGCATACCCGTTGCGCCGTCGATGGAGGCGGCTTCCAGCAAGTCGCCCGGCACATTTTGCAGGCCGGCGATGTAAATAATCATCATATAGCCGATCTGCTGCCAGCACATCAAAATGATCAGCCCCCAGAAGCCGTAGCGAGCATCCAGCGCCAAAAGCGGGCGGCCAAGATTGGACAGAATGCCATTGAGCAGAATCTGCCAGATGTATCCAAGGACAATGCCGCCGATGAGGTTGGGAAGGAAAAACACCGTGCGGAACAGGTTAGTGCCGCGGATGCCGCGCGTCAAAGCCAGCGCGATGGCAAAAGCAATGACATTGATGAGCACGGTGGATACGATGGTGAATTTTGCAGTGAAGAAAAAGGCGTCTGTGAACGTCTTGTCGGAAAAAACCTTGGCGAAGTTGGCAAAGCCAACGAATGTGGTTTTGCTGATGGTTGTGAACTTGTGGAAGGAGAGAAATGTGCCCCACAAAAACGGCCAGATGAAACCGATGATGAATGCTGCCAGTGTCGGCAGGAGGAAAATCGGCCAATAACGTTTAATGGCTTTCTCCATGCTGGTGTCGCCTCCTTGGAAAAAGACGGGCAAGCTGCAAAGAAACGCCGATGTCTGCGCACCTTTGCAGACTGCCCGCTTGAAAAAGAGAGAAAAGAAGCGGACGGTGATCCGCCCGCCTCTGTGTGTCCTGTTTAGTGGCTCAGCTGATACTCGGTTGCCCAACCATCGACGAACGCAGTTTTCACAGCCTCCCAGTCGCCGGTGCCGGCAGCATAGGCGGTCAGCGCGGAACCAACGCCGTTCTTCCACTCTTCAGAGGGGATGGAGGGGAAGTTCCAGGTTACGGGCAGTTTGCCTGCGGCGGTGTACTGCGTGTCCACCTTGACCAGCGGATTGGCAGATTCGTATTCACCGGTAAAGGTGTCAAACGGAGTGACAAAGCCCATATCCTGAGACATGCTCTTGCGGCCTTCATCGGAGGTCACGACCCACGCGAGGAAATCCAGCGTTGCATCGATATCTTCCTGATCGGCGTTGCTGTTGACGCACCAGAAGTTTTCAGTGCCGGTGCACAGACCCTGATTTTCTTCGCCTTCTGCGCCAATGAAAATGGGCAGCATGGTCAGGTTCTCGGCGCCAAGCTCTTTCACGTCATTCCATGCCCAGGTGCCATTCTGATAGAATACAGCTTTTTCGCCAACAAATTCTGCCACGGCATCATTGCCGGTCTTGGAGGACAGCATTGCCGGGTCGCAGGTGGAATCGGTGATATACAGATCCCAGATCGCCTTATAGTTGTCAAGGAAGGTGCCCTTGATGGCTTCGGTTGTGCCGATGCCGTCCTGCTGATATTCGTAGTAGATGGGCATGTTGGCCAGATGCGTTTTAAAGCGCCAGTCAGAGGAGCCGTCCATGCCGGCAGAAGTGAACGCGCCTTCAATTCCAAGCTCGTCCTTGCGGGCCTGAAGATCGTCGGCAACTTTTTTGAGGCTCTCGAAATTGGTGATGTCAGCGGGGGTGTAGCCGGCCTTTTCCAGCAGCTTCGTGTTGGTGATGAGGCCGTAAGTCTCGATGACATACGCCACAGCATTGACCTTTTCGCCGTCCTTCAGCGCGAAGGCATCAGAGGTCAGGTGCTTATAGATTTCGGAATCCTTGAGGTCATAGCAGTAATCCTTCCAATTGGCCAAACCAACGGGGCCATTGACCTGGAAGAGGGTAGGCGGATCGCTCTTTTCGATTTCGGACATAAGCGTTGTTTCATACTGACCGGAAGCTGCGGTGACGACGGTCACGGGAACGCCGGTTTGTTCGGTATAAGTCTTGGCCAGTTCCTGCCACTGGGGGTCCTGCTCAGGCTTAAAATTGAGATAGTACACGGAGCCTTCTGCGCAGGCCGCTGAGGTCAGCGCAAGACAGAGGCACAGGCTCAGAACAAGGGAAACAAGTTTCTTCATGAAGGATACCCCTTTCAAAAATGGATTTATGGTCGAAGCATTCCGGCTTCAAACATACGAGAGAAAGCATGCACAGCCCATGCGCGAAAAGTGCCAGAGGATCTATGCTTTTTTATCAATTATAGATCAATTGTAAAGAGAAATCAAGAGATAAAATTGTAAAATATGAACATAAACGTGTAAAATAAATGTTGAAACATGCGCACAGCAAACATGCAGAAAGCGTGGCGCAGGCAGAAGTATAAAACAGCGCATTTCTGCATATAAAAAGGCTGATTTCAAATTTAAAGAAAGGAACACCCGTCATGAAACGAATTGTTTTCGCGCTTGTATGCCTGCTGCTTGCACCGATGCTCTTTGCGTGCAGCGCACAGACATCCTCTGTCACGCCCACTACCAGCCCCAGCACGGCACCGTCCGCGCAGCTCACACTTTCTCCCGACATTCAGCCAACAACTTCTCCAGATGCGCAGCAGACAGGCACTTCGCCTGTTTCAGGCGCAAAGGATGGAACCTATACCGCTCGAATGTCGGAAGCATATGCCAAAGATAAGGGACAGGGATGGCAGACGACACTTACCGTTGAATTTAAGGGCGGCAAGCCGGAAAAGGTGGATTTTGAAGCTTTCAATGACGGTAAAAAGAAGAGTGAGCTGACAAAAGAAGTATATCCCATGGAGCCGCATCCCAGCCAGTGGATACCTGAAATTGCAGAACAGATCAAAAAAGCGGAGAGCCCCGATGATATCGAGGGTGTAAGCGGAGCGACAACGACCTCCGACGAAGCCAGAAAATTGTATGGCGCTGTTTTGAAGGCGGCACAAGGGGGCGAGACTGGAGAAATTACAGTCGAGTAAAGCTGAAAAACGGGAAGGGGCTGTTCACAAAGCCCCTTCTCAAAAATTCAGGACGCATAACATCAATTTCAGCAGGAGTCAAGGACACGCTTTGATTTCCTGCTGAAATTGATGTTATGCGTTTTCAGAAGAATGAGTTTTTGTTCAGCCCTTTTTGTTTGCAGAAAGCGACAAAGTGCGCTTGGGCTGCCAAGGGGATACAAAAGAGGATGACAATTGAATAAAAGCAGACGGCATTTTCAATGCCTCATCAGCTGAAGTCCGGACATTTTTATTTTGAGCGGTGCCATTTGTGCAGAAAGAAACCGCTCATTCTCATTGGAAAATTTTTTAAGAGTTCGGAACGAGTGCTGCATTGACCTCCTTTTGAAAGGGAAAAACGACGGCAGATATTGAGAAAAAACAGAGCTTGTGCTATAATTAAAAAATGTGCCGAAGTCTTTTGAAGAATTAGGCGTGAAAAAGGAAATTCAGCAGATAAAGGAGCTATGAATATATGAAACTGGGTGTAGTCGGTCTGCCCAACGTGGGCAAATCTACGCTGTTCAATGCAATTACCAAGGCCGGCGCAGAAGCTGCCAACTATCCTTTCTGCACCATCGAACCGAATACCGGCGTTGTGCCTGTTCCGGACAGCCGTCTTTCCAGGCTGGCCGAAATGTATACGCCGAAGAAGACAACTCCGGCAGTCATTGAATTTGTCGATATTGCGGGTCTTGTCAAGGGTGCCAGCCATGGAGAAGGCCTGGGCAACAAGTTCCTTTCTCACATTCGCGAGTGTGAGGCGATTGTGCATGTTGTGCGCTGCTTTGAAGATGCGGACATTATTCGCCATGCCGACAGCCTGAATCCGCAGCACGATATTGAGACGATCAATCTTGAGCTGATTGCAGCCGACCGTGAAAGCGTCGCCAAGCGTGCCGAACGTGCGATGAAGATGCTCAAAAGCGGGGAGAAGCGTTTTGCGGAAGAAGCTGAGCTGGGCGAGAAGCTCCTCAAGCATCTGGACAACTTGCAGCCGGCACGCACCTGCCCCATGACGGACCGGGAAAAGGACATCGCGCGCGAGTGGTTCCTTTTGACCACCAAGCCCGTCATCTATGCCTGCAACATTAAAGAAGATGATCTGGGCAAGGATGAGGACAGCATTCCCGGTGTTTTGGATGTCAAGGCGATTGCAGCGGAAGAGGGAGCAAAGGTGCTGGTTATTTCCGCAAAGATTGAAGAGGACATCGCGCAGATGGATGAGGATGAAAAAGCGATGTTTCTGGAGGAACTGGGCATCGGCAAAAGCGGTCTGGATCGCCTGATTGCAGAGTGCTATGACCTGCTGGGGCTCATTTCCTTCCTCACCTGCGGTTCGGACGAGTGCCGCGCGTGGACAATTCGCAAGGGGACCAAGGCGCCTCAGGCGGCCGGCAAGATTCACACCGACTTCGAGCGCGGATTTATTCGCGCGGAGATTGTCTCCTTTGAGGATCTGGAAAAAAACGGTACGATGACAGCCTGTAAGGAAAAAGGTCTTGTCCGTTCGGAAGGTAAGGATTACATCATGCAGGACGGCGATGTTACGCTCTTCCGTTTCAATGTGTAATTGAAAAGTGTAATTGGAAAAATGGAAAACGGTTTCCGGATGAATTTCGGGAACCGTTTTTTTGTATACTTTTATCCCGCCAGCCTGATGGAGATAAAAATGGCCAGCGCAAAGACTATAAGGACAAGGACAGCCAGAAAAGGCGCAAGGCGGGCAAAACCAAAATGCAGGGCGTGCAGTATATTTTCTACACCAACGCTCCGTTCAGAAAACCGCTCATAGATGTTATCTGAAAGAGCCAAAACGTCATCTTCTGGCAGACATATCTCAGAGAGCGCCGCCATATATTGGGAAGAAATCGGCTTATTGGTGGCGTGGGCATGGGTCATATGCGGAATGCTGTCCTGTGAAAATCCTGCAAGAGCCAAGCCGCAGGCCATGCGCGTTTTCAGCGGAAGACGGTAGAAGTCGGAGAGGATGGAATCGTTTTTTTTCGGTGCGCGGCGCATTTTGCGCAGATAATAGTCTTCTCCAAGCTGGATGGCAGAGGAGAACAGGAGGTCTTTGGCGGCAGTTTTTTCGATGTTGGGGTCTTTTGAAGCGCCCAGACGAAGGAAAGATTCAAAAGTAAGCTCCTTTGCATCGTTCGGATTTCTTGTAATGCACAGGCATAGACGGTACAGATCCTGATGCCAGAGGGAAAAATAACGGTCAAATGAATGGCAGATTGATGACATAGACGAAAGTTCCTTTCTATTTATTGGCATATAATTCGTTTTAGTCTTAAATGATCAAGCACCTGATTATGAATCAATTTGAATCGATGTTATGCACTTGTTTTTAGATTTTGCACAGAAATGAAACAAAAGAGAATAATTTGAAATTTGTACTTGCAAATTCTGGAAGACAGTGCTATAATCCGTATTATAGCACGACAGAGGTTTTGGGACAAGATGACCTGCTGTCGATTCGGTGAATCCCATGATAAAAGGAGGAAATTGATGTGAAGAAGAACCGTGTGTTAGCGTGGCTGGCCAGCCTGATGATGCTTTTAACAATTGGCACTGCGGCTGTTGCTGAAACGAACCCCAACGCCGGTATGGGCTATTATCCTGGAACGGCTGAAAAAGGCGCCATTACGGTGGAATGTTCCACGATGAGCGTCATGAACCCATTCAAGCAGACGTATTCCACTGAATTTTCGATCAATCGCCATATCTGGGACTGTTTGGTAAAGCTCAGCCCGGTGGACAACAAGATCGTTCCTGCCGCCGCTGAAAGCTGGGAAAGTTCTGAGGACGGCATGAAGTGGACCTTTCACATCCGCAAGGGCATGAAGTGGGTCAACTCCAAGGGCGAAGTGATCGGCGATGTGACCGCTAATGACTTTGTGTTTGCATGGCGGCAGCTGCTCAATCCGAACAATGCTGCTGAGTATTGTCAGTTCGGAATGGTCTTTAAAAATGCGCAGGCTTATTATGATTACGCCTCCGGCGTAGCGGGAGCGCCGGAAGTAAAGATTGAAGATGTTGGTTTCCGCGCTGTGGATGACTACACCCTGGAATGTGAGCTGGAAAACTACCTGCCCTACTTCCTGCAGTATGTGAAATTTGAGGTTATGGCGCCGGTATACGAGCCGTTCTATAATGAGGTCGGCGCGGATAACTTCGGCACCTCTCCGGAAACGCTGTGCTACAGCGGCCCGTTCTACATGACCGAGTGGGTTTTGGAAAACCGCATCACCACCGTCAAAAATCCTGAGTGGTGGGATGCTGCGAATGTTGAACTGGAGAAGATCAACTGGGTCAAATACACGGACAGCAACGCGAAGTTCAGTGCTTTCCAGGGAGGAGAACTGGATCTGGTGGACAGCATCACTGGCGAGCAGCGCAGGATGCTGGAGGCAGAAGGATACAACGTTTCCAATTATATCGGCGGCTATTCCTACTACTTCTACTGCACGCAGGATGACCCGAACCGCGACATTTCCAACCAGAATCTGCGCAAGGCGATCAGCTATGCACTCGACCGTCAGCAGATTATCGATACCGTTTTCAAGAATGAAAACGAAGCTTCCCCGTGCTTCTCTTTGGGCATTGCCGGTGTAAATACCGAAACGTTCTCTGAGGCTGTTTTGGCAGCCAATGGCGGACAGCCGCTGTACAATCCGACGTCCGACATGGAGAAGGCGAAGGAATACTTCGACAAGGCGCTTGCAGAACTTGGCAAGACACCCGATCAGATCGAGATTACCCTGATGACTTCTGAAAATACACAGAACGAGCTGTACAGCCAGGTCGTGCAGGAGCAGCTGCGCAAGACCCTTGGCATCGAAGCTAAGATTGAAGTTTTGACCATCACCGAAGCTCGCGCTCGCCGCAATAAGCATAATTATGACATGTTCAGCGGCGGCTGGGGACCGGACTATAACGACCCGATGACAGATCTTGATCTGTGGACCACCGAAAACGGCAATAACCACACCGGTTATTCCAGTGCCGCCTATGACGAGCTGATCGAAAAGGCGAAGGTGGAAAAGGATCCGGTCGCCCGTGAGCAGCTGTTCATTGAATGCGAGAAGCTTCTTGCAGAAGACATGCCGATTATTCCGGTTTACTGGCGCCATGAAGACTATGTGGCCAGTGAAAAGATGGTGGATGGGTATGCGCGCCTGCCGTTCCAGGCCTACAATCTGATTTATACGAAGCTCGCAGATTGATCCTGTGATAGAAAGGCGGAATGGGTCAAAAGCCCGTCCGCCTTTCCTTTTATCAGGCGGGCAGAGACAACAAGGAGTGGAAGTGACAGGCGGGGGGCTGCCCGCTGATCAATTAGGGGGAGGAAAACAGTGTGCTTCGATATGTACTCAAGCGTGTGGTATATGCGATTTTGACGCTTTTCGTGCTCATTTCGCTCACATTTTTCATGATGAGGATGCTTCCGGGCGATCCGTTCATCGGCGACAAAGCTGTTTCGGAAACGGCAATGGCCAATATGAACGCCAAGTATGGGCTGGATAAGCCGGTATTTGTGCAGTATCTCATGTATATGGGAAACTGTCTGCGCGGCGATCTGGGCGTTTCAATTACCTATAACAGGAATGTTATGGATATCATTTCCGAGTCATTCCTTGTTTCGGCAGATCTGGGCATTCGAGCCATTATTTTTGCTGTCATTGCAGGTGTTCTGCTGGGAGCAGTGGCCGCCATTAAACGCGGCAGTGCGTGGGATTCGACGTCGATGTTCATTGCCATGATTGGCGTTTCGGTGCCGAGTTTTATTTTGGGCGCGGTGCTCCAGTTTGCGCTTGGACTTCAGCTGCGCAAAGTGTTCCATGTGAACATCTTCCCGATTCAGGGCTGGGGCACATTTAAGCATACACTTCTTCCGGCGTTTGCTTTGGGGCTTGGTTCTCTGGCCACGGTTTCCCGCCTGATGCGTACCAGCATGCTGGATGTGCTCGGACAGGATTACATCAAGACTGCCAGATCCAAGGGACTTTCACAGGGCAAAATTCTCTGGCGTCATGCGTTGAGAAACGCCATCATGCCTGTTGTCACAGTCATGGGCCCGACGATTGCATCTGTTCTGACAGGAACATTCGTCATTGAAAGCATTTTTAACATTCCCGGCCTGGGCAAGTATTTCGTCACCAGCATTAAAGACCTCGATTACACGATGATCGGCGGCACAGTCGTCTTCTACGGTGCGCTTCTAATCGTCTGTTCGCTGGTGGTTGACCTGCTTTATGGCTTTATCGACCCGCGCGTCAAACTGGAGGACTGAGATCATGGAGCATATTGAAAAATCCCGTTTTGCCTATGTCGGCGAAAATGCACATGACCGGGAAGCGATTGCAAGGCCAAGCCTCACGTTTATGCAGGATGCCATGCGCCGGCTGTTTAAAAACAAGGTGGCGATGCTCTGCGTGGTCATCATCCTTGTTTTGACGGTCATGTCGATTTTTGCACCGATGATGTCCCCGTTTGATTACAGAGAGCAGCATTATAACCATACCAATGCGCCGATGGGGACGATCTGCAATGAATCAGGGACAGCGGGCGAAGGACACATTCATTTTTTTGGAACGGATACGCTCGGGCGTGATATCTTCACAAGAATCTGGATGGGCGGCCGCATTTCACTGACCATCGCTGTTGTCAGCGCGCTGGTTGATCTTGTGATTGGCAGCATTTATGGCGGAATTTCCGGCTACTTTGGCGGTACGCTGGACATTATCATGATGCGCCTTTTGGAGATCATCAACGGCATTCCCTATCTGATTATCGTCATCCTTCTGATGATGGTGATGCGTCCCGGTATGATGACCATTATCATCGCATATTCGCTGGTTGGCTGGATTCCAATGGCACGTCTTGTGCGCGGTCAGGTTGTTTCACTCAAGGAGCAGGAGTATATTGCAGCAGCAGAAGCCATGGGCGCCGGCTCTGCGCGGATTATTGCCCGTCATCTGCTGCCCAATACACTTTCTGTGGTCATTGTACGCGTTACGCTCTCTATTCCGAGCGCGATTTTTTCAGAAGCTTACCTGAGCTACATCGGCCTGGGGATTCCGCTGCCGATGTGTTCGTGGGGTTCCCTTGCACAGCTTGGCATTGAGAACTTCCGCATTTATCCGTCCCAACTCGTCATTCCGGCTGTTTGCATCAGCCTGACGATGCTGGCATTCAACATGTTTGGCGATGGCCTGCGCGATGCGTTTGATCCACGCCTGAGGAGGTAACCGGCATGGCAGAAAGAGTCCTTGATGTCAATAACCTGCATGTGTCATTTGACACATATGCAGGCGAGGTGCACGCTGTGCGCGGCGTGACGCTGCACGTGGATGAAGGCGAAGTGCTCGCCATCGTCGGAGAATCCGGCTGCGGAAAATCCGTGACGGCGCAGACCATCATGAAGCTGAATCCCATGCCCCCGGCTCGAATTGTGGATGGAACCATTCAGCTGTGCGAGCACGACATTGTTCGCGCGTCTGAAAAGGAAATGCAGAAGATCCGCGGCAAAGAAGTGGCCATGATCTTTCAAGATCCCATGACATGTATGAATCCCACCACACAAGTGGGCAAGCAGATTGTGGAGTCCATCAAGCTGCACAGGCATCTGACCAATAAGGAGGCGCAGGAAGAGGCTGTTCGCTGTCTGAATCAGGTGAAGATTCCTAACCCCGAAGAGCGTGCCAAGCAGTATCCGCATGAATTTTCCGGCGGCATGCGTCAGCGTGCCATGATTGCCATGGCACTTTCGTGCAATCCCAAGCTGCTGATTGCAGATGAGCCGACCACGGCGCTGGATGTGACAATTCAGGCGCAGATTATGGATCTGCTGGAGGAACTGAAGCGTCAGATCAACACGGCAATCATTCTGATTACGCATGACCTGGGGGTTGTGGCAGGCATTGCGGACCGCGTGGCTGTCATGTATGCCGGAAAGGTCGTTGAAACAGGCACTGTGGACGAAATTTTTTACGAACATAAACATCCATATACGGAAGCGCTTTTGAAGAGCCTTCCGTCTGCCGACAAAGATAAACCGCTGATGAGCATTCCCGGTACGCCTCCGGATCTGCTCTGCCCGCCCAAGGGGTGCGGCTTTGCAGCGCGCTGCCATCATTGCATGCAGATTTGCCGTGAAGAACAGCCGCCCGAATTCCAAATTCAGGATGGACACAAGGCCAGCTGCTGGCTTTTGCATCCAGACTGCCCGAGCGCAGAAGAGAGGGGAGAACGCTCATGACAGATGAAGTGCTGGTTCGAGCAGACCACATCTGCAAGTATTTTAAAATCGGCGGCGGCCGTATGCTGCACGCTGTGGAGGATGTGAACCTCTCTATCCACCGCGGTGAGACGCTGGGGCTTGTCGGCGAATCCGGCTGCGGCAAATCCACCTTGGGGCGCACCCTCATGGGGATCTATCGCCCGACAAAGGGCAGGCTGATTTATGATGGGAAAGAAATCGATCTGTCTAATAAAAAGGAACGTTTTGCATTTGCCAAAAAAGCGCAAATCGTGTTTCAGGACCCCTACGCATCGCTTGACCCGCGCATGACGGTTGGCTCCATCATTGAAGAAGGCATGGCAATTCACAACCTTTATGACGCGAAAAAACGTCAGGAGCGAGTGGCAGAACTGCTGGACATCGTTGGTCTCAACCGTGAACATGCCAATCGCTTTCCGCACGAGTTTTCCGGCGGCCAGCGCCAGCGTATCGGCATTGCCCGTGCGCTTGCGATAGAACCGGAGTTCATCGTCTGCGATGAGCCGATTTCCGCGCTGGATGTTTCCATTCAGGCGCAGGTCATCAACCTTCTGCACGATTTGCAGAAGCGTATGGGATTGACGTATCTGTTTATCGCGCATGACCTGAACATCGTTCGCTATATTTCTGACCGCATTGCCGTCATGTATCTGGGCAGTGTCGTGGAACTGGCTTCCAGCGATGAACTGTATACCAATACCCTGCATCCATACTCTAAGGCGCTTTTGTCTGCTGTGCCGATCCCTGATCCGCAGCAGGAGGCGAAGAAGCAGCGCCAGATTATTGATGGAGATGTGCCCAGTCCGATCAACAAGCCGCATGGATGTGCATTTTCCAGCCGCTGCCCGGTGGCCTGCGAGAAGTGCCGACAGTGTGCGCCGGAGCTGAAGGAAGTAAAGCCGGGGCATTTTGTGGCCTGCCACTTGGTGGATTAAACAGAATCCGCTGCTTGGCTGTAGAAAATGGAAAACAGGAAGGCAATTTCGCTTCCTGTTTTGCATGGAGGCTTTAGCGTAAAAATGGGCTGTACAAAAAGTCTGCTTCTCAAAAATTCAGGACGCATAAAAGTTAAAAATTCCAGCAGGAACCAAGGACATGCCCTGATTTCCTGCTGGAATTACTTTTATGCATTTTCAGAAAAATGGGTTTTTGTACAGATCCTTCTGTGTTGACTTTCGCTTAATCAAATGATCTCAGCTTAAGTTGTGTGGTTTACTTGCAGTATTTTCTTCTTTTGTTTCCAATCAGGAATATGCCTGCTGCACCCACAAGAGAAAGCAAGCTCCATAGAGTCAAGTGGCTGTCATCGCCGGTCTGGGGCAGGCTGCTTGGAGAATCGCTTGGAGAATCGCTTGGAGAACCGCTTGGTGGATTGATAGGCTTTTCCGGTTCTGCGGGAGCTGTGGGTTCGTTCGGCGTATTCGGAACAGGAACAATTGCTTTATCCTTAACAGTAACTTTAATTGTATTCACCGTACTGGCTCCGTCCTTGTCCATTACCTTGTAGGTGACTTTGTACACGCCAGCCTTAGTGGTATCTACGGTGTTTGCAATTACTTCAATGCGATCGGTCAGGCTGCCGTCCTCTGCATCAGAAGCAGTCACCTTCTCCATGGGATCGAATTGATCTCCCTGCGTCAGTGTGAGGTCAGAGGCGTTGATGATCGGCGCTTTGTTGACTGTTTCTGCAAATCCGCTGAACTTCCAAGTTCCTGTAAAGACAACAGGTGCAGTCACATTTTCCGCTTTTGTTTTGTTCCAACCGACAAAGCTCCAGATGCCGTTCTGAGTTTTCACATCCTGAAGAACAAGGTCAGCCGGAATCATAACCGTTTCTCCTTCGTTGACTGTGTGTTCTGCAGGGAGCTGCTGCATGACTTCCGGCGGAAGCTGGCTGCTATTGGTAGTAAATTCATACTTTACGCTGTATGCAACAGGTGGTTGAAAAGCTGTTGCGGCAAAATCTACCTTGCCATTAAAATTGCCCTTTGTGCGGTTATCCGTTCCATTGTCATTATGGAACCAGAAACGCATCATTGTTCCGTTGAACGCCTGCGGTGTGCCGCCATTGGGCACGTCTGCTTTGGGAATTTCCGCATAAACTTCACTGTCGGTTTCAGTGATCGGATAAAGTTTCGTATTGCTGTCACTGAATTTGACAAGAAGCTTCGTTCTTTGTTCCTCAGGGACAAGGTGACCGATTTGAGGAGCAAGCCAGTTTGCAAAGCCAATTTGGGTGCTTGTACCATCAATATCGACAGGCATCGGCAGCACCAGCTTATAGGTGTCTCCATTCAGTTCCGCAAACACAGGCTCGGGAAGCACCGTTTGGAAACCCAAATAAATCGGTTGCTTGACCTCAACATTCTGTATGGGGGTCACATCAGAAATATTATTCTGGATAAAATTCCACTGATATGCTGCGGGAATATTCTTCAGCGGAGTGAGGTCGGAGATATTATTGTTGTTCAGGGACAGATGCGTCAGGCCGGTATGACCTTCAACACCTTCCAGAGAAGTGATTTGGTTCTGTTTGCAGCTAATGCTCTGCATTTTTCCGTTCATCTGGGCAAAGGCTTCAAAGTTCTTAAACCCGGTTCGGTTTGCACTGAAATCGACCAGATTCGGCATCTTTGTGAGAATTTGACCCAGCATTTCAGACGTGTAGGCTTCTGGTCTGATCGCAGTCTCGTTATCATATGGGCCGGTGAAATTGAACCTGGTCATTTCCGGATAATATCCACGGGTCAAAGGCTCCAGCGTTTTGACATCAAATGGGTTCTTTCCGCCGTACCAGCTGCCCGGATAGAATTCCATCTGACACATTGACTGTGCATACTGCATCCCCTCCAGGTTTTCCACGTACGGAAAATAGTAGCCCGGACCGCCTGTTCCCGGCCCAAGAAATTTGCCGGTGCTGTAGGAGCCGTCCTGAAAATAATATCTGCCTTCCATCAAGTCCGTTTTTGTGATATAGCCGTGAACTTCATTGGTATCCATAGCGACAATAAAGAATCCCAGCAGGGTGACATCGGGCATGTATACAAGATCGCTGACCGTGTATGCCACACTGTCTTTTCCTGCGGCTCCGTTGAAAGTATAGCTAATATCAAATTCATAAGTGCTGTTTCGCTTAAAATAATATGTATACTTATAGCCGCTGCTTTCCTTTACGAGGATCGATTTCTCTGGATAAAGACCCTTGGTTCGAGGGGTTATCTCAGTCACTTCAAGCCCTTCCTGTGCAGGAATCGTGACCGTTAGTTTCATCAGCTGCCAGCCGTCATAAGCAACAGGCTGCCCTTCAAAATACTCTCCTACATTTTGGGGATCGGCATTTCCGCCGTTCAGGCGTTCCCAGATTTTGATCTGGCTACCTGCCGACATTTCGATTGTGGCATTCAATTCCACTTGAGCAGTGGGTGTTTCCACATTTTCGGAAGCTCCATGCAGTTTTGGCTGGACAGCCTCAACTTCACTGCTGTCAGGAATAGCTGCGAAAGGTTCATCTGTTTCCTGTGTAAAAGTGTTTGCCTGCGTGTAGTCTGTCTGTATGGCAGAGTCTGCCGTACTCTCTGCGCATACCAGCGGGCTTGGAATTACACCAAGCACCATGATTATCGCAAGAAGAGCGCCGATTACCTGTTTCTTTTTCAAGCAAAAAACCTCCTCCAAATTATTGCTAACTCGAAGAAGATGTGTTTTCGTGATATTTTCTCCGAGAATCAGCCTAAAATGGTAACCTCGGAGGCAGTGCCCTCAAAGGTACACATCTTAAATTCTATCATTTTTTCTACAAAATGCAAGCACTTTTACTGTTTTTTTCTCGTTTTTCTTCCGTCTTGACCTCCCGTGTTCGGCTTGCAGCTGAAACTTTCAGAAGGCTGTTTCAAAATACGAATGTGAGATTTTACAAATAAAAAATTCCGCGGTTGGTTCGTTTTGAACCTTCCTCGGAATTCTTTCGTTTGCATTGCCTTGCATTTCCGGATTAAAGAGTATCTTGTGTTTTTAAATTACTTCCATATCTGATGTATGAAAAAGAGGAAGTCCTTTTCTTTCAATCGGCCGCACTCAATCAGCCCATGTCCTTGGCAGTGGCGACCAGGTAGGCAAAGATTTTGGGCTTATACTGATCGTAAATGCCCAGATCAATGAAGAGCTGACGATAGTACTTAAACAGAGAAGCCTTTGTCGTTAGGACTTTCGTCGGGGTGACGGACATGGACAGGGAGTTTTTGCGCTGCCTCGTGTAATAGTACAAAGGCGTGCTGATGGAATAGAAACGGTCGGCATAGCGAATGTATTCCAGGTTGAACAGCATGTCCTCAGACCAGGTGAATGCTTCATTGCAGCGGATATGGTGCTCCATGATGATGTCCCGGCGATAGAACTTGTTCCACATGACACCGTAGTAGAAATTGGCGGGGGCTTCCATCATGCAGCGCGCAAACTGCCCCTTATCGAGGCTGGTATCCGGCGGCAGGTCACCGAAAACCGTTGTTCGGCCATTGGGCATGACGGAGTAATAGCGGCACAGGACCATGTCAGAGTTGTTTTCTTCCGCGGCCTCCACAAAGAGACGCGTGGCATTGGGGTCAAGGGAGTCATCGGAATCGACAAATTGCAGATATTTTCCAGTTGCACGCTCAATGGCTATATTGCGCGTGCTGGATACGCCGGAATTTTCCTTATCAATGATGATGATGCGCGAATCAAGGCGCGCGTACATCCGGCAGATTTCCAAACTGGAATCGTTGGAACCGTCGTTGACAAGAAGCACTTCAAGGTTTTTGTACTTCTGGCGTTTGATGCTTTCCAAACAGGGAATCAGGTTGAGCGCCGAGTTGTAAATAGGAACAATGATAGATACGAGCGGGTCATTCATAGTGTGTCGGGCCTCCTGTCCGTTCTTTATGGAAGTGGCTCTTAGATGGAGCCGACAGAAATGCTGCTGAAAAATAGAGGAAATGCTGCATATTCATCTTATTATAACATAAATGCGGCAAAGATAAAAGAATGAGACGACTTAAAATGAACGAATAAAGGCATGGCGGCCAAGTCGCGTGCATATCCTGAAGGATGATGGAAAGGGGCGGGCGAAATGAAAAATATTGCGTATTATAACGGGCAGACAGGGCCAATTGAGACGATGATGGTGCCGATGAACGAACGCGCCTGCTATTTTGGGGATGGTGTTTACGATGCGACCTGCGTGGTCAATGGCGAACCGATCGAACTATTAGAACATATTGAGCGGTTTTATCAGAGCGCGCAGCTTGTGGACATCAAGGTGCGGATGGAAAAAGAAGAACTGGAAACGCTGCTCAGGGGGCTTGTCCGAAAGGTAGAAGGGGAGATTCTGTTTCTTTACTGGCAGGCGACACGCGGGGTGGGGATGCGGGGTCATCCCTATAAAAACGCAGGAGAAGAATCGAGCTTGTGGGCATTTGTGCGCCCCAGCGAATTAAAAAAACCGGACGAGCTGTACACATGCGTCACGGCGGAGGACAGGCGATTTTTCTATTGCCATGTTAAAACGCTCAATCTGCTGCCCAATGTGCTGGCCAGCCAAAAGGCGGAAGAGGCGGGATGCGATGAGGCAATTTTTCACCGCGGCGAGCGGGTGACGGAATGCGCACATTCCAACATTCACATTTTGAAGGATGGTGTGCTGCATACGGCGCCGTGCGATGAACTGATTCTGCCGGGGATTGCGCGTGCTCATCTGATTGCAGCATGCAGCAGATTGGGGATTCAGGTGGAAGAAAAACCTTTTACTGTGGAAGAGATGATGAATGCGGACGAGGTGTTCTTTTCCAGCTCCAGCGCACCGATTTGCAGGGTGAGGGAGATTGATGGCCAGCCTGTAGGCGGAAAGGATGGACAAACGTTTGCACGCATTCGAGATGAAAGATGGCAGGAAATCATGAAGCAGGCAGGGGCGGCCTGCCTTTGAAGAAAGTTAACAGCGGGCGGCAATTGCCGCCCGCTGTCGGTCAGGAATATTCTTTTTCTGTTTCTTTTTTTAAGGCGAGGTACAAAAGCCCATCGCTGGCGGCGATCTGCGTGGGGGACAGATTGTAAACCCCTTCGCAGCAAAGACGTGTGACGGCAACCCGAACCAGGGAGGACAGCAGCTGCTCCAAACGAAGATAGCTGCTGTCGCTTTGACGATTGGAGAGGAAAGCCGTGCCATACAGCGCGAAGATTTCATATCGATATCGGGAAGATAGGCGGTCTACAAAGCGTTCGGCCAGCTGAGGCGTTTTGAACGAGTAAAATTCAAGAAGCCGCTGAATTTCTTCGATGTCAGAAAAGACGTGTACGACACAGGCATCATGTGCATGCGGACTAAGCAGTTCCAAGGTGCGATCAATATCGCTGATTTGTTCTGTTTTAGCAATCAAGGACAGCCCTCCCGTTTTTCATTCTTCTAAAGAAAACGTATGAAAAAACGGACGAAAAAAGAACCGCATAACATTTGAAAGCAGGCATATACAGGCACCATTTCCAACAAAACATGTTTCGGACATGAAAAAAATGCAGTGCAGTTCAGATTGAAGGGCACTACATTTTTTATAGGCGTTATTTTTCTTGCAAGCATTCGATAAGGTCCTGTTCCAGCAGCTGCATCACAATTTTAAGGCACACATCTGAGGACTTTTGGAACATCGCAAAGAATTCTTCCCTGCCTCCATGAAGGCTGTCAGAAATGCCTTTGATAAATAGAACGCGCACATCGTGCATATCTGCAGTTAAAAGAATTCCCGCAGCTTCCATTTCTACAATGTCGCAGTTAAAATCTCTGTGGATTTGTGATTTCTCCTGCGGGGTGCTCACAAATTTGGAGCCTGAAGCACAGTTGACTTTGCGAAGATCGGGGAGGATTTGCAGAACCTTTTCTATCAGCTTATCATCAGTTTTCAAGTAAACAGATGGGTATTCACAATGCCTGCCCACTTCGCATCCGTCGGCTTCCGAAGTGTCAAAGGCATAATCGACCACATGATCGATTATGCACACCTGCTGGAGCCCGATTTCTTCTGTCAAGGCGCCTGCAATTCCAAAATTGATAATGAAATCAACATGATACAAAGAAATCAAAATCTCTGTGGCTGCTGCCGCTTTGACTTGGCCGCAGCCTGAATGGATGGCGACAAGCTGCTGCCCGTTCAATTCATAAAGATAGACATTAAACTTCCCTGCGCGTTCCGTTTTTGCATAGACAAAATTGGATTTTAATAGGCTGTCAATTTCGACTGCAATTAAAAGACCTATTTTCTTCATCTTTCTCTCCGTTCCGGTTTTAAAATGTCAGCCAAATGATCTGTTTAGATGATTCAATATTGAAGAAAATGAAACGAAAATTGCAAGTGCAAGTTGGACACCCGCACGATAAAAATTTGTTCGGCGTAA
>JAHHSO010000022.1 GCA_020025205.1 Christensenellaceae bacterium | reverse complement strand
TTTCTTCCATTCTCGTTCAATGTAGTCTTCATCCAACCCTCTACTTCATAACAACGTCGTCGCAGGCTCCTTTTATGCCCGCTCTTTTGTTATGCAGTTCTTTCGGACTGTTATAGTATATACCTTTTCTTCAATTTGCGCAATTTCCTATTAGATAAAAAGGTGATTTCACAACGTGAAATCACCTCTTGCAATCCAGCATTTAAACTTTTAAATGTAATTCGAATGTCCGCATTGGGCACATCATTCTTTCTATTTGTTGGACGCTTTCAGATGCTTCATGACCATCTGTGCCACAACACCAGTCAGAATGCCCGTGACAACGCCGGAAACCATCAAAATCGGAAGATATGTGAAAAGCAGCTGCGGCGTACGCAGCATCAATACCGACATTAAAATCTGTCCGATATTAAAGAAGACTGCACCGATTGCGCTCACGCCGATGACGCTCACACCCTTGATTTTGAAAAGCAGCACCATCGCCGCAAGTGACAGGGTTCCGCCCATCAGCGAATACAGCATAGCATTCATGTTGCTATAAATCAGCCAGCTCATCAGCGCCTTGAGCAGCATCAGCACGATGGACTGCTTGATGCCCAGCATATACAAGCTGTACAGCAGCACAGAATTAGCCAAACCCAACTTTACGCCCGGTATTGCAGCCGTCAGCGGAAACTGACGTTCAATCAGGCCGAGCACCAGCATCAGGCTGGTCAGAAGGCCAGAAATAGCCACGCGCTGCGCGCTTTTGTTGCGCATGATTGTCCCTCCTTGGGTTTACTCTGCCGGCACCATTTCAATGGTCACGTTGTTGGGCAGGCAGATGATATGCGTTCCCAGAATACGGTCTTTGTAAGTATCCACATGAATTTCTCCCTGCTGCACGCAATCCTGATTGTCGCAGCTGGCCGACTCCATAAAGACCTTTTCAGGTGTGATATGCACCTTGTTCACATGGTCATTTTCCTGCCTGATGGTGATGATCTTATCCCTGTCCATGGGGATCGGGTCACCATACTGGCGGCCTCCAACGGTGATGATGACATGACCGCGCACCTCGGAACTGGCAGCGGGCGGCATCGGGCCGGCAGCAGCGGGTTTCTTTTCTTCTTCCTTCGCTTCAGGAACAGGCGTTGCATCCAGATAGTCAATCGCATCCGGCGCAAGCGTCACATCTGCCTTTTTGTCTTCCAAATTGGTCTTGGGCAGCATTCCGGCAGCCACGACCAGAACAACAGCCGCAAGCAGGATACCGCCAATAATCAGCAGATCTTTTTGCTTAGGCATCCCTTAGTCCTCACTTTCAGAAGCGTTCAGCCCAAGATCCAGCTCATTGGTGCCATCTGCCCACAGACGCTCCATCTGATAATATTCGCGATCCTGCTCATGAAAAATGTGAACCATGACATCGCCATAGTCCAGAACGCACCAGCGTCCTTCGGTCAGGCCTTCACGGTGGCGGGGAAAGATGTCATGCTTTTCCAGCTCTTCTTCCACGCCGTCAGCCAGCGCTTTCACCTGCGGCACGGAACGTCCCGTCGCAATGACCAGATAATCGGTAACAATTGTCAGTTCGTCCACCTTCAGGGCAATAATGTCTTTGCCCCGCTTGTCGTCCATGACCTTTGCGGCCAACAGCGCAATCTCTCTTGCTTCCATGGTTGTTGTCCTCCTGTTATTTTTCTATTGCGGTCATGTTTTGAATCTCCGAAACCGGCTCATAATCCTCAAGGGCAGCCAGTGTATCCGGATGCAGCGTCTTTCCCTGACGCTGCACATGTTCAAAACTCATCAAAAGTGCGCGGTGCATCGCTTTGTCAAGGTCTTCCCTGCACAGCGCGCGTAGTTCTTCAAGCCCATCAAAAGGCTTGCGGTTCGGCTCAATCATGTCTGCCAGATAAATGATCTTCTCCAGCCGCGTCATGCCGGATCGCCCCGTTGTATGCCAGCGGATACAGGACAGCACGGCTTCATCCTCAACGCCGTAAATATTTTTCGCCATGCATGCTCCAGCCACCGCATGCATGAGCGCCTTGGATTCCTTCATCACGGGATCCAGTTTGACTTCCTTGGCAGCCTTTACCATCTGTCCAAGCGTCAGACATTTGGCACAGTCATGCAAAAGCCCGGCTAATGCCGCACGTTCTTCGTCTTCACCAAAGCATCTGGCCATTTCACGCGCAGTCTCTTCCACTCCAAGCGTGTGCGCAAAACGCTGTGCATCCAGCGCTTTTTTAAGCTTATACACTATCTTTTCGCGTTTCATTTCAACCTCATTGCCATACAGCGCACGTTCACGGATATAATCGGCAACCGCCTTTGGAACCAGCGTGTCAATTGTCTGCCCCGCAGAAATCCGGTTTCTAATCTGGGTAGAGGAAATATCCATCGGCTCCGCTGTCAGCGCAGTGATGTGCGCTCCCCGCGTGCGCCACGCCTGCATGAGCCGCTGCATCTGTTCCCTCTGTTCGCCCGGCCGCATCAAAACAAGAAAGTCACACAGCGTGATAACCTCCTCCACACATCTCCATGTGTACAGTGTCCGCAAGGTATCCGCACCAATCAGATATACAAACCTCTGTCCTCTGTGTTTTTGCAGAAGCCGCCTGAGCGTATCTACCGTGTAGATGATGCCGTCACGGTCAATTTCCTCCCGGCAAACTTCCATCTTTTCCTCGCCCTGAACGGCCAGTTCAACCATGCGCAGCCTGTCAAATTGATTGGCAAGGCCGTCTGATTTGTGCGGCGGATTTCCCGTTGGCAGAAAAAACACCTTGTCCACACAGCCGCTTTCAAGTGCTGCACGGGCCAGATGCAGATGTCCTTCATGCACGGGGTTAAAACTGCCGCCCATCAATCCGATACGAAGCATGTGCCGCTTCCTTTCTTTGCACAATGCGCATGTTTTATTATTATACCAAATTGTTCCCGCTGAGAAAAGAGGTAACCGCATACATTTTTGAAAAACCGTAAATTCTAAATCTATATCAGATAAATCACGCGGGATTTTGTGCGGTTATGCACAGTCTTGCTCAGGTCAGTATTTCTGTCAGGAGGAATTCCATGCAGTCTCCATTTGATACAAAAAATCGCGTTGCAACGGCATTGGACAGATTTTCGCTCAAACTCCTGCTGCTCGCTGCCTGTATCGGTTATTTTTATTTTCTCTGGCACAGCGGCATTGGCAGCCTTATTGCCGGAAGTGCGCTGTTCGTCCTCGTTCTTTTGACGCTCATGCTGTGGGAAAAGCACACGCTTTCCCGTCGCGAACGCGCCCTTCGCGAACGCATAGGCGGCACGATTGCGCTGGAAGAACTGCTGATCATGCCCAATGCCCGTGCCTGTGAATCCGTTTGCCGCCTGCTCTGCCTCGCGCTGGACTGTGAATATCTGGGCAGCGCGCAAATGCGGTATGCAGGAAAAACATGGCTGGTACGCTGTGCTCAAAGTCTGCCCGGCTCCAATTCCGGAGAAGGCGATGTTCTGAGCGCGCACCGCGCACACATTGAGGCGAAAACAGACCAATGTGTCCTCGTCTCAACCGGCAGCTTTTCCCCCGCTGCGCAGCGTGCAGGCGAGTGGCTTGACCCGCCCGTTCGGCTCATTCCCGGCAGACAATTGGCCCGGATTGCCGGCCGGCAGCATCCCGCCACCGATTCAGAAATTGCGCGTCACGCCAACCGCCAGCGTACGCCGTTTTCCTGGGCGCGTATCCGCGCACTTGCACTTTCTCCCGGCAAGCAGAACCGCTATCTGCTCTGCTCTGTTCTGCTGACTGTTTTGTATTTGGCTTTCGGCAGTTTCCACACGCTGCTCTTCAGTCTAATTTCTTTTGCACTTGCTGCACTCTGTGCACGTGAAAACAGACTTCGGTTTACGCTGTGACAATTTTCAGACCTTAGTCTGTTTCTCCGTAGATGCGGCGCATTTCTGCCGTAAAGCCGCCGTTTTCGTCATGCGTCAAGAGCAGCGGCATGAAATTCAGGCCCGGCTTTCCGCCTTTCTTTCCTTCCACCAGAACAAGCTTCGGCACAGCATCCGCGCGCGCTGCAACAAACCGAATGCGCTTGGGTTCAACACGGTTGACGCGCATCGCATCGCACAATTGCAAAAATCGCGGAGCCGGAAACACAACGCTCAACCGACCGCCGTTTTGAAGTACGCGCGCACAGGCTGTCATCCAGTCTTCCAGCGAAACCTCTTCGCTTCTGGAAAGCGCACGCGTCTGTTTCGGGCTGACCAGTCCAGCGCCTCCCTTCGTATACGGCGGATTGGTTACAACAAGCTGCACAGATTCATAGCCGATCATCTGGGCGGCCTCTCGGCAGTCTGCGGCATGTATATGAATACGCGATTCCAGTCCGTTCAGCCTGACGCTGCGCGATGCCATGTCCGCGACATCCTCCTGTATTTCAAACGCATCGAATGTTGTTCCCGCCGCCCGTGCACTAATGAGCAGCGGCAAAACCCCCGTACCCGTGCCCATATCGCAAACACGCTCTCCAGGCCTTGCCGCGCAGAAATCTGCCAGCAGCACAGCATCCGTTCCAAACCGAAATCCCTGCTCATTCTGAATGATGCGAAGCCCTCCGCGCTGCAAATCATCAACGCGCTCCCCCTGCCTGACTGTCTCCATGTCATTTCCTCCATCCATACAAAGAGGACTGTCAGACCTTTCAGCCCGACAGCCTTGCTTTATCAAACGCCAAACGGCGTCACAAATTCACCGGATACATAGCCCGTATACTCTGCCCACTGAACATGCAGAAAACCATTTTCGTTTTCGCCCAGCACGGTCAGCACCATGCCGTAGGGCAGCACATAGAGCACCTGACTGTGTACATCAGGCTGTGCGCGGAGGTTCAATCCATTTTCACTTTCAACGACCACGCGGTACCCCTCTTGCTGACCGCCGGCTGCTGGTGTTGGCGTAGGAACAACGGTCTGCGGCGCAGCATCTTTTTCAAAGCTGATGTAATCTGCACTCACATATCCCGAAAGTGTGCCTACGCGCACCGGATAAAACCCGTTGATGCGTTCGCCCGTCACAAGCACCTCTACCCCGTAGCCAAGTGTGGCTCGCACATCTGCATACGTTGAAGAATCTGCCCGCAGGTTCAGCCCACTCGGAGCCGTCACCGTTCCCGTCTGACCTTTGACTGGGCGGGAGGCCTCTGGAACCGGTGTAGGCATTGGACTTTCCACCGGCTCAAATGTCAGATACTGTTGGCTGACATAGCCTGTGATTTCTCCGTACTGTACCGGATAAAAGCCATTGGATGCCTCACCCTGCACACGTACATCCGCGCCGAACGGGAGAATCATCAACGTGCTTGAACCCGTATTCGGTTCTTCCCGCAGCTTCAATCCGCCAGATGCTGTCACATAAGCAACGCGTTCTGCCGGGCTGGGCACAGGCTCGCTTGTGGGAACCGGTGTCTGAACAGGCGTCTGCGTGGGTTCCGGCGTTTTCACTATGTATTCCGTCACATAGACATATTCGCTGGCCACAAATCCGCGTACACTGCCCAGCGCAACTGGAAGCATATTTCCCTGCACCTCGCCCATCACGCGCAAAAGTGTTCCCTGTGGCAGCGTCATGAGGACGCTCGAGGAAGGCGAAGCAGCAGAACGCAGGTTCAAGCCGCTTTCAGGCAGAACAATGGCAGTCATCTCCGTGCCGGAAGATTCATTCCCGCCTTCATCAAAGCGCAGATAGGCCGTTGCGCAGTATCCACTGATGCCGCGTGCAGAGATATGGCTCCATTCTGCTCCCCATTCGAGCACATCCACCTTTTCTCCAGCAGAAAGACGCAGAAGCACGCGTGCGCCAAGGCTTCTGCCTTCACGCAGATTCAGCTTGGAATCCGCGCTCTGCAAATGCACCGTTGCCGTCAGATTTCCATTGTGCGGAATCTCCGGTTTTTCCGGTTCCTGCGTACCGCCTGCCGCATCGTAAACCACGTAGTCATTCATCACATAGCCGCTGATTTTGCCAAACTGCACATAGCTCCAGCGTTCATATCTTTCCAGCACGTTCAGCGTTTGTCCGTGACGCAGACGGGCCAAAATAGCCGCATTCGTTGTCGGAGCAGCGCGCAGATTCAGCGTCTGACTCTCATCGGACAGCGCAACGGTAGCCGTACCTTTGCTGACGACATCCGATGGCGTTTCATCCACCTGCTCATCCTGTACGCTCAGATATTGGGTCATCACATAGCCTGTCAGCGTTCCATGCTGCACGCGGCTCCATGTTCCCAGCTTCTCAAGCAGAATCACCTGCGTACCGTGCGGCATCTGCGCCAGAATCGCAGACGATGTGCTCTGCTCCTGACGCAGATTGAGGCTGTCCAACGGATTTCTGAGCGTAATAATCGCGGTTTTTGCATCCGTCAGCGGTTCATCAGGCTGCGGCGGCGTGCCGTCCATCGAGGGCAGCAGTGTGCGTGTCATGGTGTATCGCGTGCGGACAAGTCCCGGATAGTAAAAATCCAGAATCTGATCATAAGAAAGTCCCTCTGCCGCCATCTGCTGCGCGCCGCGCTGGCTCATGCCTACTCCGTGGCCGAAGCGTCGAGCCGTCAGCTTGTAGCCGCCCACCGTCTCCGTGACCGTCAGCGTCTCGTTTTTCAAAACGTTAATGGACATGGCACACAGGCTTTCCACCTGCGAGAAATAGTCCAGCGTAACTGTCAGCGCGCCATATCCAGCCACTTGAAGCCCCACGTCCACCTTTTTATAAACGCGGGATGGCTCGTCATACTTTGGACTGTGCAGCGACACCGATGTAATGCCTTCAATCTGTGCCGCGGGAATGCCCAGAAGTGCCGCCGCTTCCGTTTCAAGCAGCGCCGTCAACGCAGATACGCTCGTCGTTCCATCCCGATAAAATGTCACAGACTTCGCAATTGATGCGCCGTTTCGCAGGTCATATGGATCATCCTTCACCTGCAAATACGCATATGACCCACTGCCCCACGCGTTCTGCACGGACTCCGTCTGGCCGCCGTTGGATGCTGTGTAATAGCTGGCCATGTACTCGCCCCTGACCGTACCAACCTGCCCCGTTGTCTCTTCAACCGCCTGACGGCAGCGCTGGTTTCCGGGCGGTGTGCCATTATACACCTGGTCACTCGTTGTATCCACGACATCATATGTAGATGCCTGTGCGCTCATTTTCTTGAGCGCATATGTTCTGGCTGCAACAGCCTGTGCCTTGAGCGCCTCCAATGGAAAAGAATTATCCATTTCATACGGCAGAACACCATGCATATAGTCTTCCATAAATACATGCACAACAATCTGAACGTTTCCGCCCTTTGCGATAAACTCAATATCTCCGGGATACAGGCTGCGCGGATAGCGCGCCTGCGCAATGCGCACGCCGTTTTCCCCGCTGGTCTGATGGCGTCGAAGCTTGAAGCGGCTGCCCATCGTCTCTGTTCGCCCATCTATTGTGAGAAGCAGCGTTCCGCCGCTGTTTGAAATGGTCGCTTTTGCGCCCCTTTTAAGCGCGCGAGACGTGTCTCCGCCGATGGAATAACTGCCGTCGATGCTCACATCCACCGACGTGCGGGATGCGATCGAGGACAGATAGACGCGCACCGTGCCCGAAACCGTTGACCCCTGAACCACGCCGCCGTCCGCGCATGCCGTTGGAAACAGAAATAGCGTCATAATCAAAACAAGAATCGACGCTACCTTCTTTCCTGTCATGTGAATCCTCCCTCTTTCGTCTTTTTTCGCTTTTTTCGCAAGCTCAAAAGCAATCGCATTGTAACACAGATTTATCCCGTTTGTAAATCGTTTATGCCCTGTCAATCCTTGTAAGCGAAATCGCTTCATTTCTTTTCCTTCGCGCTTTTTCGCCGGGTTTGCTTGTGAAACGTTCATTCATTTGCTATAATAAAGTAGATTTTTGATCTGGAGGTATGGTTCCTATGAAAAAAGCCGCCGTCACCCTGCTGCTTACTCTGCTTGTCGCCGCCTTCGCCCTGCCGGGCAGCGCCGCCATGAACAAATACAACAGCGCCTTTCTGGATACATTTGACACGGTGATCTCCCTGATTGCTTACGCCGAAGATGAGGAAACTTTTAACACATGGGCCAACACCGTCCATGATACCTATCGGCATCTGCATAAGCTGTTTGATACTTACAACAGCTATGAGGATGAAGGCATTGTCAGCATCTACACGCTCAACCAACGCGCCGCGCAGGAGCCTGTCAAAGTCGATCCGGTGCTGTTCTCTCTGTTGCAGTTCTGCAAAAGCGAATATGAACTCGGCAGAGGTCAGGTCAATATCGCCATGGGCAGCGTGCTGTCCATCTGGCATGAATACCGCGAAGCCGGGCTGGCTGATCCCGAAAACGCGAAGCTTCCGCCCATGGATGCGCTTGAAGAGGCCAGCAAGCACACCAACATCGAGGATCTTGTGCTTGATCCAGAAAACATGACGGTCTTCTTTGCCGATCCCGCGCTCAAGCTGGACGTGGGCGCTGTCGCCAAAGGATACGCCACCGAGCTGGTCAGCAAGATGCTCCTTGAAAGCGACCTGTCCTCCTTCATCATCAGCGCCGGCGGCAACGTCCGCACCGGCAACCCGCCGCAGGATGGCCGCCTCAAGTGGGGCATTGGTATTCAGGACCCGGACGGCGCTGTTCTCGGCCTGAGCGACATCGTGGAAACGCTGTATCTGGCCAACTGCTCTATCGTCACCTCCGGCGACTATCAGCGCTTTTACACGGTTGACGGCACAAATTACCATCACCTGATCGATCCGGACACGCTGATGCCGGGCGCACACTTCCGCTCCGTCACCATCATCACCGAGGATTCCGGCTATGCAGACTTCCTCTCCACCGCCACATTCCTGATGCCCTATGAAGAGGGCAGAGCGTTCATCGACTCTCTGGACGGCGTAGAAGCCATCTGGCTCTTCCCTGACGGCAGCAAAAAGATGACGTTCGGCGCGATGAATGTGGCTCGCTCCTACGGCGCAGGCGCAAAATAAGATTCCTTTTTTCCTTCCTTTTCAGGGAGGAATTTTTTTATAGATTTGTGGAACAAAAAACCTGAAATGGCGTTAAAACGACAATTCCAGCTGTTTATAAAACCAAACCATTAAAAAAGCACAGACCGAATGGTTCGGACTGCGCCTTATTTTTTAAAAAATCCCAAAGTGCCGCTGTCATCGTTTTTCACCCACCGCTCGCGGTAGGTCGGTGCCCTGCGGCGCATTTCTGCCGTCCCCTGGCGTCAAAGACGGGGGCGTGACATCCACGAACCGACTCCGGGCTCCTGTTATGAAAATGTAGGAGAAAATACAGATGACTGGCGAACACCCCAGGATATCTGACCGGCGATTTCCTTCGCCTGTCTCTGGGATTATTATAGCAGTGTCTTCCTCTGGTGTCAACGCCTATTTTGTCTCTTCCTGCATTTCCGGCGTATCCTTTGGCTCCGGCAGCCGAACAATCACGCTGTCCTGTTTTTCCGTCACCTGTGCGTCTACAGCTTCCTCAAAAAACGCCGCCGGAACATAAACCACGCCGTCAAAAGTCGTCAGCTCCGTGTCCACAGGAATGAGCAGTCCATCCTTCTGCCAGGTAATCTGTCTGGCTGTGTTGTCCGCCACAATCCAGGAGACTGTAATGCGGCTGTCTGTCTTGCTGAGCGTGATGGTCCGCTTTTTCTGAGTTTCTTCTTCCAGCGTCTCTTCCTTTGCCTCATAACCAAGCGCTTCGCCCGTCTTCATGAGAGGAAGCAGAACCATGTGTCGTTCGCGGAGCGCCCCTTCCCCGATCTCTTCATCGTTCACCATCAGTGTAAGCTTTTCGCTTTGCTCCGGTTCCGCTGTATGTTCTTCCCTCGTCGGTTCAACCGTTGCTTTTTCAGCTGTCTGCGGCGTTGCGGCTGGCTGACCGGCAGACGTGCAGCCTGTCAATGCAGCCCCCACCATCAAAATGCACATGGCCAGAAGGCCTTTTTGCTTCATGTCGGCTTCCTCCTTGATTTCGGGATCGCCAACAGCTTATGCAGGAAAGCATGTGTTTATGCTTTTTTCTGCTGTTCAATGCGCTCCGCCAAATCCGTGAGATATAGCCAGCGCTCTTCCGCCTCATCCAATTCCTTCTGTGTCTTTTCCCGCTCCTCGCCCAGCTGCGTCAGGCGGACAAAGTCGCTGGCATGCTTCTGAACCTGCCTATCAATTTCTTCCAGCTTCTCCTGAAGCGCTGCCATCCGCGCGTCAATCGTCTCATAGTCGCGCTGTTCTTTATACGACATGCGCAGTTCTTTGCGGCGTTCCCGCTGAGCGGGTTCTTCTTTTTTCTCCCTGACAGGCGCATCTTTCTGCATATGCGCTTCCAGATAATCGCTGAACGTACAAATATACTGAACAAGTTTTTGATCTTCAAAGGCAAACAGACGCCCCGCCACACGGTCCAGAAAATAGCGGTCGTGCGAAACAACAACCACAGCGCCCTGAAAAGTTTCCAGATAATCTTCAAGCGTTTCAAGGGTGGCGATATCCAGATCGTTGGTTGGCTCATCCAGCAGCAGCACATTAGGCGATGCCATCAGCACGCTGGCCAGATACAGACGGCGCTTTTCGCCGCCGGAGAGTTTTTCAACCGGCGTATACTGCACATCCGGCGGGAACAGGAACTGTTCAAGCATTTGTGATGCGGAAAATCGTCCTTCCGGCGTTTCCACATATTCTGCAATATCACGCATGAAGTCAATCAGGCGCAGCTTGGGATCAACATGCGGGAATTCCTGCGTAAAAAAGCCCACGCGCACCGTCTCGCCTACCGTCATCGTGCCGGAATCCGGGGCAAGCTGTCCGGCCAGCATCCGCAAAAATGTCGTCTTGCCGCATCCATTCGGGCCAACAACCGCCATCCGCTCATCGCGCAGAATGGTATAGGTAAAGTCTCGAAGCAGCATTTCGCCGCCCATCGCTTTGCCGACATGCTCACACTCGATGATCTTTCGTCCAAGCCTTGTTCCGGTAGAGGTAAGCGACAGCTTCTGCTCCTCCTGTGGGCCGGCAATAGCGCTCATCTCTTCAAAACGCTGAATTCGCGCCTTCTGCTTGGTGCTTCTGGCCTGCGCGCCGCGCTTGATCCATTCGATTTCCCGGCGCAGTATTGAGCTTCGCTTGCGCGCCTGCGCATTGGCCATATCCAGCCGCGCAGCCTTCTGTTCCAGATAATAGGAGAAGTTTCCATCGTGCATATACAGTTCGCCGCCGCTCAATTCCGCAATCCGGCTGCACACGCGATCAAGGAAGTACCGGTCGTGTGTAACCATCATCAGCGCCCCGCGGTAATGGGCGAGCCTGTCCTCCAGAAATTGAACCGTCTGGGCATCAATGTGGTTGGTCGGCTCGTCCAGCAGCAGAAGGTCTACCGGACGAATAAGCGCTGCTGCCAGCGCCACTCTCTTTTTCTGTCCGCCAGAAAGCGTGCAGACATCCGCGTTGCAGTCCTCAATGCCCAGCTGCATGAGCAAGGCACGCGCCTCATATTCATCGGGCATCCCCACATCCTTCGGGCTGTCCAGAAGCACCTGCTCCAGCGCCGTACGGGACTGCCTGTAATCCGGCATCTGCGGCAAAAACGACACGCGCAGGCCGTTTCTGCGCATCACTGTTCCGCTGTCCGGCTCCTCGACGCCTGCTATCATCTTCAGCAGCGTCGATTTTCCCGTTCCATTGATCCCCACAATGCCAATCCGGTCATGCTCACCGATATACACGGTCGCGTCCGTAATCAGCTTTTTCAGGGTATAGCTTTTTGAGATATGTTCCGCAGACAATATTACTGCCATTCATCGCTCTCCTGTTGTCGATTCGGTTTCATTTTCTGTCTGAAACGCCTTTTTTGCATCTTCTTCAATCAGGCTGATGAGCATGTCCCGCGTAACCTCTTCATCCGTTTCCGCCAGACGGTTTGCCTGCGCCTGCACCAGTTTTTCAAGCGTGTTGCGCATACCGCGTGCATTGCCGAAATCCATCCGGGCATTCAAGCCCATCTCTTCCAGCATCGTGCGCACGATGCTCTTTGCACCCGCATCCAGCTCATATCCCTGCCTTTTGGCATTCATGTCCAGAATCGCCATAAGCTCATCATCCGTGTAGTCCGGGAAGTCAATATACTTGTTGAAGCGCGAAATCAAGCCGGGATTGCTGGTTAAAAAATCGTGCATTTCATCCGTATATCCCGCAACGATGACGACCAGATCATCTCTGTGATCCTCCATCAGCTTGACCAGCGTGTCAATGGCTTCGCGCCCAAAGTCGTTTTCCTGTCCCTTTCGCGCCAGCGAATACGCCTCATCAATGAAAAGAATGCCGCCCAGAGCGCTGTTGACAACCTGAGTCACCTTGCCGGCAGTCTGCCCGACATAACCAGCAACCAGGCCGCTTCTGTCCGTCTCGATCATCTGCCCTTTGCTTAAAAAACCGAGCTGCTTATAAATTTTTGCAACAAGCCGTGCGACGGTCGTCTTTCCGGTGCCCGGGTTTCCAGTGAACACCATATGAAAGCTCATATCCATCACCTTGAGATCGTGCTGCTTGCGCATTTCGCGCACCTTGATGAGGTTCACCAGCGTATGCACTTCATGCTTGACATCTTCAAGGCCGATCAAGCCATCCAGTTCCTTCATCAGCTCGTCCAGCGTCTCTTCCTGCTTTTCCGGCGCTTCATTTTGCTCTTCCGGCTCTTTGTTTTCCGAAACAGCTGCATATTGATGCCTTCCTGCTGCACGGGTCATCAAAAAAGTTCTCAGGCTCCCCGCGTATGCAGTGATAAAATTCAGTTCACGCCCGGACATATCCCCATCTACATCGGCTGCCGCGTACAGCAGATGGCTCACGCCGTCCACAAACTGTGCGGCCACTCTGGTGCCGTCCTTGTCATCCATCGCCACGCAGCAGCGCAGAAGCAGCGGCGTTCCTTCCGCAAATGAGCGGTTTTTAAAGCCGGCATTGAGCGCCGCTTCCGCATTCATTCGCCCCAGTCCAAGCACGTCTCTTGACGGAATTTTTGCGGCAAACAGGCGCAATTCATCCGACAGGCTCCCCGCCGACTGCGCCATCTTCATCAGCAGCGCCTGTACATACATATCCAGAAAAAGCTTGATGTCGCTTGCCCCCACGCGCTGCCAGTTTCCGCTTTCAACCAGCTTGTTGCATGCGTCATCCATCATCTGATAGGCGTCCCGGCCCTTCTTTAGCTGTCTTTCATCCATGATGATCCTCCTGTCAGTGGGCAAATTTTCTCTTCAATGCAAACAACTTGTTCATCAATTGATCACGCTCTTCTTTCGAGAAGAGAAACACGTTTTTGAACGGGATATGATACGTGTGCAAATAATACACAAGGAACAGTCCGCCCGCCAGAGAATAGGATATCACGGAGGACAGCGCCGCTCCCATCTTGCCCCAGAGCGGGATGGTGAACAGATTGCACAGGATGTTTACAACCACAGATCCTGTGAGCATCCCCAGATAGACCCCTTTCTTGCCCTGCGCCAGCAGAAGTGTACCGATAATCTTAAAGTAGCTCATGGGAATAATGCCCGCCATTAAGAGCACTGTCACCGGATAGGATGGCAGATATGCCTTGCCCGCCAAAAGCGCAATAACCGGTCGTCCCAGAATCAGAATGCCCGCAATCATCAAAAGCGTGAGATAGAAGTTGACCTTCATGCTCATGGTCACCTCATCTATGGCATCATCCTTTGCCGTGCGGGAAAAGAGTACCTCTCTAAATGCATCCGGAATCAGCCATCCGTATTCAGACAGCGAAACGCCCAGCGTATAAAAACCAATTTCAACATCCGGCACATTGAACATGTAGCCCATCATCAGCGTATCTACGCGATAATTCAGCGTGAGCATCAACGTGGTAATCATGGACACAATGCCAAACGGCACAATCTTCGCCGCAAAACGCAAATCTGCCTTAAACGGATTGGGCAGCTTTTTCATGCGCCACAGCGACATGACAACCGTAATGATATCGCCCACCACGACAAGCGCCAGCGCCACAATGATCGTTTTATCCATCGTGTAGAAGGCGAGAACTGTAATGAGGGTATTGGTGATGCGCGCAGTAAAGAAGATGGCATTTTTAAACTTGACATCTTCCACCATCATCATAAAGCTCAGTTGATTCGCCAGCACCTGAATCGGAGCAAGCAGGCAGACTGCCGTCAGTTCAAACGAGTGAAAGACAACCGTGCCCATGATTCCCAGTACCGTGTAACACAGAAATTGCAGGAGAAAGATGCGCAGGAACTTGTCCGTCACATCCGGCTCCTTCATTCTCTTGTAATACGGATACGGCTGATACAGGCCGAAGTTTGCTGTTACCGCCACAATGGAGAGCATCGAAGAGATGCGCCCAAGCTCACCCTTCAGCTGTGGGCCAAGGAAGCGATTGGAATAGCTTGAGGCGATCAAGCCGATAAAAACCGCCATTACCTTGGTAAAAATCGTAAATACATAATCATTGTCCGTCAATTTCCGGACGATACGTTTGACGTTCATGATGCATCCTTTCCGCAAATAGCCGTAAAAAATCTATTGTCTATTATACCGCGGACAGGCAAATTTTGCAATTTTTCTTTCTGGCCCTTTCTGCACGAAATTCCTTCCTGCACATAGGATGCATTGGGGGCCTCGCTTCCCGGTTCCCTTTCTTTCATTCTTTCCGCGGCTCTGCCGCGTTTGGCCTCAAGCTAATAGGAGGTTCACATGATGCCTAATTGTTTCGGATGTTTTGATCCG
This sequence comes from Christensenellaceae bacterium, assembly GCA_020025205.1. Classification (GTDB taxonomy): domain Bacteria; phylum Bacillota; class Clostridia; order Christensenellales; family Aristaeellaceae; genus Ventricola. The sequence goes on along the minus strand of JAHHSO010000022.1, from coordinate 19,859 downwards.
TGCCGTCCATATTCCTGCTGTTCCGGGAACTGCTTGTGCATGCAGCCTCCATGCTGCTGCCCGCATTACTGCTGCGCACAGGAAGAGAATGGACCGACGCTCGTCATTCACAAAATCGTTCTGGATGCCTGCGGCAATCAGAGCTGTACGCCTAAAACATTCCATATCCGCGTAACCGGGCCCAGCTACCCCAACGGAGAAATCTTTGACCTGAAGGCCGGCAGCTGTCTGGAGCTTGATGAACCGCTCGTCATCAGCAATCTTTTGCCCGGCGAATACTGCATTGAGGAGCTCTTTCATAAACCGTATGAATACACCGCAACCATCACCGGTCCTGTTCACGGCAACTGCGTGACCATTTGCGAAGGCTGTGCCCCGGCGGTTGTGACCATCGTCAGCCGCAAACGTCTTTGCCGCTTGTGCCGCGGATTCGGCAGCCAATGCGGCTGTCAGTGCGGATGCCGCTGTGGATGTTCCTGTGGATCCAGCTATTGTGCGCAAATCTTCTGACCATACAGTGTTTAAACCGCTCCCCTTCAGCGAAGGAGCTGGTGGATCCACCATATAGCAGGGAATTGGTAAAAGTTAAAAAATGCCGCCCAAATCTGAGGAATATCCCGATTTGGGCGGCATTTCTATTGGTCTTCGTTGTATCCTTACAGGAAACCTCTCCACTTTTTCTGGATAAAGCCCCCGCATATTTAAAAAGCGATTTCCTCTAAAGTAAGAGGAAATCGCTTTTTTCAGCTCCTGTTGCGCAGTCAATCAATAGCGCGGGCTGCGATGGTTCGCAAAGCACTCGCGGCAGTAGACAGGCTTGTCACCACGCGGCTGGAAAGGAACCTGGGTCTCCTTACCGCAATCAGCACAGATCGCAGTAAACATCTCGCGCTGCGGACGGGCATTGCCGTTCTGGGCACGATAAGCAGCGCGGCACTCCGGGCAGCGGCGCGGCTTGTTCTGGAATCCCTTCTCCGCGTAAAACTCCTGCTCAGAGGCGCTGAAGATGAATTCCCTGCCGCAATCGCGGCAAGTAAGGGTCTCGTCCTGATACATATCTGTATCCTCCTGAAAATAGATTTACCTTCACCGATTGGTACTCACAGCAAGACTTCCATTTGACTGCGCGAAGGCGAATCCAAGGAGGCCCTTATTGGGATGAGAAACGATGGTTTAGGTTTTAAATATTATATCACAAACCTCGAAAAAGTTCCAGTTTTTTTAATTATTTCTTGATTTTTTCTGAGATTTAAAGGATTTGATGCTTTTTACTCGAATTTTCTGATCATACAGCCTCGAAGAAAGTGAGGGATTCCCATGTATTTTAATAGCGTCTGCTTTGGTCAGCAGCTGCGCAGGCTTCGTCTTGAGCATCACCTTACTCAGGAACAGCTTGCTGAACAGGTTGATGTCGGCTTTCAATTCATCGGCCTTCTTGAACGCGGGTGTCGTGTTCCAAGCGTGGATACGATTCTTCGCCTGTGTGTTGTGCTGGACTGTACACCGGATATCCTTCTGAAGGATTCCCTCTCTGGACAGGACATCTACGAATTGCGCTCGCCATCCATATTGGACTACGCCTACTCACTTTCGCTCTCCGACATGATTCAAAATCAATCGCCGCCTCCTGCTGGACACGAATATGCTGAACTGGACAAACTGCCGCCTATCAAATTTGCCGACTTGAAAGACAAACCGCCCACCCGATAACATCATACAGTATTCATACCATAATAAAAGCGATGCTGCCGCACCGCTTCTAGGCTTCGTCGCATTTTTGAAAAGCCTTCCCACCGCTTATACAAACAATTCTGTCAGCACGCGGTTAACCAGCCCGCCGTCTGCTTTGCCCTTCACGCGCGGCATCAGCACTTTCATAATTCGCCCCTTGTCCTTGGCCGTGGCTGTCTGGATTTCAAGCTCGTCGAGCACTGCCATAATGACTTCGCGAATTTCTTCTTCGTTCATCAGCTTGGGGACAAACTCGCTGTACACATTCATGCGAAGTTCAGCTTCCCTGATAATCTCCTCATGATCCTCCGGCGTCGTGCTGATCGTCTCTTTGGCCTGCTTGATTTCATGGAAGATTACAGCGTTTTCCTCCTCTTCCGTGAGTTCCTCCCGCTTGTCAATCTGCTTGTTCTTCAGCGCAGCCAGCAAAAGCGACAGCGCATCTTTCCTGGGTTTGTCCTTATCCTTCATGGCCTGCATCATAGCTGCTCGAATGGTATCAATCTTGGACATAAAAATTCACTCCTTATGATATGATGAATCAAAACGGGGACCCGATTTTGTTCAGGCCCCCATCATTGGTTTTACAGGATATATTCGTCCTTAAATGCAGGACGGCCGGTCATCTCTTCGCGTGCTGCGTCATACTTGGCGTCCGTGTTGCCCAGAATCGCATAGGTTGCGCGCTTGCTGGTCTCCACACCCGGCTGATTAAACGCATCAATGTTCAGCAGTTCGCCTTCGTAAGCCGTCGTCATCTCCAGGAAATACATCAGCTGGCCCAGTGTATATGCATTGACTTCCGGCATGATGATCGTCTGATTCATGCGGCGGTTGACATACAGCGCATATTCTGTACCCTGACGTTCCGCCTCAATCAGCGTATTGTGAGTCATGCCGCCCAAAAATGCAACGTCCTTGAACTGTTCGCATCCATGCGGGATGACAGTCTGTGCGCGGAAGTTTTCCACCTTGATGAAGGTAATCACCTTGTCAAACGGTCCTTCATTATAAAGCTGGAGCTGGCTGTGCTGATCGGTTACACCCAACGCCTTTGCCGGTGTCTGGCCTGCGTGGCAGCAGCTGCCATCGCGGCGCCTGTTCTTGCCAAGAGACTCCGCCCAGAGCTGGCAGAACCAGTCCGCCATATATTTGAGGGAATCCGCATACGGCATCATAACCTGCACATTGCGTCCCATCTGCTCTGCCGCGATGTACTGGAGAACTGCCTCCAGCAGCGCCGGGTTCTTCATCATATCGTCTGTCTTGCAGCGTTCATCCATCGCCGCCGCACCTGCAAGCATTGCGCGGATGTCAATGCCGCAGCAGGCAGCAGGCACAAGCCCAACCGGGCACATTTCAGAGAAACGTCCGCCGACGCCATCCGGGATAAAGAATGTCTCAAAACCCTCTTCTTTGGCGAGCTTAATGAGGTTGCCCTTCTCGTGGTCAGTCACTGCGATGATCTGCTTTGCCCAGCCTTCGCCCACCTGCTCCTTGAGCGCTTCAGTGATGATGAGATACTGGCTCATGGTCTCTGCCGTTGCGCCAGACTTGGTGATGATGCAGAAGCAGGTTTTATCCAGCTCAATCACATCAAACAGCGCCGCGATGCGTTCAGGATCAATGTTGTCCTCCACATAGAACTTCGGCCCCGGGCGCTTGCTCTTTGGGAGTTCATTGTAATGCAGATGATTCAGCGCCTGATGCACGGCAATCGGCCCAAGCGCACTGCCGCCAATGCCCAGCACAACGAAGTATTCATATTTTTCACGCACATGGGCTGCCACTTTTTCAATCTTGGAGATTATTTCCTCCTGATTATAGGGAAGTTCCATCCATCCCAGCCAGCCTTTGCCGCGGTTCGCTTCCACAGCGTGCTGTGCGTTGACAGCCGCATCTTTCATGGCGTCCAGCTGCGCCTTGGTGATGCCGTTTTCTTCCCCGAGCATGTCAGCCATCATATGGTTGACGTCAAGACGAATATTCTGATCCATGTTCATTCATTCCTTTCGGATTTCCGCCCTTTATCGCGAGCGTTTCATTGGTTTTATTTTACTCTTTAATTTACTTTTCGTCAATGCGTTTTCATGCTTTCGCCATTTCGCCGCGAAGGAATGCCAATGCCCTCTCAAGCGCGTTTTGATTCTGAATCAGCGCAGAATATGGTTCAAGAATAACCGGGCCTTCGTAATGCAGCGATCGAAGCACTTTAAAAAAAGCCGCAAAGTCGAATTTTCCCTCTCCCGGCAGGCACAAACGCCCGCTTTGATCCCAATCGCACACATGTACATTGCACAAAGCTCCTGCCATCGCGGAAACAAATTCAATCGGGTCGCAGCCAGCGCGCATGGCCTGCTTGATATCCAGCGTAAAATGCACCTGCGGCAATGCACGCCGAACGCTTAAAACGCGCTCCGGATTTGTCAGTTGACACCAGCTCACATTTTCCCACGCCAGAGTCATTCCCCGCGCTTTTGCCTCTTCGCACATTTTTCCCACAACCTCTGCATTCGCAGAAAGGTCAAACGGAAGCGGCGACAAAAGCGCCGTATGGCGGCCATGGTAGACATAGTAAAAAGCTCCCAGCTCCGCAGCAGCATCCAGAATGCGGCAGTATACGTCAAGCGCGTCCTGCCGCTGACGCGCGGAGCGCCCAAAGAAGTCATTTTCAAAATGCGTTCCTTTTGCATGGACACTTGTGCATCGCACACCGGCCAATCTTTTTTTTACCTCTCTGGCAAAATCCACCGTGTATTCGCTGCCCGTCTGCAAAAACACCTCTGCACAGTCCACATGATATGTTTCCAGCTGTTCAGCCGCCATTTCCGTTTCCAGCTTTCCATAAAATGCCGCCGTAGATAATCCAATCTGCACACTTTTTCCTCCAATCTCTGCATTTGCTTCATTATAGTCCACACAGAATCAATTGTCACTTTATTTTTTGAATGAGTTATGGTATATTGAACACATTAAAACAGATATAAGGAGCATATTATGGCGAACCGCCTTCTTTTTCCGCCTACTACACTGAAAGACATTCAGGACCGCGGCTGGGATGTCCCCGATTTCGTCTATGTCAACGGCGATGCCTATGTCGATCATCCCTCTTTCGGCGCAGCTGTCATCACTCGCACGCTGGAAGCTGCCGGCTATCGCGTAGCCGTTCTTGCGCAGCCCAATTGGAAAAACACCAATGATTTTAAGCGCTTCGGCCGTCCCCGCTACGGCTTTCTCGTTTCATCCGGCGTCATTGACAGCATGGTTAACCACTATACAGCCGCCAAACGCCGCCGTTCCTCCGACGTCTATACCCCCGGCGGAAAAGCAGCCAAACGCCCGGATCGTGCGCTCATCGTCTACTGCCGCCTGATAAGAGAAGCCTACGGTGATATTCCCATCGCCATCGGCGGCGTGGAAGCTTCCCTTCGCCGTTTCGCGCACTATGACTACTGGGATGATGCTGTCCGCAAGAGTGTGCTGCTGGATAGCGGCGCTGATCTTCTGATGTTCGGCATGGGCGAACGCTCCATTCTCGTCACGGCGGACTGGATGAGCCGCGGTGCACCCATCTGGGAATGTGCCAAGATGCGCGGCGTCTGCTTCGTCTCGCCTGCTCCGATGCGCGGCAGCATCGAAATTCCTTCCTATGAGGACTGCGTAAAGAGTAAAAAGAAATACGGCGAAGCCTTCCTCGTCCAGTATAACGAGCAGGACCCTGTCCGCGGCCGCGCCATCAGCCAGCGCTGCGGCGACTGCTGCATCGTGCAGACCGTGCCCGACATGCCGCTCAATCGCGAAGAGCTGGACAAGACATATACCCTGCCGTATCAGCGCACGTGGCACCCCGACTATGACGATCAGGGCGGCGTCCCCGCTATCGAAGAGGTGCAGTTCTCCATCGCGCATACGCGCGGCTGCTTTGGCTCCTGCTCATTCTGTGCCATCACGTTCCTTCAGGGCCGCATTGTCACAACCCGCAGCCATGAATCTGTGCTGGAAGAAGCCAAGACTATCACGCAAATGCCCAATTTCAAAGGCTATATTCATGATGTCGGCGGGCCTACCGCCAACTTCCGCCGCTCCGCCTGCGATAAGCAGCTCAAACATGGCGCGTGTGCAGGCCGTCAGTGTCTGTTCCCCAAGCCCTGTCCCAATCTCATCGTCGATCATACGGACTATATCCAGCTTCTGCGCGAAATTCGTGCCCTGCCAAAGGTTAAAAAGGTATTTGTCCGCTCCGGTCTGCGCTATGACTACATCATGGCCGATAAGTCTGACGCATTCCTGCGCGAACTTTGCCAGCATCACGTCAGCGGTCAGCTCAAAGTTGCGCCGGAACACGTCAGCCCCAAGGTGCTCGCCGTGATGGGTAAGCCCGGCCGTGATGTGTATGACGCATTCTGCAGCAAGTACAAACGCATCAATCAGGAACTTGGTAAGGAGCAGTACCTCGTCCCGTATCTGATTTCCAGCCATCCTGGCAGCGACTTGTCCGCAGCCGTCGAGCTGGCCGAATACCTGCGCGACATCAACCATCAGCCCGAACAGGTGCAGGACTTTTATCCAACGCCCGGAACACTTTCGACCTGCATGTTCTACACAGGGTTCGATCCTCGCAGCGGCAAATCCGTCTACATTCCGCGCACCGCGCACGAAAAAGCCATGCAGCGCGCGCTTCTCCAGTTCCGCCGTCCCCAGAACTTTGCGCTTGTGCGCGAAGCGCTCCGCGAATGTCACAGAGAGGATCTGATTGGAACCGGAAGAGAATGTCTCGTCCCGCCCGAAGGCATGAAGTCTGCGCACGAATATGCACAGATTCGCCATGAGAAAAAAGCGCGTGAAGAGCGCCGTGAACAACGCAACAAAAAGAAGCCGCAGGGTAAAGCAGCGCAGGGCCGGAATAAACCGGCACAGAGCAGAAATAAACCGTCACAGGGCAAATCCCCCAAAAACAGCGCATCTTCCTCCCGGCGCACTTCATCCCCCCGGCACTGATATGCCTTGACAGAAAAAGGGCTGCCGCAAATTGGAAAAGGAATGGCAGGCTGTGTAAATTGATTTAGAATTCCATAATGAAAATCGACCTTCAAAGGAAGCGGAATCACTTCTTTTGAGGGTCGATTTTTATTCATTATTGAGGAAGAGACTTATTGGGGAAGAGACGATTTTGAATCAGCCCCTTTTTTCATTCAGCTGAAATCATATTACCATCGGGGCTTTTTAACGACAAAGGCGCGATAAATGGCACGCACTGCGTTTTCAAAATCCAGATTGTCTACGCCGACGATGATGTTCAGCTCGCTTGAACCTTGATCAATCAAGCGCACGTTGATTCCCGCTTTCACAAGGGCATCGAACAGCCGCGCGGAAATACCCTTTGAGCGCACCATGCCGCGGCCGACCGTTGCAATCAGCGCAAGCCCGGAATGAATCTCCACCGTGTCCGGCTCACACAACTGTCTGATTCGTTCAATCAGCTTTTCTTTCTTTCCTCGAATCGCATCTTCATGCACAACAACGCACATCGTATCAATGCCGCTGGGCATGTGTTCAAAGGAAATTTTCTGCTCCTCAAGCGCCTGAAGCACGCGCCGGCCAAAGCCAAGTTCAGCATTCATCATGGCTTTTTCAACGTTGATGATTGCAAAATCCTTGTGGCCCGCAATGCCGGTGATGACGTATTCACTCTCATGTTCTTCGGCTTCGTAGCCAATCAGCGTTCCCGGCTCATCCGGCTGATTCGTGTTTCGAATATTCGTGGGGATACCCGCAATGCGTACAGGGAAAATGGCATCTTCATGCAAAACGGATGCGCCCATATATGAAAGCTCTCGCAATTCCCGATAGGTCACATAGCGGATGGTCTCCGGGTCCCGCACAATGCGCGGGTCTGCCATCAGGCAGCCTGAAACATCCGTCCAATTTTCATACAGATCCGCTTCTGCCGCCCGCGCAACAATTGCGCCCGTAATATCGCTTCCGCCGCGGGAAAACGTCTTGACGTTTCCGTGTGTATCGCAGCCATAAAACCCCGGCACAACGGCATGCTCGTGTTCCTTTAAAATCTTTCCAAGAACCGTCTGCGTCTTTTCTCCATCCAGACGACCGCATTCATCAAAAAAAATGCCAGTCTTTGGATCAACAAAATCCCACCCAAGACAATTGGAAAGGAGCACGCCGCTCAAATATTCACCGCGGCTGGCTGCATAATCCTCACCCGCGCCAAGCTCGATTTGGCGGCGCACCTCGTTGAGATAGCTGTCCAAATCCAGATCCAGTTCAAGTTCGCGCGCGATGCTGTGAAAACGCTCGGCAATCGCGCCGAACGGTTCATCCATGCTCTTTCCCGCCTCTGCCAGACGGTTGCAGGCATAAAAAAGATCCGTCACTTTGACATCCGTTGCGCTTCGTTTGCCCGGCGCGCTGGGCACAACGATGCGTCGGTCTTTGTCGGAAAGAAGAATATCCCTGACCTTTTTAAACTGCGCAGCATCAGCCAGAGAACTTCCACCAAATTTTGCTACTTTTATTCCCATTTCGGAAGGCCCTCCGATTTTTCTATCTATGTCACAGTCTTTTTATCAGACAAGCAGTTTTCATTGTAAAGAATAGATCGAACAAAGTCAAGTTGATTCGGTTATGAAAAAAGATATTGTCGAATCTTTTTTACTGCTTTATGAAGGCAGCTGTCTTCTTCTGCCATTTTATGAAAGACGTTTCCTGCGCGTGAAGCCGTTTTTCCTTTCCATCAAAAAAGCGGGCCGCCGCCCGCCTTTTCTGTTTGTTTGATCAGCTTTCCTGATATGCTGCATTGACGCGCGGAACTTTTTCTTCTTCCCCCATCCCGCGCAGCTCTTCCAGCGCCTGCGGAATCATTTCCACCATGCGCTCAAACGCAGATGCATAACTGGTGTTTAAAAGCCGCACGCCGTTGGCTGTGCAGACCAGAAAACCCATCGGCTGCACAGAAACACCTGCACCCGCTCCCCCTGCAAAAGGAAGATCGTCCGGAATCGGCGTGCCGTACTCGCCGCCGCCCGCAATAAAACCAAACGACACCTTTGAGATCGGAATAATGGTTGATCCGTCCTGCGTTTTGACCGGGTCGCCCACAACCGTGTTGACGTCCACCATATCGCGGATATTTTCCATGGACGTGCTCATCAGGCTTTCGATGGGATGTTGATCCACTTAAATCCCTCTTTCTGCATCTTTTTCACTGCGGTTTTCACTGCCGCAATCATAATATCGCCTGCCCGAACAAAAAATATGCAGCGTGCATAGATCAAAACACACGGCGTTTTAAAAACCGGTTCCACGCGGAAATCGCAAGGCGGCCTGTTTTTGACGCAGGACAGAACCGACAGTCCTGCCGCTCTGACAGAGCCTGCCGCCAAAGCAGTCGTTGCTGCGTTTCCAGTGCCTATACGAATCCTCAGCTCCATTTTTTCCCAATGCGCAGCACGCATAACCTCCGCAAAAAGGGGCTTTGCCATGCCAATCTGTTGGCGCGTGAGCTGCATCTCCGGCTTTTTTCTGGATTTCAAATGAATGGTTCCCGATTTTCTAACCATCAGCCCCTCCAGATCCGCGTCTAAAAACAATGCGCTCACACAGGCACGCGCTGCACTCTGTATATCGTTGAAGCTGAGCACCAGCCGCACCGTGACCGGCGCACACAACAACAGATACACTATGCCCATCGTCAGGAACATTCTGCCATTCCCCCTTTGCAAACGTCGCTTTATCCTGTATAATAACAGCGTCAGGCTTATTCTATGCATTTTGCAGGAGGTCTCAATGAAACTGATTTCTTGGAACGTGAACGGCCTTCGTGCCTGTTTAGGCAAAGGCTTTTCCGATTATTTTGCCCGTGAAAACGCTGATTTTTTCTGCATTCAGGAGACAAAGATGCAGCCTGGGCAGGCTTCTGTTCCTGCTGATGGGTATGTGCAGTTCTTCAATTATGCTGAAAAAAAGGGATATTCCGGCACAGCCATTTTTTCCAAACAGCAGCCCCTTTCTGTCTCCTACGGCATGGACAGCGAGCTGCATGACCATGAAGGTCGGCTCATTACGCTGGAATTTGACAACTTTTACCTCGTTACCGTTTATACCCCCAACAGTCAGCGCGAGCTGGCCCGGCTGATGTATCGCCTGTGCTGGGAAGAAGATTTCAGAATGTATCTCAAAAAGCTCGATGAAAAAAAACCGGTCATCGTCTGCGGCGACATGAACGTTGCCCACAAAGAGATTGACCTCAAAAACCCTAAATCCAACGTCAAGAACGCTGGTTTCTCCCCTCAAGAACGTGCCGCCATGGATAAGCTGCTCGCCAGCGGCTTTGTGGATACATTCCGCCTGCTCCATCCCGATGAAACAGGCGCATACAGCTGGTGGAGCTACATGTTCAACGCGCGCGCCAACAACGCCGGATGGCGCATTGACTATTTTCTCGTTTCTGAGCGTCTCAAAGACCGCGTTCGTGCAGCGCGCATCCAAGCGGATATCATGGGCAGCGACCATTGCCCCGTTACATTGGAAATTGACCTGTAGAATAAGAGCATTCTCTCCCCGTCTCTGTCTGGGGCACAATTTTTTGCAAACCGCCTCTTGGCGCATCGGGCTTTTAGCCGCGAAGCCAACGCTTTACAAATCAGCTGATTTTTCAATCAAAACGAAAGGGTGATCCTCTTGAAACTGATGTTTGCTTCCGATATTCACGGTTCCAGAACGGCCACAGAAGCTGTTATACGCCAATTCAATCTGGAAGAAGCCGATCGTCTTATTCTGCTGGGCGACCTTCTATACCACGGACCGAGAAACGATCTGCCCGAAGCATACGAACCAAAGGCTGTCATTGCACTTTTAAACGGCATGAAGGACAACCTGCTGTGTGTGCGCGGAAACTGCGACGCCGAAGTCGATCAAATGGTGCTTTCCTTCCCGATTCTGGCAGACTATGCCCTTTTTGATCTGGACGGCACAACGGCTTTCATCACCCATGGCCATCTGTTCAACCTGGATCAACTCCCGCCGCATAAGAACGGTGACTTGCTCATCCACGGTCACACCCATGTGCTGACCGTCCAGGAAAAAGATGGCATGACCTACATCAATCCCGGCTCTGCTGCACTGCCCAAGGAAGGCAATCCCAAGAGCTACATGGTGTATGAAAACGGCGTATTCACCATCAAGACACTGGATGGTAAACCGATTCTCTCCCATCGCATGTAACCCAAAAGAGCTGCTGCAAAACAGTCTATACAAAAATCGGCCATCCAAAGAAGCTGAACCGCTTCATGGGATGGCCAATTTTTATCGTTTTATTGTTTTGCACAGATTGGCTTTACATTTTCTCTTTGCAGCTTCTGATCGCTTTTAAAGCGTCACATCGTCCACACGGAACAGTCCGCGGTTGATTGTGAGCAGACTTGCACGCGCCGCGCCGCCGCGGCAGTAATTTCCTGCCGAACCTGGATTGAGCAGCAAAATTCCGTTCACATATTGACAAAATGGGACATGCGAGTGACCAAAGAGCGCAATTTCTGCTTTATTTTCCATGGCACGATAAGCCAGCGCCAGCTCGCCTGCACACCTGTGGCCATGTTCCATCCAGATTCTTGTTCCGCCCAGTTCAACGATCAGATTCTCCGGCAAACTGGTCACAAAATCATTATTCCCCCTGACAGCATACAGCGGCGGCTGATGCGGCAGTACACGCAGAGCATCCCTCAAAAAGTCCGCATCACGCGCAATATCCCCAAGAAAACACGCTGCATCCATCATGCCCATGTTTTCAAGAAGCTGAAACAGCGCCTTTTGATCCCCATGGCTATCAGAAAAAACACCCACGCGTGTCATTCTTCTTCCTCCAGCGCACGCAAAACCGCTTCAATGCCGCGCCTTCTATGGCTGATGGCATTCTTGGTCTGCGCAGACACTTCTGCAAACGTCTCTCCCGTTTCGCAGACAAACAGCGGATCATAGCCAAAGCCGCCCTTGCCGCGGCGTTCACGCAGGATTTCGCCATCACAGGTGCCGCGGCGGACAATCGGCTCATGGCCAGGGCGAACAAGCGCAATCGCCGCCACATAGCGCCCTGTGCGTGGTTCAGGCACGTTTTCAAGGTTTTTGAGCAGAAGATCGTTATTGGCTTCATCGTCGCCGTGGCGTCCGCAATAGCGCGCGCTGTACACGCCCGGCGCACCGTCCAGCGCATCCACCTCTAATCCGCTGTCATCTGCAATGGCCGCCTGCGAGCAGAAATTCATCACATACTGCGCCTTAATCAGCGCATTTTCTTCGAATGTCGTGCCATTTTCTTCAATATCCGCTTCAATTCCGGCTTCCTTCATGGATACAATCTCATAGCGGCGGCCTAAAATTTCTTTAAACTCGCGCAATTTATTCTGATTATTGCTCGCCACAATCAGGCGCGGCAGGTTCTTTGTTTCCATTGGACAACGCTCCTCCATCTTTTGTCTTTCTTCATTATACCCGTCCTTTCGCATTCTGTAAATCTATAAAATCTGTTCCACGGCATAAAGCAAATGCTGTGCCCTTTTATACATCATCAAAAAGAGCCGAAACGCGTTCGGCTCTGTCTGCTCACTCGATCAACATGACCTCCGGGTAACTGTTTTCCACTTCCTGCGCCACATTGGCAAACGTCGGCACATCTTCCACTGGAATCTGATACGGCTTGCCTTCCACGAGAATCTTCACCTTTTTCACACCCGGGTACCGCGTACACGTCATCATCAGCCCGCGCATCGCCTGAACGCCGCCATCGCTGTGCTCGGCAATCTGTGTAAACTCCTTGCTGAAATCAATGGTCACAACACCGTTTTGTACCTCAATGCCAAGAAGCCGCACATTTTCATCAATCGGTGTTTGAAGGCCGCTGTCCTCTTTGGGGCCGCGCAAAAACTCAAAAACCGCCGTTGCAATGTCGTCGCTGCCGTACACCGTGCGCGAAACGGGGACGAGCAGCCGCCCATCCTGCGCCGGGAAATACATCTGCACTTCATCCGCCTGAGCGAATGTCTCCTGAACAGGCTCTTCCTGATTCAAGCCTACGCGCGTATATGAGCCGGAAATATTCGTTCCATGTGTCAGCGTTTCCCGTACCTTTCCATCCACAAGAAAGTCTACATCCTTCACCGTATCAAACTCTGTCAGCGCCCAGACAATCGCCGTGCGCATGTTCTCCTCCTGTTGTTTAGAGGCAGCAGAAAGCGCCTCTCTGCCCAAATCAACCCGTGCGTGTCCATCCGAAATATCCAGCTCAAACGTCGTTCCTTCCGGCACAACAGGCGAAAGCCCCAGCCGCGCCGCATCCATGTCGTTTCTAGGACTTTGCACCATCATCTCCAGCGTCGCTTTTGCAATTCCATCCTGACGTGCGACATCACGCTGCACCGGCACCAGATAGCCGTCTCCATCCTCATAATAGACGACGGTTGACTGCATATCCACCTGCGGCAGGGACACCGTTGGAATGTCTTCCAGCGGCTCTTCATATGGTTCCTGCTCCACGCTGCGATTTTGAACGGAAAGCAGCAGCACAAGCGCCGCTGAACACGCAATCAAAATTCGCTCCACATCCACACGCCGAATTCTCAGTTTCGGCCATTTCACAAGCCATCACTCCTTTGCCCGCCCCAGTTTATGTACCACCCGGTCTGTCCATGTCTTTCATTATTTTGCTTCTTTTGAAAAAAGATGGTATAATAGGCACGTTTCCGGCTGAAAAATCCTATGAGGGCTCTTCTCTCCTCATGCCGGTGTTTTTTGTTAAAGGAGGAATCATCCCATGCCAATGGACGGTGTCATGCTCGGCTTTGCAGCCCGGCAACTGGATAACACGCTGCGCGATGGCCGCGTGGATCGTGTCATCCAGCCAGAAAAAGACGAAATACATCTGCTCATCCGTGCTCAGGGTGCCAATCACCGGCTGGTACTCAGCGCGTCTGCCAATTCCGCGCGTGCCCATCTGAGCCAGCACGCCAAGACCGGCCCCATGGAGCCGCCGATGTTCTGTATGCTTCTGCGCAAATATCTTTGCGGCGGCCGCATAGAATCCATCAGACAGATTTCCGGTGACCGCATTCTTGAAATTGATGTCAGCAATTTAAACGAACTGGGCGATCCGGCGACTCGTATACTCACCGTAGAGATCATGGGGCGTCACTCCAACATCATTCTGCGCACATCCGACGGGCGCATCATCGATGCCGCACGCCACGTCGGTGTGGACATTTCCCGCGTGCGTCAGGTGCAGCCCGGTCTGCCGTATGACTATCCGCCTTCTCAGGGAAAGCTCAATCCCGACACACTGCGCGCAGAAGAATTGTCCGAAAAGCTTCAGGCTTCAGGCGGCAAGCTGGAAAAAGCCATCGGTGCAAGCATCGCCGGCTTTTCCCCGCAGGCTGCGCGCGAAGCCTGTGCGCGCATCGGCATAGATCCGGGCACACTGCTGGCCGAGCTGGATCTTCAAGCCGTTGCGCAACGCCTGTGTGCCTATGTTTCCAGCATGCCTTCTCTGGGCCCCTGTGTTGTGATCTGCGGCGAAGACGGCATTCCTTCCGACATCTATCCCTTCCCTCAGCACCATCTTTCCTGTGCGCAGTCGAAGCCTTTTGACGACCCAAGCGCCGCGCTGGACGAATTCTTTTATGAACGCGATCGCCATGAGCGCATGCACCAGCGCGCGGGCAATCTGGCTCATACGCTCAGAAATCACATTGAGCGCTGCGAAAAGAAAATCGCACTTCAGGACGAAGCGCTTGCGGGTGCTTCCCGGATGGAAGAATATAAGAGAAACGGCGAATTGATTCAGGCCAATCTCTATCGGTTAAAAAAGGGTGAAAAGGTCGCTCATGTGGAAAATTACTATTCGGACGACTGTGCGCCCATGGACATTCCCATGGACGTCTCCCTTTCTCCGGCACAGAATGCACAGCGCTATTTCAAGCTCTATCAAAAGGCACGCGGCGCACAGATTCTGGCCGCAGATCAAAAGCAGAAGGCCGAACAGGAACTCGCCTATCTGGAGCAGATGGAGGATGACCTTCGCAAGTGTACAGATGCCAAAGGTCTGGCCGAGCTGCGCGACATGCTCGTGTCATCCGGGCACATCCGTCCCCTCTCTTCCCGCATCAAGCCGCGCAAGGAAGCACCGTCTCAGCCAATGAAATTTCTCTCCTGTGATGGCATCGAAATTGAAGTCGGCAAAAATGCCATGCAGAATGACCGCCTGACCATGGGCGCAAAGGGGGATGAGATGTGGCTGCACGCGCAGAAAATGCCGGGGTCCCATGTGCTGATTCATGCCTTTGACGTGCCGGAAACGACACTCATGGAAGCTGCCATGCTCGCGGCGTACTATTCCAAAGGCTGCCGCTCTGCACAGGTGCCAATTGATGCAACCCTTCGGCGCTACATCAAAAAACCGGGCGGTTCACCGGCAGGTTTTGTCATTTACACGCATCAGCAGACGCTGTATATCACGCCTTCCGAAGCGGAGGTTCGCAAAATTAAGCTCATCAGAGAATAAATCCTCCATAGAAAAAGCAGAGAATCCGTTTTCGGAGACTCTGCTTTTTTGCATCGCGTTTGATGAAATTTACATATCCATTCCAGAATCGTTCAACCTAAAGTGATAAACAGACACCACGGAGGATGTATGTGATTTCTGATTTTTGAATTATCTGCCGTTCTTTCGTACAGGCTGCTTCTTTGCTTTTGTAGTGCTTCTTTTCTTGACACCTTTCTCAAGCTGTCACGCGTTTCCTATTCAATTCAAACAGCTCCATCGCGACGTCATTGTACAGCTTTTTTATCCCGCTGCTTCCACGGATTTCCTTTTCGTCCTTTTTGTCTTCACACAATCTTCCAAAAAAAGAACCCCGAAGGGTTCTTTGAATTCGTTCAGCTCACAGCACAATGTCACCAGGCCTGTATCCCGCGGGCAGCTCCTCTTCTTCTTCAAAAGTAAACGTTTCGTCGCGCAGAACAGGAAGGAATGCCTCATATGGAATCGCCGGGAACTCACAGCCATAATTGCTGGCACCAAACCAGCCGCCCTCATGCGCGCGCAAATTTAGATCCCGCGCGAATTTCGTATCATTGGAGCAATCATGCACAACGATGTCCCACTGTTCGTCATCCGCAATCTTCATGAACTTGAGCGTCAACTCGCGGCTCCAGATCGGAGAAATATACCCGCGGCGTGCCATGTAGAGGTTTTCACCCTCATAATTGCCAATATTATTAGGATTCAAATGCAATTCAGCACAGTTGATGAAATCCAGCCCCGTTGCAAGAATTCTGTCCTTCTTCTTAAAGAAGGCTTCAAAGAATTCCGGCGTCATCGGCGTTTCTATTCCAACATACGGGATATACTTCTTGGCTATGGCAATCGCTTCAATCACCTTGTCCGCGCAGTTGGATGCGCCGAGATTAAATCGAAGCTCATTCAGCCCCGCCTCGCCCAGTGCGCGCAGGTTTTCCTCTGTTGCCAGCGTACCATTTGTGTACATATGCTGATGGACGCCCGCCTTTTTAAACTTTTCAATGATTCCATAATACTTTTCAATTTCCATGAACGGCTCAAGGTAGACATAGGAAATGCCGGACGGCTTGCCCTGGATGGACAAAAGCAGATCAATATCGTCCTGATAAAACTTCGTTCCGCCAATCTCCCACAGACCCTCACCAATAGGCGGCTGGCAGTCCAGTTCGCCGTAGTTATAGCAGAATTTACAGTTGATATTGCACTTATTCGTCTTACGGATCGCGCTCAAGCCATTGCCAAGCAGGCAGGAACAGCAGCCGCGCGGAAACTTCTTCTCGCTTCCGACAAAGCTGGTTCTTCCCTTGAGGGTCTTCAATCCCGCAATCTCGCTTTTCAGGCGTTCACGGCGCGCACAAACAGCCGCCTCAATCTGCGCAAACGCTGCAAAAGCAATTTCCTGCTGGTGCGGCATGATCTCCTCGTCCTCCGGCAGCGCAGAAAAAAACTCAAACCACATCAGCGCATCCTTTTTTGAAATCTTCATCTAAATCCTCCTGAAAGCCTTGTCGGCATGTACTTTAAATTAGCAATCCATATTATTTTATCACACTTTTAACGCTATGGGAATACGACTGCAAAACAAAGGACGGCAATATCTGCCGCCCCGTCTTATCGCACTTTAGCCTTATCCACCTGATGGCGAAGCATCTCCTCATCTTCTCCATCTCTCACTCTGCGCGCAAAAAGTATGCGCCGCGCATCCCCATCTCCCAGACAGGTAATGAGCATCATGATCTGGTCATCCGGCTGCACATCCACTTTGCTGACAAACTTCGCACGGCTTTCAATAAGATCAATCGCTTTTTGCCGCTGCTCAATGGAGCTGGAATTGATCTGCGCCAGCATCGCCGTATCCTGATATCCGTCTGCAAACATCATATTTGCAATTGAGAAGATTACATATTTTCCCTTCTCATACGCCGTGTCAAATGTAATAAACGGATTCTGACGATAGAAAGACAGCCTCTCATAATTGCGCAGGCAGCCAAACATCAGACCTGATTTCATGTTGTGGCCGTAAATCATCAACGTGTATGGCCGGGTCTTCAGGCTGCACGTCTCCTCCAGAAAGAGAGAACCGTTCTCATTATGATACCCGCGGTAGTCGCGCCGCAGATAATAATCATTATCCCTGTGAACAACGGCTTCGTCCAACAGGCCGTCAATGGTCAGCCAGCCTACAATATCCTTATTCTGGCGGCGGATTTTTTCAAACCTGCTGCTGACAACAGCGTCCGGGTTGTTGGGGTAATATATTTTTTTCAAAACACTCTGAGGTGTCGGACTGGGAGCCGGGGTATTCACGATCTGTGTCTTTTGAACCTCCGGCTTATACTCCGCCGCCAAGTTCTGCGCCGGTTCCGGCGTAATCAGTCTGGGCTGCGGTGTCGGCTGAATCCAGTCTTCTTCCTGCTGATCAGGCTCTTCTTCCTCATAATAAACTGCCCGCAGTTCTGCTGCTGCCTGCTTCTTTTGAAGGTAGTCATGAAAATAATCCATGAGTTTGGATAAGCTGAACACAAAAACAGCACTGCACACAACGAGCATTGCTGTTCTTAAAATTGCGCTCTTCTGCTCTGCGCTCCATTCGGGGAGTTTGGGCAGATCCAGTTGTTTTCTAGGTGGAAGTCCCCGACGTCTGCGCCTTCTGCGCGCCTTACGAAGCTGAACCTGTATAGCTCCCCTGATTTGATCAAACAGTTTCTGCACGGTGCTCCTCCATCTTTCAAACGGATTTTTCATTGGTCCAATTGCTTTTTTATCCTTTACTGAAAGTTTATCATATCACACTTTGCATTTTTTCTCAATTCTAAAATACATAAAAAAATGAAATCAGCGAAAACTTTCTTTCTGCCGATTCCATTTTGAAATGAGCCGCTTCTTTTTGTCTCTTCTTTCCCTCTATCGTATCGCTCAACATGTTTTTTGAAGTACCTTTTTGGAATACACTGTACCGCCGGAATACGGTTTTCGCCACATATCCGCTTGGAAGCATCATGCTGACAGTCATGCATGCTTTCCATGAGGGAGCAACCCTGTTTGAAAAGTCCTTTACTCCTGTCTGCTCCGTTTTTTCTTCCGATGATCTGCCAGATGGGAAAAGGTCTGAATATACTCCTGGCGGATCTGTGTCACATCCTGAGAAAGAAAAACAGCCAAGCGCTCCCGATCAGAAGTTTGTTCTGGAAAAAAGGACGCAAATTTCTGCTTCAGCTGCTCTTCTTTCCCATGCAGTTGAAGTGCGCCTTCGCAGCCTGTCAATTCTTTCAGCACAGAGGTGAACTCCTGATATCGGTTTCCTCGAATCTCCAGCTCAACTTTCGCTTTGGCGGTCATGCCGTTGAGGTAAAGCACATTCAGGAAAGTGTTGCTTCCAGAGCGATCCAGCGTGACACGTAAAGCCAGCTTTTTGGAGAGCAGCTTGCCGCCAATCAGCATCCAGTTCTGGCTTCGATATATGTCCAAATACTGTTTCATGGCAGCATCTTCAAAGGACATGGGTTCAAACTTTTCTCCATCCAGCAGATGTTCCAATTGATTTTTGCTGAGCAACTGATTCAGCACCGGTATATTTCGGTAAGGCGTGCAGATATAGCGTTTCATTTTCTGAAAAAAAGCCGCAACCAAAGCCGCTGTGCCAAGCAAAAACAGGGAAAACGCTTGGTCCACCTCTATTTCTCCAGCTGCCATCACCCAAATTCCACGCAGAACCAGCACAACGCCAAAGCCCCACACCCCGAAAACCAGCAGTTTCTTTACCGGATAGAAATGAATCCAGTCGATGATCTGCACCTGCTGTTTGCCGCTCATGGGTTCATCGCGCAAAAGTCGGCGGGCAATCCGTTGATTCAAATGCTGCGGCAGCCATGCAATTCCAAATATGAAAGCCGCAATACCGGCATAAAGAACAATCCCAATCCAGCCAGTATCCAAATAGGCATCCAGAAGCGGCAGAAAGCTGAGCAGCAGAAATATGGTGAGAAAAGAAGGAAAAAGAAATTTCCTGTTTTCCTTCTGAATCTTCCAGTCGTTTAGCGCTGAGTTAATGCACAGGGCCGCCACCAGTATTGCGGACATCCCGCCGCCTACCCAGTTTTTAATCTCACTAAAATGCATAATATGTTCAGTTTCGTGCATATTGGGGAATTTTCCAGTCATGCCTGCATACAGACAAAATCCCAAATAAGCCAGCGCAAAAAACGCTCCTGCCAGCTTCAAAATTATTTTTCCCGACAGTTTTCTTTTTTCCATCTTCATCGCTTCCCTAATAAAATCACTCTGCCATTGTTCTACCCTCAGCGGTTTGGACTGCGTCCATCATGTTTTCAATGAAGATCCCACACACCCTTCACGTGAGCATTCACAAGCCCGTGGGGCACAGCCTCACCAGCTTCCGAATGTTTCCGGGTGCTTTCTATTCAGGACGACAACGGCCAGGCAAATCCGAATAGGGCGTATCCTTCCTTACAGCATGAGCTTCTTCCATTTTCTGATTTTTGTGCGGAATGTACCGAATGGAGCCACTGTGTTTACATGGATGAAC
>JAHHSO010000021.1 GCA_020025205.1 Christensenellaceae bacterium | reverse complement strand
AGATATTCTGCGACAGGCTTTTATTTTCCATGTCTACTGGTTGGGGAACAGTCCACAGTCCAGTTTGACGGCCGGTTTTTATTTTTGCTTTAATGTTCTGCGCAGACTGCTATTGCGTTTTTATTTTATACCAGACCTTTTTGTATTGAATCGTGTCCATAGAGGAGATGGGCGAGTTTCACAAATTTATCTTCATGGACTGGCCGCAGAAAGAAAAAGCTCTTCAAGAATGAGGATTGACAAAAGAACGCCATTCCTGCATAATAATGGCAAGCTTATCATAAAGAACGACCTTAGAGGAGGATTGGAAAATGTTGAAACGGATGCTGTGCATGTTTTCAGCACTGGCGCTGTGCGTCAGCGCAGGAGCTGCTTTGGCGGAATGTACGTTAGAAAAAGTAGGGGATATTGGCAACGGCCAGTTCCTTTACAACAGCAATCTGATTCGCACGAATCAGGATGGCAGTTACGCGATCCTGAATGTGGACGGCAAGCAGATTACAGATAAAACGTATGTGAATGTGGATTCCGGGTGCGGCTATGTGATTGCTGCACAGCAGCCCGGCATCAACACAACCGGCGCATTTGATGAGGAAGGAAAGCTCGTTGTACCTTTTGAGTATGGCGATATCGAATTCCTTACGCCGGAATGGGCGCTGTGCTACAAGCTGAAGCAGGCGACTGCCGATAATTATGACTATCAGACGTTTAGCAAGGATACGCAGTACTTCCTGGTGGATACGGTGGACGTGTACAACATGAAGAGCGAGAAGATTGCAACGTTCAAGCGCGAGAACTTCAAGGATGCGGAAGTTGTCAATGGCATGATTAACATTGAAGACCGCGCAGATGGTACGGTTAAGACCTACGATGCCGCGTTCAAGGAGCTGGGCACGGTTGACTATGTGTTTGACGATGACTTTGCACCGTCCTATCCGGAGACGTTCAAGAAGAACGGACAGGAAGGCCTGATGGATGTGGATGGAAACGTCATCATGGAGCCGTCTTTCTACATGATCTATGATTTTAACGGCAGCGAATATGCTGAAGTTTCCGATGGCGAGAATGAGGGCCTGATCGACAATCAGGGCAATGTGGTTGTTCCGGCGGAATACACCAACATCGAGCGCAGCTTCTACCTGCCCTATGACGAAGAGCTGAATCATACGCGCGGCTATAATGCAGCTGGATACTTTGGCGTGGAAAAAGACGGCAAACTGGGCTTTGTCAAGGCTGGCGGTGAAGTGACCTGCGAGCCGAAGATCTCCAAGAAGCTTGTGGATTTCAATGGTGCTTCGGCGGTTTACACGGACATGGAAGGCAAGACCCACATCCTTGCCGCTGACGGCGTGGATACCGTATTGGAGGGGTATGAGAGCATGTACTGCTTGGATTATTCCTCTGGACGACTGTACAAGGTCACGGACAAGGATTACAATTCTGGCCTGATTGACTGGCATGGAAATGTGGTCATGCCCTGCCAGTACAAAGGATTCAGCATGTCTTCTGACGGCAAGTATCTTTTGGCCGAGGTAGACTGGGACGAGGGAGAACTCTACGAGATTCGCTACGATGAAACGGTGACGACTGCCCCGGCAGGCGAAGCAACTGTTCAGAAAGAACAAAGTGTGCAGGAACAGCTGAAGACGAGCGCAGATGCAAAGCTGGACGGCCATGCACCGCAGGCCAGCAATGAGGCTCAGAATGAAACTGCGGCGAGCGCAGACAATGCGGCGGTTGCAGCGCTTCTGGACAGTGCAGCGCTGCTGCTTGAAACCGACGCAGCTTCTGCAAAGCCGATTCTGGACAGCGCAGCATCTCTGCTGAGTGCGGATCATCCGGCTCAGAGCATTCTCAAGAGCGCCGTAACGCTGCTTGATGCAGATGCGGCGGCCAATGCTGCTTCTGTCAAGACGCTTCTGGATACAGCCAAGAATCTCCTGTAATACCGGAAAAGCATTTGTAAACAAGAAACGACCTGCTGTGCTGAACAGCGGGTCGTTTTTTCTCTGAAAGAGATTGCAGGCGGAAGGCTCAGCCTGTCAGAATGCCTGCGGGCAGGCGGATGTCCTCCGTTTTGACGTTTTTCCAGTCAAAGATACGAATCAGTTCTTCCATGGCGGCAGGCCTGTTTTCAGGAAGCAGGCCGATACTGAAAGCAAGTATGCCCAAAATTTCATCGCGCGAGAAACGCTTGGAGAGCTGTGTCAAATCCAGATCGCCGCTGCGTTTGGCCAGACGGCGCCCATCTGGGCTTTCCAGAAGCGGAATATGTGCATAGGTCGGCGTGGAAAACGCAAGAAGACGCTGCAAATAGATTTGACGCGGGGTAGAAGACAGAATGTCACAGCCGCGCACAACCTCGTTCACCCCGGAGAGCGCATCGTCCACCACGACGGCCAACTGATAAGCAAAAATCCCATCTGAACGCTGAATGATGAAATCCCCGCAGTCCTTGGGCAGATACTCGGAATAGAGGCCGTAGTGCGAATCCGTGAAGGCAATTGTTTCATCAGGGACGCGCAGACGCATGGCGGGACGGCGTGATTTCATTTTTTCGGCAATTTCCAGGGGACTCAGGTTAGCGCAGGTGCCGGGATAAACAGCGGTGTTGTCGCCGCGGTTGGGCGCGAGAGCGGCATGGAGCTGCGCACGCGAACAAAAGCAGGGGTACAAAAGACCCTGCTTTTTGATATGCTCAAAGTATTTCAGGTAAATGTCGGAACGCTCGCTTTGGAAGAGCGGCGTTTCGTCCCAGGTGATGCCCAGATAGGACAGGTCTGCCATGGCTTCCCGGGCGAGGCTGACAGGACAGCGGGGAACATCCAGATCCTCAATGCGCAGAAGAAACCGTCCATCTCTGCTGCGGGCGGACAGGTAGGCAATCAGCGCGCAAAGCAGATTGCCCAGATGCAGGCGGCCGCTTGGCGTTGGCGCAAAGCGCCCGGTTACGCTCACGCGTCTGTCAGCGGAGAGCGCGGACCGCTGTACTTTTTATTTTCGCCCTCAGGAGTTAAGAGTTCAATTTCCAGCTTCTGAAAGGAAATTGGCTCGGTAAAGTGTTCCTTTGAATAGAAGGTGCGCCCAAATTTTTCAAATTCGCGGTTGTGTTTGGGCAGCTGGAGAGGACGCTGCACATCGAAGCGACGGCAAAGTTCAAGAAAAGCGGCTTCGATATCACCGTCTTCAATATCTATGGTTTCACTTTTTTCAATGCGGTGCCTGTTGATGATTCGGCCCCACAGACGGTAATTGTTCATGTTTGTCTCCTTTACGCGGCGCGAAAGTTGCGCTATAATAATACAGATTGTAACGGATAGAGAGGATTTTGTAAAGCCATGCAATTGACACTTTGCCCGCTGTTTTCTGGATCATCTGGAAACAGTGTCTATCTCTCCTGCGGCGGAATCCGCCTTTTAGTGGATGCAGGGGTGAGCGCCGCACGAATTACGGCGAATTTGAATGAAATCGGCGTAGATGTGCAAGATATTGATGCAATTCTTGTCACGCATGAGCATGTGGATCACGTGCGCGGACTGGGGGTGCTGTGCAGAAAATATGGGCTGCCTGTCTATGCAAACGAAGGAACGTGGCAGGGAATCCTGCAAAAAGAAACGGGTATCCCCGCATACTGCATGCGCACATTCTATACAGGAGAAGATTTTTATATAGGACCGGTCAATGTAACTCCTTTTGCCATCCCGCATGATGCGCAGGAGCCGGTGGGGTATGCATTTTCCTGTCATGGACTTCGCTGCGGTGTTGCCACGGACTTGGGACATATTGATGAGGGATGGATGAATGCGCTTTCCGGCTGTCAGGCAATTGTCATCGAGTCCAATCACGATGTCGAAATGGTTCAGCGCGGGCCGTATCCGGTTCGGCTCAAGAAGCGTATTTTGAGCAGACGCGGCCATCTGTGCAACGAGGACTGCGCCCGTGCGCTGTGCGAACTGGCGGCAAGGGGCACAAAAGCTGCTTTTTTGTCGCATCTTTCTACTGACAATAATTTACCAGAACTGGCATATAATACGGTATGTGAGGCGCTTTTAAAGGCAGGGTTTGCGGTGGGCAGCGAAATTCGCGTCAGCGTATCGCGACGTGACCGCGTGTCGGACATGGTTGTTCTTCGAGAAGAAGCAGAAGAAACCCCGCTTTGCTGCGCCAGAATGGACTGAGGAGGTGCTTTGATGCAGAAAAACGTTCAAATGACGTTCAGACAGGATGTGTATGACGACATCATGGCGCTGGCGGATGAAATGAACTGTCCGCCGGAGGCGGCTGTGTCTTATGCTGTTCGGATGATTTACGCCTGTATACAGGAGGGGCTTTTGACAAATATCAGAGAATCTTCGCATCAGGAAAGAAAGTTCACAGGAACAATGGGCAAAGTGCTTGCGTTTCCAGACAAAAAGATTGAATAAATCAGGGCATTGCTGCGCATCCTGCCGGTGTAGAAAGGAGTGAGGTTTATGGATCGTCTCTCACTGATCCTGGTGATCGTTGGTGCGGTCAACTGGGGGCTGATCGGACTTTTTCAGTTTGATCTGGTAGCGTTTCTCTTCGGCGGACAAGCGGCAATGCTCTCGCGCATCCTGTATACGATTATAGGCGCGGCGGGAATCTGGAGTATTTCTCTTTTGTTTGCGGGACACGAAAAGGTGCCCGCACATCACGCCGGCTAAAATTCAAACAGAAATTTTGCCCCGCTTCCCGGATTTTTGCCAAAGACCGGGCGGCGGGGTAAAATTTTACTCAAATAACATTCGATCCCCCCTGTCTTTACGGAAACGGATGGTGTATAATAGGAACACATGATGCAAGGAGGAAGTGCCGTGAAAGCAATCGGGGAGCAGGTGTCTGCCATCCTGTGGAATCTTTTGAACAGGCCGCGTTTGGTTGACCTGATTGACATAGCGCTGGTGACATTCATCATTTATGAGATGCTGGTTCACGTGCGCCATACGCGCGTTTCCCAGACGATCAAAGGCATTTTTATTTTGCTTGTCGCCACCTGGCTGAGCGATGCCTTGGGCATGCGAACCATTCACGCCCTGCTGGCGTGGCTGATCAATGCCGGCCCGGTGCTTTTAATTGTACTTTTCCAATCGGAAATTAGGCGTATTCTGGAAGAGCTGGGCAACAATTCGGTCTTTGATTCATCTTCAGGGCGTCAGGCGATGGACAATGCGGAGCTGGTTATTGATGAGATGATTCTGGCACTGGAGCATATGTCCCGCCGGCGCGTGGGTGCGCTGATCGTCATAGAGAACAAGATCCGTCTCAACGACATCATTGCAACTGGCACAAGGGTGGATGGACTGGTTTCTCAGCCGCTGATTGAAAACATATTTGAGCCAAACACCCCTTTGCATGATGGCGCCATTGTTGTGCGCGGCGATCGTGTGGTTTCGGCGGCCTGCCTGCTCAGGCTGTCGGATACGACTGGCGTGGGCCGTGATTTGGGCACGCGCCATCGTGCGGGCTTGGGCATGAGCGAAGTTTCTGACGCAACTGTGTTTATTGTTTCCGAAGAGACGGGCATTATCTCCATGGCAGAGGGCGGCCACCTTGTCCGCCATCTTGATGAGGCGTCGCTGCGCCAAATTCTGCACGGTATTTATGACCACGAGCAGAAGGAGAGCCGCACATCGCTGCTACATTTCAGGCAAAGGAGGAAAGAAGCTCATGATGAACAGCAGGCCGACCAAAAGAAATGAGGGACGCGGCCCGTTCAGAAAACTGAGGAAAATGCTTGCGGGAGCTATGGGCAACAAGGGGTTCATGATCGTCATGTCCTTCTTGATAGCGGTGACGATTTGGAGCGTCCTTGTGGCGTCCGACGGCACGCTGACCCGACACAAGACTTTTCCTAATGTGGCGACGAGCGTTATTGGAGAAACGACACTCAAGAGCCGCGGCTATATCGTCATGGATGATTTGTCCGAGCTGGTGCCTGCTGTCAAGATGACGGTCGAAGTGGCTCAGTCCAATTTCAATCGCGTCAGCGGCACGGCCTATAATCCGCACTTTGAATTGTCGCAGGTGAAGGGCGAGGGCGAAAATGAGCTGTCCATCGTCTATTCTTCCCAACTGTATGGCCCGGTGGTTTCCTGCGAACCGGATCATGTGACCGTTCACGTGGAACGCTATATCACCAAGCGCGTCCCCGTTGTTTTGGAAATTACGGGAAAGCTGCCAGAAGGCCTGTATCTGGACAATTATAAGACCGATCCTTCGACGCTGGCTGTTTCCGGCCCGCAGTCGCTGGTTTCCAAAGCGGCGCGAATCGTTGTGCGATTGGATCAGTCCGTGCTCAGCGCAGAACGCATGAACGACAGGACGGCGCTTGGCATTGAAATTCAGGATGCCAAGGGCGGAAAAATTGAATCCAATAAGATCGAAGTGACCAATCAGTCGGTGATTACCGATGCGGTCATCGTTGAAACGGAGCTTTCGCCGATGAAGTATGTGCGGCTGGATGAAAGAAATTTTGTGACGGGCGATCCGGCAGAGGGATACGAGCTGTATGGCGTTGAGCTGGCGGAAAGCGAGCTGCTTGTGGCTGCACGACAGGAAATGCTGGATTCGATTTACACCTTGACAACGGATACGCCTCTGGATATCACCGGGGCAAACGGTGACAGGAGCGGACAGGTGAAACTCAAGCGTCCGGCCGGGGTGGATAACACGCTTCCAACGGAGATGGGAGTCATTGCACGAATTCGAGAGAAGATTGTTGAACGCACATTGAATAATGTTCCAATCGACATAGAGGGTGTCAGCCAAGAGCAGAGCGTCACGCTGTCCAATTCTCGTGTACATGTACAGATCAAGGGCGGATATCATTTTGTCGAAGGACTTGAGATGCAGAATATTCATCTGTTCGTGGATCTTGAGGGGCTGGAGGACGGCACGCACGAAGTGCCAGTTCAAATTCACATCGATAATCCTAAAAAATTCACCTGTGCGCTCAGTATGCCGCAGGTTGAGGCGACCATTGAAACGAAAACCCCCTGACGGGGCATATCGGGCCGCAGGGCTGCAAAGCGTCTTTCTTCATCCTCTGCGGACGAAAAAGCGTGGAGCGGCCTTTTTTGCTTGCTGCAAGGCTGAAGAATGGAGGAAATATGGGAACACTGGCGGATTCGTTATTTAATGTACTGATGGGCTGGGTGCGTGCGCTGGTCAACAGCATATGGGCGCTGTTTGATACGGAGCATACCACCGTTTTGGAATTTCTGGGGAAAAATTGGCTGGCGATTGCGGCGATTATCATCGCTGTTGGACTGGTGATGGACTGGCTGGTGTGGTTGATTCGCTGGCGGCCTTACCATAGAGCAGCTCAACGCGTGCGCCGCATGCTGCATGTGGACGAGGAAGAGCAGCAAGAACCTGTCAAGGCGCGCGCTCACGCGGCGGTTCGCCGCGAGGCGGAACCGTTGATGCAGCAAAGACGCGAGCCTGTTCCTGAATTCCGCAGGATGCCTGAAACGCACAACATGCCGGATGCACATGCCTATCCGGGCATGCGCTATGGTACACGGCCGACGAATGACGTGAATGAGACGCAGCGCTATGCAGCGGTTCATTCTGAAGGCCCCGGTGCTGCTGAGGTTGAGCGCCGCAGGGCAGAGATTGACGCATGGCGCATGCAGATGGCGGATGAACAGCAGGCTGCATCACGTCAGGCGGCCTACGAAGCAGAGCAGAAGCGCAAAGCACAAGCCGCCTACGAAGCGGAGCGGAAGCGCGAAGCACAGGCCGCCTACGAAGCGGAGCAGAAGCGCGAAGCACAGGCTCCGTATGAAGAGGAGCAGAAAAACAAGTATCAGGCATCGCGTGGAACCGAGCAGAGACGCAGAACGCAAGCTGCTCGTGCTGCGGGGATGAACGATAAAGCACAGCAGGCATACAGCGCCGGGCAGCAGAGCACATACAGCGCACAGCAGGCAGAATATGCGCGCAAAATGGCTGAATATGAAAAGAAGAAAGCGCAGTATGAGCGAGAAATGGCAGAGTACCAGCGCAAGAAAGCGGCTTATGATGCAGAAATGCGCCGCCGACAGGAACCCGCGTACAGCGAATATGTGACAGGCGAAACGGTGGACACACTGCCTGCCCCGCCGAAGTGGCCCAAGATTCAGGAAGAAGAAAAAGCGGCGAAGCTCAAGAGCAAACTGAAAGAGCGTGTCTCTCAGATGATTGAGCCGGATAATGATGAGATTTCTCCCATTGCGTCTCTGCCGCCTCGCATTGATCCGAAAGATGCTTTCCACACGGCAAAAATGCCCGCAATAAAATTCCCACGCCGCAAGAGGTAAAAGCTGAATGGAAAAACTGGCTTCGGCTTTGTCGATTTTGCTGATGGGCTTTTGCGGGGTGCAGCTTTTCGTGCGCTTCGTGAGGATGCTGCGCGGGCAGGAAAAAGAATGGCTGCAAGTTAAGACGCCCGGTTCAGAATTGGCGCTTGCGGCACTTTGCGTACTGGTTGGTCGGGTGGTGATCGCTCTGCTGGCCTATGCGATGTACCGCATGGACGAAACAGCCAGTCAGCCGTTTATGGAGGCGCTTGAACCGCTTTGGGTGCATTGGGATGCCCGGCATTATCTGGGGATTGCGCAAAATGGCTATACCGCTGTTGGAGATGACCGGCTTAGGCTGGTCTTCTTTCCGCTATATTCGGCATTGATGCGCCTTATTTCGCCGCTTTTTGCCGGGAATCTCTTTGCTGCCGGCACGGCGGTTTCGGTTTTGTGTGCATCGGGCGCGGGGGCACTGGTGTATGATCTGGCTTATGGGCTTTTTGGAAGGAAGGCGGCACGCATGGCGCTGGCGTACTTCCTGCTCAATCCGATGAGCGTTTTCCTCGGATGTGTGTACACGGAATCGCTGTTTATCTTCCTGACGCTGGCGGCTGTGTGCCTGCTCAGGAGGGGGAAGCCGTGGCTTGCGGCGCTGTGCGGCATGCTCAGCGCACTCACGCGCATGCCCGGCGTGATTGTATCTGGATTGTTTATCATTGCGCTGCTGGAAAAAATACCGAAAAAAACCTTTTCGACCCGCGCAGTACTGGCCTGCATGGGGCAGGTATGGATCGTCTTTTGCGGACTGTTCATCTACTGGGGAATTAACTATGTTGTGACAGGCGATCCGATGATGTATTTGACGTATCAGCGGGAAAACTGGTTCCAGCAGGCGGGATCATTCTGGCAGTCCACATCCAACACGATGTACTATTTCCTGCATACCGTTGGGGAAGAGGACTGGCTGTTTACATGGGGATTTCAGCTGGCAGCCATGTTTTATGTCTATGTGCTGCTGGCTTTCGGCCAGAAGAAACTGCCGTTTGATCTGGCGGCGTACAGCTTTGTGTATGTGGCGGCGGTGCTCGCGCCGACGTGGCTGCTGTCCGGCGCGCGATACCTTTATGGATTATGCGTGCTGCCGCTCCTTCAGGCGCGCACGCATCGGCATCACGGCGTGGTGCTTGCAGTTAGCACGGCACTGCTTGTGGTATTTACATTTGGATATGCAGTGCGGGGGCTGGTTTTCTGAACTGCCTATATTAAAGAAAGTAAAAATGATTATGGATGGACAGGCGAATTCAGTTCGCCTGTTTTTAATATGCGCAGTGTTTTTTGATTTTGCATAAACGGCTTTAGTTGAAATAGAGCTTAAAAATTGAAATGCCCTTTCTTGCAGCCGTGATGAAACGATATAAGGAAGATAAAATATGCAAAACGTATGACTGCCGCATTTTCTAAATCGGAAGCTGAACGCCGATAAGAATGCTTTCTGGGGCAGGAAAGGAAGCGAAAAAAGGATGAATACGAGAGAAAAAGACAAAAAGAATGATGATTTTAGAAAAATGAATGGAAGAAAAAAAGAAAAAAGTTTTTCCCCAGCAGTCAGTTTTTATCACACTTTGAAAAAATATGCAAAAACGGCTCATAAATTATACATGATGAGAATTTGTGAAAAAGCGAAGAGAAAAGTGGAAAAAAGAAAATAGAATATGTTGAAATATAAGAAAAAATCAGAGGCACGAAAGGAAAAAGGAGGCAGGGAAAGAAGCGAAAACGAACGTGATAAAATCCTTCAATGTTGAATAAGTTTCATATTATCAATGAGTTAAAATAAAGAAATTCGCTTGACAGGCAGGAACAAAACGTGTATCATAGACGCATGGTTAATTTTAACCGAGACGCAAAAAATGCTCGATTTCAAGGAAAAACTCGATCTAATTTGCGAAAAAATGAATTTTGACATGTGGAGAACTGCAATGAGCAAGTTAAACGAGCTGACTCCTTTTGGAAGACAAGTCAAGCTTCGGCTGCTGGAAGTGGGAATGGATGCCAGAGAACTTGCTGACCGCGTGGGCACAAGCCCTGTGCAGATCAGCCGGATCCTGCATGGCACAAGGCCCGGGAAAAAACAGATTCCCAAAATTGCGCGGGAGCTGAACATCGACATGGACAGGGACCAGACGACATTTTAACTCGTATATTTTCCACGGGCGAACCGATGGATGAATATAAAATTTTTCTAGGAGGAACTCATTATGAAGAAGCTTCTTGCACTGCTTCTGGCTGCGATGATGCTCATGAGCGCAGCGGCGTTCGCCGAGAACGCTGAAAAAGGCACCATCATCTACGGCTCCACGACAGAGCTGGGCGGTGACTTTGCACCGGGTCCCTGGTGGACCAACGGCAGCACCGATAAGATGGTTCGCGATTTGACCAACGATTATGGCGTTGCTGTTACCAATCAGGGCGGCGAGTACGTCCTGAACCCGACGATTGCAGAATCTGTTGAATCCGTACTGAATAACGATGGCACCAAGACCTTCACCGTGAAGATCAACGAAGGCCTCGTTTACAACAACGGCGAAGAGATCAAGGCTGCTGACTTTGTCTGGCCGATGGTTCTCTCCTGCCATCCGCAGCTGACCGAGGGCACCAAGCTCTCCGGCTTCCTCACCTATGAAGGCGGCGAAGAGTATCATGACGGCAAGGCGGAGTTCGTTTCCGGCCTGCACCTGATTGATGATTACACCTACTCCGTCACCATCAGGAAGGACAAGATCCCGTTTTACTATGAGCTCAGCTACGTGGCTGACAAGCCCTTCTCCATGAAGTACTGGCTGGGCGAAACTGCCGAGCTGCACGATGACGGCGAAGGTGCTTACCTGAAGCTGGATCTGGAGAAGGCAAAGGCTCGCCTGGAAGAGGCTCGCTTCTATGCTGGCCCGGACCGCGTTTCCGCCGGCCCGTACAGCCTCGTCGAGTTTGACAAGGCTGCTCTGCAGGCGACCCTCGTGAAGAACGAGAACTACGCCGGCAACTTTGAAGGCCAGAAGCCTGAGATCGAGAAGATTGTTGTCGTGAAGGCTGAGACCGCCACCTGGGCTGACCAGATCAAGACCGGTGCTTTCAACTTCTACGATACCATTGTTGACGGTGATCAGGTCAATGCTGCTCTGGACCTTGTTTCTGCGGGCGGCTTCGACTATGTGCAGTTTGACCGTGCCGGCTACGGCATGCTGAACTTCCAGTGTGACTTTGGCCCGACGCAGTTCGAGTCTGTCCGCCATGCGGTTGCCAAGCTGCTGGACCGCAACGAGTTCGCCAACACCTTCTGCATGGGCTGGGGCGGCGTCGTCAATGGCCCGTACGGTACCGGCTTGTGGCAGTATCAGGAAGTCGAGGAGTGGCTCGACGAGAACCTGGATGCTTACGCTTATGATCCGGAAGCTGCCGAGCAGCTCCTCATCGAAGACGGCTGGATTTACAATGCTGACGGTTCCGACTGGACCGAGGGCAACATCCGCCACAAGAAGGTTACTCCGGAAGAGGCTGGCACCTATGTTCACAATGTGACTCTTGCTGACGGCACCATCCTGATGCCGCTGATCATTGAGTGGTCTTCCTCTGACGGCAACACGGTTTCCGAGCTGCTGAACGTCATGCTGGCTCAGGGCGAGCAGACCAAGGCTGTGGGTATGCAGATCAACCAGAACGTCATGACGTTCACGGAGCTGCTCAACTACTACTACCGCGATGCTTCTCAGGGCGACAAGTACGCTGTCCCGACCTACGGCATGTTCAACCTGGCTGTTGGCTTTGTTCCGGCTTATGATCAGTCCTATCAGTGGACGACCGATCCGGAGCTGGTTGCTCAGGGCTACAACCTGCCCCGTCTGTATGACGATGTGCTTGACTGGCTGTCCATGAAGATGGTGTACGGCGTTGATTCTGACGACACCGTAACCTACCTCACCTTCTGGAAGCAGTACATCAGCCGTTGGAATGAACTCCTGCCGGAGCTCCCGCTTTATTCCAACGTGTACGTCACCCTGTACCCGGATTGGCTGGAAGGCTATGAGCAGGATTCCTTCTGGAACTTCGAACAGGCCATCCTGTACGCGACCGTTGCTGAGTAATCTCAGTTAAACAACGCACAGCAGGGGGCGGGCATTGTGCCCGCCCCTCTTCTGTGATGTTTGAGGGTGCTAACGAATTTACCCCTAAATTCCCCTGGAAAAACACATTTCACAAGACGGGTTGTCTTTGTCCGTAAGGGACAAGGACTTTGCCCTTGACAAGGGAAAATGCACTGCCCGCGAGAAAGGGCAGAGTCCTTGTTCCCAACTGAACACCCGTAATCAAAAAAAGAGAGGATGGATGAGATGGGCAAGTATATCGCCAAGCGTATCGGATACATGGCGCTGGTATTCCTCATCGTTTCATTTCTGATGTACTCGCTGTACAATCTAATTCCGTCGGACCCTGCCCGTGCAGAGCTGGAGCCGATGAAGAGGGATTTGAAGCCTGCTGAGTATGAGCAGATGTACAAGAATTTGCGCGAAGAGATGGGTCTGGATGATCCGCTGATCATTCGCTATGGCCGCTGGATGGGCCTTGTCCCGGATAAGCATGGCAACTTTGACGGACTGCTGGAAGGTAATTTCGGCGATTCTCAGTTCTTCAAGCAGAAGGTCATTGATGTCATTCAGGCACCGATGAGCAATACCATTTTTATCAACATATTTGCCACCATCATGGCGCTGGGAATTACAATTCCATTGGGCATATACTGCGCCGTGCATAAAGGGCGGAAAATTGATAACAGCGTTCAGATTGTCACGATGCTGGGCTACAGCCTTCCTATTTACATCATTGCCCTGATTTTCATGTTCTTCTTCTGTGTGTTCTGGCGCGTTTTCCCGATTTCCGGAACGAAAACGGCTGGAGCGATTTATGCAAACGGCATGGAAGCGTTCACCGATAAACTCTATCACATCGCCCTGCCGGTTATCGTTATGACCTTTGCCTCTCTGGGCGGCATGACGCGCTATGTGCGTTCGGCGATGATTGACGCGCTGAGCATGGACTATATCCGCACGGCGCGCGCCAAGGGCCTCAAAGAGAAAGTGGTCATCTACTCCCACGCCTGGCGCAATGCGCTGCTGCCGATTGTCACGTCCATCATCGGATGGTTCATCGGTATTTTCTCCGGTTCTGTGATTGTCGAGAACACCTTCTCCCTCAACGGCATGGGCAAGCTCTACTGGACAGGACTGAACAACCTCGACTTTGAGTTGGTTCTGGCGATCCAGATGTTCTATACGGTCATTGCACTTGCCGGCTCTTTGATCATGGATATCAGCTACGGTCTGGTTGATCCGCGCGTCCGCGTGGATAAGTAAGGAGGAAGAAAACATGAGCAATAACAAAAAAGAGTTCTTCCTCGTTCGCTGGTTCAAGCGCTGCATTCTGCGTCAGCGCCCGGAGCTGTCTTTGGAAGAAGAAGAGACGATTCAGACGCCGGTCAAGGCCATGGTTTCCAGCTTTGTTCACAAGCCTCTGGCGATGGGCGGCCTGATTGTGTTCCTGCTGATCTTTGCGTTTGTTTTGATTGGCCCCAAATACTGGGTGCTTGACCTGTCGGATCAGGACGCGACGCTGGTAAACCTGCCGCCGTCCAACAATATGATGAAGGTGCCTAAGGAACTGATCCAGACGGGCATTGCGGACATCACGTCCGGCAACACCTACGGCCTGGGCATCGACCTCAACGGCGAACTTTACATGTGGGGACATACCCGAATCACCGATAAGATCGACATGGCTGATGTGCCTCAGGAAGTCAGGGACGCGGACATCGTGTCTGTTGCAGCCGGCACAGACCACTGCGTTGCGCTTGGCAGCGATGGGCAGGTCTATGTTTGGGGCAACACCCGCCTCAAGCAGGACAAGTTCGGCAAGGACATGGAAAAAGCCATGGAAGAGGGCGGCGAGGAATGGAACGTTGTTCAGCTTGAAGCCAGCAATCAGTTCTCTGCCATCGTCACCGACAACGGCAACCTTTACCTCTGGGGCAACGGCAATATGGCCGATGTCAAGGTGCGTTCCAAGTATGACGGAAAGATTGCAAAGGTTGCTCTGACGGATAACGAGTACATTTCTCTGCTTACGGACGGCACTGTTGCCTACACCGGTTACAAGGACAAGAAATCTCCGCTTGGCCGAATTCCGAAACAGCTCAAGGATAAGAAGGTTGTCGATATTGCATCGACCAGCAAGTCTGTTGCGGCGATCACGGAAGACGGCGAAATCGTTGTCTGGGGCAGCGCGGTCAAGGGCGAAAACAAGGTGCCGGAGCTGCCGGCTAAGCCGGTTCACCTCTATGGCGGCCGCTACCATTACACCGCGCTGCTTGAAAATGGCGACGTGGTTTCCTGGGGCGACAATAAGTACCATCAGGCTGATATCCCGGCGGCAGTTCATAATGCCGACAATATCGATCAAATCTTTGTCAGCAACTATCAGAACTATGCTGTGGACGAGGAAGGCAATCTCTATACGTGGGGCCTGAAGGGATTCCCTCTGGGCACTGATAAGCTTGGCCGCGACATGCTCACCCGTATTGTCAACGGCGGCAAGGTTACCATGACTGTCGGCGCGATCTCTGTTGTGATTGCGACCGTGCTGGGCGTTGTATTTGGCGGCCTGGCGGGTTACTTCGGCGGCAAGCTGGATATTCTCATCATGCGTATTGCGGAAATCGTCGGCGGCCTGCCGTTCATTCCGTTTGCTATGATCCTGTCCGCTGTCATCGGTTCGAGACTTGACCCGACACAGAGAATGTATCTGATCATGGTTGTGCTGGGCATTTTGAGCTGGGTGCCGACTTGCAGGCTTGTGCGTGCGCAGATTTTGTCTCAGCGCGAGATGGAATACGTAACAGCGGCTAAGGCAATGGGCATCCGGGAGCATACGATTGTGTTCAGACACATCCTGCCCAACGTCATCAGTCTGCTGATTGTTTCCATGACGCTGGACTTCGCCACCTGCATGCTGACTGAGTCCACGCTGTCTTATTTGGGCTTTGGTATTCCGCTGCCCACGCCGACATGGGGCAATCTGCTCAACGGCGCCAACAACTCCATCGTCATCCAGCAGTACTGGTGGCAGTGGGTGTTCCCGGCGGCCATTTTCGGCATCTGCACCATTTGCATCAACCTGATCGGCGACGGCCTGCGCGATGCGATGGACCCCAAGGCGCTTGAGAGATAAGGAGGAGAAGTATGGCATTACTTGAAATGCGCGATTTAAAGACATTCTTCACCACCAAGCGCGGTGTGGTTAAGGCGGTTAACGGCGTGTCCTACCATGTGGAGGCGGGCAAAACGCTGGGAGTTGTTGGTGAATCCGGCTCCGGCAAGAGCGTTTCTGCCATGAGCATGCTTCAGCTTCTGGACGGCAACGGCTACATTGCAGATGGCGAAATCATCTTTGACGGCAAGGATTTGACCAAACTCTCCGTTGCGGAGATGCAGAAGATCCGCGGCAACGATATCTCCGTCATCTTCCAGGAACCGATGACCAGCTTGAACCCGGTGTTCACCATTGAACGTCAGGTGGCGGAGCCTTTCATCATCCATCAGGGCATGAAAAAGAAAGAGGCTCGCAAGAAAGTTGTTGAGATGCTGGCGGATGTAAAGATCCCCAACCCGGAGGTTGTTGCCAAGCAGTATCCGCATCAGCTTTCCGGCGGCATGCGTCAGCGCGTCATGATTGCCATGGCGCTGGCCTGCAAACCGAAGCTGCTGATCGCGGACGAACCCACGACAGCCCTTGACGTGACCATTCAAGCACAGATCCTCAAGCTGATGAACGATCTGAAGCGCGAGCACGGCACATCCATCCTCTTCATCACGCACGATCTGGGCGTTATTGCGCAGATGGCAGATGATGTGGCGGTTATGTACTGCGGTCAGGTGGTCGAAATGGCTTCTGCAAAGACCATTTTCTCCGGCGGCGAGTTCTGCCACCCATACACTGAGGGGCTGATGGAGTCGATCCCGAGGCTGGACACGCCGGCCGGCGTGCGTCTGGAATCTATTCCGGGTTCTGTGCCGCATCCGCTGAACCTGCCGAAGGGCTGCAAATTTGCTCCCCGCTGTAAATATTGCCAAAAGCGCTGCCTCGAGGAAGAGCCAGAGCTTGTGAATGTGACGCCTGAGCAGCAGATGCGCTGCTTCTATCCGAGAAAGGAGGAGCGCCGTGCAAACCTCAACAAGTGATAAGAAAGTTCTGCTTCGCGTCAGCAACTTGAAACAGTACTTCCCGCTGAAAAAGAAGGGCATGTTCGTTAAAGCAAACGACGGCATTACGCTGGACATTTATGAAGGTGAGACCTTTGGACTGGTTGGAGAGTCCGGCTGCGGAAAGTCCACACTGGGCCGCACGCTCCTGCAGCTGTATCGCCAGACGGACGGCCGCACCATGTACTACGGCCGCACACTGGACGATATTGCTCCGGCCTATGTGAAAAAGACGCTGGAGACGATCCAGAAGCGCCGCGAAAAATGGGCTTCCCTTGTGAAAAACCTTGAAGCTGTTCAGAAGGAATACGATGCCCTGCCGGATGGCGAGGAGAAGTATAAGAAACATGCGGATCTGGCCAAGGCAAAGAAGGAAGAGAATGATGCTCTTCTGGACATGGCCAACCTGATCGGCGGTTTCGTTGCCGTGGACGACATCAAGGCGCCGGTGGCTGCTTTCATTAAGGAATACAATCTGTCCAGCGCCCGCGTCAAGGTGCGCAGCAAACGCAAAGAGCTTCAGCTCAATCTGGATGATGCAGAGTTTGCTGTGAAGAAGGATGAAGAGGCTGGCAAGAAGGCGTCCACCGCGAAGGTGGAAAGGATCAAGGCGCAGATTCAGAAGGTTGATGCGCAGATTGATGAGCTGACACGCCAGATTGAAGCGGTTCGTGCCGAACTGGACACCATGCGCGCCCAGTATGCCAAGGACGAACAGTTCCAGAAGTATGAGACGCTTCGCGACGCGGGCATTGATCTTGCCCGCCTGGAGTATCAGGAAATCCGTTTGCTCCGCCGCGACCTGCAGCTGATTTTCCAGGATCCATATTCCTCCCTGAACCCGCGCATGACGGTGGGCAACATCATCGGAGAGGGGCTGCTGGCACACGGCTTTTTCAAGAAGAATGATGAACGCATGCAGCAGTACATCATCAAAGTCATGGAAGATGCAGGCCTGGCCAGCTATTTCCTGCACAGATTCCCGCATCAGTTCTCCGGCGGCCAGCGTCAGCGCATCGGCATTGCCAGAAGCCTTGCGGTGCAGCCGAAGTTTGTTGTCTGCGATGAGGCGGTTTCTGCACTGGACGTTTCGATTCAGTCTCAGATCATCAACCTGCTCTATGACCTGAAGGAAAAGAGCAACCTGACGTATTTGTTCATCACGCACGACCTGTCCGTTGTCAAGTACATTTCTGACCGCATCGGCGTCATGTATCTGGGCAATATGGTCGAGCTGGCACCGACGCAGGATCTGTTTAATCATCCGCTGCATCCGTACACGGAAGCTCTGATGGCTGCTATTCCGACGACGGATATGGATTCCGGCCGCGAGCTGCGTATCCTTGAAGGCGACATTCCCAGCCCGGTGAATCCGCCCAAGGGATGCAAGTTCCACACGCGCTGCAGCCGCTGCACGGAAATCTGCAAGCACGTTGTTCCGGAGTGGAAGGAGATGGCGCCGAATCATTTCGTTGCCTGCCATCATCCGCTGAATTCGGAGGAATAATCATGGGTATGCCTTTTCAGGGACGCTATGACCGCGCCCGTAAACTGCAAAAGGAAAAGAAGGCCATGAGGAACGAAGATGACGCCCCCATTGATTACATGGAAAAGGGAGACGGTCTGGCCATGCTTCTGGCAGGGCTTCTGACGATTCTCCCGGTTGCGCTTGTCGTTGTAGGCGCTTTGGCGGCCATCGGCTATTTCTTCGTGGTCAGATAAAGCATGTATACGGCATGGTCCTGAAAAGGGACTGTGCCGTATTTTTTTTGAAGAGATTGCCAATCGTCAGCGCGTATGCTACAATGAGCGTACAAAAAGCAGGATATCTTTTGCAGCAATGAAAAGGGGACGTGCTTATGAAAAAAGCAGGGTTTATGAGCCTTGACTTTGCCTGTTACTTTGAGCCGGAAAGCGGCATCCGCACACCGCAGGAATTTTCTAAAGAGCTTTTGGACTGGGCGGAACGGACGAAGCGCAACATGACGATTTTGGAAGAAGGCATGGAGCCGGTCATTCAGCTGGACGGGAAAAACTACATCTGCCGCTTGGCCGAACCGGGGCTTGCCGAACAGAACAATCCGATTTGGAAACTGGCATGCAGACAGGGCATTACGCATTCCGTCGGTAAATTTCTGGGTTACAAATGGGTGTACCTGTACGAAGAGGCCGCCGACTGACTGCTCGGGCAAAAAAGCACAGCGTGATCAAAACAGGGGGGATTAGATTGCAGTGGATTCATGATTTTATAAGGAAAAATCCTCAGACCATAGTCACTGGGTGGGTTCCTGTTTCGCAAATTGTTGAAGAGTTGAAAAAGGATTGCCATGCGGAAGATATGCCGCTGGACGCATTTGCACCATACAAAGTACAAATGCAGCGAGATAATGCCTATTTTTATGCACAGGATGAACAGCTCAGCCTTCAGATGGAAGATATCGAAATCAAAATAGTCCGCATTCCTGTGACTGACCAAACCCGGCGTTATACAGAAAAAGACTTTACCAGATGGGTTGTCCATGATGCAGAAGACAGAAATGGAATTTATATAGCGTACGAGGAAAAATCCAATTATTTTTACTGCAACAGCAGTATGCTGCATCTGGAATTGAGCATAGCAAGGGGAATTTCTGCATCTGATGTCAGTAATAAAACTGAAAAATATAGAGAATATGCGGGACTGATGCAGCGATATATTGAAAATTATATGGATTTGAACACTTGATTTTCCTTGTGTTCAATGGTCTGTTATATCATAAAAAAGCGGAGCGTGTCGAATCTTTCGACATACTCCGTTTTTTTGCTTCCGGTCTTTTAAGCGTATCTTCGCATCATGATTCCTTGTGCTTCTGATTTGCGGCTGTGCCATTCATGTGAGATTTTGGGATGAACAGATTATCCAGCTGTCGAGGAAATCGGCTTATAGCAAAGGTCGTGCTCCACTCTGGCCCACATATCCATCGCGGGCGTTCTCAGCTGTATCTCTACCGGAATCATGTGCCCATCGACAGGAACGCGCATCAGCAGGTGCAGGGCGCGGTAGCCGCTCGGCTTAGGGTGTGCGATATAATCTCTTGCACGGACAAATTCGGCGGAGGAGGACTGGCAAAGCAGGCTGGCAAAGCGGTAGACGCTCTCTGGAGTAGACAGAACGACACGCAGACCGGCGATGTCGTGAAGCGAGGAAATAGCAGATTCGGCGCTGATGGGCAGGCCTTGATTTTGAAGCTTGCCGCGAATGGATGCGGGTGATTTGAGCCGGAAGGTCATAGTGCGCACATGTCCGCGAAAACGGCTGCGCGCGGCGCAGAGCATTAAAAAGGCCGTCTCAACGGCGCGTTCATAGGGACTGTAAAACGCAGGGGAAAAAACAGGGTCCAAAACGATTCACCTCGGAGAATGAAATTATCAGGATATGAAAGTAAAATGAAAAACCAAAATCAGTTCGCTTTCAGTTTATGCGCCATGGCAAAAGGATATGCCTGCATATTTACAGAATGTCTTTTATTCAGTATAATAAAAAAGAATATGGATAGCGCCTGTGCGCTGTCACAACAAGTCCGGACGGATATGGCGATCCGGGGGAAGGGAAAGACAGATGAAAAAGGATTTTGCATCTGACGCGCTGCGCGATCTGCTGGGGAAACGTGTGCCGGCTTGGGCACGTGCGCTGCTTTTTGCGCTGGCAACGGCGGTGTTCGGCATATTTGCGTATCATGCGCGCTATGCCCTTTTGGATGAATATGGCGGGTTTCGCATTGGCGAACTGACGATGTTGACGGCGGTCGTTTTCACGGTGCTTTATGCTGTGATGATGGCGGTGCAGCTCCATGCGGGAAGAAAGATGCCGCTGTATGCACAGATTCTTCTGTGCGTGACGGCTGGCGTGATCCTGCTGGGCAAGATTTCGCTCCTTGATTATGTGAGCGACGACTACTCCATTTTCTTGAATGAATGGATTTATGCCTATACGGATATGGGCATCAAGGAGGGCTTGGGCGCGTATATTCCCAGCGACTATACGCCGCCGTACTTATACCTGCTGCTGCTTATTTCCCGCGTGAAGGAATACCCGTGGCAGTATCTGGTCAAAGCGGTTTCGATGCTTTGGGAAATCCTGATGGCCTATGCGGTCATGAAGCTGGCGGGTCTTCGCGTGAAGAGCGACGGCAAAAAGCTTTTGATCTTCAACATGGCGACGCTTCTGCCCACCGTTGTCTTTAACGGTGCATATTGGGGACAGTGTGACGTGATTTACGTCTCATTCTGTCTAATGGCGCTGTACATGGGACTTACAAAGCGCGGCGCGGCGAGCATGGCTTTCTTCGGCGTGGCGCTCTCCTTCAAATTGCAGACGGTCTTCTTCCTGCCCGTGCTTTTGCCGCTCTGGCTCAGGAAGGACATCAAGCTTCGCCATCTCCTGATGATTCCCGCGGCGTATATGGCCATGATGATTCCGGCACTGTGGGGCGGAAAATCGCTTCATCATGTCCTGTTCCGCTACTTTGGACAGGCAGGGACTTATAATTTCATGACGGTGAACGGCCCGTGCCTGTACAATTTCCTGCCTAAATCGGCGGAGCAGGAGGAGATGCTCTATGAGATGTTCTCCCAAATGGCGATTTGCTTGGGGATGGCGATGCTGATTATGGTATGTGCGATGCTCTGCGTAAGGAGAGAGCACATCACAAAAAAGAGCACGGTGCTGGCCTGCCTGCTTGTGCTGGCGGGTGTGCCGTTTTTCCTGCCCAAGATGCACGAACGCTATACGTTCGGCGCGGATATCCTTTCTCTTGTGGCGGCGGTGTACAGCCCGAAACTGGCGATTTTGCCCCTGCTATATGGCTTTGCTTCCTACATTTGCTACACGGCGGGACTGCCGGGAGACAGCATTTTACAGCTCAAGTGGGCAACGATTATTCAGGGAGCGGCTATTGCATTGACAGCGGCGGCGCTGTGGCGCAGCCTGCATGAAGAGGAAGAAGCCTGGGAGGTGAAAGCATGATGATTCGCCAAGATCCCCTGCGTGATTTGATGACGGCGCACATGCCGGCAAAGGTACAGGGCGCTGTCGGTGCGGCATTGTGTGCGCTGTTTCTGCTGGCGGCACTGGCAGCCTGTTCGGCCATGGAAGGGGCGGCAGTGATTGCACTGACGGGTGCAGTCTGCGTGGGGATGCTCCTTTATGGCGCATGGAGTACGATGAAGGATGAGCCGGTAATCACGCTTTTGTGCGCGGCTCTTCTGTGTATGCTGGCGGTGGGGGCGCACCTGTCCATGCTGGAAATTCGCCCCGGCTATATGACTAAGGTGCTCACGCCCATGCTTGATGACATGTGGAATTATGAGCTGGTGACAGCGGCAGCATGGGAAGAGGGGGCATGGTCGGGCGTACACCTGTTTATCATGGCGCTCGTTTCCCGCCTTGAAAACTTCCCGCAGATGACGGCGCTCAAGCTTCTTGAACTTGTCTGTCAGTGTGGAGCGGCGCTGGCTGTTTTGCAGCTGGCAAAGCTGCGCGGAGCCAAGCCCTTTGGTGCGGCGGCAGCGATGATGGCCTGTGTACTGGCGCCGACGATGCTTTTAAACACTGGCTGCTGGATGCAGATGGACGCGTTGTTTGCCA
The DNA here is from genome assembly GCA_020025205.1 of Christensenellaceae bacterium. GTDB lineage: Bacteria > Bacillota > Clostridia > Christensenellales > Aristaeellaceae > Ventricola. Next base: position 12,561 of record JAHHSO010000021.1, on the reverse strand, counting down.
TGCTGACGCTTTGGGGGCTGTATCTGCTGCTGGAGGATCATCCGCTGGCGGGCTGCATGCTCTGGGGGCTGGCGCTGGGAACGAAACTGCAAAGCGCGTTTTTGTTCCCGCTGTTAATCGTCATGTTCATGAACCGGAAGGTGTCGCTGCGCCATATTCTGGCGCTGGCGGCGGTGTATGTGGTCAGCCAGATTGCGTTTGTGATGGATGGGCAGGGCGTTTTGCCGATCTTTACCCGCTATGCACAGCAGCTGGAAGCGGTGCGCACTGGCGATGTGGGACTTTCGGACCATGCGCCGGGTGTCTTTGGGTTGATGATTGTGGCTTCTGTACGCGAGTTCAGCGGAATGGGGCTGTATTTTGGCATTGCCTGCATGCTGCTGGTGGTGTTTGCGCTGCTCATGCGCCGCTATGATAAACAGTCCATGCTTTTGGCGGCCCTGCTGCTGGCGATGGGGCTTCCGCTGATTCTGCCGCAGATGAACGAGCGCAGCCTGTATCTGGCGGGACTGCTGGCCTTTGCGCTGGCGGGCAGCCCGCAGGGCATCGCGGCGGCGATTGTGCTGGAACTGATTTCGCTGTGCAGCTATATGAAGGGCATCTTCAACATGGATATTCTGCCGATTCAGGTGCTCAGCCTGATGGCGATTGCAGCGGCGGTGGTCGTCGCTCTGGAGCTGGTTAAGCGGCTGAAGCAGACGGAGGCGGCAGATGGAAGCGAGGCTTAACCGTCTGGATGAACGGCTTCGACAGGGACTTTTGGGCGAAGCTTCGCCTCTTGCGCGCGGGCTGTGCGCGGCACTGACACTGGCGGCGTTTTTTCTGCTTCTGATGACGCGCACATTTTTGCAGACGGCGGGCAGCAAGGTGTTTACGGCACTGCTTTTCCTTGTGCCGCTTGCTGTGATGCTCTATGAGGGAGAACGGCTGGCGAAGGATAAGCTCATCAACGTCATGGGCATCTGCGTGCTCTGCGGGGCGGCGATGCTGGCAAGGCTCAGCTTCATTGAACGGTCCGCAGGGGATTACGACATCTATCTGGCAGATTGGCTGCAAAAGTTGTCTGCCGGCTCATTTGGCGAGGGGATGCGCGCCAACATTGGAGAGTACAATGTCGTTTATCAGTACATTCTTTTTCTGATCACCCGTTTGCCGGTTCCGCCGCTGTATGCGGTGAAAGCTGTATCGTTTATCGGGGATGCGCTGCTTGCGGGTGCAGCGGCGAGGCTTTGCGGAAAAAAGCCGTCGGCTTTTGCGGCGGCGCTGCTTCTGCCGACCATCGTGCTGAACGGAGGCATGTTTGCTCAGTGTGACAGCTTGTATGCAGCATGTGCCCTGTGGGGGCTGGCGTTAAGCCTGGACGAAAAGCCGGGACGTGCAGCAGTGTGCTTTGCGCTGTCTCTGGCGTTTAAATTGCAGGCTGTGTTTCTTTTGCCGATAGTTGCCGTTCTCTGGGCAGATAAAAAGCTCAGGGTTGAAGATGCGCTGATTTTCGCCGGAACGCTGATTTTGACGGCGCTTCCTGCACTTCTTGGCGGCAAAAGCATCGGCTCGATTCTGTCGATTTATACGGCACAGACGGGGCTGTATACAGGCCTGAATTATGGCGCGCCGAACTTCTTTGCACTGATGAATACACAGGGGCTGGACGTGTATGCCTACGGTAATTTTGCCATGGGGCTGGCGTTTGGTCTATGTGCGCTGCTGGTGGTCATGGGCATTGGACGCGCGGGACAGATGACGCGCGGGGATTATCTCCGGCTGGCGCTTCTGTTTCCGCTGCTGATTGTTTTTTTCCTGCCGAGAATGCACGAGCGCTATTTCTATCTGGCGGATATTCTGGGGGCTGCGCTGGCTTGCTATGATAGACGAATGGTGCCTGCGGCTGCGCTGATTGCGCTGGCATCGCTTGCTTCGTATTGGGAAATGGCGCTGCCGCTTTCCCTGTGTGCTGGAATGATGCTGCTGGCTGCCATGATTGTGATTGCAGGATACCGAAAAGAAAAATAAGATTTCGGAGGGATTGGATGAACAGGGACGAGATGTTAAGCTTTCTCAAAAATGAGGCGCGCGGCATTGCCATCATGTTTGGCCCGAACTGCGAAACGCTTGTTCACGATATGACCCGGCCCGGCCATCCGATCCTCTTCATCTGCAATGGCACGGTGACGGGACGAGAAGTTGGTTCGACGGCCGATATATTCGGGGATATTGGCGATTATGACGAGAGTGTCTATAAGAACAAGGACTATATCAATCAGCTGGTGCTCTCTCGCGAAGGACGGATGTTTAAAAGCACGACGTTCAATGTTCGCGGGGAAGGGTATCATTTTGCGCTGGGCATCAATATGGATATTACGGATATGGTGCGCGCCGGCCAGATGATGAACGAAATGACGGCTACAAGCGGAGATCTCCAAAAGACGCTCATGCAGGATGCCCGCAGCCAGCTGGAAGAGCTGCTGCGCGAGTGCATCAGCGCTGTGGGCAAGGAGCCGGAAAACATGAAGAAGACCGATAGAATGCGTATTATCCGTATGCTTTATGAGCGCCGCGCATTCACATATCAGAAGGCGGTCGCCATCGTGGCGGAGAGGCTGGATGTTTCCCGATATACCGTGTATAAATATATGCACGAATTGGAGGAAGCGGAGACTGCCGGGAGCGTTGTCAAGGAATAAAAGAACACTGCTGATAAGACCCTCTTTGCTGGACACCCAGTAAGGAGGGTATTTTTGATGCATGGCAGCTGATTGCCTTTAAAAAATAAAATCAAGGTTCGAAAAATGTCCCTTACGGACGTCTAATTGAATAGAGAGGAGGAAAGAAGATGGACAAAGAACAAGCATTTGTGTGCATGATGGAACGGCATGAAAAGGAATTGCTTCGCCTGTGCTGCGTATATCTCAAAGATGTAAATATGGCTGAAGACGCTGTGCAGGAGACGTTTCTCAAGGCCTATAAAGGCATGGATGCTTTCCGAAAAGAGAGCAGTGAGAAAACGTGGCTGATCAGAATTGCCGTGAATGTGTGCAGGGATATGCGCCGAAATGCGTGGTTCCGATTTGTAGACAGACGGGTTGATTTGGAAAAGATGCAGATCCCGCAGAGTCATGCCCTGCTGCTGTCCGTCATGGAGCTGCCCAGAAAACAGATGGAGGTTGTTCTGCTCTATTATTATGAACGAATGACGCAGAAAGAGATTGCATCAATGCTTGGCTTGTCGGATGTGAGCGTATCCAAGCGGCTTCAAAAGGCGCGTCAAAGATTGAGGGAAGAATGGGAAGGAGGCGGGACAGATGAAAGAGGATAAGGTGATTTCTGAGCGGCTTGAGTGGGAAATCAAAGACGGGCTGTCCTTTCTTGATGACAGGCCATCCGTCAGCAGCCGCGTATGTCATCGATTGGAAAAGAAAAGAAGAAACAGCGCTTTTGTATTTGCGGTGCTGGCGGTGCTTGGCATTGCCGGCGCGGCGGCATCCGGGTTGAGCGGCAGGTTTGAAACCTATCAGCAGATGCCGGAATACAGCGCAAAGAAAATCGTTGAAGAGCTGACCCCCATTGCGGATGATGCGGCACGGGCAGACGGCTTCTATGTAGACGGTGTTTTGTACGGCTATATCCGCGCACAGTACCAGACATTCTTTGAAACGGATGCTGAAATTTTCCGCGAGGTGGGACTGGAACCGATGCAGGGCGTGGTGACGTGGGAAGCACTTCTTGAAGCGGCTGATGCGGTTTCTGCGTACAACGAGATACATGACGAGCCGATTTTGCTTGCAGCGGCCTTGCCGCAACGGTTTCCCAATACATTTGCGCCGCGCGAGGACGCACAGTGGACACGCATTGAAAAACTCATCGGCGCTGAAGGAGATGGACGGGCGCTTTTGACGGAACGTGTGCTGACGCTTCGGGAATTGGGCGCGAAAAACTATGTGGGCGGCATTGTATATGAAGGAAAAGTCGTTCCGCTGGCGCAGAGGGAAGCAGGCGTCATCGTTTGGCCAAAGGGCGAAGAAATGCCAAGGAAGATAGAGGAGGCACCAGCCGAAGAAACAGGCTGCGTCCCGGAGGATATGGCCTATTCAGAGATGAAGGAAGCGTGGAGCGGCTATACGATGCTCGTCAGCGAGGAGAACTTTGAGCTTTGGAAGCAGATGCTGTATTGCAGTGAACCGAATATCGAGAGAATCAAAAGCAATGATCCATAAGAAAACAGGCCGCCCGGACGTGAGAAAGGGCGGTCTGTTAAAATGAACAGGAGAATGTGCCAAGCGGTATTCAGAGGTCAGAAGAGGCGAAAAACTGGAACATGTATTTGGAACAGCTGTTTCAGCAAAGCGATGGAGGTATTTTGGGAAGTCGGCATCGCCGGAAGATAGAAGCGATTTTTACAGCGTAAAAGCGGGGCATAGTGTTTGTGTGTTTAGGCAGCGTGAGCGGCAGGGGAAAACGCGTTTCTTGTCGTGCAGAAAGATGCAAATCGGGAATTTTAGATATAAGAAAAAGGACGATTGAAACCGTCCTTTTTTAGATGATTACTTGCGAAGCTTCATCGTGGCTTCCCAGCCCTCATTGATGGCTTCCTGATGGCTGACAGCGTATTTACCGATGGACTCTGCTTTATCCATGGAGATCGGGAAGTGCACACACAGATGTCCATTGAAATTGTTATCGGTGAGGTGCTGCGGAGAGTGCGGCACGTTGTGAGTGGCACCGATGTAAGTCTTGCCGTCGGAGAAGGTCACCCAGACAGGCTTCGGCGTCCAGGTATTCTTGCTGCCAAACGCTTTATACATGATCTCTGTGTCCTGAGAAGTGGCTGGCTCGGCATCCATATGAGCATCTTTGGTCATGATGCGCAAACGCCAGGAATAACCGGTCTGGAAGTCGTACACGGTGCAGTATTCACCATTGTCATATCTGCGGCGCCAGTTGTAGAAGTTCTCATAGAGGACATTATTGGCCATCGAGCTGTTGCCGGCGACGTTGTCACCGGGGTTTTTGTTGTTATCAGCGGTCGTGCCGTTGATGAAGTCTGCGTTAATGGCTGCCAGGGTCTTCTTGCCGGCAATGCCGTCCTGTGTAAGCCCCTTGGCTTTCTGGAAAGCCATGACGGCATCAACGGTTTTAGGACCGAAGTTGCCGGTTTTGTTGCCGTTATAATAGCCCAGAGAAGTCAGCATGGTTTGCAGCTTGCGGACTTCTTCGCTGGAAGAGCCTTTCATCAATGTCTCGTTTGTGTTGAGCTTCATGGATGTATCTGGCTTCTGAACGGAACCGCCGGTATTGCTTGAAGTATCGTTGGTTCCGGGTTTTCCGGAAAGCGTCTTATCAATGGCAGAAAGCGTATTTTTGCCGGCGATACCATCGGCAGACAGGCCGTTGGCCTTTTGGAAGTTGTAAACAGCTTCCTTAGTGAGGGAGCCAAAGTTGCCGGTGACAGAGCCGTTGTAATAGCCCAGAGACTTGAGGTTCATCTGAAGCGTGCGGACGGCATCGGACTTGACGCCGTGCTTGAGCAGAATATCGGATGAAGAAGAGGTTGAGCCGGAAGAAGAGGAACCGGAGGATGAGCCGGAGGAAGACGATGCATTGCCCAGTGCGGTGGCAATTTTGGCCAGCGTATTGCTGCCGGCGATGCCGTCAGCCGACAGGCCGTTCTTGCGCTGAAAGCTCATGACAGCAGCTTCGGTTTTGGAGCCGAAGTGGCCGGAAATGACACCGTTGTAGTACCCCAGCGTGGTCAGATCCTGCTGGAGGCGGCGAACGGATTCGCTGCGGCTGCCGTGGCGGAGAAGCGTGCTGTCGGAAGAGGAAGAAGAGGAGGAAGAAGTGCTTCCTTCGGTGATGCCGGCGGCTTCATAGAGCGCCAGACGCGTATTCTCTCCGACGATGCCATCATCGTTGAGCGCATACCGCTTCTGGAACTTCTTGACAGCGGTTTGAGTTTTTTCGCCGAAATGGCCGGTGATGCCGCCCGTATACAATTTGAGCTGCTTCAGAGCGGTTTGAATTGTGGCAATTTCATCCGCTTCATCGCCGAGGCTGTAGGTTTCTGCCGAAGCCGCGGCGCACAGACAGATCATGAGAACGGCAGCAAAAGCCGAAAGCCATCTTTTTTTGGACGCACTGAAAATCATATGGGCATGCGTCTCCTTTCATTTCGATTCTGTGACTATTTTATTACGAAATGTAACATTTGTCAAGACAGTTTTAAAAAAGAAGGGAGAAGTAGTCGCAAAAGAAATCGGAAACGAAAAAAACATTGCGGTTTAAAGAAAAATACTGGAAATCGATGACCAAAAGCAGAGAAGAAGAGATGAAAAAAGAAATAAAAGATCAAAGAAGAATGAAAATTGTAACAAATCAAAATCCATTCAGGGAGCAAAAGGAGCGGAAAAAATGGGTGTGTACAAAGGTGCCCCCTGATCATTGCGGGTGCTGAGAAATATCTGGGCCTGAGCAGGCGAGAAGGAGAGGGGATTTGGCGTCAACGTATGGAGGGCCTGCTGATCGATGACCACGTGCCGGGCAAGTGTGATATGCGCGGCAAAGGGCTTGGGATCGACGGGCAGATTGAACCGAATCAGCGTATCACGGAGGGCATCATGCAAAGGCGCGAGCGCACATTCGGCGCGGACAACGAGAATGGCATTCTGTGGACGCTTGAAAAAATCGGTTTTTGTCAGTGTGATGCGCGGCACAGAAAAATGTGAGAGCGTATCGGTGAGGATGCTTTGAACATCTGCCATCCTGGAAGAATCGACTTCGCCAATGAAGGCGAGGGTCAGATGATGGGAAATGGGATCGAGATAGCGGCCGGGCATCTGAATTTTCGCCATTTGAGACAGGCGGGCTGTTTCTGCACGAACTGCATCGGGAAGGGCAAGACCATAAAACAGGCGCATGGGCATGTTCCTTTCAAAGAGAATTTGAAACCATTGTACACGCATTTATGGGTGCGGACAAGTGCGGTATAATTCTTTTAATCAGGAAGAGACAAGGGAAAAATGCAGCTTCATATGCCGGAAGCATTGACGGATTTTTTGAATCGTCTGGAAATAGCGCAGAAGAAGCAAAGGAATAAAGGGCTTCAAGCGGCGCCGAGAAACGATCAGCAAACAGGGCTTTCGTGGCTCTGTGCGATGAGCGCAGCAGGATGTGGAAGTATGTTGGCCGATGACATGGGATTGGGCAAGACGATTCAGACGTTGTTTACGCTGCTGACGGAAAAAGAAGAAGGGAAAAAAGCACGGGCACTCGTGGTCTGCTCTGCTTTTCTTCAGCTCAACTGGAAAAGTGAGGCGGCGCGGTTTGCCCCTGACCTTCAATGTCTGCCGCTGACAGAAGGCGCAGAGGAACGCACAGAACAAATCAGACGCAAGGATGCTGATCACTTCCTATGGACAGCTTCGGCGTGATGTTCAGACCGATCAGGGCATTGAGCTGACACATGTGCTTTTGGATGAAGCGCAGTATATCAAAAATGCCGCCTCTCAGGCGGCGCGTGCAGTGAAGGTGCTGCGTGCGGAGCATCGTTTTGCCATGACCGCAACGCCAATTGAAAACAGACTCAGCGAACTCTGGTCGGTCTTTGATTTTTTTGATGCCGGGTTGCCTGCAGAGTTACGAAAAATTTCGGATGTGTTTTGAAGTACCCATTGTGCAGGATGGACGCGAAGAAGAGAAGAAGAATCGGCACTGGATGACGGCACCATTCATTTTGCGGCGAATGAAGAAGGACACAGGATGCTGCTTTTTTCGCAGTTCACGTCGATGCTGGATATTTTGGAGAAAGAACTCAAGCAGGCTGGGATTTCAGCCTTTAAGCTGACGGGGGACACGGATAAGCGGATGCGTCTGGTGGAGGAATTCAACGGGGGGAGCGTGCCGATTTTCCTGATTTCTCTCAAAGCAGGCGGCATGGGGTTAAACCTTACTGGCGCGGATGTTGCCATTCATTACGATCCATGATGGAACACCGCTGCACGGAATCAGGCATCGGACAGATGCGCGGTGTCGAAGTGATTTCAAGGATCACGATGGACACCATTGAGGAACGGATCTTACGGATGCAGGAGGAAAAGCAGACGCCGAGTGACAGCATATTGAAAGGCAGAGAGAACCTCTTTACGGTTGACACGGAACTGCTCAGGAAGATTTTGTGAGCACGCGTGCGGCATCGATGAGCGCGGCGCAGGCAAGAGGATGAGCTTTTGCGGCGGGGGCAGCAGCTGTCCAAATGGCTTCTACACCTTCCAGATAGTGCTCGCCGGGACACTGCGCATCAGCCAAAAGGAGCGCATGAACAAGAAGCGCCGCTGGAGAAGGCAGTTCCCCGTCAAAAATAGCGGGAATGCGGGGAAAGAAGGCGGCAGCATCCTGCGGCGTGTGCATAGGCAGACCGTCTTCCCGGACGAATGCGTGAAGTGCGGTGTGGAGAATGCGCAGGCCGCTTGCGCGGTATTCAGTCATGCGTTCATCCTGCCCGAGCGTGAGCAGTGCCAGAGCAAGGGCGGCACTGGCGCCGCATGTGGGCTGAGCGTTTAAAAGGCTTGTCGGCGCATACGATGGCGTCAGCCCATTGGACGGAAGCGCAATCAGATATGAAACCGCGCGTTGTGCAGCCTGCACATAACGCGCTTCTCCCAGCCGCCTGCCGCAGGAGGCAAAGACGGCGGCGGCGAGCGCACAGTCTTCACAGATCACTGTGGAAGCAGCGCGAAGCGGCATGCGCGCCGCGCGGAGACGGAGCAGGGCTGGCGTTACACGATGGAGAAAGGCTGCATCTTCCGGCGTCATCTTTGGGGATAACGTGGGCACAAGGGGAGGAATGTCTTCCGGTGCATCCATGACAGGGGAAAATCGGCTTGGAATGACGGAAGGAAGAGGTTTGGCGTGCTGACGCCGCAGATTAAGCAGACGGACGGCGCGCAAGCCGTCCTCGTTTCCCAGAGAAGCACAAACCTGTTCGGGCGTGAAGGTCAGGCTTTCTGGAGAAGCGGAAACAAAGGGGGCAAGTGCGCCGGCTGAAAGCGAGCAGGAGGAGAGCATGAAGTCCAGCACATGGATGGCTTCACTTCTGCGGCCGCTGTCCAAAAGAATGAGCGCGAGCATGGCGTTCATGCCCAGAGGTTTTTCTGGAATGGGAACGCGCCAGTCATCCGTCAGCGCAGCGCGGAAAAAGCCGCCGTCGAGCGGATCATACACAGGAGAACAGAGCATGGCATCCAGCGCACGAGACAAGGCGGAATGCGCACTTTTTTCATCTCCTTCGTGTTGAAGAAAGCGCAGAGCGCAGACAAACGGTGCTTTTTTGCCGTTCAGGCCGCCGGACACTTTGTCTTCGGCGGCAATGAGGGCACGCAGAAGATCGTGAGACGCATCTTTCGGAGAATAGGGCCGAGAGAGCGGTGCAATGCGCAGGGAGCGAATGACTTCTGCGGCCTGCTGTGTGAGAGCGGGAAGATTCTGCGCAAAACGTCTATCTGCCTGAGACAGCCAGACGTACAGCCGCGATGGCTCAAGCGGGAAACCGGCAGGCGGAAGCGGCGCTGCCAGAAAGGGTCTTGCATCGTCCAGAAGCAGCGCGGCAAGCGGCAAAGCGCCTTCTCCCGAGAAGAGCGCGCCCGCACGCTGGCAAAGCAGCTCAACATCTGGGCGCATCCCGGGCAGAAGCTGCACGGGAACGGTGCGCTCAGCGATTTGCATAGACAAAGAAGCATCGGAAAATTCTGGCGGCACAGTGCCTATGACAAGAAAGACAGGCACATGACGGGAACGTGCCTGATCGAAGGCGGCGGCACACAGCGGCTGAAAGGCCGCTTGATCGGGCGGCATAAAGTGTGCTGCAGGAACAGAAGGCATAGAGAAAACGCGCATGTGATCCCATCCTTTCAGAATTGGTATGGAATCAGCATGCGCGTTTTGGGAACGCTGTATTCAGCTGTTTGTTTTATTGCGGCGAAAAGGCCAGCTGTTTTCTTCCAGATCAATATCGCGGTGGAGGACGTTGACCGGTTGTCCCAGTGCACGAAGGTGGGCGCAAAGCGCTTCACTGATGGCGACAGAACGATGCGCTCCGCCTGTGCAGCCGATGGCGATCATCAGCCGGCGCTTCCCCTCGCGCTGATACAGAGGCAGAAGATAATCGACCAGCTCATACAGGTGTGAAAGAAATTCGCGTGTCTCTTCCTGATTGAGCACATAGTCCCGAATTGGCGCTTCAAGCCCGGTATAAGCGCGGATCTCTTTGATATAGTAAGGGTTGGGCAAAAATCGTACATCAAAGACAAGATCGCTTTCCCGCGGAATGCCGCGCTTATAACCAAAGGACATAATTTCCGTTCTGAGAATATGCTGATTTTCGCCGTGTGCAATCAGATCATCGACTCGCGCACACAGTTGCTTGGGACGAAGGCCGCCGGTAGAAAGCACATAATTGGCACGCTCGCGCAGCGGCTGAAGGAGCGCCCGCTCTTTGGCGATGGCTTTTTCAAGCGTCAGCGCGTGATCCTCGCGCATGAGCGGATGATCGCGGCGCGTTTCCTTATAACGATCAATCAGTGTCTCGTTGTCGGCTTCTAAAAAGAGAATGGATACCTCATTACTGTCTCCGCACTGATCGATAGCAGAGAGCACAGCATCCGCATCGAACAGTGCGCCGCTTCTGGAATCAATTCCCAACGCTACAGGAATGTCCAGCTCGACCTTTTTGCACAGCTCAACGGCCTGCGTCAGAAGGAGCGGAGGAAGGTTGTCCATGCACTGGTAACCATTGTCCTCCAGGTGGTGCAGAACGCTTGTTTTTCCTGCACCGGAGAGACCGGTGACAATGAGAAACTTCATTGATTTCATCCTTTCGTATCAGGCGCTGCATCTTCACCGATGATGCGGACTTCCGGTTCGAGCAGCACGCCTGTTTCTTGATATACACGCTGCGAAACTTCATTTATAAGGGAGAGAATATTGCCTGCTGATGCGTTCCCACGGTTGACGATGAACCCGGCGTGCTTTTCAGACACTTGAGCATCGCCAATGCGCAGACCGCGCAGGCCGCAGTCATCAATGAGCTTGGCGGCGAAAAGGCCGTTTGGACGTTTAAATGTACTGCCGGCGCTGGGATATTCCAAAGGCTGCTTGTCGCGGCGTGCGGCAGAACACTCTGCCATGCGTGCCCGGATGGCATCTTTATCGCCGGGGGTCAGAGAAAGTGTGACATCGGTGACAATGACTCCGGCATCCATCATGGCGCTGTGCCGATAGGAGAAGCCTAATGCTTTTCCTTTAAAGGAAAGGGGCTTGGCATCTGAGAGCGCGATGGCATTCACATGCGTGACAACCTGGGAAAGTTCGCCGCCATATGCGCCCGCGTTCATGATGACACCACCACCGATTGTTCCGGGGATTCCGGCAATTTCAGCCAGACCGTCCAGCCCTTCCTGCTGAGCCAATACGGCTAAAGCGTGCATGGATGCGCCGCTCTGAGCGTGAAGCGTGCTGCCGTCCCGCTGGATGGCAGAATAAGATCCGGCGATGCGCAAGACGAGACCGCGGATGCCGCCGTCCCGCACGAGCAGATTGGAACCGTTTCCGATAACGGTGACGGGAGCGTTGACACGCTTGGCAGCGCGGAGCGCACAAACGATTTCTTCGTTGGAGGCGATGTGGACCAACACATCGGCTTCTCCCCCAACGCGGAAAGATGTGAAGCGCGCCATAGGGGCACGGGGGATGATGCGTTCCGGTGCAAAATTGGCTTGAACAAGGGCTTGAATTAAAGCGTCCATTCACACAACCTCCTCGTAAATATGGTTCTATTGTACCCCAAGAGCAGACGTTGTACAAGGAGAAACTGACGGACAGAGGAAAGCGATCAGATTGAGTGCGGCATCGGGAAAGAGTGAGGTGCGGGAGACGGCGCATAATAGCGGTGCGCCTTTTGCTGGAACGAAACGCTGAGATAAAGAATCGTGGAAGGAACGCAGGAGTGGGGACAGGGGCGGCAGCGTATCTTCTGGAAAAATGTATACGTCGGGCAGGGGAGCGGAAAGAGACAAAAGTTGTTCCATGCCTGCACGGGTAATGCGCAGATGGATGGAGGAATTCTGTTTGTGAAAGTCTTGTAATGTATCATATAAGGAAGAGGCAGAATCTGAATTGTCTGTACACAGAACGACACGCAGAAGGATGCGTTCAGGGGTGGGAGGAAGAGGAAAACCCTGGACAGCGGTAAACAGTTGAGGCAGATAGACTAGAAGAAAACAGAGAAAGGCAAGTGCCAGAAAACTGAAAAGACGTTTTTTCATGAAATCACCCGTGTATCCTATGCGCAGGGAGGGAAAAAGAAGAATATGTAAAAAAGATTGAAAATTGTCAGAAAGAAATAAAGTTCGTGTTTTAAATGGGTTTTCATTAAAAAATGCAGGAATACGGCAATTGAAATGCATAGAATACGAACAATTTATGGCAAATACAATTAAAATATTCACAAAACAGGCTCAAAGAAGAGAAAAAGACTCAAAAAAGATTCAAAAAAGTGCAAAAAAGGTATTGACA
>JAHHSO010000020.1 GCA_020025205.1 Christensenellaceae bacterium | reverse complement strand
ATGTAATGGAAGGGGTTATAGTGCATGGATTTTCGGAAGTTTATGGTGTTGAACACCTTAATCCTGTATCCCATCCTTTCAAGAGCCGTTCCGCATTTAATCAAAATGTCGCCTTTGGGGTCAGTCACGACATACGAAGAATGTCCCTGCAGCAGATTATTAATCAGAATATGAAAAGATTTTCCCGTTCCTGATGCTCCAATAATCACTGCATTTTTATTTCTCGCGCAGGCATGATTCTTAGGACGGCTCTCCATTGTCAGATATTCTGTTTGAGTTAGTATCACATTGTTGGCAAATACCGGATTTATAAAGGGTTCGATATCTTTAGCCGTTCCCCATCTGGCGGAACCATACTCACTTCCATGTCTGTACTTTTTGGCGTTCTTTGTTTTGAAGTAGACGGCTGTACGAATTAAGGCCGCCATTGAGAGTCCTACGCAAACATCCTGCGGATTCAAGCTGGGAAGAGGATTTTCAAAAGCCACTGGAAGGGTTTCGGAAAAATGAATGAGGCGGGTCAAATCATCTGCACCTTCAGCCATTCTCCATGCCTCGCCCATTTTTGTTCCGCATAGAGTTATAAAAAAATACGGCAGGTTCTTGATAATCTGCCGCTTCGTTTTTACCTGCACGCTTCTCGCTCCTTGTGCTTTTCACGCTTCGGAGTCAGAGTGGCTGTCACATCCTTGAGCTGTTTCAGAATCGACGGACGCTCCTGCGTCTTGACCTTCTTGTTGGCATACTCGCTAAGCGCCGCCTGCAGCGCATCCGCATCGCGGGATTTGAAAAAAATCAGATACCGCGGATTTTCTCCTTTCACCTTCTTTACGGCGTAATCCACGCCATAGTGCCGCGCAATCCTTTCAAACCCCTTCGCATCGGAATCTGTCAGTTCCACGTTGGAAACGCCTTGATTCTGCCCCACAAGCTGCTTGACCGTCTGTTTACCGCGATAATGCACACCGTCTTTTGCATTTTTTCGATGCGCCAGATATTTGGAAATCGCCTCCTTCATGATGCGTCCGCTCATCTTCGTCGTGTTGACAGCCAATGTCAGGCTTCTCTGCTCCACTTCTTCCTGCAAAATGCTCCCTCCTTTCCTTCTATATTAAAAAACGCCGCATCACGGCGGCACACCAGAAAACCAGATCATATTTGTCCTTACTTCTTTCTGTACCCGATTACGGCCAGCACTGCGGCAGAGAGCATCATCAGCACACCCACCGACATCATCGGCGTCCACGGGATCTCCACGCCCGTCTGAATCACCTGGTCATCTTCTTCTGCCGGATAGTTGACCAGACGGCGCATTTCATCCGGCACCACATAGCGGTCATCGATGACAATATGAATCGTTTCATCCGTACAGTCATATCCATCCGCAGCTTCAATTTCGCGGATCACATATGTGCCCGGAAGAAGATCTGTCGCATGAACAATGCCATCCTTGTCGGAAACCATTTCGTAGAGTACGCCGTATTCATCTTCAATCGTGAACTTGGCTCCCTGGAGCGGCCTTCCGTTTTCATCCACCTTCAAAAACTCATAGTGATCCGGGATGTTCACACAGCGAATCGGTTCCGGCTCGCGCCAGCTTTCGTCCACATGCAGAAGCACATCTTCCATGCGGCTATACCCTGCCGGAGCCTGAGATTCGCGGATGATCCAGTCACCGATGGCGATCTTTGTGAACACAAACTCGCCGCGCTCATTGCTGGTCACCGTTTCCACGATTTCTTCGGTTTTCGCATCCAGCAGCACAAATTCAACCCCTGCCAGATATTTACCGCTGGTATCCACCTTGATGCAATGGAGTTGCCTGCGTTCATTGGTAATCGTCTGAATCGGTTTCTCCGGATTGATGAACGTGCCATCTACCGTCAGCTCCACTTCCACTTCAGACGGATAGTAATACGGCAGCGGCTTCGTTTCTCTGATTTTGTACTTGCCATACGGGATTTGCTCAAAGGTAACAACACCCTGCTCATCCGAAATGGCAGTCATCAGCTTCACGCCATTCTGCTTGAACAGACCGAACTCTACGCCTTCCAGCGGTTTTCCGTTTTCTTCCTGCTTGATGATCTGTACCCGCGTGTAGTCATCCCGGATTTCAGCATCACCTGTTACGCTGCCATCCGCATGAACCGTAAATGTCATTTCAACTGTGTTCAGTTCGTAACCGGACGGAGCCAGAATTTCCCTGAACGTGTACCTGCCGGGAACAACCGGGATATTCGGGAGTTCTCCATTTTCGTCCGTATGGCTTCTGTAAATCACCTCCCCAGCTTCATTCTTTACCTCAATCAGCGCACCGGGAATCGTATCTTCACCTGTAATATTCTTCTTGGTCAGCTTCACATGCGCACAGATGATTTCATCCTGCACGGCTTCCTCCAGCTCTACAAAGATCATGTTGTCCTTTGACGTCTGAGGATCAAGCGTCACCGGGAAAGCATTGGGGTTGATCTTCCAGCCGTCCGGTGCTCTCAGTTCCTTCAGATAATAGCTTCCATGCGGATATTTGCCGGAGAAGAACAATCTGCCGTCTTCCCCTGTCACCCCTGCATCCAGCATCGTATCAGCAGGCAGCGTATTCTCGCCGTACACAATCGGCTCTGCATTGAACAGACCAAATACGAAGCCTTCGCCGGGCACATGCTCAAAAACCTGTCTGATATTTTCGCCGTCTTCAACCGTTGTGAGAATCTCCTTCTCTTTTCTCAGCTTGATTTCAGCAGGCAGATAGACGTTTTCAACCTCCACCGTGATCCGCACCAGCGGCGTTTCGTGATTCTCAAAGGTCAGCGTGACTTCATGCGGCGTCGAATCCAGCACATAACCAGCCGGTGCTTTCGTTTCAACAAGCACATACTTGCCCAGCGGCAGCTTCTTGGAAGCATCCATACCTGAATCCGTCGTCACAATCGTATCGGCAACGTCGTTCTGTTCAAAGAACACCGTTCCATCCGGCCCGATAATCTGTTCGGCGGCCCGCACTTCAAACTCTGCACCTGCAAGGGGCTTCATTTCAAAAACAGGCCGATGGGCCGTGAATCCCAAAGTCTCTTTTTCCTCAAAGCCAATGAACTGCAATCCTGTTTTCTTTACCTGAATCTGCCCCAGCACCGGATCGTTTTCGACCTCAACTTCATAGGTTTTTCCGTCCTCAAAGGCATTGATTTCGGTCACGAAACGCCTGTCCAAATATCCGGCAAGCACTTTCGTTTCTTCTACCCGATAAGTGCCCCACTCCAGCCAATCTGTTTCAGCATAGCCGGTTTCATCCGTTGTGATGGCTGCGGCAACTTCGCCTACGCCTTCGTTCTGCGCGGCTTCCGGTACTGAAAGTCTGGTGATCGTGAATTCCACGCCTGCAAGCGGCTTTTTCGTACCACTATCACGCTTTGCGATGCGGATCTTGGATGTACTTTCCAGATTGGGAATGACAGCTTCCGCTTCAACGACTGGTGTGTCCGCATTCTCATAAGACAGTGTAAGTTCTGTCTTTTCACTGCTGATGATATAACCTTCCGGAGCCTTCGTTTCGGTAAGAAGATATTTGCCCAGCGGAAGCATTCGGGTCACGGCTTCGCCATTCTTTCCCGTTGTGATTGTATCCACCAGTTTGTCCCGGTCATAAACCTTTGTTCCATCGCCTGCGAAGATGTCTTCTGCGGCGCGCACCTCAAATACAGCGCCGGAAAGCAGTCTGTCCGCATGGGTCGTTCCCGTCTTTCTGATCTTGATTTTACCTGTAATGGCAGTGTTTTCAGCATTGACGGTATACGTCTTTCCGTCTTCCTTGGCTTCAATCTCCGTAACGAAATGCACTTTGACGTAGCCGGCAGGAACTTTCGTTTCCTCCACCCGATAAGTGCCCCATTCCAGCCATCCTGTTTCTGCGCAGCCGGTTTCATTCGTTACCAGAACGGATACGGTTTCCGCCGTTCCATGATCTGACAGCCGCGTAACCGTAAACTCTGCCCCAGCAAGCGGTTTCTTGGAGGTGCTGTCCTTTTTGACGATGCGGATTTTCGCTGTGATTTGCTCATTGGCAAATGCAGCCTGTGTCGTGCCGCCAGCCGTCACCGTGATGGTCTGTGAGTTGGGCACAGACACCTGATACCCTTCAGGTGCAGACACTTCGCATACCGTATACATACCCGGCGTCAAGTTGGAAAACGTCACATTTCCATCCTTTCCCGTCGTTTGTCTGCCAATTACGCCGCCATTTGCACCGATCAGCTCAAAAACCGCTCCTGTCAACGCCTTGCTGGACTGCTTGTCCGTTTTATGCACGATGATGTTCCCTTGCGGCATGTCAAAGGATACCGTCACTTTCTTCATCGGGTACGGATTTCCATCTTGCGGAATCAAGATTTTCTGAATGTCCGCACTCGGCACACCAATAAGGAAATTTGCCTCTTCATCCGGCGAAGAGATTGACTCCGCTTCAAACGACAACCGGGTTCCTGCTGCCTTGACAGTAACCGTATCGCCGCTGTGCAGATAGTAATACGTCCCATCACTTCCTGCCGAGTTGCCCGAAAGCGTTCCTGCCGATTTTGAAATGCGAATCCGATCTGCGTCTGTCTTGAGCGTCACCGTGCCGGAGATCATCCCGTCTGCATAGCTGGCCGACTTGCCGCTTACAGTGATTCCTCCGGTAATTCTTCCTCTGGCAATGCCTTCAGCAGCCAGCCAGCGGGCATATTCCAGATAAACGCCCGGAGCCTGATCCCTTGCTCTGTAAAATTCGTCCATCCGCCAATAATCGCGCACATACTGTGCGCCTTCCAGCTGCTTGATGACTTCGCGGATAGCAAACTGGCCTGCTACGCGGCTCCACTGGTCATTGGACGCATCTCCGCGATCCAGCACCATATACGGATAGGTATGGCGCATCACCCAGCCAATGGCGTGCATGGTTTCCGGCCTAAAGATGATGCCGGAATAGCCCGGTGTTCTTGCATACCCTTCCAGATTGACGATCTCATAAGGTCCCGATTCAGTATGCTTGGTTCCCGGTGAGTTCATCGTATGCTCCAGACAGTACACTGTATGGCCATTCAGATAATGCGGCGTCGCATAGATCGTTCCATGACCCGACAGTTTCGCAATCTGTTTATACTCACTGTCATGGCCTGAATTGGCATACTGATTCGTCTGTCCTGCACTGAACTGTCCAATGCTTCCATACCCTTTTCTGAGTGAAAATCCGCCGTCTGACGCATACAGCGCAGGCGGAAGATCATTAAGCGCATAGTCCGTCAGGTCGTAATCCTGCGCATACGCTGGGAGAATGTCCTCTGCCAGTACATGGATTGTGCCTGTGCTCGTCTCTATCATGCTGCCGTCTGCATCAGTGGGGCCAAACATGTAACTCACTTCATACCAGTTGCGCCCCTGTCCATCTTTCAGGATGTTTTCAATGCGCACATTGGCATCGCAGACAAAATAGCCCTCAAAAAGCTCATCCTCAAAGCCCGCCGTTTCATCCACATTCGAGTATGCACGTGTAAACGGCGTCACACTGACAAATTCACCCGGCTGATATATTTCTTCTACCTGCATATCCAGCTCATTCTGTGTTTCTTCTTTCTGAATCTCTTCTATGATTTCTTTCTGTTCGTTCTGATTCTGCCCGGAAATTAAAAAAACGGGCATCATGCCCGCTTCTGTTTCCATCATGATGGATTCGCCCATTGCCCACTCGCCATCTTCCATCAGCAGAATCAGCGCATCTTCCCCAGCATATCCCGTTTGAATGCCGCCTGCTTCTGTCCAGAAAAAGACCTGCAGGCTGCCTTGAGCATACCCTGTCGCCAGCAGCACAGCGCTTTCATCTGCTAAAAAGAAAGGCTCTGACTGTTCTGCATCCCAGAAGATCATCGCCGGCACAACCGTTTGCACGTAGGCATATCCCTGACTTTCGATGACTCCCTGTAAAACTGATATGCCTTCTTCCTCTTGTGTGTCCTCTTCCGAGGGGGCTTCCTGTACAATTTCACTCTCACTCCATTCTATCGGTGCCGTTTCTCCCGGCGTCGTTTCTTCCGGCTCTTCTGGTTTTGCTTCCTCATCAGGAAGCGCATCCAGCTCTGCATATTCTTCTTCCTGCACGGGCACTTCTGTCAGCACCTCGCTGATCTCTTCTGCCTGTACCAAACAAGCCGTCAGTGCAAATACAGACAAGAGCATCCATGCAGCCGCCCGCTTTTCCGTTCGTCGAAATCTCATGGTGTATCCCTCCTCACTGCCATGACAATCAGCCGTCCATCTTTTCCACCGTAACTGCGGTCACAGGTAATCAGTGTCACCACATGATCGTCCGGCAGCACTTCCACCCCCGTATCGTACAGCGCACACCGCTTCGCACGGGCGATGTAGTTGGCAAATGCTTCGTCGTTGGGAAAATCTGTTTTCGACGGATTCCAGTCACCAATGCTCATATTGATGACAGCAAAGATCGTATACGCTCTCCTGTGTTCCGGCGTATCCAAATACACGGTTTTATGCGCTTCCCAGAACTCAGGATTCTTATACTGCATAAGTGGCGTAAACATCTTGTCTTTGGCCCGCATGTGATGACCGTAAATGGCGATGTTTCTTCCGGGCGTTTCATAGTCTGCATCACCCAGCGAAAAGAGCGTACCTACTGCGCTTTCCTTACCCGAAAATGTGTGACCGAGATAATAATCCGGATCATCCGTCTTGACCACAGGATATTCAATAGGCGTTCCCGGAACAGTCAGCCAAGCAGCAATATCCGCATTGGTTTGGCGGCAGGCTGCCCAGTTCACGTCCATCTGAGAAGATTCATGAGGTGTTTCTAAAGTCTCCTGTGCGGGCAGGAGCCTCTCTTCTTCCTGCACAGGCAGCATTGGAGACACCTCCGCTTGAGAAGACCCTTCGTTTTCTTTTTTCAGTTCTTCATACTCCTGCATGTCCCGGTCAATCTGCACACTCCACGTCCTTACAGGCCAAATGACTGCAAAAAATCCGGCAACGAAAAAAAGCGCCGCCAAGATATACATCATCAGCTGCGCTTTGGGTTTATTCAGTTTCATTCTGTGTCTGCCTTCTCCTTTCTTTTTTGATGGTCTGGCTTTTTCAAAGCGGTTCCAGAATCCGCCTGATCAGATATCTGCGCATTGTCTTCTCCTTTCGTGATTATTCAACGCCTGCAAACAAATCTTCCTCGTCGTATTCGTGATTAAATTCTGCACGGTGGTAATTGGTCATGGTAACAGGTGCATTAAACAGCACTGTGAGCAGGTATTTTTTGATGTTGCGAATCTTTGTCCGATTGTTCTCCAAAGATTCAAACACGTATTGGATATGGCGGCTGTTCAGCTTCTCGAAGCGTTCGCGCACAGCATCTGCCGAATACACCGTCCCACCAATGTTAATTGTCCCCGAATGCTTGCAGCGCATCTCCGCAATCAGCTCAACCATTTCATCCAGCTGTTCACGGCTATATTTATCCAGCAGCTCGTAATATCCGATGTCCACCTGAACATGTCCAATCATCAAATTCAGATCAAAAGCATTCACCGGCGGTTCCATCTCTTCACATCCATCACCATGATTCGATTGATAAGGATTTGTTCCATGGGTAATCGATTTATGGGTCTTTATTGGATTAGTATTTAATTGTGCCGGGTTTTCCGTATCCGGGTCATCCATATCCGGGTTTCCCGTATCTGGACACTCCGTATCCGGGGCATCTGTATCCGGGGTTCCTGGATCTGGCTTGTTTTCTTTTTTCTGCGGGCGTTCGTAAATGGTGTACTCCGTATCCTTGATTCGCCCTTTTTCATCCCGCCTCTGTTCTCTGGTCAGATACCCGGTCATTTCCAATTCTTTCAGCGTCGTGCCAATGCTCTCCACGCCTTCCTTGCAAATTGCTGCAAGGCCGCGCGTCGTATAGTTCCACTCATCCGGCAGGGACAAAATCATGGAGAGCAGTCCCTTGGCCTTTAAAGACAAGTCTTTATCTTTTAAGTGATGATTGCTCATAACTGTGTATCTCCGGTTCTTCGCCACTCTGAAAATCGCCATAGCTTTGTCCTCCTTCAGCGTTCCTGCATCTGCATTTTCTGCCGATGCCACTTTTCCAGCAGCTTGATGATGGTTTCTTCCATGCGCTGTGGCGTATAACTCTGCGGAAAATACTTTTTCAACGTTTCGTTCTTCAGCACCACTCTGTCCAAATCACTCTTCTTTTCTTCAGACATGATGGCTGACATGGATTCCCATGTAAGTTTGTGTTCCTGCGAAAACTTCTTAAGCCTCTGCGCCTGCGACAAAGAAGGCGTTGCCTGTTCTGCATCCATCGCTTCCAGCAGCTGAACCTGTTCATCTTTCTTCAGAAAAGAAATCTCGTAAGCCGGATTGATGGCAATTTTCTTGTCATCCACCATATCAAGGATTTCAGGAATCAGCTCCGTCAGGCGAATGAATCGCTGTACCTGATTCTTACTTTGACCAACCTGTTCAGCTAAAATATCTCTCGACTTTTTCCCGCCCAACTTGTGCCCAAGTTGGGCACAAGTTAAATTTGCTCTTGCCCCCTGATGTTTCATCGCCTCTAACTTCATCTTATAGGCAAAAGCCCGCTCACTGGGCAAAAGGCTTTCTCTCTGCAAATTCGAATCAACCATGATGATCGTCGCTGCGTCATCATCCAGATCTCTGACGATTACCGGCAGGGTATCCTTCCCCGCCAGTTCGCTGGCATGGTGTCTGCGATGCCCTGAAATCAGTTCATATCCGCCGGACGGATCAGGTCGGGCAATTGCTGGAACCAACACGCCATACTGCTTGACGCTTTCCACCGTATCCATCATAGATTCATCATCCTTGACTTTAAACGGATGATCTTTAAATGGATGAAGTTCTGAAAGCGGGATTTCCTGCACGCGTTCCCGCCTGTCATCTTCCCGGCTCTCTTCCGTTGTAAAGAAATCAGAGACAGAGGCCAGCGTAATGTTTTTTGCATTGCTTTTCATTTTGCAGAACCTCCTTCGTCAGACAGTCGTATCCCTGTGCAATCTTTCCGTGCATGTCATAAGCAAATATACTTCTGCCTTCGACCGTCGCTTCTTTAGCCCGCACAGAGTGAGGAATTTCCGTTTCAAAAATCCTGATTCGGCTTCCATAGTTCTCTCTGAGCAGCGCACTGATGTCTCTGGCAAAGTTCGTTCTTCCATCCACCATCGTCAGAAGAATGCCTGCAATCTGCAAATTGCCATTGATATTCCTCTTCACCTTGCTGATGGTAGAAAGCAGCTGTTCCAGACCTTTTACCGGCAAATACTCCGCCTGTACAGGAATCAGCACACGATTCGCCGCAGACAGTGCGTTAACCGTAAGCATACCCAGCGACGGCTGGCAGTCAATGAGGAGATAATCATAACGGCTTTTAACCATATTCAGATATCGACTCAAGACCATCTCTCGACTCATCGCACTCATAAGTGATACATCCATGCTCGCCAATTCGATATTGGCAGGCAGCAGATCCACGCCTTCATCATGATACAGGATGCCTTCATCCGGATCAATTGGCTGATCCATAAGAATCCGCTCCATCGCATTAGAAAGCGTAAACGGCAGCTTATCCGGCTGAGAATATCCCAGGCTGATGGTCAGGCTGCTCTGTGGGTCTGCATCAATCAGCAAAACCTTTTTTCCTGCCTTCGCCAAACCCACACCCAAATTGACTGTTGTGGTCGTCTTTCCGACGCCGCCTTTCTGGTTGGCAATTGCTATAATGTCTGCTTTCATTTCAAGTAGTACCTCCTAATTACGTTCATCCTAATAAAAAAAGCACCCTTTCAAGGCGCTCAACAGTTCTAATGAGCTTCCCTTTTGGATGTCACAAGCATATTTATCTTTTTAATAATGTGTATATTTTGGCTAATGTTTCGAAAACAAATTATACATTCAGTATAGTTGACATCGTGGAGGTCGTAGGTTCGAGCCCTATCGACCCCACCAGTACAGCCGGATTAGTCACCCGGCAGCCGCCTTCCTTCGGGAAGGCGGTTTTTTTGTTGCTATAATTAGAATTCTTGAGAGAGCTTTTTCGGGAAGCCCTTTTTGTTTGTTCTGTTTTTATATCTTTTTATTTTCGAAAATTGCAAGTGCAAGTTGGACACCCGCACGGTAAAAATTATTATCTCGCTGGAACGGCGTAGATGGAATCCAGGAGCGCCTCAAAGAGTTTCTCTGGGGGACGATGGCCCGGCTTCTTGCGAGGACGTCCGTCCAGCTCATCAGCGGCGGATAAGATATCCACCGGCGAGAAATAGATACTTCCTTTGGCACGAAAGCACGGAACAGTCCGTTGCGGCGCTCGTTTTGAGGACGCTCCCAGGATGTGTATGGATGGGCGAAGCAGACCTGACTGCCCAGTTCTCAACCTGGGCGAAACCAGAAAACTCCGGGCCGTTGTCCACGGTAATCATCTTAAAGGCCTGAGAGAACTCGTTCCCAAACTCTTCCTTGAGCATCTGCATGGTCTGGAGCACAGAGGCTGAGTCCTTGCCCGGAATCTGAATGGCAATGTCATTTTCCGTTTTCTTCTCCAACAGGGAGAACACAACGGCCTCCTTACCAGCCCCTTTTTACCAACCACGGCGTCGACTTCTCAATGGCCTGCCTCGATGCACAGAGCCGCGATCTCAGACCGCTGGGCAATGTCCCTGCCGGAGACTTTCTTGTGTTCACGGATTTGCGTGATTACCCAGTGAAGGAATTGGTTACAGCCATGAATACGGTGCTGCCTTCGAGAGCGCTGCCTGTTGAATCGGCAGACTGCTTCTGCTCGTTTGGCGGAGTAGCCGGGCATCCTGCCTCTGCTGCCTTTACGGGGCGGTGTACCCGCCGAAGCTCATTGCCCACAGTGGTTGGCGAGCAGCCAATCTCGCTGGCTCTAGTAACCTTGGCGCTTGAGATACTGAATGGCTCCCCTTTCTTCTCGCTGAAGGTACCGTCCCTTCTTGCGTCCTGCCGGTTCTGTGATATCCTCTTAGCAGTCCATAGTGATTGCCCTCCCACGGCAAATGTTGTGCAGGATCTTCATTCCGCCATACGGGGAAATCACTATGGCTTTTTGTTAGGTGTCCAACTTCATTATGCAATCAACCGTTATTTTATTTGCCTTACAGCCTTTTCTTTTTCATTCTCTGAGGTGCCTGCCCAGTCAGCTCATACCCTTTGAGGGATAAAAATAATCCGAACCCTTCTCTGATCAGAAAAAGGTTCGGATTATTATTTCTTGGTGCGGGAAACAGGACTTGAACCTGCATGCTCTTGCGAGCACTAGAACCTGAATCTAGCGCGTCTGCCAATTCCGCCATTCCCGCAGAAAATGGTGGGCGGAGATGGATTCGAACCATCGAAGTCGGTGACGGCAGATTTACAGTCTGCTCCCTTTGGCCACTCGGGAACCCGCCCATATTAAATTGGAGCTGGTGAAGGGAGTCGAACCCGCAACCTGCTGATTACAAATCAGCTGCTCTGCCAATTGAGCTACACCAGCAAGTCTCATTGGTGTTGAGCGTCAGAAGAACATAAAAATGGCGACGCGGAAGGGGCTCGAACCCTCGACCTCCAGCGTGACAGGCTGGCATTCTAACCGACTGAACTACCGCGCCGTAAAATGGTGGGCCTTCAGGGTTTCGAACCCCGGACCGAGCGGTTATGAGCCGCCTGCTCTGACCACTGAGCTAAAGGCCCTTGAAGGAACCACGATTCTTCAAAGAAAAAAATGGTGACCCCGAGGGGAATCGAACCCCTGTTATCGCCGTGAAAGGGCGGTGTCTTGACCGCTTGACCACGGGGCCACAGAAGCCTGAATAAAATGGTCGGAGTGAAGGGATTCGAACCCCCGACCCCATGCTCCCAAAGCACGTGCGCTACCAAGCTGCGCTACACTCCGTTGGAACACTGTATCTCAAGCACGAGATTTATTATACATGAGAACAGGCTTCCTGTCAACAGTTTTTTTCATTTTTTTGCATTTCAATTTTCAACCTTTTTAAAATCACCCCATTTTTCTTTTATTGAAGGAATCTCTTCCTAATTATACCTTGACATTGTGCATACATTCTGGTATCCTGTCCTTCGTTTGAATTTTTCATCCTTTATTAATTTCATCAGAAAAGGATCCGTATTATGAATCAGAATGTGTTTTCCAAGCTCGGCATTTCCGATGCCGTTTATCAGTTCGGCGAGGATATTCTCGTCGGCCTTCGAGACCGCTTTGCCGAAATCGACCGGGTAACTGAATACAATCAGGCCAAAGTCATCGGTGCAATGCAAAAAAACCGAGTAGATGTTTCCTGCTTTGCGGGCACCACCGGCTACGGCTATAATGACGTTGGACGAGATACGCTGGAACGCGTGTATGCCGACTGTTTCCATACGGAAGCCGCCCTCGTCCGCCCGCAGATCACCTGCGGAACCCATGCGCTGGCCGTCGCCCTGAGCGCTAACCTGCGTCCGGGTGATGAACTGCTCTCCCCTGTCGGCCGGCCGTACGACACGCTGGAAGAGGTCATTGGCATCCGCAAGAGTCCCGGCTCTCTGGCTGAATACGGCATTTCTTATGCCGAGGTCGATCTGCTGGCTGACGGCAGCTTCGATTACGAAGGGATCCGCAAGGCGATCAACGAACGCACCAAGCTGGTCACAATCCAGCGCAGCAAGGGATATGCCACCCGGCCAACATTCAGCGTCCATCAGATCGGTGAGCTGATTGCCTTCATCAAGTCCATCCGCAGCGACATCATCTGCATGGTTGACAACTGTTACGGCGAGTTTGTCGAAACCATCGAGCCGAGCGACATCGGCGCAGACATGATTGTCGGCTCCCTCATCAAGAATCCGGGCGGCGGCCTTGCCCCCATCGGCGGCTACATCTGCGGCACCAAAGCCTGCGTTGATCAGTGCGCCTATCGCCTGTCTGCTCCCGGTCTTGGTCAGGAAGTCGGCGCCAATCTCGGCCTGATGACCGCACTGTATCAGGGCTTTTTCCTCGCTCCGACCGTTGTGTCTTCCGCTCTCAAGGGCGCCATTTTCGCGGCCAATGTCTACGAAAAACTCGGTTACAGGGTCATCCCGAACTCTACCGAATCCCGCCACGACATTATTCAAGCCGTTGAGCTGGGCAGCGAAGAGGCCATGGTGGCCTTCTGTTCCGGCATTCAGGCAGCCGCGCCAGTGGACAGCTATGTTACTCCGATCCCGTGGGACATGCCCGGCTATGATAATCAGGTCATTATGGCGGCCGGTGCGTTTATTCAGGGCTCCTCTATCGAGCTGTCTGCCGATGGACCAATCCGCCCGCCCTATGCCGTTTACTTTCAGGGCGGCCTTACCTGGGTACACGCCAAACTCGGCATCCTCATGAGCCTTCAAAAGCTGGTTGAAGCCGGCATTGTGACGCTGTAATTTTAGACTCCGTCAAGGGATGTTCGCAAAAAGGGTTCCTGAAATATGAAATTAAGCTGTGCTCAGCAGCATTGCCTCAATGGATTCTTTGCTGAGGTATGCTCTGGGAACAGACCAGTCTTCCGCATCCCCCATCAGATGGATCGTCGCCAGACGGATATAAGAATCCTCACTTTAAAAAATCCCGACCACGCTGGTGCGTCTGCAAATTTCTTTATTCAGCCGTTCAACTTGGAAAAAGTGTAGAAAGTCAGGAAATTTTCCACGCCATTTTCAAGACACTGAACCGCCTTTGGTCGCATAGGCGTCCATCACATCATAAGTCCGCTTCCATCTCATTATAATAAAAACAAGCACAATCTCTACCTGGTTTGATAGAGGTTGTGCTTTTATAGTACCAAAGAGCCGGCTTGATACCGGCTCTGAAATCGGTCTGAATTGCTCAGCAATCGAGGTTTATTCAATGTTCACTTTCGGGACTTTGAAAAAAAACTTCATTTTTTCAATTTGGGCTCGATTTTCGTCAGCATGTTTTATTTTCGTGTCTGCTGGTCGGGAAACAGCCCATTTTGTTTTACGCCCCTACAGCCCGGCACATTCTCGCAATGCGCATCGCTTTCACCGTATGGAACGATTCCAGCGTCGCACTGATCTTGTCTGCTAAGGAAACAATTACCGTCTCTTTATATCGCGGCAGCGCAATATTCAGAGGGAACATATGCTTTTTGATCACGTCACTCTCGATTTCATTCAGCTCAAAAATTTTCTCCGCAGTATGCAACGCCTCCTTGGCATGGGTAAAACCATGAAGAGGACGAAGATTCTTTGGATCATGCCAGTCGTACATATAGAAGTCATGCAAAAGTGCTCCGCGCACCATGCTGCGCCTATCTACCTGAACCTTAAACCGATCCGCAATGCGCAAAGCAAGATAACAGACAGAAAGACTGTGCTCATAACGCGTTACACTGCCATGCTGCGTAAAGTTTCGCAAAGACTGCATCTGCTCAGAATCGAGTACATCTTCGCCCAACTGGCACATTTCCAGAATTGTCTCATCCTGAGGAATGCGGGCATAGTTCATCGCAATCGCCTTCCTTCTTTATTTAATATAATAATTATAGCTGTGTTTTATTCACGCGTCAACCAGCAGAAAAAACTTCCAATCGGCTGTTTTCTTTCTCTTTCTGCGATATTCATCCATTTTCTCTCTTAAATTCCGAACATTTTTTCTGCCAGAAGCCAAAATTGAATGCTGCACACCCATGATATCAACGGTCAAAAAACAAATACTTCGGCTATACGCACGAGGATACCCGTCGAACAAAATTCTTTATTGCCTGCGAAAGCCAGTCAAGAAGAATCTTCTGAGCTGTTTGTTTTCAGGTCAGACATCCGAGATTGGCAGGCAATCCTTTCCCGCTTCCTCGGTTGAATATTGAAAACAATCCATACAGCCTGAAATCAAAACAGCAATAGAAAAAAGTGTTCCCTCTTTTGCAAAAACACCCTTTCTCTGCCCGGCACATTTCAACCTGTACTACGCTTTCACTCAATTTTTTTGTACAAAGTATTATCCCTTCAGTCAGGTCGTAAGCTTAGGAATCAGGCTGATCGCCAAAAGCACGATCAGGCTGCAAACAACATACGGAACCGCTCCCTTAAAGATGTCAATGATCGGCATTCTGCTGTTCTTGTTGCAGGCATTCAGGCACATCCTGACAGGCGGCGTAACAAGACCACTAGCCAGATGAGCATTGCGCCAAAATGGAGTGCAGGAACGCCGTAACGCTGCATAACCGGCATCATGATCGATGTGAGCCGCAAGATTGCAAACGCACGTCTATGAATATACCTCTCACAAGGATCAGAAGATCAAACATGAGCGCAATGCCCTACGCCGGCATATTGATATTCATGAAGTTTGAAGAAGAAATCAGCGTCTTCCTGACCGCTTCTGCCTTCTGTTTTATTGTTCTTCCTGCTCACTTTGTTCCTGTTCAGCCTGCTGCGCCGCCTTTTTGTACAGCTTATACGTTCTCTTGTCATTCAGGTCAAATACGCCGTCTGCCTCCGCAATCTCAACATACCCGTCCCCCGGCTCTTTGTATCTGGTGACAACAAATTCCACACGCCTGTCTTCCAGATATGTTGAAATGGCGTTTTTCTTTTCTTCTGTCTGCAAATTATTATCTGCAAAGTAGCGGCAATTGGGCAAAATTCCAGCAGCCAGGTAAAACCCCTGATCGAGGCTCGTCAAATCCAGCAGCGTCGGATTCTCCTCCTGATTCATGATTTCTGCAAACTTTGTTTGCGGCATGTCCGCTTTTTTCACTTTCAGCATCGGCACCGCCTGGCACAGCCCCAGGCACGCGGGCACAAGGGACGCCGTCGCTGCCCACGCCAAGATGCGCCCCACGGGCAGACGCTCTGCCAGCATCCCCAGCGGACACATCCCCAGCGGACAAAGCGCAGCAAATACAAGCGCGTAATACGGGTGTGCCATCTCCCCCCAGTAGCAGAAAAGAAGAAGCAGTCCTGCGCTCACCGGGACAGCCAGCGCCGCAAAACCATTTTTCCAGCGAACAAGCGCCTCCGTTAAGACAAACAGACAGCCGAAGATGGACAGCGCCGCGATTGCAGGATTCGCGATGCTCTGCGTGCGCAGATACGCCAGTGCATTATAGATGTGGCCGCCGAACGTCATCGGTTCGCCGCTGTATTCAAACAAATTTTGAATAAAATAGACATCTATGCAGTCTTTGAGCGCACCGTTTAACGCCAGATAGGCCGCCGCAAGCGCGGCAGGCACGGCAAACCCTGCCGCCATGCGCAAAACCGTCAAGAACATTTCCTTCAATCCGTCCGTACACAACACATACAGCACAAGGAAAAAGCCAAGGCCGAAGAACAGTCCGCAGTCCGTGTATTTGATGAGAAACACCCAGCTGACTGCTGCACCAAAAAATACATCCAGCAGCCGGCTTTCCCCTCCGCGCATCCGGCAAAGCGCCGCATACAAACCGTATAGGAGCGCCGGAAGCACAAATTCCTCTGCACTTCCGCCTTGTGTGAAAGCCCTGCTGCAAAGCGTCACCGCCGCCAGAATCGGAATCGAAACAAGCGTCAAATCACCCTCGCCATACAGGCATACGATTTTCCAACCAAAATACAGAGCTGCCGCAAGGCTTAAAACCTCCAGCAAGTAGACCCCCAGAAAACTCGAATTGGAGATCATCGCCCCCGCCGCATAAATCAGGAAGAGCAAAGGTCCCTTGTGGTCAAAAAGATCTCGATAGGGCATCAAGCCGCTGGTCATGCCTCGGCCGATGGTGAAATAAATATTTGTGTCCGTCCAAAAATTCGTCGCATACAGAGGCGAACTGGTCGAGGCAACAAGAAGCCCCAGCGCTGCGCAGACAAGCGCCAGGCATGCCGCTTTCTTTTTCATGGCTCTTTCCTCCTGTACAGGTACAGCGGCTTGATCAGCCGACCATCTTCCCGGTAGCCCATCTCCTGTGCCGCAAGTTCATATTGGTCAAACTGTTCCGGCAGCTCACGCCAGCTGAGAAGCACATAGTCCGGCTTTCCCTCCTGAACCGCACGGTCAAGCGCTTCGTTCATTTCCGGGAAACGGACATTCAGCCGCACAAAGAACCGCTCTTCCGGCAGTATGCCCGTTGCCAGATACAGCCCGTCGTCCAAATAGCTGTACTGGAGCAGCGTGCTGCCCGGCTCCACCTGCGCAGCAAGGCGTCCCTGTGCCGTGTCTTCCAGCTTGACGAACCGGAGATACCGGTTAGGCGTCAAGAAAAACGCTGCCGCCAGCAGTACAGCCGTCATGCCAGCATACGCTCTTCCCGTAATTTTTTCAGGAATACGCTTTCCAATCCCGCGCACACCCAGCGCAGCAAATGCCCCCATCGCCATCGGACTGTATGGCCAAACCCGCCCCAGCAGGAACACCGCCGCAAACTGGCACACCGCCATCGACATCGCACAGAGTTTGAGCGCCGGCTTTTCCTCCCTGCCCAGCATGAAAAACACCAGCCCGCCACCGGCCAGCAATAGCCACAGCACATTTTCTCGCACGATTTCAGCCGTTTCCCTCAACATCTGGGCAAGCGTCACGCCCTCTTCCGCGTAAAGCATGACATTGTTATACAGATAGACCTGTACAGCATCATCCAATGCCCCATTTGCTGCAAAATACACGCCCCACAGGAAAATCGGCGTCATCATTCCTAAAAGAAACGCGCCCGCGCTCGCCAACGCCCGCCCGAAACCGCCTTTCCGAAGCGCCAGAACACCTTCGCAAAAACAAAGTCCTACAAACGCTCCCAGCAGTGTGAACTTGATCGTTGCTGTAATTCCTGCAAGCAGTCCGCATAACATCAGAGATTTTGCGCACATCGGACCGGCGTTTTTTTCGTATTCAGAAAATGCGAGCGCCATCGCGCCTAGGATCAGCGGCAAACAGAACTCTTCTGCACTGTCTCCCGTGACAAATGCTCCGCTCACAACAAGGCTTACCCCAAGGAGCGCTGCGCCTGCTGCAAAGCCCTTTTGGGGGCCGCGCATGATCCGTCCCGCTGCCCAAAGCGCCGCGCCAAGAGACAGCACTTCCAGCAGAAATACACCCAAAAAGCTCCTGTCCGATACGAAAGAAGCCAACATGTGCAGAAGATAGAGCGTCGGGCCTTTCTGCTCGTAAATATCCCGATACACAACGCCCCCCGCCTTCATCACCCGTCCAACTGTCAAAAGACAATTCGGATCCGCCCATACGTTGATTGGATACAGCGGCGAGCATTGAGAGCAGAAAAGCAAAATCAGCGCCGCAATCAACAGGCACACCCATTTCTTCATTTCTGTTCCTCCCTGTATCGCTCAATCTCCCGCAGGAATGCGCTGCCATAGCGCTCCATTTTGCCCTCGCCAACTCCGGCAACGCGCATCATCTGTGCGCGCGTGCGCGGCTGCTTGTCCGCCATGTCGCGCAAAGTTGCATTCGTGAAGATGATAAACGGCGGCACATGCTGTTTCTGGGCAATATCCCGGCGCAGCGCCGACAGGCGCGTAAACAGTTCTTTATGGAGATAGGTCTTCTGCTTGACGCGCGCCCGTGCTGCCGGTGCTGCGTCTTTCGGCAAAAGCGCCATATGCACAGGTTCGCTGCCAAGGAGTATATCCCGTGCCCGCTCTCCTGCACAGAGCCGCGGATACTCGCCGTCCGTCACTTCCAGCACACCATCTGCAATCAGCTCATCGAGCATCAGACGGACATTTTCCTCTCCTTCTGCTTTCAGACATCCGAAGCCCGAAAGTTTATCCAATCCCTGTTTCAGGACACGCTCCTCTCTCTTGCCTGACAGAATTTTTGCGACCATTGCCTTGCCAAACCGTCCGCCCAGCGATATGACAGCCGCAACAATCTGCCCGGCTTCGCGCGTTACATCCCGTTCTGCCTCACGCGCCAGGCACCCGGAACAGTTTCCGCAGCCCGATTCGCTCACCGCTTCTCCAAAGTATTGCAGAATGCGCGCGCGCAGACAGCCTCCGCCCGTCGCATAGAACGTCATCTGCCGCAGGCGTTCCCGCGCCCGCTCCGTTACCACGCGCTGCGTCTGTTCGTCCATTTGGCTTGTTTCCTGCGAATGGTCGATCAAAAACGTGTTGAGGCGCACATCTGACGGCTGATAAAACAGACAGCAGACCGCCTCTTCGCCGTCTCTCCCCGCGCGTCCCGCCTCCTGATAGTAACTTTCCAAATCCTTGGGCATGTTATAGTGAACGACAAAGGCCACATTCGACTTGTCAATCCCCATGCCAAACGCATTGGTTGCCACGATTACAGGCGCCTTGTCGGAAACAAAATCTTCTTGAGCCTGCTCTCTGAGTTCGTCTGCCATGCCCGCATGATAACCGACCGCATCCACGCCATTTTGGCAGAGCATGCCGGTCACTTCCTCCACGCCCTTGCGTGTGCCGCAGTAAACGATACCGCTCTGCCCTTCGTGCTCCCGCAAAAAGCGCAGAAGCCCCGCATCCCTGTCTTTTTCGCGGCGCACCTCAAAAAAGAGATTCGGCCGATCAAATCCAGTCAGAATGTTATATGGGTTTTGCAGTTCAAGCAGCCTGACAATATCCATGCGAACGTTTTTTGTCGCCGTTGCGGTGAATGCGCTCACGCGCGGCCTTCGCGGCAGGCTGTTTAAAAAGGGCGCAATCTGCAAATAGCCGGGCCGAAAATCCTGCCCCCACTGGCTGACGCAGTGGGCCTCGTCCACAACCACCTGTGCAATGTCGGCTTCTTTGGCAAACGATAAAAAAGCGTCGGTCATCAACCGTTCCGGCGCAATGTAGATGATCTTGTACACACCCCGCCGCGCATTTTGAAGCGCGAGCATATGCTGTCTGGGGGTCAGCGAACTGTTGAGATAGGCGGCGCGCACGCCGGACTGCAAAAGCGCGCTCACCTGATCGCGCATCAGCGAAATAAGCGGCGATACCACCAGCGTCACGCCGGGAAGCACCAGCGCCGGAATCTGATAGCACAATGACTTGCCCGCACCCGTGGGCATCACCGCCATTACATCTCGTCCCGACAAAATCGCCGCCACCGCATCGCTCTGCCCCGGCCTGAACGCCTCGTATCCGAAAACCTCTTTGAGCGCCTTGCGGGCCGCGTCCATCGCTGTCATGACCTTCTCCTTTGCACATTTCTCTATCTGTTCATTATAAGCAGGCCCCAATCCCGCGTCAAGCATAACCGGGGGCGTTTATGTGCAAACTCTCCTGTATAGGAGGTGAGCGCATGAACCTGTATCCCAATCTGTACGCGCTTTTGGAAAGCAATTCCAACGCACGCAGCCTGTTTGAACGCGCGCCGTCTCAGGTGCGCAGGCAGCTTCTCGTCCGCCAGCAATCGATTCGCTCCATTGCTGCGCTGGATGCTGCCATTGCCGCGCTTTCTCAGCCTTTATAAAAAGCGCTTTTCGATCTGCGGCATGACAGTTTTTCCGCGTGAAATCAGATGATCGTATGCTGTTTTCTCGACGTTTCCATCCGGGAAAATGTCATACTGAAAGGAATGCCCCGCAATTGGATCATGAACGAGGAACACCCACAAGAAGGCTGCTTCTTCTCTAACCGTCCGGCGAAGAACTGCAAGCACAGCCTCCAGCCTCTCCTCGGTCATGGCATTTGTCTGCACATAGGTGGATATGACGCGGTGCCCGTTGAAATCATATGTCTTTTTTCCAAACATCGCCAGCTCTTCAGCCGGACGCGTCATATCGCAGAGATTTGCTCCTTCCCTCTCCAGCCACGCTGTATCCAAATTCAGTTGTTCCGCCTCCCGCCGCGCCCAATCTGCCTCCTCCGGCAAAATCTTGGCGCTCCTTAAAGCAATGGTATCCAGATACAGGGCGCAGACAGCCAGTGCTCTGTGCTGTTGAGTCAGCGCCATTCCCGCCTGCTGCATGAGCATTAGAACCATCTTGCCGCAGGCTCCGGATTCCCCAATCCATACAAAGTCCGCCTCAGGCGGACAGGCTGTCAGGTGGTGGTCAATGCAGACAGCCATCCTTCCGGGGTGCTTGGTCTGGTGATGATCCAGAAGAACGAGCTGATCCCCCTGCTCAATCTGTCCAATCCATTCGTCCGGATGAATGCCAAAGTGCGGCAGAACGCGTCGGCTCTGCGCGTCAGGCGCATCAGCAATCACGATCACCGCTTCAATCCCCCAGAATTCGCAGAGTGCTCTAAACAGCGCGCAGCTGACTGCCGAGTCCACATCCGGCGCATCATGTCCCATTATGACAATTCTGCCCAGTTCCCGGGCTTTTTCGAGTGCTTCGCGCAAATTATTCATCCTGTCCTCCATCTGCATAAAGAGAGCGGCACCGCAATGCCGCTCTATGTTTCTGATTTTAATACGTGTATTTCCAGTCCGTAGGATACTCGTCCACTGCCGTGAATCCGGGATACTCTTTTTCAAACTTCTCGTTCAGCTCTTCAAGGCGGGCAACAATTGCCGCAGCCCCTTCTTCATCCTTCGGCGTGGGCTTAAAGTCATTAAACGCTTCTTCTGATGAAATCGAACACGGAATGATCCGCATGTCCTCCGGCTCTGCCTTTCCATCTGGATGCACGCGGAAGCGCGTTTGAAAAATAAACGTGTCCATATCTTCCGGGTTGGCATTTCCTGCAAATGAAAAATTGCCCAGCGAATAGCAGATATATTTCCCCTTGTACACTTCAATGGGGTTCATTCTGTGGCTGTGATGTCCAAGCACAAGATCCGCCCCGGCGTCAATCGTATCATGCCCCAGCGGCACCTGGCGCTCATTGGGCACATATTCCTTTTCTTCGCCCCAGTGATAGGAGACGACCACGATTTCACAGCCCGCATCACGCAAAGCCTGTATATCGCCCGGAAGCGCTTCGCGAATCTTGGGATAGTTTCCGTTAAACGTCTGATAGGCCAGCATGCCGATATCAACGCCCGTATCCGTTGTGAAGATGCTGCTGCCAAGATGCCCGCTGTACAGGACGCCCGCCCCTTCAAGCGTGTTGCAGGTGTCTTCATATCCCTGCTTGCCATGATCCATGACGTGGTTGTTTTCAAGGGAAACCGCCTCAATCCCGCCCGATGTCAAAACCTGCACATAGGACGGAGGCGCAGCAAAGGAAAAGCTGTTCTTTGTGGCGCTCTTGGTTTCTGTGAGCGTCCCCTCAAAGTTGACAATCGTCAAATCATCCCGCTCAAATATATTGCGCACATTGGACATTGGGAATTCCAACCCCAAAGGTTCTTTTTCCAGCTGCTTGTCAAAAATGCTTCTGCCGCGTTTGCGCACATCGCCGCCGATGGTCACATCTCCCGTAGCAGACAGCGTAACGATGACAGAACCATCCTCCAGCACACGCCAGTCGCTTCCATCTTCGCGCTGGTACCACTCCCGGAACACAGCATCGTCCCAGCTTTCCGCCTCCGGCGGTTCCTCTCCTTCAAATGTCAGCACATCCGTCGTTTCTGCCAGCGCGCACACAGGCAGCAGCATGAGCAGCAGCGCCGCAATTCTCTTTTTCATCGTTTGTTCCATCCTTTTGTTCTTTACTGCGGGTTATTGAGCAGCTCGTGGAATTTCTCGCTGTTTCTCTCCCAGTTTACAGCAAGCGCAGACGAGGACGAGCCCACGGACGTATACGACCAGGTTCCCTCCTGAGGGACGCAAAACTGCACAAAGTCTGCATCCTTGGACACAAGCCGATAGCCGCTGGAAATTGCGCCCAGAATATCCATCGCAGACAGGTTCATCTTCATGCCCGGCGAAACCGCGTTGTACACATCGACAAGCTCCATCAGCGAAAGGCTGCGGCACTTTTCAAAAAGCTGGCTGACAACCCGCCTTTGACGCTCCGTTCTGCTGAAATCGCCGTTGCCGGACCATCTGTCCCGCATATATGCCAGCGCGATGCGACCCGTCATATGCACCATGCCGGGTCCTTCCGGCATATTGGGATCCTTTCCCTTGAGGATACTTTTGATCGTCAGATACTCATTTTCAGTAATTTCAATATCCACGCCGCCCAATGCATCAATGACCGGCTTGATGTTTTCAAAATTAACCAGCACAGCTCCCTCAATCTCAATTCCGAGATCGCGTTCCAGGCAGCTGACAATGCCGTCGAATCCATGATATTTGTATAAAAGATTTGCCTTTGTAGGATTGCCGCGCGGGTTGTCAATGCGGCTGTCACGCAGAATGGATGTCATGATGACACGGTTATATTTGGAATCCAGAGAAACAACGACAATGGTGTCCGTTCTGGCATCCTCCGTCACTTCCTCTGCATAGCCGTCTTCTCCAAGGAGCAGGTAGTGCTTCACCTGCGTATTTTCTTCTGCATACCCCGCCGTTAAGAGCAGGAGCATCGCTGCCATCAACCAAAAAATGCGTTTGACCATGTTTTCCTCCGTGCGCAAGCGCGTTTATTTTCATGTTTCTTCTATCCAACAGGACGGAAAAGAAAGCCATTTTCATCCCGTTTTGAAAAATTTTCCTTTTTTTCTTTGATGGCGTGTCAAACGCCAATCATTCGCATACAGATGATTATACCGCAAAAGCCCGTATCAGGCAATGCTTTGAGCGGTTATCACGGAGGCATCTTGTACATAGACTGTTAACGACATACGAACACAAACGGATTTTAAATCGTATAAAACACTCCATCTACGCGCACCCTGTTTACAGGCGGCCTTATGCCGCACCTGCGCTATGCGCAGAGAAAACTTCAAGGAGGCAAAAAAATGGAAATGTCCGGGAGCTGTCAGCACGTCAGAGGGCCGCACGGCGGCTGGCAGGATGAAGAAATCAGCGTCCTGAAAAAAAACATCGAAGAGGCCGAATCGTCCGGCGAATCTCTGCGCAGCGTCTTTGAACGTATGGGCGAAACGCTGGGCAGGAAACCCAACAGCATCCGCAATTTTTACTATGCACAAATTCGTTCCGGCAAAGACTCGTCCCACGCCATGCCTTTTGAAACGTTCGCGCCGGACGAGGTGGAATCCCTTTTGCGAAACGTGCTGGCTGCCCGCGCTCAGGGAATGAGCGTGCGCGCGTGTGTGCGCCAATTGGCCGGCGGAGACAAAACATTGATGCTTCGCCTGCAAAACAAGTATCGCTCCACCATCCGCACGCGTCCAGAGCTTGTCCAGCGGGTGATGAAGGAATTGGCTGAGGAAGGCACGGCTTTTATCAGCCCCTATGCCTCTGCGGAAGACGGGCTTTCAACGCTGAAAACGCGTGCGGACCAATCCGGCGATCCACAGATCACCCAGCTTTTTTCTTCGCTGGATCATCTGATGAATCTTGCGTTTGCGCCGCATGATGCCCCGAATGCCGGCGTCCTGCGCCGCGCCGACCAGCTGAACGCGCGCTGCGACATGCTTCGAATCGAGCTGTCCGATGAAAAAGCACGCTTTTCTCATTTGCAGGATGAAGCAGGAAACATAGTAACCCTCCTGAAAGAGTACATCGCCCTGCCGGATGCAGACAGGCAGACACACTGTCAAGCATTCTGCCAGCAGGCATCCGCACGGGTTGCCGCGATGGAATGCGCCATGCAAGCCGCACCGCACCCCTGTACCGGGCAGTCCGAATAAGCATTTAAACGCGCGAGGCTGGATGTTCCATGCACTTCGCGCATTTTTATATGTCTAATCCAATCGAAAAAAAAGCTCCTGCCTTTTTCAGACAGGAAGCTGTTTTTATTCAAAATTGTATTCATCCTTCTTGCGTTCCGCACCAACCGCTGCATACAGGCAGAAAACCGTTACCGCCAGCAATACTCCCGCCCAGAAAATCGCGTGCCAGTCCGCCTTGTCCATATCGGAAAAAACCGGTCTGTATACCCGCACAGCAGCACCCTGTCCCAGATTAGTCTGGCCGTCATCGGTCTTCCATGCAAGCGTTGTTCCCAAAAACTGTTCTTTCATGTCGCTGCGCGGTTCGTCTGCGCGTACTTTCAGGTCAATTACGCGTGTATTCGCATTCATGCCGCCAGCGCATTCCGTCGCCGCATCCATATGCACATTGAAAATCAATGTGTTCTTTTCGCGGCGCATGGGCGGCTCTTCCGCCTGATCCGCAAGAACCGGCGCAGCATGAGGTGCTCCGTCATCATCATCCATGCGTTTGTCCGCTTCGCCGGGGGTTCTTTCTTCCTCCACCAGCGTCAGTCCGCGCGGCAAAACACAGGACAATTGTACATCCGCTTCAGCCAGACCCGTGTTCACCACCATCAGGCGAAGCCCCATCTCCTCTCCTGTCCGCAGATTATCCTTTTCCGGCAAAAGTCTGGCCGTGATCTTCGGGCCGCAAACCTGAATGCGCGGCAGCGGCACCCTTGTACCATCCACATGCAGCTGACCAGTCAAAAGACGCATGGCATCTTCGTCTTCATCCAGCACATGTTCATCAATGTGGACGGGCAGGCGAACAATTGCTTCTGATTTTTCTCCGGCCTGTGCTGCTCTTGCAAGCACATTGGCTTTAAATGAATTGCTGCCTTCCTGCAGCGTCATGCCATCCGGCAACGTCAAATCCACTTCGACAGTCTTTTCTGCTGTTCCATCGTTTGTAATCTTGATCTCATAAGCCGCCTGACTTCCGGGGGTGAGCCTTCCTTCCGACGCACCCAGTACGCGAGCTTCTGCTTTGACATTCGGCACACACAGTGCCAGCGGCATACGTGCGCGATAAAAGCGCGTACCCATGCTCATTTCACACTCAATCTCCGTCTCTTCGCTCGTACCGCCTGGAAGAAGCGTCAGCTTCTTTTCAAACACCGTCTCGGACGGCACAAACTTTTCTCCATCCATTTCAGCCGCAGGCAGCACGGCCTCCCATTGTACCGCGTCCTCAAGGCTCAGGCGTTCCGGCAGCGCAAGGCTGAAATGTACTGCCGCCGCGACTGGAAGCGGGTTGCCCGCCTTCACTTTGAGCATGATGGTCTCCCCGGATTCGACTCTGTCTGTTTCCGTCTCGAATTCGAGCGTCAGTTCCTTTGCGGCCTGTTCAGCGCCAAGCGCCAGACCTTCGCTCAGCCCCTCCTGTACTGTATCCAGAAAGGTCGGAAGGCCCTCGGCCAGTCCGACTGCCGGACACAACAGACAGAGGGCAAGCATCATGAACATCTTTTTCACTGGATCAACCTCCTTGTGCGCTTTACTTTTTCCCAATCTTCCGGCGCTTATACCCGTCTGTACACAAAGCGTTCCGAACTTTTTTCAAGCGCATTTACAGGCTGTTTTCCAGCTGCTTCCATCAATCTTTTCAATTTTAGCCCCTTCAAAAAGCACGCCCTGTTTCACCCTCTGAATGATTCTGTCCAAATCAACCGGCTTTCTGCGGGCATTTTATGAATAAAAGCGGTGCGTATCTCAGAACACGCTCCGCTTCTATACATTTAAAATTGAATACTCTTATCAACGTTTTCCATGCCTTTGACGCAATTCATCCAGACACCGCTCCGCTGTTCCCTCCACAAAGCCATTTTTATCCAGCGCAATGGTCATCATGCCCGCCATGCACAGAACAAT
This sequence comes from Christensenellaceae bacterium, assembly GCA_020025205.1. GTDB lineage: Bacteria > Bacillota > Clostridia > Christensenellales > Aristaeellaceae > Ventricola. The sequence goes on along the minus strand of JAHHSO010000020.1, from coordinate 10,220 downwards.
CAGAGATTGCGTTTCCAAAACATCCTCAATATCACTAAAGGATATGGTGCGGCTGGTTTCCTCGGTTTTAAGAGAAATATTTTCGCAGATTTCAACGCGAACCATCGGCGCTTCATTGGGGTGCATCACTTGCAAGCGGCTTTTTTCTGTTTGAATGCCCTTCTTTGCCTTCGCCTTTAAAAGCAGTAAAACAGCAATCGGCAGAAACAGAATCATCAGGCAATACATATTCTGAGTGAATATCGCAAGAAGGGGAATCATCACCATGCAGACCAGCATGCTGTCCACCCCCTTCTTATTCTTCCATTTCCACCAGGCGCCGACGCTCTCCTCGGCCAGCTCCGGCGTATAGCGGTATTCGTTCACAAAGCGCTCCATCTCAAATCTCCCCATTCATTGTATTTCGATTTTCTCAAGCCTTAATATTGCTTTTGCCGTCCCATTCCATAAACAATGGCGACTCCTTTAAAGTCACTCAACGCTTCTTGGCATCCAAAAAAGGGCGGATCACTGTCCGCCCTTCTTGATTACTCCTGGTCGTCTTCGTCCATTTCGACGTAAACTTCCTGATTCTCTTCTACGATCTCTTCTTCAACCTCGAAGACATCTTCCTCGCCATCCAGAACGATGACATCGTTCTCGTGTGCGTTCTTGGCCTGCACAATCAGCTCCAACGTGTCCACATCGACGGCAAAAATGGTTTCAGATGCAGAGGAATGTTCCTTGATATAGCGCGCGATGGACGCGGCCTGTTTGCGGTTCATTTTAAAGACGATGGCGCGATGCTCGCTGGTCGTCATTTCCATATTGATCTCTTCCATGAGAATACTCCTTTTTTCTTTCAGGATAACACCCAACAGCTTCCCTGTCAATCCTTCATTTTTTCCGCGATATCCGAAAGCAGCTGGCGGATGGGCAATTTCTGCGGGCAGACGCTTTCGCACTTGCCGCACTTTCTGCACATGTCGGCTCGTTCTTCTTTGTCCATGTCCTCCCACTGAGAGCGACGATGTGCCTCATTGGTGTACATGGCATACTCATTTTCCATCTTGAAATTCTCCGGAATATTGACGCCGAACGGGCAGGGCATACAGTAGCGGCACTTTGTGCAGCCGATGACCGACCGTGCGCGCACCGCATCGCGCACTCCCTCCACAATCTTCATTTCCTCTTGCGTGAGCGGCTGGCAGCCGTCAAATGTGCGCAGGTTGTCCTCCACCTGTTCCTCCGTGGACATGCCCGAAAGGATCACGCGGCAGTTGTCGTGGCTGGCCACCCAGCGCATCGCCCAGGAAGCCGGCGTCCAATCCGGATGAGCAGCGGCAAACGGCGCTGTCAGTTCCGGGCTGAGCGTCGCCAGGCTTCCGCCCTTGACCGGTTCCATGACCACAATCGGCACACCGCGTTTCTTGGCCAGTTCATAGCCGCGCTCGCCCGCCTGAATATTCGAGTCCATATAATTGAACTGGATCTGACAAAAATCCCAGTCTCGTGACGTCAGAATGCGCTCAAACACTTCGTAACTGTCATGGAAGGAGAAACCCAGATGCTTAATTCTGCCCTTTTTCTGTTCTTCTTCCAAAAATGGAATGATGCCCAGTTCCTGCACGCTCTGCCAACGCTGCGCATTGAGCGCATGAAGAAGGTAAAAATCAAAATACGGCGTATCCAGCGTAGCAAGCTGCTCCTCAAAAATCCTTCTGGCATCGTCAATGCTGTGGATGATGTATACCGGGAGCTTTGTCGCCAGATAGAAGCTGTCCCTCGGATACGCCTGCAAAGCACGGCCAAGGAAACTCTCACTTGTGTGATCGTGATAAAAATAAGCGGTATCATAGTAATTGACGCCTGCCTGATACGCCATGTCCAGCATGGCCGCAGCGCGCGGTTCATCAATTGCGCCTTCTGCGGTCGTTGGAAACCTCATGCCGCCAAACCCCAGGCGTGATGGCCTGACCCCCAGCTTATCAATCGTCGTATAATCCATTTTCTTCTCTCCTTTTAGTGCTCGCAGTTTTCATTTATTCTTTCTGCAAAATCCATCAAAAAAGTCAGCGCCAGAAGATCCGCGCATCCGCCGGGGCTGATCCGCTGTGCAGACAGCTCCCTGTCCCACTCTTCCATCTGTTTATGCAGCGTTTCCGCGCAGAAGCTTCCATCTTCAAGCGCCGCTTCAATCCATCTGTCCATCGTCCGTGCTCTGTTGTGCATGGCTTTGAGCCCTTCCTCGCCGCCGCGCTTGAGCACATTTGTATCCTGTGTATCTGCCATCAGCGTCACGATGGCGCAAAGGCCTGCGTCATTGTAACTCATGCCCGCTTGTAAACATTTCCTCAGCCGAGGCAGCGCGCGCATCCTCACGCTTGGAAATCCATCCGCCGCCTCTTTGCGAATGCCGCCGACATTTTGGTTCTTTAAAGCAAGTTCACCAAATGTCCGTGCATTTCCTTTCTGAGCCGCATCCATTTCCCGCATCATGCGCGCTTTCGTCATCCTGCCGCAGCATAAAAGCGCCGCTTCCGTGCCTTGTCCCTGCGTCATCCCCAGCGCTGCACAGGCAATACCGAGAGAAAAAACAGCCCCTTTGTGCGTATTAACCCCGCCCGTTGCCCGCTCCATTTCCGCCTCTGCCAGAAGCCCCGGAACACGCAGCGCCTCAAAGCACGCGCCTTCATCCCCGCCGCGATGGGAAAGACCAATTGCCGCACAGTCTGAAAAGTAGCAGCGAAGTGCGCATGCGCTGTCAATGAATGTGAACACATCCATGTCTTCGTGTGCCCCGGAATTATTTCTGTCCACAAGTCCGGGTTTCGGTGTCACTGCAACTTCACAGAGCAGCGCCCGCTGCGCCTGCTCCCCTGCACGCTTGGCAAACAGGGCATGGAAATGTGCATCTATGATCTCCATTGCCCGTGCAAACAGAATATCCACCGAATGTGCACGACTTCTTGCGCAGACGGGAGCCGGATTGCCGCACAGCAGGCATTGTCTGGGGGAAAGCCCAATTTCCGTCCTTGACACTTTTTCCCCATCCGGCGCAATGACATCAATATCCAGCAGCCGCCCGATCGCTTCGCCGTCCTCCAGCGTACACAGACGACGCTTCGCTTCTATCGCATCAGCACGCACGCAAAGCATCGCCTCTGGTCCGGTTTTTTCGTGGATCTCGCGGTTAAAGAGCGCTTCATATGGTTTCAGCACCGCACGCACCGCTTCAACGCCCCATCGAAATGCGCGCTCAATCCGCTCGTTCGTCTTTACAGGGCCAGCAATATTCATGCACAGGCAGACAACAACCGTTCCCGGATATTCACGAAGGAGCGCCCGCTGCATCTGTGCCCGGGCTTCACGCGCCCTCATCATATCCGGGACCGTTACATCCTGCATGTCTTTCGTCCTCCACTGTCTTTCTGCATGCCGCACGATGACCAGACACACAAAAACTTCTAATTGTATTTTACCATTGAGCCAGTGCCAATGTCAACAAATGTTCCCTTTCCCCTTTGTGCTTTTCATGCTATACTATATCTATCTTACCGCTGACAGGAGACTGAACATGGAAGAATACCAAGCTGTACCACTCCACCCGCTCGACCAACGCGCACAGGCTCAAATGGACGCGCTGCTTGCCCGCGAAGGCATCCAGCGGGACGGCAACCTCAGCTACTCCGCCGCCATTTATGATGACGACATGAACATGATTGCTGCCGGCTCCCTGTTTGAAAATACGCTTCGCTGTCTCGCCGTAGACAGCAGACACCGCGGCGAAGGGCTGATGGCAACCCTTGTCTCCCACCTGATTCAGGTGCAGATGGAGCGCGGCAACACGCATCTCTTTCTCTATACGAAAGAGGAAAGTGCGCCATTTTTTGTGCCGCTTGGCTTCACAGAGATTGCGCGTGTCCGCGGCCGGGTTGTCTTTATGGAAAACCACCGTAATGGCTTTGCGCGCTACCTGCACAGCCTTGCGCCCTATGCAGGAAATTCGCCCGGCGCTGCATTGGTCATGAACGCCAACCCTTTTACATTCGGCCATGCGTATCTGCTTGACCGTGCTGCTCGTGAAAACGAGCGCGTTGTGCTCTTCGTGCTGAGCGAAGACCGTTCTCTTGTCCCTTATAAAGACAGGCTGGCAATGGTCAAAGCAGCAGCAGCCCCGTATAACAACGTATCCATCGTCTCTTCCGGCAGCTATGTGATCTCTTCGGCAACCTTTCCATCTTATTTTCTTAAAGATGCTGAACTGATTACAAAAACACACGCAGAACTGGATGCAACGCTCTTCACGCAAATCGCCCGCGCGCTCCACATTACCCGCCGCTACGTTGGTGAAGAGCCTTTTTCTCAGACAACGCGCCTGTACAACGAAGTGCTCGGCCGCGTGCTGCCAGAATCAGGCATCGAGCTTGTCGTTGTGCCGCGCGCTGAGCAGGCCGGCGAAGCCATCAGCGCATCTCATGTGCGTCAGCTGATTCACGATGGACACATTGACGCCATTAAGCCCCTCGTGCCGAAAACGACTTACTCCTATCTGACGGGTGAGCATGGTGAGGAAGCCGTGCGCCGAATCAAAGCCGCCGCTGAGGTCATTCATCACTGAGTTGTCCACAATTATTCGCTTATGGCAGACTTTTCCACAGAAAAGACTCTGCCTTTATATTCGTCTTCACTCCTTTCAGCCAGTAGTAAAACTGCCTCTCCGGGCATCTCTGCCGCGCACACCATGCTTTGATGGTCATAGCTGCACCTTCCAAACTTTCAGCTCGGCCGCTTTATGACCTCACAGACAGGTGAAAGTTAGAAGGCGGGAGATTATGGGTCGGTTACGTTGCTTTTGCAAACCGGAATTTATAGTTACAACTGAGCAGTTTGAGAAATCGCATGTTATGAAACAATTCAAAATCATTTTAAGCGTGTTGCTGCGCAAATTTTCTCAAAAAATAGAAAAAAGGGGTTGACACCCTTTCTAAAGTCTGATATAATTTGTTCTCGTCAGGTAGAAACCTGACCAACGCACTGGCTTCTGCCAATGTGGCTCAGTTGGTAGAGCAGCTGATTCGTAATCAGCAGGTCAAGGGTTCGAGTCCCTTCATTGGCTCCATATTTCGAGGTGTAGCGCAGCTTGGTAGCGCGTTTGGTTCGGGACCAAAAGGTCGCAGGTTCAAATCCTGTCACCTCGACCATGCAAAACCACCAAATTTCAGTTTGAAATTGGTGGTTTTTTTGTACCCTTTTTACAAATTCTGTCCTTTATGTCGCTTCCTCCCCTGCCCCGAAACGGGACAAAATGGGGTGAGGCTGCGTTTTTTGTCCAATACCGCCCGTTTTTTATCGTCATTTTTCCTTGTCATATCAGGAAAAAACGGGCTTTTTAAAGTGACCAAAAACGGGCTGAAATCAGGCAGAATTCAGGGTTTTCAAAATTCCCCCGGGAAGCAGCCGGGGGAATTCTTTTTTTCATTTGTTCTGTCTTTTCTGTATGCTCAGCCCAGGTTCTCCGGGTCAAACATCGCGTCGATGATGCCGCTGGCCCGGCATACATCTTTCGCCTGAATATGTGTATAGATATTCCGCATCGTTTCGATGTCCGACCAGCCGCCGATGATCTGCATGGTCTTCTCGTCCATGCCGGAACGCCTACACAGCGTCGTGAACATGTGGCGGTAACAGTACGGCGTCGTTCCGAACACCTCAATCTCGGTGCTGATGCGCTCCCACATTCTCTTGACGATCTGCTGCGAAATCTGATCCTGAACGACGTATTCTTTGTTCGTCTCCTCGTGCGTCAGCCACTTGAACAGGGCCTTGCACATCGGGATATACCGCCTGCCGTTTTCGGTCTTGGGTTCCCCGACCACCGCCCTGTTGCCGCGGAACGTAATCGCGCGGTCCACATGAATCAGCCGGTGTTCCGTGTCAATGTCCGTCCACTTGAGGCCGAGCACCTCTTCCCGGCGCATGCCCGTGTAGATCAGCAGTGCCAGAAATCTTCTGTCCCGGGCCTGCGAGAGCTTCGGAAGGCCCTGAATGACTTCCACCAGCTCCTGCTCTTCCAGCACCTTGCGCATCATCTTCTTGGTGGAAGGGTTGCGAATCCTTGCGGATTTGGCCGGATTGAAGCGGAGATAGCCGTCCTCCACAGCGCCGTCCAGAATCATGCCCAGCACCATAATCAGTTCGTGAAGCGTCTTCTTTGCGTATTCCTTCCGGCTGATCAGCATCTCCTGAATCACGTCAGTCGTGATCTGGGAGAGCATTTTGTCGCCCAGTTCCGGAATCAGGTGCTTGTTGAGCACGCTCTTATACTCGGAAAGCGTCGTGTGGCGCACGGTGTTTTCCTTGTAAAGCCTCAGCCACCTTTCCGCATACGTCTTAAAACAGCAGTCCTTAGGCTTCTGCTCCACATAGCGGACGACCTCGACCACCTTCTGATTCGTCGGGGGATTGATTTCGTTGTAGATTCTGGCGGCATTTTCCACCAGATCCTGCATGCTGTATCCGTAAACCCATTTCTTGATGGGGTAGCCCTTTTCATCCATGCCAACTGTAATGGCCTGTTTCATTCTTGTCTGAGACATGTCCTGTTCTCCCTTCGACATATTCTCAGCATCTTCTCTGTAATTTTCAAGGGACGGCGGGGCAGCCGGCTCGACACCGGCCGCCTCCTGTTCCCATTGTACCATATCGTCCATCTGCATTCAATCATCCCGATTCTTTTGGTATTTTCCGCTTTTTACTCCCGCTCCTGGCCGCGGGTCGTGACCTTCTTCCTCGCCTTCAGGCGCTTTCTGGCTTCCGCAATCAGCTCCTGCGGAATTTCCGCCAGAATGTTCTGCATCTCCGCGTACTCCTCTTTCATCTTCGCATTGCGGATGCCTTCCAGAATGCTCGGCGTCAGCGCATTCACCCGCTTGCGCAGGCTCATGTTCTCGGTCTTCAAAAACAGGATTTCCGAGCGGTAGCGCTTCATCGTGGCGGCGGCCTGTTCAATGTCGGGCAGCGCATCCATCAGGAGTTTGAGCGCCTGTTCTGCGACCTTCTTTCCGTTGAAGAAGCCGATGTCCGCCGTCATCTGTCTGACCTGCTTCACCACCTCTTCCACGTGCACAATCTGCTTGTACTCCTGCGAGGTCAGGTGCATCCGGCCCGTCTTTTCCACGCTTTCGCCGCGCTGCAGCTTCGGATAAAGCTTGTGCATGTGATCGTAGAACCGGTTCTGCCACTCGACCATGTGCCGCCTGTTGCCCACGATTTCCTTGGCAGAGAGCCGCCCGTCCTCCGTCAGCGGGACGAAGACCATGTGCATATGCGGCGTCTTTTCATCCATGTGGACGACCGCGGAGACGATGTTCTGCCTGCCAACCTTCCCGCCCATGAATGTGCAGGCGTGCTGGAAAAATTCTCCTTCCGGGTCTTCCCCTCAAAAAACTCGGGGCTGGCCGTAATCAGCGTGTCGATGAAACGGATGCTGTCCTTCCTCGTCCGGCAGCCCGATTTCTGAATCCGCCGGTCGATTTCTTCCTTATAACTGTCCTCCGCCTGAATCAGGTGGTAGTTGTATTGGCTGCGCGTCAGATCCACGTCGGGATTGCTGGCGTATACTTCTTTGTTGCGCTCGTGGTGATCCTCAATGCTTTTGGCCGGATTGCCGCGATGCTTTTCAAAGCGCAAAATCGCATATTGTTCGCCCATACCGTATGCCTCTTTCTATATGGAGTGCTTCAAAATCGCGCCCGCGCCGCCCGCTGCGCCCGGGCAGTCCGGGCGGCTGGGGCGTGTTTTTCGCACATTCTCAAAAATCTACATTCACCTGTACAAAGATCCCGTGAAAGCCGCGCTGGTCGCCCAGCACATGCTTCGAGTAGGCAATGCCGTACTTTCCTTCGTTCTGCTGGAGAAACTGGATGAAGCTTTTCTGGGACAGGGCTTTTTCAAGGTTGTCCCTGCACCAGCGTTCATACGCCTTGTATAGATCCGTCGATTTCGCGCTCGTGCCGCTTTCAAGCCGGATATACCCGGTCGAATCCATGAAGTCGATCAGGTTGTTGCCGTCCTCCACAGCATCCCGGAGGTTTTGCTTCATGCGTTCGCTTTCGGTGAAGCGGAAGTTGTGCGCAACAAGGCGGTTCAGCCCTTCAAACGCCAGAGAAAAATCCCCTCTTTCTCCGCGCAGAGCTTTTCCACCAGGTAGGGATCGTCCTCCCGGTTCGGGTCTTTGTCCTTCACCGTGATGAGCAGCTGCCTGCGGTAAAAACCGTCCGAACGGTCGTACAGCGCGTGCAGCGTGCCGTTTCCGAAGCAGATGAACCGCACATACAGGACGCCCTGTGTGCTCTGCACGCCCTTGCGCTCGATGTCGATGCGGTCTTCCAGCGTCACCATGTTCTTGATGTGGTGCGTCTCGCTGAGCGCTTCCATCTTGAGGTCGTCATCCACCATCGGAGCTTGTATTCGAGGTCGGCCCGCGCAAAGCGGTTCGTCTCCACCTTCTGGATGCTGCCCGTGTTCATGTTCGCGCCCAGCAGCGCGCGGAAGACGAGCCCGATCCGGGACTTGCCTTCGCCGCCCTTCCCCACCAGAATCATCATCTTCTGGGCTTTCGTCGTGGGAAGCATCGCGTAGCCGAAAAACTCCTGCACGGCGGCAATGTCCTCCGGTTCCAGCAGCTCCGAAAGGAAGTGCAGAAACCGCTCGGGCCTCGCCGCATTCGGGTTGTAGGCGACGGGAAGCCGGTTCATGCAGAATTCCTTCTTCCGTTCAAAATGCCCGTTTAAAAACAGCGTGCCGTTTTGGACGTGGATTCTGTCCATCTGCAGGGGCAGCGGCTCACTGTGGCAGGCAATCTTGATTGATTCCAGAATCTGGCCCGTTTTGCGCGCCAGGTTCGTCGTCACATAGCAGGAAATGGTCTCGTAAATCTCCCGCCGGATGCCTTCTTCATCGTCCACCAGCCCGTCCACCGTGAACAGCCTGCCGTGGATGCACTTCATCGGGTGTTCCGCCAGATACATCGAAGCAAATGCCGCTTCATTCACGCGGCCCTTTCTGTCCAGCCAGTCGGGCAGATCGGGGATCTGCGCTCCCTTTTCAGGCTTCTGCATGTTCCAGCTCCTCCCTGTGATACGCGTTGATCCGCTCCGCGCCCTCGATCACGCCGTCATCTTCCAGAAGTTTGAGCCTGGCTTCCCGCTCTTCCCGCGTACCCGTGGTCAATTCTGCAATCAGGTACTCGTCGTAGTCGAGCATCTGGCAGGCGGTCACAAAGCGGTCATCCTCCGGTTCTTCCGGCGTCTTGGGTGCATATGCAGTTTTCCACAGTTTCAACAGTCTGCGGTGGGTTTCCAATACCTGCAGCGCGTGCCGTTCCCTCTCCCGAAAGGTATCCGTGGGCACAGCCGGCGTCACTTTGGAAAGTCCGGGCCGTTCAAGGCCGAAGTCCTGCACCAGCTTCAGCGCCGCCTGCCCATTGGTCAGGCCGAAGAGGCGGGCCGTAAAGTCCACCACATCGCCCGAAGCATGGCAGCCGAAGCAGTAGTAATAGGTGTCGTTGAGCTTGAGGCTCGGGTCGTTATCATCGTGAAACGGGCAGCGGATTTTGCCGGAGCGGCTGACCGCCAGGCATAGCGTTCCGCTGCCTGCTTCAGCGTGACCTGAGATTTTACAGTTTCAAAAATGTTCAATGTGTGCTCTTTCTGACGTCATTTTATTTACCGGTGAAACCATCTTACAACACCCTAATAGACGAGCACTAATTTTTACGCAAAAGTGAGCAGTCCGAAAATTCTTCTCCCTGAAATTTGCATTTTAAGCAAGTTTTCTTCAAAAAAGCTTCTGCCAAGCTGTCTGCCCGGACAGGCCTTATTGCAATCAAAATATAATCTGGTATAATCTATATCAGTTATGTTTTTCGTCCTTGCTTTAGCCGAGCATACTGGGCCAAACACTTCTAAAGCTTTCAAAAAGGGGAAACGCATGGAAATCGGAGAGAGAATTCGTGATCTGCGCAAACTTCGGGGATTCACACAGGCAGACCTAGCCGAACGAATGGGCATATCCGTTGCCCAGCTGAGCCGCATTGAAGGTGGAAAAACCGCAACGCTGAGAAGCGATATGCTGATCCTTTTATCCAAAGAGCTGGATGTCACATCGGATTACCTGCTGGGGCTTTCCCCCATGATGCAGACATACGACTGTTCACAGCTGGGCCTTTCCGAAAAGGC
>JAHHSO010000002.1 GCA_020025205.1 Christensenellaceae bacterium | reverse complement strand
CTGTTATAGTATATACCTTTTCTTCAATTTGCGCAATTTCCTATTAGATAAAAAAGCCGCCATTTCACTGAATGACGGCTTTTCAAGTTTAATTTTCTGCGCTCACGTCTGCGGATTCCGGAAGATGATATTTTTCTTCAAAAGCCATTTCTTCGCGATCAAATTCCGCATGATCTTTATACTTTCTCTTCTGCAAGTATGCGTGCGCCTCATACTTGTCTTTGGGCACCTGAATCTGATACACCGCAAGGTTGGAACAGTGGTCAGAAACACGCTCAAAGTTCGTCGATATATCAGACAGCACAAAACCCAGTTCAATGGTGCACTGGCCCTTGGTCAGGCGTTCAATATGACGGGACTTTACGCCGGCATTGATTTCGTTGATGCAAGCCTCCAGCGGTTCCACCGTTTTAGCCATCGCTGCATCCTTCATGAGAAAGCTGTCAAACGAACGCTCAACGATGTCGCGCAGCGCCTGTGCAAAAACGTGCAGTTCAGAGGCCGCCGCGTCAGAAAACTTCATTTTCTTGCTTTCCATCTCCCGAGCGGAATCCAGCAGATTGACCGCATGATCGGAAATGCGCTCAAAGTCATTGATGGAATGCAGCAGGACAGAAATTGTATGACCATCCTCGCGCGACAGCTTTGCGCGGGACAGCTTGACCATATAAGTGCCCAATTTATCCTCATATCGGTCAATTTTGGCTTCCAGCGCCTCAACTCGAGCCATCTTCTCGGCGTTCTTTTCCTTCCCGTCCAGCAGATCAATGGCATCAAGGATCGCCTCACGGGTCAGCCTCGCCATGCGTCCCGCCACGACGCTGCACTGCTCCACAGCAAACGCCGGGGTCGCCAGAAAACGCTCATCCAGAAGCTGGAAGTCATCAATCTTCTGCACATCCTCATCATCGCGAATGGTAAAGACAGCCAGCTTCACCAGCCAGTCCGCAAACGGCAGCAATACCGTTGTCGCCACTACGTTGAACGTCGTGTGAATGACGGCAATGCCCATCGCATTGGCCGGCGCATCCATAAATGCAAACGGAAATACCGCATGAATTGCGTAGAAGCCGATCATAAAAATGGTTGTGCCAATGATGTTGAAATACAAATGAATCAGTGCCGCGCGGCGGGCATTTTTGTTTGCACCCACGGCGGAAATCAGCGCCGTCACGCAGGTACCGATGTTCTGGCCCATGATGATCGGCAGTGCCGCGCTGTACTTAACGGCCCCCGTTACACAAAGCGCCTGCAAAATGCCGACAGATGCCGAAGAGGACTGAATCACAGCCGTCAGCACCATACCTGCCAGCATGCCCAGAACCGGATTGGTGAACATGAGCAGTATGTTTGTAAATTCCGGTACATTGGCCAGCGGCTTCACCGCACTGCTCATCATGTCCATGCCGAAAATCAGAACACTGAATCCCACAAACATGGTGCCAATGTTGTTCTTTTTTTCAGACTTACAGAACAGCACAAATACCACGCCGATCAGCGCCAGAATCGGCGTGAAAGAAGTCGGCTTGCACATCTGCAAGATAAAATTGGAGCTTTCAATGCCGGTCAGCGACAGAATCCAGCTGGTGATGGTCGTTCCGATATTGGCACCCATGATGACGCCAACCGCCTGTGACAGCTGCATGATGCCGGAGTTTACAAAGCCGACCACCATGACCGTTGTCGCTGACGACGACTGAATTACCGCCGTTACCAGTGTACCCAGCAAAACCGCCTTGATTTTGTTCTGTGTCAGTTTTTCCAGAATGCTTTCCAGTCTTCCGCCGGAAGTGCGGGAAAGCCCTTTCCCCATGACATGCATGCCGTACAGAAAAAACGCCAGGCCGCACAGCAGATCCAGTACCCCAAAAATGTCCATATCTGATCTTCCCTTTCGTGTGATGGAATCCCTCTATGCTTATCTTAACAACGCCCTGTAAAGATGCCAGAAATACACTGTAAAAACTGGGTAAAATATTTTTATTGTTTGATCCCTTGCGTGCAGCGTAAAACGGCAAACCGCCCCTGCCTTCACGCCTTTGCGATTGATTTCTTTACAACATACAAAAACCGGCTTTTACAACGAAAGCCGGTTTAAATGGGTGCTTACGGGGTCAAGCGGTTCGGGCTGCGGAACAGGAACATGGCGTCCTTGATCGTCAATCCAAGCAGCAGCATGGTCAGGCGGTCAACGCCCAGTCCGAAACCACCGTGCGGCGGGCAGCCGTATTTGAAAAACTCCAGATAGAACTTGACATCCTCTGCAAGCCCTTTTTCTTCTGCCTGCGCTTTGAGCACATCATAACGATGTTCACGCTGTGCGCCGGTAGTGATCTCCACGCCGCGCCAGATCAAATCGTAGCCCTGCGGCACGCCGTTCTCGTCGCGCATGTGGTAAAAAGCACGCTTTTCAGCATCGTAATCAGTGACAAAAAGGAACTCATGCCCAAACTTTTTCTGTACCAGCTGGAAAGAAAGGCGCTCCGCCTCAGTGGTGAGGTCGCCGCGTTCCTCTTCGGGGCACTTGTAGCCGAACTCTTTTTCAAGTTCATCATACAGTTCAGAGAGCTTCATGATCGGGAACGGAGTTGCAGGAACAATGACCTTCGTGCCAAACACGCGCTCAATATCATCGCCATATGCTTCCTTCACCTTCGTCAAAGCATAGGTAAGCAGCTCTTCTTCCATCTTCATGACATCTCGATAGGAGTCAATGAAGCTGAACTCAAGGTCAAAGCCGGTAAATTCCGTGGTGTGCTTGCTGGTGAAAGACTTTTCCGCACGGAAAACCGGTCCAACCTCAAAGATGCGTTCAAAGCCGGATGCCATAGCCATCTGCTTGTAGAACTGCGGGCTCTGAGCCAGATAGGCCTTGCGATCAAAATACTGCACCTCAAACACATCTGCGCCGGATTCACTGGCGGCGCCAATCAGCTTGGGCGTATGGATTTCCATGAAGCTGCGCTCCAGCAGGAACTCACGCATGGCAGCGAGCATCTTTGTCTGTGCCTTAAACATGAGCTGATTGGCCTCTGTGCGCAGGTCAATCCACCGATAGTCAATTCTCTGATCGATCGAGGAACGCTCGTGACCCTTGCGGGCTTCACGGTCAATCGGCAGCGGAGCCGCCAGGGAATCAATAATAATCTCGGTCGGATAGATTTCCACACCGCCAAGCTTGACATATTCGCTCTGGACAGCCTTGCCGATTACGGTAATGACAGAATCCATTGTGATCTTGTTAACTGCCTCGTCAAGGGCCTGATTCTCACCCTTCTCCACGGTGATCTGCACCTTGCCGGTGATATCCTTGAGCACGATGAACGCCATCTTGCTCTTATTGCGGATGTTTTCCACAAAACCGCAGACCTTGATCAGATCCGCGCCGCGTACATTCGCCGCATACGTTCTCTCCATTGTCTACTCCTCCGTTTTCTTGGGATTCATACAGATTCAATTATACCTGTATTTTCCGGCAAATCAACCCCAAATTCATTCGGCAGCCAATTTTTCTTTTCTTTTACTCCGTCCCTTTTGGTTGACATTCATCCAATCAGACGCTATAATAAAGGGTAGATGTGCTCCCGTAGCTCAGTTGGATAGAGCGTCAGACTCCGACTCTGAAGGCCGCTGGTTCGAATCCAGTCGGGTGCGCCAAGCTTCCCCGCCTTTGGGCAGGGAAGTTTTTTTATTGGGTGTACCGCCCGTATGATCAACGCGTACTAAAAAACCGGGTCTGCTGAATCAGCAGATCCGGTTTTTTGTTCAATTCAGTTACTCCAGCGGCCTGGCTTCCTTGAGGAATGCGCAGTAGCAGCGATATCCCTCGTAAAGGTCAACTTTGCTGATGACCTCATATGGCGCATGCATAGACAGGACGGCAATGCCGGAGTCGATGACGTTCATGCCATACTTGGCGCAAAGGTAAGCGATTGTTCCGCCGCCGCCCAAATCGACGCGGCCAAGTTCCGCTGTCTGAAACGCAATCTTCGCATCATCAAGAATCTTGCGCAGGCTGGCCATATACTCAGCATTGGCATCGTTGGAGCCGGACTTGCCGCGGCTGCCAGTATACTTGTTGAAGCAGATGCCGCGTCCGAGGAATGCGCTGTTCTTCGGCTCAAAAGCGTTGGCAAAATTCGGATCAAATGCCGCGCTCACATCGCTGGACAGCATGCGGCTGTTGCTCAGCGTGCGGCGAACCCCCAGCTCGCTGTAATCACATGCAGCACCATACAACTCCGCCACAACGTTCTCAAAGTAATGAGAATCCATGCCGGTTGCGCCAACGCTGCCAATCTCCTCCTTATCGGTGAGCACTGCGCAGAGCGTGTAAGCCGGCACGCCTTCATAATCCAGCACCGCTGCCATGGACGGATACGCACATACGCGGTCATCATGGCCATAGCCGAGGATCATACTGCGGTCAAAGCCAAGGTCGCGCGCCTTGCCGGCGGGGACAATTTCCAGTTCGGCAGACAGGAAGTCTTCTTCCTCCACGCCATACATCTTCTCAAGCAGGCCAAGAACGCGCGCTTTGACAGCGTCTTTTTCTTTTCCTTCCAGCGGGCGTCCGCCGATAATGAGGTTCAAAGACTCGCCGTCAATGATGTCCTTGCCCGGCTTGGCCATCTGCTCCTGCGCCAGATGCGGCAGCAGATCAGAAATGCAGAATACCGGATCGTCTTCCTTTTCACCAACGCAGACGTTCACAACCGTACCGTCCTTCTTGGCAATAATGCCATGCAGAGACAGCGGCTGCGCCACCCACTGATACTTCTTGATACCGCCGTAATAATGCGTATCCAGGTACGCAATATCGTTTTCTTCATACAGCGGGTTCTGCTTCACATCGATACGCGGAGAGTCGATATGCGCGCCGAGGATGTTCATGCCCTCTTCCAGCGCGTGTTCGCCCATCACAAAGAGCACGAAGGACTTGTTCATCCAGTTGGCATAAACTTTATCGCCCGCAGAGAGCTTTCTGCCCTCCTTAATCACTTTTTTGAGATCGACAAAACCATTTTCTTCTGCCATCTTCACGCTGTACGCAACGCACTCGCGTTCGGTCTTGCCGTTGTTAATAAAATCACAGTAAGCCTTGGCAAATGCCTCAACTTTCTGGTCGTCTTCATAAGCCGCCCAGGCATTTTTTCTTTCCATGCTGTTGTTCCTTCCTTTCTGTATGTTTGCACATACAAACACTTGTATCTGACATTATAATGCAAATTGTCCGCCGCCGCAAGGATGAAATTTATTTTAATGCGTCTTCGGTCTCTTTACGCTCATTGGATACTTTCAGCAGGATATTGTTGGCCGTCCTGTCCAGCCATGAGGGCATAGCTTCCATCAGCGATGCCCCCAGCAGTTTAAAAGCCTCTGCCACGGCGCTGCGCGTCTGGTTATCCATCGCCCCTGCCGCCCGTATGATGGCCATGATGTTGCGCACTTCGAACAAGTCTGCAATCTGATTGCCGTCCGATGCACTCAAAACCGCGTAAATACCGTTAATGACCTGACGCCTGTGCGCCGGCTGCAAATTTTCCAGCCAGTTCTTGATCGTCTGGTCTGCGAAACAGCTGTTGCTGGTGCGTTCGGTCAGTGTGATCAGTTTTCCAGCCATCAGCTGCCAGCTGTACACATTGTGCTGAAAAACGCTCACCGAGTCGCTCTTTACGATGGTAAACGGTTCCCTGTGCCAAAGCAGAATGCCTACCATGGAGGACTGCGGAACAAATGTACGAACATCCATCCTCTGGCAGGAAAACTCCGGCGCCTGCATAATCTCCTCATTAAATCCAGGCCCATCAAAATTGAAGACGCTGAGCACATTTTTCTTGACTTCCTTGTTCATAAAAACGCCGGCATAGGCTGCCAGATTTCCGCCCTTGGAATGTCCGCCAAGAAACATCTTTCTTCCAAGTCTTGAAGCCGCGCGTTCTGCATATTCAACCGCATCTTTCTGTGCCGGAACCTGCCCGGCAAAACTCATATTAAAGTTTTCTTTCCAACCAACTACGGTGTTATCCGTTCCTCTGTACGCCAGAAACATGGTGCCGTCTTCCAGCAGATAGGTCACGGCGGAAAACTGCTTTTCCTTTTCTTCGTCCACACGGTTGACATAGCCCGTCAGGCGCATGGTGCCAAAGCGCTCACTGTCTATAATTTTTTCCAGCAGCTGCGCATCACTCTTCGTGTCATAGTTCATGCTTGAACGCTCTTTTTCCGGTTTTTCCAGCAGTTTGTGCGCAACATCGGCAAACAGAACGCCTTTTAAATCAAATTTGCTCTTTACAAGACCATCCAAACGCATATATGCGAGATAACTCAAAATCAGTGCATCAATTTCACACAGCGGGACCTGACGGATGGGCAGATCTCCACGCCAGCGAACATAGTCCAGAATATTGGCCATTTTCATTCCTCCCGCATCTTTCTTTTCGAGCATTATACCCATCTGCCCAACTCATGTCAACCGCTGTCTTGTGATTGCAAAGAAAATACGCTGTCCTTGATATTTTTCCCTTCGGTTTCGTTTTTTCTGGAGACTCAATTGTTCTTCAAAACCTTGTCATTTTCCAAAGTCTTTTCGCCTCTGAACAGCAAAAATATGCTGTCCGGCTCTTTTACTCTGCCAGACAGCCTCCCTCTTTAGTTTTTACATTTTTCCGCCGCATCAATAAGCTGATCCAAAAATGCCAGAGTCTCCTCGCGGCTGATCACCTGATTGACAATCAGATCCTTCAGAAAAAATGCTTTATATTTTTCGCAGAATGCCTTGTGCGTAATCAGCGTCTCTGCGTAATCGGCACTCGGCCGATCGCACATATCAATTCTGGAGAACCGCACACCTTTTCCCTCGTACAGGCTGATTTCTGTATCCGGCGGCTGAAACGTCGGCTTAAAGAAGTACACGTTAAAATATGGGTTATCCTCCGCCTGAACGCGGATGTGAGAAAAAATACTCACGCGCTCCTGCGGCGTATAGGGGCGCAAGGTCAAAAAGCAGCTTTGCTGCTCACCCGTTTGGGCAAATTTCATCATTTCCTCTTGAGAAAAGATGATGTGTGTCGGTCTGGATTTATGATAAAAATTTTCAAAACGTCTGAGCTGTATGTCGCAAAGTTCGCGTTTCTGTTTGTCATCCGGGCAGTATTCTACCCGGCGAAACCCCTCTTCAATGGCCGGAATCACCGTATCTGGATGAATAAACGCAACAGGAATATCCCGCCTGACAATATATATTGCGCGCCCCTGCTCCAGCTTGCCGCACACTTCCATAAAATCCCGATAGTCTTCAGGCTTTCGATATCGGGCAAACGTTGATTTAATGGGCCTCATCCAGCGGCTTCCATCCCTTACGATTTCGTTGAAAACATTCAGGCTGTCCTCGTTGCATCGGTCAATGAGCAGAAAACGTCTGTGTTCATACAGCGCCAGAATATGAATGTGTTCTTCTCCATCCTTGTCAATGAACTGCACGCCTATGTTATTGGCCCTAAAAATCTGTTCCCTCTCAGCAGAGCAGTCTCCCGGCTCCACGCAATATCCCTTATAATTCGGAAAATACAAAACCGGCTGCACTGCCGTGACCGCACGGATGATGTCGTTTCCTCCCGTATACAAATAATGACGAATTGATGCCTTTGAGCGGCTCTCTCTTGTAAGCAGATAGGATGCAATGATCTCAAAAATTCCCCGATCGCAGCAGCCTGTAATGTTCATGCTGAAGCCTCGCCCTGACGCATAGGTTTCCATCAGACTTTCCAGTGAAGTCTCTCCACCGTTTCGCAGCTGCACCCGGATTGGCTCATTCTTCTTGGGCCGCCCAACTTCCGTAAACAGGCGATGAAGCGCCATATTGCTTTTGTAGCAATCCACTCCGACTCTGCTGATTTCAAGCGCCCGCAAAAGCATTTCTCTCTGCTGCTCCGTCAGCGTCAGGCAATCTTTTCCTATCAATTGATCATAAAATGACATCTGAGCCGCCGGGCCGCTTGAGTCATCAAGAATTCGGAACAGGCTGTTTCGACTCTTGAGTTCCATCATTCTCGCCAGCGCAGAAGCGGATATTTTCTTTTCTGCAAGAATCTGTTTCAGACACTGACCAAAGGTCATAAGGGTCATCAAGTCGGGCATGACTGGATCCTCTTTCTCTTTTAAAATGATAGCATCGGACGGAAAATGGGAATCGCCTGTGCGATTCCCACCCGATTACATGTTTTTAACGATTTTGCACATTTCTTCCCAGTGCTCTTCCATTCTCTTGACCAGCGTAAACTGATTGCGTGCCCGGTCAAGGTTGTGTCCGGGGCGATGCACCTTAAAATACTTATCTCCGTTGAGATAATCCGCCAGGAAGCGCATGCCGCATTCCAGCGTCATCAGCTTTGCGCCCATGGGCAGAAGTTCCACTTCTCTGCTGTTTAATGTGCTGCCGGCCTCACGCAGGAATCCCCGGGCAAATGCCTCAAACATCGGAATTGAAAACTGTACCTTTTCCAGATTCTTCTCGTCTTCTTCTGCCGTGTTTGCACCAAAACGAATAGAATCACCAAAGTCATACGCCGCAAGACCCGGCATAACCGTATCCAGATCAATCACACATACACCCTTACCCGTCTTGGCATCAAGCAAAACGTTATTCAGCTTCGTGTCGTTATGCGTAACGCGAAGCGGAATCTCGCCCGCCTTGAGCGCATCCACAAGCGTGCAGACTTCCTTTTCATACTGTTTGCAGAAAGCAAGTTCTGCCTCAACCTCATCCAGACGCCCTGCTTCGTTACGCTCAACCGCATCCATCAGCTGGCGATAACGTTCAGGGGTATTGTGAAAATCATGAATGCTTTCATGGAGCGTTTCTGCCGGGAAGCCGCCCATCTGCTTCTGGAAGCGGCCAAACGCTTCGCCAGAAAGCTCAAACAGCGCCGGTGTATCAGGCAGATCATACGAGATGGTATCCCCAATAAACAGATACATCCGCCACACTTCGCCGTCATCATCGCGCGTAAAGTAAGCGCCGTCCTTTGTTTTCACAAGTGTCAGCGTTTCACGCAGCGGATCTCCGCCTTCCTTATCAATGATGCCGCAAAGATACTCCGTCACATGCTCAATGTTCTCGATGACCTCAGCCGGGTTCGGAAAAACATAGCTGTTGACACGCTGGAAGATAAAACTCTCCCCTTCCGCTACAACACGGTATGTATCATTGATATGGCCATTTCCGAACGGCGCTGCCGTCATCTCTCCCTGAGGAATATCGAACCGCCTGGCAAGTTCCAAAATCTTTTCAATTCCGCACATTTTTTTAATACCTTCCTGTTATTTGATACATGCTTTTCATTCGCTTCTGAAAAACACAGATTGCCCTGTCCCATGCACAGCATTAAATTGCATTCAATAACGCCGTCTATTCATTCTGATAAATCGGTTTTCTACCATTGTATGCCTTTTTCGCACGATCGAATAGGGAAAAACTTCCTAAATAATAGAAATATATTTCATTTTGAGGCGATAAATGCTATCATAGAAGAACAGATTGTTTTTAATCCTTCAATATAAAAAAGGGGTTTTCATCATGTTTAAATGCGAACAACTCAACACGCTCGCCGATTTGCTCAAACACCTTCACCGCGTCACAGGAATTAAATTTTCTCTTTACGACGCTGATGAGCGCATAATTTACACTTCCTCCTCCCCTTGTGCGTTCTGCTGTCAGCTCAGTTTAACCGCTGCTGCCTGTACCCGCTGTCTGGCAGGTGATAATTCTATCATCAAAGAATCTTGTCGCTGCGGAAAAGTCGTTCATCGCTGCCACGCCGGTTTGCTGAAAGCCGCCGTTCCGGTCATGGAACATGGCTGTCATATCGCAACCGTCCTTTTGAGCGAATTGCTGGACGATGCTCCCATTGAGCAGCAGTGGCAGCAGACGCGTGCGCTATGCTCCGGACATCCTCAAATTGATGCACTGCGCTCATCATTTGAGGATTTGCGCGTGATTACGCAGGAGGAGCTGGACTCCTGTCTGCGCCTTGTCTATGCCTGCATCAGCGATGCCCAGCTGGAAGGCATGCCCCTGACTTCTGCCGTCACAGACGGGGAACGTCTGCTGGCCTACATCGACCGGTATTATGCTATGCCCCTGTCTCTGGATACGCTCTGTCGCGCCCTCTCCATGGGCAAAACCAAACTCTGCGCCATTGCGCGCAGAGAAAGCGGCATGAGTGTTTCCCACATGATCGCCGCACGCCGTGTCCTTGCCGCTCAGGGACTTCTTAAAAACACAAATGCTCCCATTCAGGAAATCGCCGAGCGTGTAGGCATTCCCGACTACAACTATTTTTCAAAAGTATTTAAATCCTCCTGTTCCGTAACCCCCAGTGAATATCGCCGCCTTTATCGTCTCTGATTTCTCCTTGACAATTCCAGCCAAAGTCAGTATAATAATTTCCATGCTGATGTGGTGGAATAGGCAGACACTGGGGACTTAAAATCCCCTGCTTCACGGCGTGCGGGTTCGAGCCCCGCCATCAGCACCATATTTTGTCCAGAATCATATTTTATATATCGCATTCAAAAACCTTCTATTGTTTTTTTCGCAATAGAAGGTTTTGTATATCTGGCTGCTTTTACATTTTCTTTTTTAATTGTCCTTCTTGATTCAACCATGTATCAATCGCTACCATTGCACGGGCATAAATCATGATTGATTCTCGAAGCACACAAAGGTTGGCACACTCGTCTGGCTGATGGCCGCCGCCGTGTCCTTGTGGACACGGTTTTTTCATGCCGCGGATATTGGGACCATACCCCACTGCATTGGGAAGATGTCGCGCATAAGTTCCGCCTCCCATTGCATAAGGTTTAAGCGTTTCCCCCAGATGTTCCCTGCAAATTGCATCTAATTTACAAACCATTGGATGATCAGGCGGCATATATGAAGGCGCGTCATTTTTAAATTGTGTACATGTCCAGCCATACAACGCTGCCGCATGGTGCAGCCCTTTATAAATATCCTCTGCTTTCTGCGTTGCAGGATAGCGAATATTGATTACCTGTACCAGTTTTCCTTCCCTGCTTTGCACCATGCTCATGACAGCCGTCAAATCGCCCAGTTCCTCATTTTTCGCTTCAATTCCAATTTCAGCACCATCATAACCGCTATATTTCTCATACAAATACAGTATTCTTTGTTTAGACTGGTCGCTCAGCAGTCCACTTTCGCACAAATACCCCGCCAACATCGCCGCAGCATTAACGGAGCCTTCTGGAAATGCTGCATGAGCAGAACGTCCTTCAGCTTCCACAATAATCTCATTTTCATCCTGATGCACAGAAATTTGGGGCCAGCGTTCACGGTTCACATAAGGCATTTCCGTTTTCTTCATCCGTACGCGAGCGCTGCCTGCCACCGCATTTGCCGCTGTTCCTGCCGTAAACTCCAAGATTTCATCTGGAATTGTCGTTGAAAATTCTGCCTGTATAATTCCCTTTTCAGAAAAGCAAACAGAAAAAGGGGCATCCGGCGTAAACGAAAAATCGGGGGCTTTATGCTTCAATACGTAATATTGAATATCTTCCATTCCGTTTTCTTCATTTGCCCCAAGGAACATGCGTACACTGTGGCGCAGCTGAATTCCCGATTCCTGAAGCAGTTTCATGGCATAAAGTGCTGCAACCGCAGGCGCCTTATCATCCGCGCTTCCCCTGCCAAACAGCCATCCGTCTTTGATGCAGGGCTCATAAGGCGGATTCGTCCATCCTGTTCCTTCTGGCACGACATCCATGTGTGCGAAAATACCAATTTCTCCTGAACCGGTTCCAGGCATTACAATGCTGGCGCAGTAATACTCATGATTTTCCGTTTGAAAACCCATTCTTCGACCAATTTCAATTGCCGAATCCAGTACATCAGCGCATGCCTTGCCAAACGGATGTTTACCGGACGTTTTTACAGATACGCTAGGTATCCGCATGAGTGTCATAGTATCTTCCAAATAAGCGTTCCAGTTTGCGTCAATCCAGGATGCCATTTTTTCCTTGTCCATGTTTCACCTCATCTTTTTTCCAGATGACAGGCTACCAGATGCCCACTGCCTGCATCTTGCAGTTCTGGTTCCACTTCTGCACACTCTTTGCGCGCATACGGGCATCTCGTATGAAAGCGGCATCCTGTCGGCGGATTATAAGCACTTGGCACATCGCCAGACAAATGAATTCTCTTCCTTGATGCATCCACATCTGGAATCGGGATGGACGAGAGAAGCGCCTGCGTATAAGGATGCTGTGCATGATGATACAATTCCTCTTTGTCTGCAATTTCCACCACCTTGCCCAGATACATGACCATCACTCTGTTGCAAATATAGCGCACAACGCTCAAATCATGAGAAATAAACATGTAAGTGAGAGAAAGGTCATTCTGCAAATCACGCATCAAATTCAGCACCTGTGCACGCACAGAAACATCCAGCGCCGAAACCGGTTCATCCCCAATGACAAACTCTGGATTGATAATCAGAGCACGTGCAATCATAATGCGCTGACGCTGTCCGCCAGAGAATTCATGCGGATAGCGATTCATGTACTCCAAAGGAAGGCCAACTCGCTCCATGATGTTCATCACCCGTGCAAGGCGTTCTTGCCTGTCTCCCACGCCAAACACATCCAATGAGGCTCCAATAAGTTCCTTGACTGTCATTCTGGGGTTCAAAGATGCATATGGATCCTGAAAAATAATCTGCATCTTCCGGCGATACATTCTGAGTTCCTTGGCATCCAGCGCTCTAATATCAATGCCGTCATAGATAATTTTTCCGCTATCCGGTTCATGCAGACGCAAAATCGCCCGCCCCAGCGTAGATTTGCCGCATCCTGATTCCCCAACAACACCCAGCGTTTCACCGCGTTTGATGGAAAAAGTCACCCCATCCACCGCTTTAACTGTTTTAGGTGGACTGCCTAAAAACTCTTTTTTAGACGTAAAGTATTTTTTCAGCTGCTCCACCTGAAGCAGAGGCTGTTCTCCGCTCATTTTTCCACCTCCTTATATCTGTCTTTGTGCTTAAAGCACCGCACCCGCTGACCATCCGGCGTTTCAAACATAGGGGGTCTGTGTTTTTTACAGATATCCATACAGCAATTGCAGCGCACACAGAATCGACAGCCTTCCGGCATCGCATTCAAACTGGGCACTGTCCCGCCAATTGCATACAGCCTGTCCGAATCCCTATCTAAGCGGGGAATGGATGCCAGCAACCCCGTTGTATATGGATGCAGCGGATTTTTGAAAACCTGTTTTGCTGAACCGTATTCCACAACCTGTCCAGCATACATCACCAGTATGTTATCAGCCATTTCCGCCACAACGCCCATGTCGTGCGTGATCAGCATAATGGCCGCATTGCTCGTCTTTTTGAGTTCCAGCATGAGATCGATGATCTGTGCCTGAATGGTTACATCCAGTGCCGTTGTGGGTTCATCCGCAATGAGCAGCGCAGGATTACAGGAAAGTGCCATGGCAATCATCACCCGCTGACGCATGCCGCCGCTGAGCTGATGCGGATATTCTTTAAGGCGCTGTTCTGGCGCCGAAACGCCTACACGCGTCAAAATCTCCAATGCTTGTTTCTTTATTTCACGCTTTGGAGCGCTGCTGTGTACAGCAATTGTCTCCTCCAGCTGACGTCCGATGGTTAAAACAGGATTTAAAGACGTCATGGAATCCTGAAAAATCATGGCAATATCTTTGCCGCGGATATGACTGAGTTCTTTATTCGTCTTTTTCGTCAGGTCTTCGCCGTTAAAAAGCACCTCACCGCTTTGAATCCGGCCGATGCCCGTGGGAAGCAGCTGAAGAATGGACAAAGAGGTCACGCTTTTGCCGCAGCCGGATTCGCCCACGATGCCAAGTGTCTCACCCTTGTGTACTTTAAAACTGACACCGTCTACTGCGGTGACATACCCCTGTTTTGTTCGAAACTGGGTCACTAATTGATTGACTTCCAACAATGGCTGCTGCGTCATATTGTCTACCTCATTTGTTTCATCTTTGTGATGGACAGTGTGTACTTTCTGGAGGGTGTTCCTGCTGCCCAAAACGCTTTGAACAGCAGGAACCTGCTATCTTTACTTAGCGATTTCCCACTCCCAGACCGCACGGTTGAGCAGGCTGAAGTTTTCAAAATGCACGTTAGAAATGCGCTTATTATAGGCAACCAGATCATTCTGGAAATACAGCCAGCTGAACGGTACCTGATCGCGAAGCATCATCTGATATTCCTGATAAATCGGCAGCCGTTCTTCATAGCTGTTGACCGCAAATCCTTCAATCATGCCCTTCTCATACAGAGAATTATCCTGATTCTGAGAGAAGTTATTCACATGCCCGGGGCGAACGTTGATGCAGCTTTCCGCCGGATCCGGGCTTCCGCCAGAGCCGATGAGGGCAAAGTCATAATTGCCTTTTCGGCACTCCGCCAGATGTGTCGGATGGTCGGTGGTCATAATTTCAACCTTAATACCAATCTTCGCCAGATCCTGCTGGATGAGAGGTGCCGATTTTTCCCGCACTTCGTTACCCTTGGACACTCTGAGCACATACGTTCTGCTTGTGTCAAACCCGGAATCCTTGACCATCTGAGCTGCCTTCTCTACATCATAAGGAATCGGCAGAAGTTCCGGATTGAAATATGGATGATTTTCACGCAGCGGGCCCGCAGCCGCCTCGCCTTCGCCGCGCATCAGATTATTCACAAGTACATTGCGGTTGATGGCCATATTCACAGCCTGACGAACTTCCTTGGGGACGTTGTTCACATTCATTGCCAGATACTGATATCCCAAAGACTTGACAGACTCTGTCACCAGGTTGTCCTGCATCTGCGCCATGTCCCAGTCATTACTCGGAATGTTGCCCAAACCTGCGCCGGCAACAATGTCGATTTCCCCGCTCATGAGACCGCTCAGCAGGTTGGACGCAGCCACAACACGAACAACGAACCGGTCAAACTGCGGGGCCCCCAGATGATAATTCTTGTTGGCCGTAAATTCAACTCGCTCACCCGCAATGCTGCTCTCAAATACACAAGGGCCGGAACCGATAGGATGCTGCCAGAATTCATGCGTCATCACCTGCTCTGCCGGAATATCTTCCAGCAGATGCTTGGGCAGCACATAGAAATCTCGGAAGGTCATCGCCATCATGTAAGACAGCGGCGCCGGTTCTTTCATGGTAAACTGAACCGTATGTTCGTCCAACGCCTTGACACCAAACTCTTCTTCCGGCAGACGAATGCCGCTCTTGTCCGTGCCTACAAAGAACCCCACTTTGCTGCGGCGTGGATGGTTAATGGCCGGATCTGCCATCAGCTCACAAGTGAACACTACGTCATCTGCCGTCAGCGGAGTGCCGTCATGCCAGGCTGCATTTTCATTAAGATGGAAGGTCAGAACCAGACCGTCCTGCTCCCAGCTGTCTGCCAGCCGCGGTTCGTGGTTGCCGTCTGCGCAAACAACAATCATCTTATCAAACATCAACTCAAGCACAGCATCCGTATTGCCATTGGTCGTGTTAAATGGAATGAAGGTTTCCCACGGTGCTGTCATCGCCATGGTGACGGTGACTGGGGCATCCGCTGCTGCGCCCACGATGCCTGCCGCAAGCAGAAGCATGGCAGCCAATAGAATCGAGACGACTTTTCCAAACGACTTTTTCATTTTGATTCCTCCTATGTTTTTTTATCAAATTCGCATCTCTCCATGCGAATTAGATGACCATTTTAGTATCCAGCGCATCACGAAGACCATCACCCAGGAAGTTAATGCACAGAATTGTTACCAGCAAAGCAATTCCCGGCGGAAGCCAGAACCACGGTCTTGTTGCCAGCACGCTGATAGATTGTGCATCATAAAGGATGTTGCCCCAAGAAGCTTGAGGTGCCTGAACACCCATTCCAAGAAAGCTCAGAGAAGACTCTGTAATGATTGCCTGCGCTGCGCGGAATGTAAAAGCTATCAGCACCGGTGCAAATGTGTTAGGCAAAATGTACTTGGTCATAATTTGACCATCTTTTGTACCAATCGCGCGCGCTGCTTCCACGTATTCGCTTTCTCGAACAGAAAGCACATTTCCGTAAATCGTTCGAGCAAACCGCGGCCAGCCAAGGATGCCAATAACAATTGTAACCGTGACAACGGACGGTCCCAGCACAGAAACCAGAACGAGTATCAAGACCATTGACGGAAAAGACATGAATATATCTGCCAATCGCATAATGATCGTTTCCACCCAGCCTCTGTAATAACCGGCCAGCAATCCCAACGGAACGCCAATCGCCAGACTCAAAATAGCCGACAGAATGCCTACCATCAACGAAACACGTCCACCATATAAGAAGCGGGCAAAGCAGTCTCTGCCAATGTCGTCAGTCCCCAGCCAGTGTTTGCTGCTTGGGCCGGCGCCAAAGTATGTTTCATAGTCTGTTGTATAAGGATCAAGATGGAGAACAATGGGCAGAAACACCACCATCAACACTTCAATCACCAATACAACAAGGCTGATCATCGCCAATCGATGCTTTTTAAACCGACTGACAACGTCTTTGAAGTAGGAACTGGCCTCTGCGGTCTGCTGGGGCTTTCCAGCAGCTTTGCTGTTTGTCATGACAGTTCTTCCTCCTTTTCAATACCGAATTCGCGGGTCCAGAAGATTGTACAAGAGATCCACAATCAAGTTGCCAATAAGCACAACAACCGCAATGACCACAGTGATCCCCATAATCGTGGGATAGTCCCTTGCGTTAATAGACTGCACCATCAAACTGCCCAGTCCTGGCCAGCCAAAAATCTGTTCGGTAACAACTGCACCGCCGATCAGCGCGGGAAGCTGCATGCCAAACCATGAAATCAGCGGAATCCACGCATTTCTAAGCGCATGGCCCACCAAAACAGGAGGCTCCAAAAGCCCTTTTGCACGAGCAGTGCGCACATAATCACTTTGAAGCACTTCCATCATCGAGCCGCGGCACTGGCGAATCAAGCTTCCTATGTACTGAATCGCCAATACAACCGCTGGAAGCACCAAATGATGCATGAGCATGCCAAACGACCTTGTTCCAGAAGAATCGTACATGCCAGAAGATGGAAATATCTTCAATTTGACATTAAAAAGATAAATGAGAACCAGTGCAGCAAAAAAGTTAGGAAGTGCAACTCCAACAAAGGAAATTCCAGATGAAACATAATCCCATTTGGAATAGGGCTTGTATGCCGCCATGATGCCCAGCGGAAGCGCAATCAAAAATGTAATAAGCATTGCCGTCCCTGTTAGAAGCAGCGTCGGTCCGATGCGTTCAAGGACCATACTCATAACCGGCTGACTCGTTCTGTACGAGTATCCCAGATTGCCTGTCAGCAATCCTTTCAGCCAACGCAGATACTGGATGTAGACAGGCTGATCCAGTCCCATTGCCTTCTCCATCTGTTCCATCTGTTCCATCGTTGCCATTGGATCATTAAACATGATCTCAAGTGGTGAACTTGGTGTCATGGATGCAAGCAGATACACCAGCATGGTAATGCCTAAAAAGGTTGGAATGGCAATCAGCAGGCGTTTGATGATGTAACGTAATTTACTCATGCTTCTCCCCCGTCTTATACTTATTTGTCGTCAACTTTTCAAAGTGACAGGCTGCCAGCCACATTCCTGTTCGTCATAGTATACAAAGCACATTTTGATATTATCAATAATAATACTATAAAACCGAAAGAACATGCAATAAAATTTTATCATTTTTAAATGACTATTTCACCAACACATGTGCATATCAGACAATTCTCTTCTTTTATTATCCATTCAGCGCTATTGACAGGTCTTGAAAATCTCGTTATTATGTGTTTAAAGATATCTCTTGTATAGGCTGAAATTTCAGTTTACACAAATGATTAAAAGGAGATTATCCTGATGACCATGAACACATTAAAAGATACTGTCTACCAGCAGGCCATTGAAATGATCTGCAATGGAACGATTCAGGCCGGCGATATCATTACGGAGAAGCAGTTAATCGCTCACTTCGGCATCAGCAAATCACCAGTGCGCGAAGCCTTGATTCAGCTCTGTCATGACAACGTTCTCAAAAGTATTCCCCGCTGCGGCTATCAAGTCGTGCAGATCAATGCAAAAAACATTCATGATCTCACCGAAATCCGCATGTGCTTGGAACAATTTTGTCTAACCAGGCTGATCGCTCACCCATCCGCGGATTTCATCGCTCATCTGCGCGATTTAAATTGGCAAAGGGCAAATTCTTCCGAAGAAAAAACCATGTGGACTGCCTGGAACAACAACGTCAACTTTCATCTCGCCCTTGCTGAAGAAGTTGGAAATTCCTATGTGCTGGAATACATGAAAAACACATTGGCCATCTGTACAAGAGCATATGCCCAGCTGTTCTGCGTTCAAAAGGAAAGCATCATTCCTTCAACGCCTAAAAGCCATATACACGACCGTATCACTGACTCCATCGAAAAACAAGACCTTGAAACAGCCCGTGCGCTTCTTTCTGCCGATATTCTTCAAATGGAAAAAAACCTTCTGGCTCTCTGAATCATTCAACTATAACATCAAGGAATTGAGCAGCTCAAACTGCTC
This sequence comes from Christensenellaceae bacterium, assembly GCA_020025205.1. Lineage (GTDB taxonomy): Bacteria > Bacillota > Clostridia > Christensenellales > Aristaeellaceae > Ventricola. The sequence goes on along the minus strand of JAHHSO010000002.1, from coordinate 80,570 downwards.
TTTTTTTATTGGGCGGTTTTACTCTTTATTCTCTTCCTGCCACTGCATCCACCACGCAGCGAATTCTATCCGTAGAAATCTCTGTAGGAAGGGTGCAGTCCGAACCCACGATGAATCTTCTGTCCTTCATCTCGTCAAGTACTTTAAACGTATGAGCTCGAATTTCTTCCTTCGTTCCGTTTACAAGAACGCCGCTTCGATCCTCAAATCCGCCGAGAATTACACTGTTTGGAAAAAGTTTTGCTCCTTCCGTCAAGCTCAGATGGTTATGATATACGCTCCAGTTGACAATTGCAGGTTCTAAGCCAGTGAATCTTGTAAAGTCAATATCTGATTTGCAGATGTGCAGTACATTAAAAGATGTTTTTTCTTTAATATGGTCATAAAGCTGTTTCTCATAGCCGCTAACAACTTCCATGTACTCATCATGAGAAAACCAGTTTCTTTCTCCGCCCAGCGCTGCATAAAAAATTCCGTCTGCTCCCGCTTCAAGAGAACAGTCCACAAGTTCCATCAGGCTGTCTGTAAACTTTGCAAAAACATCTTTCATTTTCTCAGGCTTTTCGCGGCTGAAAATCGAAAGTCCATACCCCATGCCGGGATAGTTTCCGGCAAACCCAGTTGCATGAAATACAGAAGCAACAAGTCCATGGATGGTTGCTAAAATCGGATATTCGCCCTGTGCTTGATCTGCAATGCGTTTAATAATATCCATCTGATCAATGAACTGCTTATCCTTGCGCGAGAATCTGCGGAATTTGTTCAGATCAGCTGTACTCAGAATTTTGCAGTCCTCATCGCAGAGCACGTTTTCATTCATGATTTTCAAAATGTCAGCATCTGTCTTATGTACAAAATCCATATGTGCCTGAATAGCTGCCTCACCATGATGCATACTTTCCGGAAAATGGAGCCAGAACCCTGTCGGAACTCGATCAACTTCTTTTCCATCCAGAAGATTAAATACTCTTTCCTTTTTGTTCATCTTATTCTCTCCTTTTCAACTGCTTTTCGCTAAAAATTTTCATTTTTTATGGAATAGGCGTTGACTCTCATTGCCTTTCCTGATATTATCAATAATATCATCAGTAGAATTCGTTGTCAATATCAAACATTTCATTTTTTCATTTTTTGTCAAGTTTCCCTTTTTCACTGAATTCTACATTCTCATTCTTATAAGAAATGCCTCTATTTCACCTTTAAGTCCATTTAGATGAATAATTGGACGGTTTCAGTTTTACAGGAGGGGTTATTTGCATGGAAGTTTTTCAAAATCGCCGCCAGCTTCTTATGAAGCAAATGCAAAAACAAGGGATAAGCGCCTTAATTCTGACGCCATCTACCGACTTTCTCTATTTAACAGGTCTTTATAAAAAGCCCGCTCAACGAATCACCGCACTCATTCTGACTGCTTCTCGCGCTTCTCTGCTTATGCCCGGATTTGAACGGGAAAACGTAGAAGGAAAGTTAAATGACATCCTCCCTGTCTACTATAAAGACGGACAGGATGTGCTTTCCCTATTGTGCAGCCTGCTTCCCTGCCGCGGTCAGTTCGCAGCAATCGGAAAAGAAATGCAAGCACAATTGCTGCTCGCTATTCAGGAAAAACGCCCTGATCTTCATTATGTCAATGCGGATCAGCTTCTTGCCCCCATGCGCCGTCAAAAATCCGCAGAAGAAATCACTATTCTAGAAACTGCTCAGCGAATGGCAGAACGCGGACTGACACGGCTGCTGGAAACATCCCTTGTCGGCAAGAGCGAACGCGAGGTCAGCAGACAGCTGATGCAGCTTCGTCTCGAGGAAGGCTTTGATTCTGTCGGTGAAGGCATTATCGCCTCTGGAGAAAACACATCTTCTCCTCACCATATCAACAGCGATAGAATCATCCGCCCCGGTGATGTTCTAATGTTTGATATTGGCGGCACTTATAAAGGCTATCATGCCGACTTTACCCGCACATTCGTCGTTGAAAAAGCTCCTGCGGAATTTGAAAACATTTATTCTGTTGTGTTGGAAGCATTTTTCGCAGGACAACACGCCGCTGTTGTCGGCAATACTGCTTTCTCTGTAGACCGTGCCGCAAGAGATGTCATCGACAAGGCCGGTTATGCCAACTATTTTCCACACCGCCTCGGGCACGGCATCGGGCTGGATGGTCATGAACCTCCATTTATTTCTTCCGATTCACAGTTGCCTTTGGAACCGGGCAATGTCTTTTCCTGCGAACCAGGTATTTATCTGCCCGGCCGTTTTGGCGTTCGCATCGAAGATCTGCTTGTTCTGGAAGAAACCGGTGCTCGCAGCATAAATACGCTTTCTAAAACTTTACAAATCCTTTAATTTTCAAATTCACATCAAAAAGGAGAATGTACAATCATGTTGAAAACTGATTCGCGCTATCACCACTTTACCCAGATTCTGAAAGAAGAACTTGTGCCCGCAATGGGCTGTACTGAACCCATCTCAATCGCTTATGGTGCCGCCAAAGCGCGTGAAATTCTCGGAAAAATGCCTGACTCAGTGTTTATTGAAGCCAGTGGAAACATCATTAAAAACGTCAAAAGCGTCATTGTACCCAATACAAACGGCCTCAAAGGTATCGAAGCGGCGGCAGCAGCCGGTATCGTAGCCGGCAAAGCACAAAAAGTTCTGGAAGTAATTCGTGATGTCACACCCGAAGAAAAGTCTGCTATTTCCAGTTTTCTCAAATCCTGCGACATCCGCGTTGCTCCAGACGAACGAGATGTCGTATTCGCTATCACAATCACCCTTCGTGCCAAGCAGGACACAGTGCGCCTGCGAATCGAAGATTATCACACACATATTGTTCTCATTGAACGCAACGGTGTCGAAATTTTAAAAAATGGAAAAGTCTCCGTTCAATCTGAAAGTCTCACTGACAGAAGCTGTATGTCTGTGGAAAGCATCTATGACTTTGCTACAACCTGTGATCTGGACGATGTTAAAGAAATGATTGATCGACAGATTCAAGATAATTATGCTATCGCTCAAGAAGGTATGCGCGGCAGCTGGGGCGCCAATATCGGCAAAGTCATAAAAACAACCTGTGGCTCAGCGATTCAATATCGTGCCCGCTACATGGCTGCCGCCGGTTCCGATGCACGCATGAGCGGCTGTGAATTGCCTGTTATCATCGTTTCCGGAAGCGGCAATCAGGGAATCACCGCTTCTGTACCCGTTATTGAATATGCAAAAGAACTCAATGTCAACCGCGAAACCATGCTCCGCGCTGTTCTTCTTTCTGATCTGTTGACCATCCATATCAAAACTGGCATCGGTCGGCTCAGCGCTTACTGCGGAGCTGTCATTGCTGGCTGTTGTGCCGGGGCCGGCATCGCGTTTCTTCACAATGGCGGCCTCTATGAAATTTCACACACATTGGTCAATTCTTTAGCTATCGTCTCCGGTTTAATCTGTGACGGTGCAAAACCTTCCTGTGCCGCTAAAATTTCCGCTTCTGTGGAAGCAGGCATTATGGGGTTCCACATGATCCAGTGCGGCCAACAATTTAGAGGCGGAGATGGCATTATAACCAAGGGCGTTGAAAATACAATCCGCAATGTCGGAAGATTAGGCAGGTTAGGCATGCGCGAAACTGATAAAGAGATCATCCGAATCATGACAGACCATGTCTGACACTCCCCTGATTTTCAAAACGAGACTTCTGCTTTCACAGTCAGATGTCTCGTTTTTTATTCCCTCTGCAGCGAATTGTCTGTCCATCCATTTTTCTTTCACGCAGCTCTTTTCATTCTCATTTATCTGATATGCCCCTGCTTCCCTTTGTTCAATTTTAAATATTTTGATTTTTAATATTCATTTTTAACTCATAACGTCATTTAATCTCTTCACTTTTAAAAGTTTTAAAATAGTTCTTGCATATTTTAAACATTTGTCTTATACTGGTCGTATCTTTCAATCAAAGGGGGACTTTTCCATGAAAAAACGCGAAAGTTTCGCCTCACGCCTGGGCTTCATTCTGGTAAGCGCCGGCTGCGCAATCGGCATTGGAAACGTTTGGCGTTTCCCCACGGTCACAGGTCAGAACGGAGGCGGCATATTCGTCCTGCTCTATCTTCTGTTCCTTTTGCTGCTTGGCGTCCCCGTCCTGACCATGGAGCTGGCCGTTGGCCGCGCCGGTCGCGGCACCGCCACAAATGCGTATCGCGCGCTGGAACCCGTGGGAACCCGCTGGCACTGGCACGGCCCGGTCTGCCTGTTGGGCTGCTGCATATTGATGATGTACTACACCACCGTTAACGGCTGGATGTTTAGTTATTTCTTTAAATTTCTCACCGGCACCTTTACAGGGCTGTCCAGCGAACAGGTTGGCGGTGTGTTCAATGCCATGCTGGCCAATCCCGTCGAAATGGGCGGCTTCATGGTCATCACAGTACTCCTTGGTTTCTTCATCTGCAGCTTCGGGCTTCAAAATGGCGTTGAGCGCATCACAAAGGTTATGATGGTCGCGCTTCTGGTTTTGATCGTCGTTCTGGCCGGTCACAGCTTCTTCCTTCCAGGCGCCCGGGATGGCCTGTCTTTCTATCTTCTGCCAAGTCTGGATCGTGCCAAGGAAGTTGGATTGGGCAAAGTAGTCGTCGCCGCAATGAATCAATCCTTCTTCACGTTAAGTCTTGGCGTTGGTGCCATGGAAATCTTTGGCAGCTACATGAACCGCAAGCACACGCTCGCCAGCGAAGCCGTGCGCATCTGTGCGCTGGACACGCTGGTGGCCATCTCTGCGGGACTGATCATCTTCCCTGCCTGTTTTTCCTTCGGTATCTCGCCGGATGCCGGCCCTCGCCTGATCTTCGTCACCCTGCCCAATGTCTTCACGAGCATGGCCGGCGGACGCATTTGGGGCACGTTGTTCTTCCTGTTCATGTCCTTTGCAAGCTTCACCACGGTTATCGCCGTGTTTGAAAACATTCTCGCCAGCCTGATGGACTTCACACACATCGACCGCAAGAAGGCTTCCATCATCGGCTGTATCTTCGTGCTGATAACAAGCATCCCTTGTGTTCTTGGCTTCAACCTGTGGAGCGGGGTCACGCCGCTGGGTGCTGGAAGCACGATTCTGGACGGCGAAGACTTCCTGGTCAGCAACCTGCTTCTGCCCATTGGAAGCCTTGTCTACCTGCTTTTCTGCGTAACCCGCTGGGGGTGGGGCTTCGATCGCTATTTGGATGAAGCCAACACCGGCGAAGGCATTAAGCTGCCGCGCTTACTCAAGCCGCTGTTCCAGTTTGTTCTGCCCGCGCTGATTGTCGTCATCCTCGTTTCGGGGTTGATCTGATCCGTATCTATTGAAACAACCCCCTCCGTTCAAGGAAATGAGAACGGAGGGGGTTCTGCTTATTGAGCTTTTTTAAAACTCTCAATCATGAAATTATCCCTGATTTGCAAAAGCGCATCAATCATACCCGGCAGTTCTACGCTTTCTCCCGCAACAGCGGGCAGCGTCTGTAAAACCTGAGAATCCTTTTTCACCCGAATTTCTCCCAGCACATCGCCTTTGTGGACAGGTGCTTGAATCCGCTCTTTGAGCGCCGCTTCCAGAGAAATGTTTTCCTGTTCCCCTTTGCGCAAAAGCAGCCGACTTGTTCCGCCGCTGACGACACTCACATTGTCGCGCCCTCCCAGCCGAACAGGTATTTCTGCGCCCATTTTCTGCCCTTCCTTTACCGGGCAAAACATCTGATAGCTTGAAAAACCGTATTCCAGCATCGCACGCGCTTCATCAAAGCGCGTCTGTCCAGCCGGTGTACCCAGCACCACTGCAATCAGCCGCATGTCATTTTTCTTTGCTGTTGCAGACAGACAGTATTTTGCCTCATTGGTCGATCCTGTTTTGTATCCATCACATCCCGGGTAGAAGCGAATCAGCCGGTTGGTATTCGTCAGCCCCGTCACGCGTCCGCCTGGATGGCGAATCTCATCCATCCATATTTTAGAGAACTCGTAATACAAAGGATGTTTATCCAATTCTGCGCTCAGATGCGCCACATCTCGTGCTGTCGTGAAATGATCCTGTGCAGGCAGCCCCGTACAATTGGCGTAATGCGTATTTTCAAGACCAAGTTCCGCAGCTCGCTGATTCATGCGTCTGACAAATGCTTCTTCTGTTCCATCCATATATTCTGCCAGCGCCACTGCCGAATCGTTTGCGCTGGCTATGATCACTGTTTTGAGCAGTTCGCGCACAGTATAGCTTGATCCCGCGTCCAGAAAAGCCTGACTGCCGCCCATACTGGCCGCATGTGCCGAAACGCTCACGCTGTCTTTTTCGTGAATGCGTCCAGAATCAATCCCCTCCAGCGTCAAAAGAATCGTCATTACCTTGTTGACGCTGGCCACAGGGCGGCGGTCATCCGCATTCTTTTCAAAAATCACGCGTCCCGTCGAGGCTTCCATTAAAATGGCGCTGGGGCTTTGGAGTGTAAACGGAGGCTCGTCTTCCATGGGTTCAGAACACACTGTTTTTGCCGTCAGCATCAGACAGAGTGCCAGTACAGCCGTTGTTTTTTTCTTCATGATATCCTCCTTTACTGCGCCATAAGCTGCGCGATTTCCGCCGCTTCCAGTCCAGGATGCAGCGCCATGTTGATTCCCTCGGCCAAAATGCCCGCCATGCGTTCCACAAGCGCATCCACCTCTCTCGGGGTGACAATCATCTCGCCCAACTGCTCAGAAACCACTTGCTTGATGCAGGATGCAGCCTCTTTTTCAGCCGCATCCTGACTAAATGCGCTCAGTGCATCGCCCACGATAGTCGAAGCATAGACCACCATCGGCACGCCAACTGCCAGAACAGGCGCGCCAAGCGACTGCGTGCAAAGCGCTTTCTGGTGATTTCCCACGCCGGAACCGGGGCTTATGCCCGTGTCGGCAACCTGAATGGTGGAACAAATTCTGCTGGAACTGCGTGCTGCCAGTGCATCCACTGCGATGACTGCATCAGGCTTCACGTGTTCCACCATTCCTCGAAGCACTTCCGCTGTCTCAATACCTGTGACGCCCAGTACACCTGGCGATGCGGTACAGACGCTGCCTATTCGCTCTTCAACATCCTCGGGCAGACATCCCGCCATATGCCGCGTCACAAGAACCCGATCCACTGTCCTTGGGCCAAGTGCATCCGGGGTCACGTTGCGGTTGCCCAGCCCTGCCACAAGCACTGTGCGGGTATGCGGCGGAAGCATCTGTGAAATGGCTTCTGCCAGTTCGCTGCTTAGTGCTTTTCTCGCTTCCAGTTCAATCGTCAGCGTCTGCGGACAGCTCAGCGTTACATACACGCCTTTGGGACGCCCGATCCGCTGTGCATCTTCGTCACTTTCAATGCGCACCACCGTGCGCTCAATTCCTTTACCCACGCGTTCCATCTGTGTCCAGTTCTCCTGCGCTTCCACCGCAAGGTCCGTCCATCGCGCCCTCATTTTTCCGCTCCTTCCCTGCGGTCTTGCCGCTGTGTTTGTATTTTGAACGATTTTGTGGTAAAGTATGTGCTGTATTCTGCGGCTTTGACCGCACGAAAGGAGACATTTTCCCATGCCTGCAGTTTCCGGCATGATTCGCGCGATGTCCGCTGTGCCGCGCGTATTTCTTGCATCTCCCGAAAAAAATGCTCAGGAGATTACCTCCCTGCTCAGAAAAGCAGATCAGGAATGTGCTGATCTGTGTGTCTTTCCCGAACTGGCGCTGTGCGGATATACCTGCGGTGACCTGATCCCTCAGCCCGCCCTTCTGGACGGCTGCCTTCGCGCCTTGAAAACCCTGCTGGATCTGGATGTTCGCTGCACGTTTATCGTGGGCCTTCCTCTTGATCTGGACGGCAGGCTGTACAACTGCGCCGCCGTCATTTCCAGAGGGCGGCTGCTTGGCATCGTTCCAAAACTGCATCTGCCCAACTCCGGCGAATTCTATGAGCGCCGCTGGTTCGAGCCGGGCCGCACTGCTCCCGAAAGCACACACCTTTTCGGTCAGGATGTGCCTGTGGGCAGCGGGCTTTGCTTCAACTGCGGCCGCTTCTCTTTCGGCGTGGAAATCTGTGAAGACCTCTGGGTTCCGATCCCGCCGTCCTCATCCTTGTGTGCAAGCGGTGCGCTTCTGATTGCCAATCTTTCCGCCTCCAATGAGCTGGTCGGCAAGCATAAGACCCGCTGCGAGCTGATTGCCCAGCAAAGTTCACGCTGTCTGTGCGGTTATCTGTATTCCAGCGCCGGATATGGCGAGTCCACCACCGATCTGGTATTCTCCGGCTATGCCGGCATCTACGAGAACGGCAGTATGCTCAGCGAAAACGAGCGCTTTCAGCGCACATCCTCCTATGCCATCGCAGATATAGACGTTCAGTGTCTGGAATACAAACGCCGTCTGCGCCATAGTTTTTCCGATGAAACTGTTGTGCCGCTGCATCATGTTTTCTTCGACTTCCCCGTTATTCCGCATGATGACAGGCTTCTGCGCCCAATGCGTTCGCTGCCATTTGTTCCAGACGGTTCCGGTCGCGACGAAGAAGACATCCTGACCATTCAGGCTACTGCGCTCATCACCCGCATGGAATGTGTCGGTACAAAGCGCGCTGTTTTGGGTGTATCCGGCGGCCTTGACTCTACGCTCACACTGCTGGCCGCTGCCTATGCCTTTAGACGTGCCGGTTATGACATGACCGGCCTGACAGGCATCACCATGCCGGGACTGGGCACCGGTTCCCGCACGCTTCAAAATGCGCTCAAGCTGATGGAGCTTATTGGCTGTACTTCCAAAACCATCTCCATCGGCGCGGCTGTCGCACAGCATTTTGAGGATATCGGGCAAAATCCGGATATCCATGATGTCTGCTATGAAAACTCTCAGGCGCGTGAGCGGACGCAGATTGTCATGGACTTCGCCAACAAGTTTAATGCTCTGGCGTTGGGAACAGGCGATCTGAGCGAATTGGCGCTGGGCTGGTGTACCTACAACGGCGATCAGATGAGCATGTACAATGTCAACGCCTCCATTCCCAAGACGCTGATTCGTCCGCTTCTGCGCTATGCAGCCAGCCTCTTTGGCGATGAAGTTGTATCGGTCGTTGAGGATATCATGGATACCCCCATTTCCCCGGAGCTGATCCCGTCCAGGGAAGGCGAACTCACCCAGCGCACAGAAGATACACTTGGCGCCTATGCGCTGCACGATTTCTTCCTCTATCACATGATGGAAAGCGGCTCCTCTCCCATCCGGCTCTATGAGCTGGCTCTGCGCGCGTTTGACGGACAGTATGCCCCCCGGGAAATTCTCTCCACTCTGCGCACGTTTGTCCGCCGCTTCTTCACCCAGCAGTTCAAGCGTTCCGCCATGCCGGACGGTCCGAAGATCGTTGCCGTCAGCCTGTCTCCCCGCGGCGACTGGCGCATGCCGTCCGATGCACAGATGGAACTGTGGATGAACGAGGTCAACTATCTGGAAAAGCACATTTTCTGATTTTCTCAGGGAGGAATACACGTGGAGTTTTCAAAAGCCTTTCCCATCTGGGACAAGCTGACACCTTCTGAACAGCTTCTTCTTGAAAATACCGTCACCATGCGCACCATTTCCAAAGGCACCGTTCTTCATAATGGCATGGCAGACTGTATGGGGCTGATTCTTGTCAAAACAGGCCAGCTTCGCGCATTCATCCGCTCAGACGAGGGGCGCGAAATCACGATTTATCGCCTGTTCGAGATGGATTTCTGCCTCTTCTCCGCGTCCTGCATCCTGCGCAGCATCCAGTTTGACGTCACCGTTGAAGCGGAAAAGGATTCGGAAATCTTTGTAATTCCTCCTGACATCTATAAGCACGTGATGGAACAATCCGCCGCTCTCGCCAATTATACCAACGAAATCATGGCCAGCCGCTTTTCTGAGATCATGTGGCTGATTGAGCAAATCATGTGGAAAAGTCAGGACAAGCGTTTGGCTGCATTCCTTGTGGAAGAAAGCCGCCTTGAAAACAGTACCACGCTTAAATTGACGCACGAACGGATTGCAGGCCACCTCGGCACAGCGCGCGAAGTCATCACCCGGATGCTGCGTTACCTTCAAAGAGAAGGCCTTCTGCGCTTAACGCGCGGCAGCATTGAGCTGCTTGATGTCAAATCTCTGGAAACACTTGCTGAATAAGCATGAAAGAGCTGTACGCAAACTCATTGTTCTAAAAACTCATCACATACATTCCAGCAGGAAATCAAAGCATGTGCTTGGTTCCTGCTGGAATTTTTAACTGTTATGCGTCCTCCATTTTTGAGAAGCGGACTTTTTAAGCATCCTTCTTTGTCAGCCCGATAATTTTAGGATTGTCCTGCTCACTGAAACCTGTTATACTGTTTCCATAATTGTTTTTTCTTCCCAACAGATGCAAAAGGAGCACGATATGGGTAAAACGCAGCGTAAAAATAGCAAAAAAAATAGATTTTCCAGTCTCATCCTCATTCTGATCTGTGCGCTGATTGGCTTTTTCTGCGGCATCGCCATAGGCAAACTCTCATCTGCTTTGCCCCATTCACCGTTTTTTGAAGGACAATTTCTGCTTCGCTGGGCTGCTGCGCTGGTGATTATCTGTATAGCTCTGTTTTTGCAGACCGTAATCCATGAAGCAGGTCATCTGGTCGCCGGTCTTTTATCCGGCTACACTTTCTCGTCCTTCCGAATCGGCAGCTTCATGTGGGTGAAAGAGCAGGGAAAAATCAAATTCCGCAGGCTTTCCGTGGCAGGAACCGGCGGTCAGTGTCTGATGAATCCGCCCGATCTGGTCGATGGAAAGGTTCCCGTTGTCCTTTACAACCTCGGCGGGCCGCTCATGAATCTTGCAACTGTTCCTGTCTGCGTCGCGCTGTACTTTCTTTTCAATGACAATTTCATTCTCTCCCTCTTCTTTCTGATGCTGTACCTTACAGGTTTTGCCCTCGCCCTGACAAACGGCATCCCCCTGAAGTGCGGTTTGATCAACAACGATGGCTACAACGCCTTGGAGCTTTCCAAATCTCCCGAGGCTTCTTACTCCTTCTGGCTGCAAATGAAGATCAATGAGCAGATTTCAAAAGGTATTCGTCTGAAAGATATGCCTCAAGAGTGGTTTGTTCTGCCCGATGACAACCATATGAAAAACAGCATGATTGCCTCAATAGCTGTATTTTACGCAAACAGGCTGCTGGATAATCTGGCTTTTGAGGACGTTATCCCCTTGATTGACCGGCTTCTATCCTCGAATTCAGGCATTTTGCCCCTTCATAGATATCTGCTTATCTGCGACAGGCTGTATTGTGAGCTGATCGGCGAAAATGATAAGGCCGTTATCGACCGCCTGTACACCAAAGAATTGAAAAAGTTCATGAAGCAGATGCACACATTCCCGTCTGTCATCCGCACGCAATACGCTTACGCGCTGTTTTATGAGCATAACGCCGAAAAGGCAGCCGCTTTAAAAAAACTGTTTGGAAAATGCGGAAAAAAGCATCCATATGCTGTCGAAATTGAAAGTGAACAGGAACTTCTGGACATTGCAGCGCAGAAATATGGCGAATTAATCAAAAAGCACTCAGGCTAACCCCCGAGTGCTTTTAATTTGAATCAGACAGTATCGTTCTTCCTCAAGAACTCACTTCAGTTCCTTGCCTGCCGCTTTCAGGCTGCTGCACAGGTCTTCGCGCATGCGCAAAGCCTCTTCGCGCGCGGCTTCGTCAAAGGGCATCCCTTCCCGCTTCTTCCATGCACAGAGAATGGAGCGAGAGGCGTTGACAATCGCACCGCTGCCATTCCCGTCAAAGCAGCCGGCGATGTCCGCGCCGGTTGCCCCCTGCGCACCATAACCCGGCACGAGGAAGAAGGTGTGCGGCATGCGCTCACGCAGCGCCACTCCCTGCTGGGGATAGGTCGCCCCCACAACCGCGCCGACGGCAGAATAGCCGGTCTCGCCGCGGGTTTCCTCTCCCCACTCTTCAACCAGATCCGCTACCGCCTCATAAAGTGTGCGCCCATCTTCAAACTTCATATCCTGAAGCTGCCCAGAGGATGGGTTGGATGTCTTCACCAAGACAAACACGCCCGTTCCATTTTCACGGCAGGCATCTGTAAAGGGTTTAATGCCGTCCACGCCTAGATACGGATTGATCGTAGCCATATCCGAAGAAAATCCACGCTGGGCTCCGTCCGGCAGTTCCGTCTTTCCAATATACGCATTGGCATAGCAGGCCGCCGTCGTTCCAATGTCGTTGCGCTTGACATCAGCCATGACCAGCATGTTTTTCTCATGTGCATAGCGGATCGTCTTTTCATATGCCTCCATGCCGGCCGGGCCATACATCTCGTAGTATGCCACCTGCACCTTTACCGCCGGAACAATGTCACAAAGCGCATCAATCAGACGCACATTGTACTGATATATCGCCTGAGCAGCTTCTTCAAAAGAATGAATGCCGTTGGGCATGATGCCCTTTACAAACTCTTCCGGCAGGTATTCCATACGGGTGTCCAATCCCGCAACAGTGGGGTTCTTCATTGCACTGATTCGCTCAGACATCTTTTCCATGATGTTCATTGCATTTTCCTCCTGTATTTTCATCCATGCCGGACAAAAGCCCGACCGTTCTTCCTGATCATCATATGGCTTTAATTTCCTGCAAAAAGAAAGGTTTTGCCTTTTAAAAGCAGAGTTTTCATCCTATGCCTTTCCGAAAAAAAGCGCCGGAATCATCCGGCGCTGAAAATTCAAATCGTAGAATGCTCGGGCTAGAAAATTCCCACGGCACACACGATACAATGCTTATTGCTGCTGCCTTCCGGCCCTGACAAGGTTCACACCTTCGCATTGCATGAGTTCCATCCGTCATCACATTCTACAGGCTTATTGTACCTGATTTCGCACAGAAATGCAAGTCCTTTTCATAGATTTCAATCGTTTTCATCCATTCCCATTCGTGCAAGCAGCCGCTCCATAACCTTGACGCACAAGTGCAGCATATCTTCCTTGCCCAGCGTATCGTCCCTGAATGTCATCGTCACAGGCATGGCAGCATTCAACGTCAGCCGCCTGTCAAATCCGGTAAGCGCTTTAAACAGTTTTTCTCCGTCCACCTGTGCATTGTCAGCAAAGCGCATCAGCATACGGCCGTTCACCTGATTGACACGCTCAATTCCCAACTTTGTACACATGGCCTTGAGGTATGCCACCGCCACAAGATTGGCCACGCACTGCGGCTCATCGCCAAAGCGGTCAACCAGTTCGTCTTCCACATCATCGCGCTGTGCAGCTGTCGTAATGGCTGCAATGCGTTTGTAGACTTCAAGACGCTGCTTATCGCCTGTCACATACCCCGCCGGCAAATACGCATTGACATGCACATCCATCCGCGTTTCCACGTCCTTGTTGGGCTTGGGCGCTTCGCCCTGTGCCTCCAGCACAGCCTCTTCCAGCAGCTTGCAGTACAGGTCATAGCCAATGTTTGCCAAATGGCCGCTCTGCTGCGGGCCAAGCAGGTTTCCAGCGCCGCGCAGCTCCAAGTCGCGCATAGCGATGCGAAAACCGGAGCCAAACTCTGTGAACTCGCGAATTGCATCAAGACGCTTCTGTGCCGTCTCTGAAAGCACCTTGCCCGGTCTGACTGTGAAATACGCATACGCCAGGCGATTGGAACGTCCGACCCGTCCTCGCATCTGATAGAGCTGACCAAGGCCGAAATAATCCGCATCGTAAATAATCAGCGTATTGGCCATTGGGATGTCCAGCCCGGACTCGATGATCGTCGTACACAGAAGCACGTCATACTTCTGCTGGCTGAAATCCAGCATCACATCTTCCAGCGCGCTCTCTTTCATCTGCCCGTGTGCAATGCCGATGCGCGCTTCCGGCACAAGTTTTTGAAGCTGCCCATAACACTGGTCGATGGAACCGACGCGGTTATACAGGAAATAAACCTGACCTCCGCGCCCCAATTCTCGCAGAATGGCATCCCGAATGACGCTGTCCTGATACTCCATCACATAGGTCTGCACAGGATAGCGCGCCTGCGGCGGCGTTTCCAATACGCTCATATCGCGAATGCCCACCATAGACATGTGCAGTGTCCTTGGAATCGGCGTAGCAGACATTGTCAAAACGTCCACCGACTTTTTCATATTTTTGATGGTTTCCTTATGTCCGACTCCAAAGCGCTGCTCTTCGTCCACAATCAGCAGCCCCAGATCCTTGAACTTTACATCCTTCGCCAGTATCCTGTGTGTGCCGACAATGATATCAATTTCTCCGGCTTCCAAACGCCTGAGCGTTTCTTTCTGTTCCTTGGTCGTGCGGAAGCGGCTGAGCACATCAGCGTGAACCGGGAATCCTTCAAATCTGCGCATCAGCGTTGTATAATGCTGCTGGGCAAGGATCGTCGTTGGCGCAAGAATGGCAACCTGCTTGCCATCCATGACCGCCTTGAACGCAGCCCGCAATGCCACTTCCGTCTTGCCATAGCCGACATCTCCGCAAAGAAGACGATCCATTGGCAGTTCGCGTTCCATATCCGCCTTGATCTCTTCCGTGGCCTGAAGCTGATCGGGTGTCTCCTGGAAGGGGAAGTTTTCCTCAAACTCCTGCTGCCAGAGTGTATCCTTGCCAAAGGCATAGCCCTTGTTTTTCTGGCGGTCAGCATAGAGTTTCACAAGGTCAAAAGCCAGCTCTTTCAGACTTTCCCGAACTTTATTCTTCTGTTTATCCCAGTCCTTGCCGCCCAGACGTGAGAGCTTCGGTGCTGTTCCTTCGCCGCCGCCAATATATTTCTGGATGCGGTCAAGGTGATCCACCGGGATATAGAGTTTATCGCTGCCCAAATACTGCACCAGCAGATAATCGCGGGATGCCCCTTCGCTGGTGAGCCGTTTTGTTCCCTGATAAATACCGATGCCGTGCGTTTCATGAACCACGTAGTCGCCGACACTCAAGTCGGTAAATGATTCTATTCTGCTTCCCTGCTTCTTTTTCTTGTGTACTTTGGCGCCTTTTGCCCCAAAGACATCCCCGCAGGCAATAACAGCCAGTTTGATGCCAGGATACTGGAAGCCGCCGGAAAGCGTTGTTGGATAGATGCGGCACTCCCCCGCTTTGGGCGGATGCATTCCTTCCTCGTCGAAAGTTGTGCGGATGCCTTCATCCTCAAAGGACTGGCGCATGCGCTCACCACGCGCCGCGCCGCCAGACAAAACGGCAACATGCCAGCCTTCCTGCATCCAGCGGGTGATATCGCTGCACATATCCTTCGTTCGCCCGCCGTAACTGCCCACGCCAATACCGCCCATCTGAGCAAGCAGCGTTGGCGCAAGCTCTTTGACCGGCCGCAGAATGGAAGTCAGTGCCAGGATCGTCGTCCGACGCATCTGACCGATGGTTTCGCCGCGGGTAAGCATGAGGCCATTCTGTTCGGGCAGCGCCTCTCCGCGTTCCAGCGCCGAGGACAGTGCCTGTTCAAATTCGCCGCTTCTGCTGTCCATGCGCTCAAAAAGCGCCTCCGGTTCATCCATCACGACAATGGGGCGCGTCATGTAATCAAGAAGCGTCTCTGTCTGCGGATAGAGCAGATGCATGAACTTTTCAAGCATGCGGCTGCTGATCCCTTTTTCCATCTGTTCCACAGCCGCGCGCAGCTTTTCAGAAAAGCGTTCCAGTGTTCTGTTGCTTTTTGTGAACACCTCTGCCACTTTGCCTTCTTCCAAAGGCAGGTCGGAAAGCGTTGTGCCGCTTTCTTCCTTTTCCCCGGAAGCCATCAGTTTTTCTGTCTGACGTTCCAGTGCCGCAAGCAAGCTCCTGCATAACGCCGCATGATCTTCAAGCGGAACAGGCGCTTCGCTGGCAGGCGGAATCACAGCCTCCTGAAGATTCGCCTGCGAACGCTGATTCATCACGTCAAACGTGCGAATCGAGTCCACTTCATCGCCAAAGTACTCGATGCGCAGCGCGCTGAGTGCATCTGCCGGATAAACGTCTACAATACCGCCGCGCACAGAGAACTGCCCCTTGCCTTCGACCATATACTCTCGCGAATAGCCCGCAGCAAGAAGCTGTTCAAGCAATTCATCGGGCGGGAGCGGATCGCCCACGCGCAGATGAATGGTGTATGCGCTGAATACGGCACGCGGCATCACCCGATGCAAAAGCGCGTCCGCCGGCGCAACCACCGCACGCACTTCGCCGCTGACGAGCTTTCGGAGCGTCTCCATGCGTCTGTATGCCACCTCGCGGCTGGCCGCCACATCCTGATAAAACGTGATTTCTCGTGTCGGGAACAGGCTCACACCGCCAGGCAGAAGCGCGGAAACATCTTCCATCGTCTGCGCCGCTGAACGTTCCGAATCGCATAGAAAAAGAAGCGGACGCCCTGTGCGTTCCGCCAGCGCGCAAGCCAGATGTACCTTCTGCGCTCCTGCCACTCCAGAAGCCGCAATAACCGCTTCCTTCCTTCCGCTCTCCCTGACAATCTGCTCAAACGGCTCAAAGCCCGAAAGCAAATCAAATAGAAAATGCGTCTGCATGGTTCTCCTCCTTCTTAATCAGCTCAACGCCAAATTATACAGGCGCATTTGCCTTCAGCATGGCGCTGGACAGACCGTTTTTGAGCATCTCATCCACAACATCTGCTGCATGAACAAACGCTTGAAACTGCGTCTTTTTCTCTTCCTCTGTCTGATAATGGGACAGCACCCAGTCTGCCAGATCCCAGCCTTCCGGCTTCTTGCCAACGCCCACGCGCAAACGCGGGAAATCCTGCCTTCCCAAAAGTCCAATGACAGAGCGCATGCCGTTGTGCGTGCCGGCGCTGCCCTTTTCGCGCATCCTCAATCTGCCCAGCGGCAAATCAATATCATCGTAAATCAGCAGGAGCTGATCCGGCTTGTAGAATGACACTACTTCCGTGACGCACTGCCCGGAGAGATTCATGAACGTCTGCGGCTTCACAAGAATCATTTTCTTCCCGTCCACAATCCCCATGCCAATCTGACCGTGCATGGCGTTCTTATTGAGCGCAATGCCGTGTCTTTCCGAAAGTACGTCGATTACATCAAATCCGACATTGTGCCTTGTACGCATATATTCTCTGCCCGGATTGCCCAGGCCAATCACCATCATCATGGAAATCTCCTTTTCCCAAAACGACCTTGGCGGGAACACCGCAGTGGATGCTCCCGCTTTTTGAAGCCGATTGTTCGTTTTTTCTTTCAAAACTGCTCAGTTGTTTACGCTTTGCCTGCCGCCTGACTCAGCCAGGATGCCGGATGAATATTTGCCGCGCCGGTGGCGTCATCAATGCCGTCCATGACGAGCAGCGACTTGACCCCATCCAGCCGTTTCTTGACCGGCTCCTGTGTCGCCATGAGCACGCAGATGCCCACAACTGTAACGGAGAACTCGCGCATCATATCCACCATGCCGCGTGCCGTTCCGCCCGCGCGCATGAAATCATCCACGATCAGGGCGCGCTGTCCCTCATGTACCGCGCGGCGGGAAAGACTCATCGTCTCCACGCGGCTGCCAGAGCCGGACAGATAGTTAATATTCACAGCGGGACCTTCGTAGACTTTGCTGTCTCTGCGGACAATGACCATCGGAACTCCAAGCGCCCGCGCCGTCATCATCGCAATCGGGATTCCCTTTGTCTCCATTGTCAGAACAAAATCCGGTTCTGCCCTGTAAAAGTGGGATGCAATGATCGTTCCCATGCGCTCCACAATGCTGGGCATGGCCAGAATATCTGCCATGTAAACAAATCCGCCGGGCAAAACGCGCCCCGGAACCGCAAGCGTCTGAGCCAGCTCCTTTACGGTGTTGTAAGCCTCTTCCGGCGCAAGCGCCGGACGATAGCGAACACCTCCGGCAGCGCCCGTCACGGTATCCAGCTGGCCTAAATGGAACTGCGCAAACACGCCGCGCAAAATATCAATATCCTCACTGAGCGTGGACTTTGCTGCGCCAAACATATCGCAGAATGTACCCAGGGTAAAAATGCGATTGGGCGCCTCCACCAGAATTCTCGTCATGGCAGCCAGTCTCTCATTGCGGCGGATGCGATCCATGTCAATCCCTCCAAACACGAATATTAAACAGAATATGATCTATTATAATTCAGGAATTCAAATAAATCCAGACCCGACAGGCAAAATTTTTTGAATTTTTTATGGCGGATTGAAAAACGCATCTGTTTTTTTCTGTTTTCAGTTGATCGTGCCTGTATCTTTGACGTATAATGTCTGTAAAGATGTTTCCATAAGAAAGATATTTCCATAAGGAGGAAGCGTGTTTATGCCTCATATCAGAGATTTTGCGGGCAAACGCGTGCACATGATTGGCATTGGCGGCAGCTCCATGAGCGGCCTTGCTGGAATGCTTGTCAAACTGGGCGTGCACGTGACGGGTTCTGATTCCGCCCGTTCCTATATGACTGACGAACTGGAACGTCAGGGAATTTCCGTATTTATCGGTCACAAATCTGAAAATGTAGATGGCGCAGAGCTGATCATCTACTCCGCTGCCATCGGCGAGGACAATCCTGAACGTGTCCGCGCTGAACAGCTGTCCATTCCTCAGATGGAGCGTGCCACGCTTCTTGGCCAGCTGATGGAAGGCTATCGCCATGCCATCAACGTCTGCGGCACACACGGCAAAACCACCACGACATCCATGATTGCAGCCGTGCTGCTGGATGCCGGACAGGATCCTACTGTCCACATCGGCGGCCAGCTGGACGCTATCGGCGGCAGCACCCGCGTCGGCGGCCACGACACGTTCGTTGCAGAAGCCTGTGAGTTTAATGCCAGCTTTTTGCAATTTCACCCGACAATTGCTGTCGTCACCAATATTGAAGAGGATCATCTTGACTTTTACAAGGATCTGGATGATATCTGCCGCGCTTTTGAGCGCTTCTGCAGCCTTCTGCCGGAAAATGGTGTCTGCATCGGCAACGGCGATGATCCGCGTGTCTGTGCACTGATGGACAAACAGTCCTGCCGCACAGTCAGCTATGGCTTCGGCGAAAACTGCCGGCTTCGTCCTGCCAGCCTTCAGTATGATGAGACTGGCTGCGCAGAGTTTGACTTCTGCCTGAATGGCAGGATTCTGGCTCACACCCATCTGCATGTGCCCGGAGAATACAACGTCATGCACGCCCTTGCAACGATGGCCGCCTGCATGGAAGTCGGTGTTCAGCCGGAAAAGGCAGCCAATTCCCTCGAGCACTTTGCCGCGCCGCACCGCCGCTTTGAATATACCGGCTGCGTCTGCGGTGTAAAGCTCTACACTGACTATGGCCATAATCCTGCCGAGATGCGCAGTGCGATTGAAAACGCTCTGCATCAGCCGCACAAGCGTCTGTGGGCTGTCATGCAGCCGCACACCTATTCCCGCGTCAAAACACTATTTGACGACTACATCCCCTGCTGCGAAAAAGCAGATGAACTTCTGGTTACAGACATCTTCGCCGCACGCGAAAAAGACCCGGGGGACATTCATGCCACGATGCTTGTGGATGCTATCACCAAAACCGGGCAATCCGTCCACTATACACCAACGTTTGACGATGCCGAACACTATCTGCGTGAACACTGGCAGCCTGGCGACCTCGTCATCACGATGAGCTGCGGCAATATTCATCTTCTAAATGCCCAGATCAAGGAACATGGCGATCACTGGGAAGGTTAAATAAAAATGCAGCACAACCGGCATTTTAACTTGCTTAGGCTGTTCTGTCCGCAGACAAAAAGGAGTTTTCGCAATGCGAAAGCCCCTTTTTTATTTACAAGCATCATAAAGCGTTGAAAAAAGCAAAGAAAGAACATGCTTCCAGATGCTCACACTTTTCCACGCTGCATATTCCCCGGTGTTCTTGTGAAAACACAGACTCTCTGATTCTTTACAAATTCTCTTCTTATACCGTCACGCAATATGAAACCGGCCATCGTTCAGGTCAATGTTGCTTTTAGATGTTCACCTCCTGACTGCATCATCCATATAGCTATGTCAATTTATTAAAATCAGGCAAGCCTTTTTCATCAGTTCTCTAGTGCCATGTGTACTTTTCTGACAATTCTTCCCGTTCATATGCAATTTCCCGGAAACATGATGTCCTCCTGCTTCCGGGAAATTTTAAGTATTTCGTTGACAAATTAAGCTGAAACTGCCCAGCCCGGTTGTTTATTCAAACTCGACAACCTGTGTCCATCTTGTCAGGAAATCGCGCTCGGCGCCATGCTTTTTGGTCATCTGCGCCGCAGCCACAATGGGCAGCCACTTCTGCACATATTGCATGGCAATATCATTTTTTTCACAGAATCTCTTGAGATAGAGGTCCGCCTTTTCCTGGTCTTCCAGCGCAAACTGAAGGTACGTCATGGCGGCATCCGCAGAGGCGTTGCCAATCGCAGCGTGCGCCCAGTCCAGAATATAAACCTTTCCATCGTCACCCAAAAGAACATTGCTCGGGTTAAAATCGCCGTGGGTAATCTTGGTATGCGGCTTCATATTTTCAAGTCTGACATGCAGCTCATAACGCGTGGTCGCATCAAGATCATCGCGCAGGGAGGAAATCTGCGTGTTCAGCTTGTCCTTGAGGCGTCCCATCTGCTTGCAGGTTTTGCTGTGAATCTCGCTCTGAATCTCAACAAATTGTTCCATATATTCTTTCAGCTTTTCCGGTTCTTCCTCCATGGCCTGCGCCAGCGTGCGGCCTTCAACCGCCCGAATGAGAAGTGCCCACCCTTCTCCCGTCTCCTTCACGTCCAGAAGCTCCGGCACATTCAGCCCGGCCTCTTCTGCCAGCGCATGGTTAAATGCCTCTTTCAGCACCGCGGACTTGGGATAGTCCGGTATAAACTGCTTGATAATCGTATCTCCCTGACGATAAACCGTCTTCGTTGCTCGTCTCACGATAATCTCTTTCTCCATACTCGTCCCCTCCTCAAATCAGGCTTTCTCGCCGTAATACGCTTTCAAATACATAGCCTTGATTTCCTTCATCAGCGGATAACGCGGGTTTGCGCCTGTACACTGATCGTCAAATGCATCTTCAACCATCGAATCCAGAGTTGACAGGAACTGATCCTCGCTGATGCCATAATCTGCAATAGAAGGCTTGATTCCCACACTGTGCTTGAGTTCTTCGATCTTGTCAATCAACAGGTCGAGCGTCTGAT
Source organism: Christensenellaceae bacterium (assembly GCA_020025205.1). GTDB lineage: Bacteria > Bacillota > Clostridia > Christensenellales > Aristaeellaceae > Ventricola. Next base: position 59,372 of record JAHHSO010000002.1, on the reverse strand, counting down.
AGTCATCCTTCCCGCAAATGCCGCAGAAGTGTGCACACTCGGCATAGCGCTCCAGCGTATGTGGATAAGCATACTGCGGGAATGTGCCCATCTTCGCCGGTACTTCGGCAGCGTTGAAGCGGAGCACATGTGTAATCATCAGCGCATTGGCTACTCCGTGCGGCAGGTGATGGTAAGCACCGAGCTTATGTGCCATGGAGTGGCACACTCCAAGAAATGCATTGGCAAATGCCATGCCCGCCATGCAGGATGCATCGGCCATCTTTTCCCGCGCCTGGGGATCATTGGCCCCGTTTTGATAGGCGCGCGGGAGATAATCAAACACATTCTTCAATGCTTTGAGCGCCAAACCATCTGTGTAATCCGTTGCCATGACAGAGGCATATGCCTCCAGCGCATGGGTCAGAACGTCCACGCCGGAAGCAGCTGTCAAGCCTCTCGGCTGATTCATCATATTGTCTGCGTCAACGATTGCCATGTTTGGCAAAAGCTCGTAATCTGCCAGCGGATACTTGGTACCTGTGCGTTCGTCAGTAATCACAGCAAACGGCGTCACCTCGGAACCCGTTCCGGAAGAAGTCGGGATGGCAACAAAGTATGCCTTTTCGCCCATTTTGGGGAAGGTATAAATACGCTTTCGAATATCCATGAAACGCATCGCCAGATCAAGGAAATCCACTTCTGGATGTTCGTACATCACCCACATGATCTTGGCAGCATCCATGGCTGACCCTCCACCCAGTGCAATGATGCAGTCCGGCTCAAACAGCCTCATTGCCTGAGCGCCGCTGACCGCAGAAGACAGATTGGGGTCCGGCGCAACGTCATAGAAGCAGGTATGCTGAATACCCAGCTGATCGAGCTTCTCCTCCACCGGCTTCACATGCCCATTCTTGTAAAGGTACGCATCCGTCACGATGAAGCATCTCTTCTTGCCCATCATGGTGCCCAGCTCATCCAGCGCCACCGGCATACATCCCTTTTTGAAATACACTTTCTGCGGCGTGCGGAACCAGAGCATGTTCTCTCTCCTCTCGGCAACGGTCTTGATATTGAGCAGATGCTTGATGCCCACATTTTCGGAAACAGAGTTTCCACCCCAGGTGCCGCAGCCCAGCGTCAGGGACGGCAGCATTTTGAAGTTGTACAAATCGCCAATGCCGCCCTGGCTCGAAGGCGTATTGATGACAATACGACAGGCTTCCATGCGTTCGGCATGGCGGAGAATCTTCTCCTGCTGTGCCGGGTGAATGTACAGAGATGCAGTGTGACCGTGTCCGCCATCGCAGACAAGCCTTTCAGCTTTGTCAAGTGCATCATCAAAATCCCTGGCACGATACATCGCCAGAACCGGGGACAGTTTCTCGTGTGCAAATTCTTCTGACAGCTCAACACTTTCCACTTCACCAATGAGGATCTTTGTCTCCTCCGGCACATTCACGCCTGCCAGTTCCGCGATGGTATGCGCGCTTTGTCCTACAATTCTAGCATTCAGTGCGCCGTTGATGAGAATGGTGCGGCGCACCTTGTCCAGTTCCTCGCCCTTGAGGAAATAGCACCCGCGCCGCTCAAACTCCTCCCGAACCGCATCGTACGCTCCGTCCAGCACGGTGACAGACTGCTCAGACGCACAGATCATACCATTGTCAAATGTTTTAGAATGGATAATCGAGTTGACCGCCAGCTGAATGTCCGCAGTATCATCGATGATGACAGGCGTATTGCCCGCGCCAACGCCAAGTGCCGGTTTGCCAGACGAATACGCCGCGTGTACCATTCCGGGGCCGCCGGTTGCAAGGATGATATCCGCGTCACGCATCAGTTCATTGGTCATCTCCAAGCTGGGCTGATCGATGCAGCCGATGATGCCTTCCGGAGCCCCCGCTGCAACGGCCGCTTCATAAACGACTCGAGCCGCTTCCATTGTGCACTTCTTTGCACGCGGATGCGGACTAATGAGAATCGCATTGCGGGTCTTCAAACAGATCAGCGTTTTGAAGATTGCTGTCGAAGTCGGATTGGTTGTCGGAATAACCGCTGCCACAAGGCCAATCGGTTCTGCAATTTTACGGATTCCGAACGCTTGATCTTCTTCTATAACACCACAGGTTTTCTCATTGCGGTATGCGTTATAGATGTACTCACTGGCGTAGTGGTTCTTGATGACCTTGTCTTCGACAACGCCCATTCCAGTCTCTTCGACCGCCATTTTAGCCAGCGGAATGCGCGCCTTGTTGGCCGCCATTGCCGCCGCAAAAAAGATTTTATCCACCTGCTCCTGCGTCATCTTCGCGAATTCACGCTGAGCCGCGCGCATCAGCTCAATGCGCTCCTCCAGAGCTTCCACGCTGTCGATAGGCCTGAATTCCTGCATGTTGTTCATCCTCCTGAACCCGTGTTGTTGTGATTTCTTTAACGATCTTTATTATACACATCCGATTTCTCTTTGTCAAACGCTTAACACGTATTCAGTCTTCAATCTTTTTGTTATATTTTTGTCTATCTTTACTTTTTTACGTTTTAAACGTCCGCCGGCTCACCATTCTTCGTATTTATTGTCTCATTGCGCCCACACTGTTTTGATCGTTTTTGACAAAACCGTCTTTTTTAATTTCAGAATACACATCGCCCTCAAATCATTTTTTCCTGCGTTCATTGCTTGTATTCTCTGTCTCTTTTCCCTGCATTTGGGCAAAAAAACAAGGCCTGTCCTCTTTTCAAAGGCCAGACCTTGTCAAATTTAAATCAATGTCACTTTGATTTGCGGTACTTGTTCACGATATCCAGCACAGCCTGTGCTACATACTCAGCATTTTCACTGCCCAGCGTGGAATACAGCGGCAGCGAAATTTCCGACTCGGAGAACGCATACGCTTCGGGGAAATCCTCCGGCTTGTAGCCGAAGCGCTTCACATATGCGCTCATGGTGTGCAGTGCAATGAAGTGTACGCTCACCCCTACATTGCGCGCGCTCAGTTCCTGAATAAACTCATCACGGGAAATCGTCAGGCGCTCCGGCACAATGCGCAGAATGTACAGGTGGCGGCTATGCTGGCAGTTGTCCGGCGTCTTCTGCAAGCGCAGTTCCGGCACATCTTTAAAGGCCTGCTCATAAACCTCCACCGCTTCAAAACGGCGGCGCTGCATGTCCTCCATGCGGCTGAGCTGCGTCAGGGCAAGGGCTGCCTGAATGTCAAACATGTTGTATTTGAACCCCGGCTCTTCGATATCGTAGCGCCAAGATCCTCCTTTTCCATAGCGGTTCCACGCGCCGGCACTCATGCCATGCAGAGACATTACGCGCGCTTTTTCCGCGATCTCGTCATCATCCGTCACCAGCGCGCCGCCTTCGCCGCAGGCGAGGTTCTTCGTCGCATAGAACGAATAGGAAACCGCGCCGCGCGGATGATGGCCAATCAATTCTCCGTTATAGCGGGTCTCTACCGCATGCGCCGCATCTTCACTGAGGAAGAGGTTGTATTTGTCACAAATTTTACCAATGACATCAAGATCCGCAGGCAGGCCGGAATAATGAACCGGAACGATTGCGCGGGTCTTATCCGTGATTTTCTTTTCAATTTCCCTTGGGTCAATGAGGCCGGTTTCCGGATCGATATCCGCAAACACCGGCGTTGCGCCCGTGTGCAGGATGGTATTAGCCGTCGCCGCAAACGTCAGCGGCGTGGTGATGACTTCATCCCCCGGTCCAATTCCCTGAGACAGCAGTGCCAGATGGAGAGCCGCCGTGCAGGAGTTCAGTGCGATGCAGTGTTTGGCGCCCACATAATCGGCAAAAGCCTTTTCAAACTCCATCGTACGCGGGCCCTTTGCCCACCAGCCGGAGCCAACCGCCTGGGAAACAGCTTCCACCTCTGCGTCGCTGACATCCGGCAGGCAGAAAGGCATCCAGTCCTCACGAATTTTAAAATTGCTCATATCCTTAATCCTCCTGTAAAAACAAACACGGAAAATGTCCTTTGTACATGCCGCCATTATAGCACAGGCCCCCGCGCCGTTTCAAGCCGCGCATGCCGCTTCCTCTGCTTTCGTTTCCTTTTTTTGTCCTCTTTGGTCATATTTTCTCAAAAAAACTGTTCATTCCAGTTGACAATCTCAGTTTTTAGCGCTATAATGCGCTTAAAGTTAAACCGTTTCAGGAAAGAAGAGTAGAAAGTTTTCTTCCATTAAAGAGAGCCGATGCTGGTGGAAATGCGGTATGGAGATGCTTTTGAATGGCCTTTCTGAGGGCCCTGCCAACAGATTTTCTCAGTAAGCAGGGACGGGGGATGCAGGCCCGTTATCAGGCTGCACCGTATGATGGTACGGGATAAGCGGGCCTTTTGGTCAATGTGAGTGGCACCACGGAAGCAATTCCGCCTCATGTTTCTTAGGAAACATGGGGCGTTTTTTCATTCCCCGCTTTCCCTGCTCAAACGACCGGGCGCATATCGCCCAGAAAGCTGGAGAAGAATGATGAAGCGTATCCTTTGCACAGCCGCCCTGATCCTCTTTGCCGCCATGCGCGCGCTGGCTGCCGACTACACCGTGGGCATTGGACAGTTTGCCCAGCACGGTTCTCTGGATAACTGCCGCATCGGTTTCATCGAAGGTCTGGCAGAGGCCGGATTTGTGGAAGGTGAGAATCTGGAAATTCTCTATCAGAACGCGCAGGCCGACATGGGCGTTGCCCAGCAAATCGCTCAGCAGTTTGCCGGCAAATCCGTTGATCTCTCTGTCGGCATTGCCACCCCGATGGCCCAAGCCTGCTTCAACGCTGCTTCCGGCCGCATCCCGACGATCTACACAGCCGTTTCTGATCCTGTATCTGCCGGTTTTGCCGATGCCTCCGGCAAATCGCTGGGCAATATCAGCGGCACATCTGACACGCTGCCTGTTGATGCACAGCTTGCCATGATCCGCGCACTCATGCCGGACGCCAAACGCATCGGCATTCTCTACACCACCAGCGAAATTAACTCTCTGTCCACCATCGAACTGTATAAGACCCTTGCTCCGAACTACGGATTTGAAATCGTCTCTTCCGGCGTCAGCTCTTCCATGGATATTCCGCTTGCGCTGGATGCCCTTCTTCCCAAGGTGGACTGCCTGACCAATCTTACAGACAACACGGTCGTTTCCGCACTGGCGCTCGTGCTGGACAAGGCCACTGCCGCAGGAAAACCCGTTTTTGGCTCTGAAATCGAACAGGTCAAACTTGGATGTGCCGCTGCAGAAGGTCTTGACTATGTTGCTCTGGGCCGCCAGACCGGGCTGATTGCAGCGCGCGTGCTCTCCGGCGAGATCCAAGCTTCAGAAATCCCATTTGAAATTATCTCCGACCCCAGTCTTTACGTCAATAAAGGTGCCCTTGAACGCTTCGGTCTGCTCCTCCCTGCTGACCTTGCCGCTCGCGCAACCTTTGTTGACTGAATTTCTTTCGCAATATGGAGGTACTGCCATGATTCAGGTTTTAGGCGTTCTCGAACAGGGGCTGATTTATGCCATCCTCTCTTTGGGTGTATATATCACCTTCAAAATTCTCGATTTTCCAGACATGTCCGTTGATGCGACATTTCCGCTTGGTGCAGCCGTCACCGCACTGATGTTGTCCAATGGCTTCCCCGCCCTTTTAACGCTTCCCGTCTCGATGGCAGCCGGCGCTCTGGCCGGCGCGGTCACGGGAATGATCCACGTCAAATTCAAAGTGGGCGCCTTACTCTCCGGCATCATTGTGATGACGGGTCTATATTCAGTCAATCTGCACATCGCCGGGCGCGCCAACGTACAGCTATTCTCTTTTGACACGCTGTTTAAGAATCCTTCCGCTGCTGCGCTTTCCCCTGCCGCGCAGCCTTATCTTCCGGTTCTTCTGATGCTGATCATGGTCGTTGCAGTCAAGTTTCTTCTGGACTATTACCTGTCCACGCGTTCCGGCTTTCTCCTTCGCGCCACGGGTACCAGTCCGTCTCTGGTCACAACACTTTCTCAGGACTGCGGCAAAGTCAAGATTCTGGGTCTGTCGATGGCCAACGCTCTGGTTGCGCTGTCCGGCAGCATCATGTGCCAGTATCAGCGCTACTTCGACATCTCCATGGGCACGGGCACACTTGTCCTGGCCGCTGCTTCTGTAATCGTGGGAACGCAGCTTTTAAGCGGCCTCCGCTTTCTGCGCGCAACAACCGCCGTTGTTCTGGGTGCCATCCTCTATAAGGGGTGCGTTGCGCTGGCGCTGAGTCTGGGACTGTCTCCGTTTGATTTGAAACTGGTCACCGCTGTCCTGCTCTTCCTCATCCTCATTGCCGGAAAGAAAACAGACTCATTCGGTCGCGTCAAGAAAGGAGCACGCCATGCTTGAGCTTTCCAACATCACGAAAGTCTACCAGGGCGGAACGGTCAACGAAACCTGCCTGTTTGACAACTTCTCTCTGAGCGTTCCCAACGGGCAGTTTGTCTGCGTTGTCGGCTCCAATGGTTCGGGCAAAACATCGCTGCTTAACATCATCTGCGGTTCGATCCCGGTGGATGAAGGCCGCATTTTGATCGAAGGCGAAAACATCGTCTCCATGCCGGAACACCGCCGCCACCGCTTCATCGGGCGCGTCTATCAGGACCCGGCACGCGGCACATGCCCTTCAATGACGATTCTTGAAAACATGTCCATAGCCGACACAAAAGGCAAGCCCTTCAATCTGCTTCCCTGCGTCAGACAGAAAAAGGTCGAGGAATACCGCGCCCTGCTTGCCCCTCTGGGTCTTGGGCTGGAAGACAAAATGGGGGTGCGCGTGGGAAATCTTTCCGGCGGTCAGCGTCAGGCACTGGCTCTTCTGATGAGCACCATGACGCCCATTGACTTTCTGATTCTTGACGAACACACTGCCGCGCTTGATCCCAAAACGGCAGACATCATCATGCAGCTGACCGGAAAAATCGTTGCCGAAAAACATCTGACAACGCTCATGGTCACGCACAACCTCCGCTATGCCGTTGAATACGGCGACAGGCTTCTGATGATGCATCAGGGCAAAGCCGAACTCGATCTTGCCGGCGAAGACAAGAAGCATCTGCGTGTGGAAGATCTTCTGGAAAAATTCAACGCCATCAGTGTGGAATGCGGAAACTAAAAAAGAAAAGCGCAGGAAAAGGCTGCGCTTTTTTATTTTTTATTTACAGGCCGACCGCATGGGCAGCAATGCCCGCCGCGCCGCACAAAAGCATTACTACAATAGGACTCATGCGCTTTTTTCTCAGGGCGAAGAGCGCCGCTGCAAACAGGCTCACGCCAAGCGGTCGAATGTTTTCAATTTTCAGTGTGCCGCCATTCAAAAGGGCAACGCGCAGAATCGTAATCGCTGCCGATGCAATCAACGCCACCGCTGCCGGGCGCAAACAGGCCAGCACCGCCTGCATGGTGTCCAGACTTCGATACTTTTCATAGAGCACGGACATCAGCGTCACGATAATCAGCGACGGAAAGATACAGCCCAGCGTTGCGAAAATTGCCCCCGGAATCCCCGCCAGACGCATCCCCACAAACGTTGCGGCGTTGACGGCAATGGGGCCGGGCGTCATTTCTGCGATGGTCACAAGGCTTGTGAATTCCTGTGTCGTCAGCCAGCCGAATGCATCGACAGCCTGTGCCTCAATCAGCGGCATAGCCGCATATCCGCCGCCGACGCTGAATAGGCCAATCTGAAAAAAGCTGGCAAACAGCTTCAAAAGAATCATGCCTGATGCCTCCTCATGCAGACGGCATTCAGTGCGCCGATTCCGGCACAGGCCAGCACGATATGTATGGCATTGACTCCGAGCAGCGATGCCATAAACGCACCCATCAGAACAGCATGAATCAGGCGCTTTTTCTCCTTCAAAATACCGCCGCCAAGGTTCAAAACCACATCAACGATCACTGCTGCCACGCCTGCCTGCATACCAGCCAGCGCTGCTGCCACCCACGCGTTTTCAGCAAACTGTGTATAGCAATAGGAAATAACGGATAAGATAGCCACTGGCGGAATGATTGTGCCCAGAACCGCCGCTGCAATCCCCCTGACACCCGCCACGCTTCTGCCGGCCAGAATTGCTGCATTCACCGCAATTGCACCCGGGCATGTCTGCGCCAGCGCCGTCATATCCAGCATGTCGTTTTCTTCAAGCCAGCCCAGTTCATCGACAAAGCGGCGTTTCATCAGCGTGACGATCACAAAACCGCCGCCAAACGTAAAGGCACTGATGGACAGCATCGATGTAAATAATGTCCACAATTTGCCTTTCTCTTTCCTGCTCACCTTTCGGCCTTCTTTCCCGACCTTACTTCTTTTTCAATTTTGCTACGAAAAATCCTTCGTATTCGTCATTCGGGCAGACGCACATCGTCCCTTCCAGCGTTGTCGGCAGAAGTGGAATGCCATTAAATTCTTCCTGAGGAATGGCCACAATTTCCGCTCCTTTTTTTAAAACGCTCCTGACAACATCCTCATTCTCTTTTTGCAGAACCGAACATGTAGAATATACCATCTCGTGCCCAGGGCGCAAAAGCTGAATCGCCTTTTCAAGCATGGTTTTTTGTATTTTCGCTGTCTTGTTCAGATATTCTTCAGAAAACCTGCCTTTGAACCCTTCGCTGACCGTTCCGCTTCCGCTGCATGGCGCATCCAGAAGAATCTTGTCAAACCGAAAAAAATCATCCAGCTGGCGCGCATCCATGTTCATGACGTTGACATGCGTTGCACCTTGTTTTTCCAAATTATAGCGCAGCCGTTCTGCGCGGGCCTTGTTTCTCTCGCATGCTGTAATCATGGCTCCATTGCCCGTCAAAGACGCTATCTGCGTTGTCTTTCCGCCTGGTGCAGCTGCCATATCCAGAACATTTTCCCCCGGCTGCACGCCAAGCACAATCGGCGGAATCATGGAAGACAGGCTTTGCAGATAAATCTTGCCCTGCTTGTACAGAGGCAGTTCCATCAGCGCTTCCTCGTGCGCGCCTTCCACAACAAACGCATCCTCGCTCCACGGCACGCCTTTCACCTCAATGCCTGCTGCGCCAACCGCTTCCAACACTTCTTCCCTGCTGGAAAAGATTTTATTGACACGAAGCGTCGTCTTTCTGTTTGCCTGAAAACCTGCTATGATACGCTCCGCCTCTGCGCCATACTGTTTTTCAAGTTCCTGTAAAAGAAAAAATGAAATTTCCATGCCGTTCTCTCCTTACTCCTATCCATCCAGTTTATGATACCATGCAGGTGCCTGAAATGCAACCGGACACCGCTTTTTAGCGTGATTGATTGCTCCAATTTTTTTAAATCTTTTCTGAAAAAAATGTCGACTTGCAGACTTGATTTTAAAATAATTACAGTTTTTCGTTCTTATCCCCCTTTTTTAACAACGCCCGCTGTGCTATACTATCATCGTCAACAATTACATCTGTGTGATACACACAAGGAGGACTTTAGCATGAAGAAGCTGCTGACTCTGGCACTCGCCGTCCTGATGTGCGTGTTCGCGATCGCTGCGGTCGCCGAGCCCGTGAAGATGGACAAGCTGACCCTTCAGTTCGTCCCGTCCAAGGATGCTGACGTCATCATCACCGGCACCAAGAACCTGCCGGAACTGCTCAAGGCTGAATTGCTCAAGGAAGGCTACGATGTGCAGAACATCGACATTTCCGTCGGTGTCTCCTACGAAGCGACCGGCGAAGCCATGGCTGCTGGTACAATCGATATTGGCTGGCTGCCGGGCGGCACCTATGCCCTGTTCTCTGCTGATAATGAAGTGGAAGTCATTTTGACTGCAACCCGCGACGGTCTGTCCAACGACAGCGAAGACCCGACCACCTGGAACGGCGATGCCAATAAGACCCTGCCTACCGATGAGCAGGTTATCTTCTACCGTTCCCTCATCTATGCCACGCCCTCTGCCTACGGCAAGGAGCTGGCTGCAAAGGTCAACGCCGGCGAAGCGCTCACCTGGGAAGACCTCAACAAGGCCAACTGGGCTGTGCTGAAGAATTCCTCTTCTGCCGGCTACATCTACCCGACCCTGTGGCTGCAGGAGCACTATGACGGCAAGAAGCTGACCGATCTGGACAACGTTGTGACGCTGGCCGGCTACGGCGAAGCGTTCGCGCAGGCCGCTGCCGAAGCTGTTGACATCATCGTCTGCTATGCCGATGGCCGCCGCGATTATGAGAACGCCTGGCAGCTGCCGACCGACTCCGCCGATGACACCGGCAAGGCTGGCATGGGCCGCACCGATACCATCTGGAATGAGCTGAATGTCATTGGCGTCACCCCGGGCATCTACAATGACACTGTTTCCATCACCACTGCCAATCCGGAAGTGTACAATCCCGAGTTCATCAAGGCTATGCAGAACGCCCTGATCAACGTCATCAACACTGAAGAAGGCAAGGAAATCTTCAGCGTGTATAGCCATGCCGGCTATGCTGTCGCTCAGGATTCCGACTACGACGGCGCTCGTGCTGCTCTGAAGGCTGTGCAGTAATTCCGCTTCCATCGGGCGGCTTCCGAAAGGAGGCCGCCTTTTTGTTCCCCATTTGGTTTTCATTTTTTTGAAAAGGATGTGTCCCTTTTGATCGAATTCAAGCACGTTTCCAAGACGTATCCCAATGGTGTCAAAGGTCTCAAGGATGTCAACCTCAAGTTTGAGCAGGGCGAATTTGTTGCCATCATTGGTCTGTCCGGCGCGGGTAAGTCTACCCTCATCCGCACCATCAACCGCATGATTGATATTACCGAAGGTCAGCTTATTGTGGACGATACGGATGTCATGACGCTTTCCGGAAAAGCGCTTCGCCGCTTTCGCCGCAAGATCGGCATGATCTTCCAGTCTTTCAACCTCGTCACCCGCGCAACCGCCCAACGAAATGTTCTGACTTCCATGGTGCCGGATATGGGTTTCTGGCGCGTGCTTCTGGGGATCTTCAATAAAGACCAGAAGATGGCTTCCCTTGAGGCACTGGACAAAGTCGGCATTTTGGATAAGGCTTACATCCGCTGTGACCAACTCTCCGGCGGTCAGCAGCAGCGCGTTGCACTTGCCCGCACCCTCAACCAAAAGCCGTCGATCATTCTGGCTGACGAGCCTGTTGCTGCGCTTGACCCTGTGACAGCCCATCAGGTCATGGCTGACTTCAAGCGCATCAATAAGGAAATGGGCATCACCATCCTCATCAACATACACCATGTTGACCTTGCTCTGGGCTATGCAGATCGTGTCGTTGGCATTCGCGCAGGCGAAATCGTTTATGATGGCCCGGCAAACGAAGTCACACAGGATGTGCTGGACAATATCTATAACGGCTCTGCCGTTCCGCAGGCCGGCGGCAATTAAGGAGGCGCACCCATGAAGAAAAACGCTTCCTTTGAGCAGCGCATGCCGCTTTTTGACCGAATCTTCAAGCCCCAACTGATCACGCTGGATAATGGGCACACGGTCATGAAGCCGCGTTCACGCACGCCGCTCATTGCAGCCATCGTGGTTGCGGCACTGCTTGTCGCCATGCACGTGACCAACTTTGATCTGGCCATCATCTTCAGGCGCGCCAATCAGCTGACCAAAATTCTCAGCCAGATTTTCCGTCCTAATCCTTCCTTCTTCTCCAGCGTCATCAATCCCCTTTGGGACACCATCAAGATGAGTGTCATGGGTTCCGTCATCGGCAGCCTTCTGGCGCTTCCCTTCTCTGTGGCTGCGTCCTCTAACATCAATAAAAACGGTCCTCTGCTGGCTCTTCTCCGTCTCATTCTGTCCATCGTGCGCACGCTGCCGACGCTCGTCATTGCCAGCATCTGCGCCCTGATCTTCGGCCTGGGCACATTTGCCGGCACCATCGCCATCACGATCTTTACTTTCGGCATCGTCAGCAAGATGCTCTATGAATCCATCGAAACGGTCGATATGGGCGCATTTGAGGCGTTGGAATCCGCCGGTGCCAACAAATTTCAGGCATTCTGGAGCGCCGTATTCCCCCAGATTCTTCCGACTTACCTCTCCCACTGCCTGTACAGCTTTGAAATCAACGTGCGCGCCGCGTCCATTCTGGGCTATGTCGGCGCAGGCGGACTGGGCATTCTCATCGATGAACGCATCGGCTGGCGCGACTACAACGGTCTGGGCACCGTACTGCTGACGTTGTTTATTGCCGTATTCATCATCGAAAACATCAGCCAGTTCCTGCGCAGCAAGCTGAGCTAAGGGAGGGTTATCATGCAAAACACTGTAAAAATTCAAGAAAAATACGATGCCCGCCCTCGCAAATGGTGGATGTACATGCTGTTCGCGCTGGCCATGTGCGCACTTTTGACCTGGTCTGCTTCAAGCGTGACCTTTAAAGGTATGGCCGCCAAGGGCAGCGAAGTGGCTAAGGGCATTTTCTGGGGACTTGTGAAGCCGGACTGGAATATGATTTTCACCACCTCTAAGGACGGCGTGCCGTTTCTGCTGATGGAGACGGTCTGCATTGCCCTTCTGGGCACGGTTGTCGGCGGCGTTCTCGCGCTTCCGTTCAGCTTCTTAGCCAGTCCGAACATCATGCCCAAGCCGATTGCCGTGATCTTTAATGCGCTGATTCTCCTCATCCGCACCCTGCCTTCCATGGTCTGGGCGCTGGTTTGGATTCGCGTAACTGGCCCGGGTGCATTCTGCGGCGTCATTACACAGTCCATCTGCTCCATCGGCATGATCTCAAAGATGTATATGACCGCCATTGCAGACCTTGACACCAGCATTCTGGAATCTTTGGATGCTTCCGGATGCACTGCTTTCCAGAAGATCCGCTATGGCATCATCCCGCAGCTTACCCCAAATATCATCTCCACTGTGATATACCGTTTTGATATCAACATCAAGGATGCAGCCACGCTGGGCATTGTCGGCGCAGGCGGCATCGGTGCCGCATTGATCCAGTGCATCAATTCCCGCCGCTGGACGATGGTCGGTTCTTTCATCTTCGCGATGATCCTGCTGATGCTGGTCATTGAATACGCTTCTACGCGCATTCGCCGCAAGCTGGCCCGCGGCCAGTAATTCGCAGGCTGTCGGGCCATATGGTCTGGCAGCCCTTTTTCAACCATAAAAGGAGAATTTCATGGACAGAACCCTTCAAATTCGCTTTACATCGGACACCCACGGCTTTCTTTATCCAACCACTTACGCCGATACGGCAGATCGCCCATGCGGCCTGATGAAGCTCGCCAGCGAATATCCCCGCAACGGCAACACGCTGATTCTGGACGGCGGCGATACCATTCAAGGCTCGCCAATGACCAACCTCTACCACCGTCTGCCCAAGGATACTGAATTCGTCTGCGACAATCGCTATGGCACAAACCCATTTTCCGCTATGATGAACCTCGCCGGCTATCAATATGTGACACTTGGAAATCACGACTTTAACAACGGTCTTGACGCGCTTTATGATTACCTCAGCCAGCTGGACGCAATCTGTCTGTGCGCCAATATCCGCGACAAGGAAAACCGCCTGCCCATCGCGCCATATGCCGTGCATCAACTTGAAAACGGTCTGCGCGTTGGCCTTGTCGGGCTCTGTACACACTATGTTTCCCGCTGGGAAAATCCAAAAACCGTCGAAAAGCTCGTCATTGAGGAACCCATTCCCGCTGCACGCCGTGCGCTGGACGCCGTCAAGCCGCTTTGCGACATCACCGTTCTTCTCTATCACGGCGGCTTTGAGTGTGACCTTGAAACCGGCAGGCTGCTCTCTGAAAGTGCTGAAAATCAGGCTTGCCGCATCTGCCGCGAGCTTGATTTCGACCTCGTTCTGACAGGGCATCAGCACATGCCCGTCCCCGGTGTTCGGTTTGGCAACAGCTATGCCGTTCAGCCGGGTTATCGTGCGCCGCACTGCTGCGCTGTAACTGTAACCGTTCATGACGATGGTTCAAAGTCCTTTGAAAGCAGGCTGATTCCCGCCAGCGGTAAGCCGCTTGAGGGCGCAGAAGCGCTGCTTGATCCGCTTGAACGCCGCGTTCAGACCTGGCTGGACACGCCTGCCGGCCACTTAGACCTGCCGCTTTCTGTCGGCAATCATCTCCAAATGGCTGTTGACGGCTGTCCGCTTGTCAATTTCATCAACACCGTTCAGCTTGAAGCATCCGGCGCCCAGATTTCCACATCTGCCCTCGCCAACGAGCTGAAAGGGCTGCCTACAACGGTCACCGTCCGTGACGTCGTATCCACCTATATTTACTCCAACACACTGGTCGTTCTTGAAATGACTGGCGCTGTGCTTCGCCAATATATGGAACGCTCTGCCGCCTATTTTGACCACGATGCAGACGGCAAACTGTGCCTGTCGGATGAGTTCATGCGTCCCAAAGTACAGCACTATAATTACGATTACTTCTCCGGCGTCGATTATGTCATCGACACACAGCGTCCAATCGGCAGCCGTGTGGTTTCCGTCAAGCTGAACGGACGTGAGCTGCCCATGGATGAGACCGTCACCGTCTGCATAAACAGCTATCGTTTCTGCGGCACGAGCGGCTATCATATGCTGCCTGAGCAGAAAGTTGTCCGCGAAATCCAAACAGATGTCGCCGATGCGATCATCGAATATGTGACATCGCATCCCAATATTCACGTGGATACGCACAAATACTGCACAATTCTTCCGTAAAAGCAAATATAAAAAGGCGAAGCTCCGGCTCCGCCTTGAATTATATCTTGCATTTCTCACTTTTCTCCCGGCTGCAGTCCATGCAGTGCGTTGTCAAGTTGTCGATTAGCCCGCCTTTGGAAGCCGGCAGTGTACTGCACAAAAAACTTTGGCTCTACGGTTAGCCGTGTATCACAAAGCGCCTTTTCCCACTTCTGCTCGCCGCCCATTCCGGCAGTCCTACCCACTGCGCTCAATACCACGGCAGTCTCTGATTCTGACATGCTTGCACATAGGCAAAGCCATTCAGGTTTTCTTTCATGCTGCTGGTCAGAAAACGCTCAAAATTAAACCCGTCAAATGCTGGCAACACATCATCATCCCCCTTCATATCCTCATTCAGCTTCTGTATGGCATGAAATCTTAGGCTTTTTTTCCTTCCCGCAGTTCCTACAGCCTTTGACGCTCTGGAAGTGCTCCAAAAATAAACGAAGGGACACTGTGACCATCACAGTGCCCCTTACTTCCTTACCCGCTGTTCACCGCATTTCTCCCCTGCATGCCATCAGAACAACAGGCGCACATGCTGCATCTGTTTCCAGCGTCTTCATAGGCTGAACATGTCCAGCCCCCATTGCCGCCAGAAACGGCTCAACACCCGCAATGTCATATCCGCAGTGTGCGGTTTTAAAGTGCATCGGAATGACACAGCGCGGCTTTGCCGCCTCCACGATATGCTTTGCACCTTCGGCATCCACCGTATATGTACCGCCGACAGGAATCATCATCACATCTGCATCCGAAATCGCCTGCATGACTTCTTTCTCAGGCATACAGCCCTGATCGCCCATATGGACAACCTTCAAGCCTTCCGCCTCAAAAATCCATATGGAATTTGGCCCTCGCATTGCTCCTTGTACATCATCGTGCCAGCTGCGAACGGCCCATGCCTTCACGCTGCCCACCTGCACCGCGCCCATCTCATGCACAATAAGCGGCTGACCGTCCAGCATATCCGTATAATTGTGATCGTGGTGTTCATGGCTTATCGTAACAAGATCCGCCGAAACCCTGTGCATCGCAATCCCCACGCTGTCGTCATACGGATCCGTCAACACGGTTGTGCCATCCGCCGCTGTCAAAAGGAAGCTGGCATGTCCCATCCATTCCAGTTTCATTGTCTTCGGCTCCTTTCCGAAATCCAGTCTTCAAGCAGCGCACCGGCTTCAAACAGGCCGCTTCTATCTCCTTTTCTGAGCATCACAGCCGCTCTTGCCCGCAAGCCGCCCATTCCCAATTCCACATGTCTGTCATCCTGCCAGAGCAGGCGAAGCGTTTCCAGAATCATCTGCCGTCCGTCATCCGTCAAAGGAAGCGGCTGCTCTCTTAAAAAACGTGCCGCAAGTGTCCGTACCGGCATGTCGTCTGCATCCCATTGAACCGGCTGCTTCTGCACATTTTCCCCGCAAAGGCGAAGCAAGCTGTCCCCCGGCGTGATATACAGCAGCCCCTCCTTTTCGCGCAAAAGGAAGTCTGCCGCGGCAAGCACATCGCTTTTTACGGCACCATGCCGCGGTGCATCACTCACAAAAAGCTCTCCGCCCGCCGGCAGAAAGCGCATAAAGCCCCTGCCTCCAGCTGCCAGCAGCCTCTCTCTGGCCAGCTGACGTATGCCCTTGGCATTCATACGCGCCACGCAATCGTCATATCGGCCGAAGAAGTTTTCTCTCCGCCGACAAACACATCATAGTCCAGCCGCAGCTCGCCGCTGTCCTCCTGCTGCTCCAGCTTCACCGCACGCGTATAAACCGCTACAGGGATTTCGCCATACATCGTCACATATGAGCCGTTTGTTCTTTTTCCCGGCTCAAAATTGAGCATTCCCGTCATCTCGCCCAAGCGGCGCATCTGTGCCCCTTTTGCATCAGCTGACAAAAGCACCTTCGCCTTCATTCCATCCTGCACATCGTCATAGGAAAGCATCACGCTTCCCGCGGACGTTTTAAGCACGCCTCTTCGTGCATTCTTCGTCTCATGCACAACGCCTTCCTCGTCCTTCATCCGCGCCACAACGCGCAGGCGCACCTGATTTTCAATCATTTACCTCTTTCCTTCCTGCGCCGGGCAGAATGCCCAGCGTCATGCACAATGCCGCACCGACAAGACCTGCTCCCGCGGCCAGCGGCAAAAGCACTTCCTGCGTCACCGGATAAGCCAATCCGCCTGCCGTAGCAAACAACACCAAACAGGCAGGGATTCTCAATTCCGGTTCCGCAAAAATCACATACATGCAGAACACCGCCAGCGCCAGGAAAAAGCCCGCCCCCGCCCCCGGGCAGACGAACATCGCAGCAACCGCCAGCATAAACGCCCGGCGTACAGGCGGCAGCTTCACCGCGCACAGTCCAACATAAGCAGAAAGCGCGGCCAGCGTCACGCCACGCACCAGCACAGCATAGTGCGCCTGCGTAAAATATTGAGGGAAATTCGTCACCATATCCAGTTCAGGAATCTGACGAAGCAGGAAATACTGCGGCATCTCCTCCACCGGCGCGCGAGAGATGATGGACACGGCATTGGGCACACCAGACGCGTATTCAGGCAGCGCCAGATTCGCACGAACGAGGCTCAAAAACGCTTTTCCGGCAGGCACTCCGTCAATCACAGCGGGCACGCACAGCACCAGAGCAAAACCAAGTGCAGCCGTCAGGTGTATGGGTTTCAGCTTTTTTTCACCGCAGACATAAAATGGCAGCGCATACAGCGCCGCGCCGCACAGCGCAAATGCACCCCCAAATGTAAGCGCACAGACCAGCGGATGACGGTTTTGTGCAAGCAGTGTCAACGAAATCCCCAGAAGCAGCGCTGAAACGATCTCCAGCTGCGCGGCACATCCCGCGCTCATGAAACCCTGAGGCAGAATCAGACAAAGCGTCATCAGTGCTTCGGCGCGAAGCCCCCAGCCGCGTTCATCTGCCGCATGAACAGCCAGAATTCCAAGCCCCGTAAATGCAGCGATGCACAAAAGCTTGACCAGATACATGTCGTAGATGGGGCCTCGCGTGATCAGATACAGAAGTGTCAGCGCAGGTGCAGACAGATTGGTCTTTACCCCGGCCATGGCCTGAAGTCCCGCTTCATCCATCAGCCGAACAATGGGCTGCACCTGCCTGCTGTAAACAAAGGTTTTCTGATTGATCCCCAGAAGCAGTATCATCATGCCAGCCGTCAGAATCAGTTCCCTGAGCGCAAGACGCGAAAAACTCCTCTGATGCAGAAACACCGCGCTCGAAAGCACAAGCAGCATCACAGCAGCTGTCAAAACGATCATCAACAAGCGGTTGTTCCAGCCTCCAATGTCGTTGAGGTTGGACAGCGGCCCGGACGATACATGATAAAGGGCTATCCCCCCGGACAGCAGCGCAGCCAACAGCAGTCCCCAGATATTTTTGTGGCGCGTCAGCGCTGCATCCAGTTTTTTTGCTGCCCGAAGCAGCTTTCCTTCTATCACAGTGCCTCAGCCCCCTTCGCTCGATTTTTGCGCATTTCCAAAAGCATGTCGCGTGAAACCACCACAAGCGCTGCCAGCATCATCAGCGCCATCCAGCGTTCATCTACTGGCCGCTGGCGCAGCATGTACGGCAGATAGCTCAGGAAGGACGCGCTCACGACAAGCAGCGGCATAAACTGTCTGTCTTTTCGCCTTGCCGCATAAAGGATGGCGAGCATATCCGCCAGATAAAAATAACGCTCATGAATCTTCGGCATTACAAACGGCAGGAAAATCGCAAAGAACAATGCAAATGTAAGTGTCATATCCGGGGTGATTTCCTTATAATGGATCAGCCAGTATATAACAACCACCAGCGTCAGCAGAATGCACGCATACAAGGCCGCCGACTGCATCATGGGCATCAGATCGCCGCTCAGATAGAGATTGGTTGCCTTTTCGTCCACGCCCTTCACATAGCGCAGCCAGGTAAACTCCTGATTGTTGGAAAAAGACAGCATCGGGAAGAACTGATAGAGATTCGGTGCAGTGTAGGTCAGCCTGTCGTAGTACTGCCCCATCGACTGATTGGCATACACGCTCAACGCATCCATGAATGGACGGCCCGCAATCAGCGCCGGGATCATCGTCACCAGATATGCCGCAAAAAACGCCAGTGCATGGCGCGGTTTATATTCCCCGTGGATCAGCGCCAGCAGAACAACCGGGAAGAAGAAGATTGTCTGCAGCTTGAAGGCAAATGCAATCGCCAGCATTGCCGCCGAGCGGACAGGCTTGTCCGTCTTGAGCCAGTACAGGCTCATCACGATGAAGAACACATAGACCGAATCGCACTGCCCCCAGCAGGCGCCATCCAGAAGCGTCGTCGGCAGCGCACAGATGATGAAAAAGACCGGCAGTTTCGTCTTTTCTCCTGCAAATCGTCCCGCCGCGCACATCATCGCCAGCGCCAGCGCATAGTCAAACACGATGGTCACAAACTTAATCAGATACAGATCGCAAAGCGGCATCTTTGAAATACACAGAAGGATATACTGATAGAGCAGGTTATAGTCACCCACGTTTTCGCCCAGCATTTTAAAGCCGCCCTGCCGAAAGACTTCCACCCACGGGGCTAAAAATGCTTCATAATCAGCTGTAATAAAGTCCAGCATGGCAACCCTTGCCAGCATCGTCAGGGAAAGAAAAATACCTGTCAAGATGAGCATATTTTTCTTGGGACGCTGCAAATGCGTGAACACGCACAGTGTCCCGCCCAGCACAAGCGAAAACAGTGCCGAAAGTGCGAACGCCTGTCCCAGTCCGCCGATGTGTTCAAGCGTCCCTTCCATCACCACCGTTTGAATCAAAAAGAACGCCAGCGTCATGCCGCCGCAAAGCCCGAAAGCGCGTCCCTGTCTGCTTTTTTCCATAATCCCTCCATCATACGTTATTTTTTGTATTATAGCATATCAAGCCGTCAGAAACAACTCCGGCTCACTCTCTGACGTTCATCTGGCATGGTCAATTCATCGCAAACTGGCTCTTTACCACATGCCAGATTGTGGTATAATGGGGTCATTCCATTGAGAAAGAGGGTTCTTTTCATGTCTTCGTCCCGCAACAATACGCTCAGGCTCTGTTTTCTTGGCCTGATGACCGCAATTGTCTTTATCGTCAATTATTTGCGCATACCGTTTATGGGCACTCAGCTTCATATGACCAACGCGCTGTGTGTCCTGTGCGGCCTGCTCTTCGGGCCAGGTGCCGGTTTCCTCGCTGCCGGTCTGGGTTCCGGTCTATATGACATCGTGGCTGGCTGGGGAGCCGAATGCATCATTACCTTTGTCAACAAGGGTGCCATTGCGCTGGTCGCAGGCCTCATTGCCTACAAGACCTGCCGAAAAGAAGAATCGCTGAACACATCCGATTCCATCCGCATCGTGATCGGCTGCATTCTGGGTGCCCTCTCCTACGTTGCCCTGTATATGCTCAAGACGTTCATCTTCGGCCGCTTTGTAGATGGTCTGGCCGCGGAGGCTGTCCAAGTCAAATTACTCTCCAAGCTGCCGGGCAGTCTGATGAATGCTGCGTTTGCCTTTATCTGCGCGCCGATCCTCTTCTCTGCCCTGCGTCCGGCGCTCAAGCACGCGGGCCTGTATGACAAACTGTAAAACCCATGTTTAAATCAAAAGACGTACCCGACGGGGCGCGTCTTTTTTTATGAATTTCCTCATTTTTTCGCCAGTCTGCGCATTCCGCTGCACAAAAGCAAAAAATCATTGGACTGATAAAATTCATCGTTGTCGCTCAGCACATCCATGCAGCAGGAAGGATACAGCGCCTTGATCTTCTGAATGAGCGCCCTGCCAATCCCCCGGCGTCTGTACTTTTCGCTGACCACAATTTCGCAGCAATATGTCGTAAAAACGCCATCCGTCAAACAGCGGATATATCCGCAAAACGTTTCTCCCAGAAAAGCCGTATACGTCACCGAATTTTTGAGCGCCGTTTGATATTGTTCTTTTCTATCGGTGCAAAAACTCTCCCACTTTTCCGCTCTGCATGCCTGCAAAATCGCTTCATAATCCCTTTCTTCCCTGTATGCCAGAACAGAGAGCCTCTGCTTTTCAAAGATCAGCGATTTTGCACCGTCTGAATACGTTTTTTCCCGAACAACTCTGAACCCGCATTTTTCATAAAAATGACGATTTCGACTCGAATACGCCGGTGTTTCTACGTTCCACTGTTCTGCATCAGGACAGGATTTTTCAATGTCTTGAAAGACCGCTGTTCCAATCCCCTTGGAAGCATACTTTGGATCAATAAAAAACATATCCAGTGTATAGGTCTTTCCGTCTTTTAAAACCGTGTATTCCCCAATCCGCTTTTTCTCGAACCAGATTACCTTGGAAACAGCCTGCTGCAAAAGCGTGAAAAGCAGTTCACCCGTGTCATATCCCCACGGCCCGTCCTCAGACAGCGCAGTATGCATTCTGGTGTCCTCGTCAAACGCCGCCTTCATGATCGGCGTGAGGATCGGAATATCGCTCTGTTTCAAATCCGTATACTGTATGTCCACACTGTCCGCCTCCATTTTCACATACGATTTTTTTCATTATATCACATTTTTGTACTTTTAAAGAAAAACAGCAGGCACAAAACAAAACGCTCTGTGTCTGCTGTTTTTATTTTTCCATGCCGAGCCTTCTTTACAGCACGACGCGGCAGCTTTTAATCCCATAATACCCAAAACAAGCCGCAGCGCTCTCGTCGATGCGTTCTCCGCAAACTACAATGGGCACGGCAGGCGGACAACCGACAGTCGCCGCAGACAACACGCGCCCTACGGCCTGCTCAGCTTCGACTTCTTCGCTGACGGAAAGCATCGCTTCCCGAATCGTCATAACCCTTTCAGGCCCGGCCATGCGCGGCGGCTCTTCCGAAAGCGCTTCCTTCCGAGGGATGGAAACGAGCGCCGCCTTCACGCGCTGAAGCTCTTCGTCCGTATTTTCCGGTGTCAGCATCAGAACAAGATAATCTGGATCAGCAAATTCGCAGACCACGCCCTGCTTCTCGATCTCCGCCGCCAGCGCTTCACCGGTGTAGCCGTATGCCTTGGCGCAAATCGTAAGCTTGAGCGGCTCTTCGCCGTCCAGCAGATAGCCTTTTTCTGCCAGTGCCGCTTTGAGCCTGTCCACCTTCTGAATGAATACGGCCAGCTTCTGCCTGTATCCATCATCCAAATAGCGGTTGCAGGCATCCAGAGACTGCATAATCAGATACGACGGGCTGGTCGATCCAAAAAGCGCAAGTGCCTGTTTTCCCAGCTTATAGAGCGCTTCATCCCTGATATGCAAATAAGCACCGCCTGTCAGCGCAGGCAAAGTCTTATGCGCAGAGTCACAACAGATATCCGCCCCCCAATCAGCAGGATGTCTGGACTCCGGCAGAAATTTCAAATATGCACCATGCGCATTATCCACAAGGAGCAGTGCATCGTGCCGACGGCAGACCTCAGAAAGCGCACGAATATCGCAGGTGTGTCCCAGATAATCCGGGCTGGTCACGTAGACAGCCGTGGGCTGTTCCGCTTCAAACAGCTTTTCCAGCTCCTCTTCCCCGATGATACAGGAAAGATATGTCGCATTCTTTTCGGGAAACATCCACAAAACATCCAGATCAAGCAGAGCCGCTGCGCTCAAAAACGTCTTGTGCGCATTGCGCCCCGCCGCTATCTTGCATGGCTTATTCTTCCTTTGGGCATCCATGAGCGCCAGATACAGCATCGCGCGAATGCACTGAGACGAGCCTTCTGTTGAATAAAGCGTCGGACAATCAAAGAGCGAAGAAGCCGCCTCTTCGCTCTGTTTGATGATACCGTCCGCCTCATACAGGCTGTCCGCGCCGTCAATCTCTGTGATGTCCAGTGCTTCCATGCCCAAAAGAGACACTCCCTTGTGCCCGGGCATATGCATTCTGACCATCCCAGACTGCGCATAATGCGATGCAAAATCGCAGATCGGCGTTTTTTTCATATTATTCCTTCATCAGTCGTGCCAGCTGCACCATGATGGCACACTCCATGCGCTTGCGGAACAGCTCGCAGCCGCTTTCATAAACGCCGCGGATTGATCCTGTCGCATGGTACGCATTAGCCGCACAGCCGCCGGAGCAATACAGGCGCGCCCAGCAGTCACGGCATTCCGGATGCGCATACACGTTGCAGGAAGCAAACTCTTCCTGACGTTCAGTGTTGGTAACGCCGTCCCAGATGTTGCCCAGCTTGAACTTCTCATCGCCCACAAACTGATGGCAGGGATACAGATCGCCCCACGGCGTCACAGCCATATACTCCGTTCCAGAGCCACAGCCGGAAATGCGCTTATAGATGCAGGGGCCGCCGGTCAGGTCGATCATGTAATGATAGAACGTGAAGGGCCTTCCCTCTTCTTCGCGCTTGATCATCAGCTCAGCCAGCTTTTCATACTGATCCTTGACAATCTCAATGTCCTGTGCGGTCAGCGCGGACGGATCGCCCGGCGCGCAGACAACAGGCTCCATGCTCAGCTCCGTGAAGCCCAGATCCAGCATCTGCTGAATGTCTTTGAGGAAGTCCGGATTGGCATGTGTGAACGTGCCGCGCATGTAGTATTCTTTGTCCCCGCGCACTGCAACGAGCTTCTGGAACTTCGGCACGATTCTCTCCCAGCTGCCGCGGCCGGCATGATCGACGCGGAAGCGGTCGTGAATCTCCTTGCGGCCATCCAGGCTCAGGACGACGTTGTTCATCTCCTTGTTGCAGAAGTCGATCACATCGTCATCAATCAACATGCCGTTGGTGGTCAGCGTGAAGCGGAAGTTCTTGTTGTGCTGCTTTTCAATGCTGCGGGCATAGGCCACCAGCTGCTTGACCACATCAAAATTCATCAGCGGTTCGCCGCCAAAGAAGTCCACTTCCAGGTTTCTGCGGGTGCCGGAATGCGCAATCAGGAAATCCAGTGCCTGCTTGCCTACCTCAAAGGACATGATGGCGCGTTCGCCGTGATACTTGCCCTGGCTGGCAAAGCAGTAGGAGCAGTTCAGGTTGCAGGTATGCGCCACATGCAGGCAGAGCGCCTTGACAATGCCGGCAGATTTCTGCTTGAGTTTGCCCGCCATCGGTTCAAAAGTGTCCTCAGAGAAGAGCTGACCGTCTTCCTTCAGCTGTACAACCTGATCGTAGCACGCTTCAATCTCTTGCAGATTGATGCCTTCCCGTCCTTCGTACTTCTTCTCCATCTGCGCGACAATCTCTTCTCGGCTCGTGTTTTCAAACAGGCCAATGATGTCATAGGCCACATCGTCCACACAATGCACCGAACCGGAACAAACGTCCAGCACGATGTTGAAACCGCCCAATTTGTACTGATGAATCATCGTTTAATCTCCCTGCGGCCGCTTCAAGGCCGTTCGTTGTTTAAAATCTATTTGCAATACGGCAAAAAAGCGGGCATAGCCCGCTCGTCATTGGAAGGCAGAACATATTTCCCACAAGCCAAAAAATACCGCCTGAAACAGGCGGAATTTTGATCGTGTGCAATTACTTGCTCTGATTCTCACACTTCTGGTTTGCAATACCGCAGCTGGTCTTGCAGGCAGACTGGCAAGAAGTCTGGCACTCACCGCATCCGCCGTTCTTTGCGCTCTCGCACAGGTTGCGGGTCTTCAGCGTCTTAATGTGCTCCATGATGGACACCTCCACTCTTGATATGCTAAAAATTATATACTCCCTTTGAGAAAAAGTCAAGACGCGGGCAAATTTTTTTCCGGAAGCAGAAAAAATCAGTTTTCTGCAACTTTTTCCATATTTCCGCGTCTATATAATTGAAGACAAAATATCGTGCAGTGGAGGAATGATGATGAACCTGAATGGCGCGTTTTTACGCATACACACCAAAGTCTTTTCAGTTTTTCTGCTGATGCTTTTTTTATCTGCCTTGCCTGCCTTTGCTGAAAAGCAGATCCGCCTGACCTTTACAGGCGATGTGACGCTGGGCAGCGAAGAAGCCCTTCGCGATGAAGACTTTTCTCTCATTCATTTTGCTGAAGAACATGGCTATGATTACTTTTTCAGCGAAGTCCGCAGTTTATTTGAACAGGATGATCTGACCATTGTAAATCTGGAAGGCGTGCTGTCGGACAGCAGCGAAGGTGAAAATACAAAAAAGACATATCGTTTCCGCGGACCGACAGACTTTTCCAACATCCTCAGCCAGAGCAGCATTGAAATGGCTAACCTTGCCAATAATCACGCTATGGACTACGGCGAGCGCGGCTATAAGGACACGCAAGCCGCACTCGACCGCGCAGGTGTTCAACATTTCGGCGGTCATGATGTCTGCTACTTTGAAAAAGACGGCATACGCATCGCATTCATCGCCATGAGCTACACCGAAGAAAACAGAGCCGAAAGGCAATGGCTGCAGGAGAAAATCAGGAGTTTGGACCAGGAAGCCAATGCAGTCATCTTCTGCTATCACGGCGGCCGGGAGTACAGCGATGCGCGCACAGAAAAACAAATGGATATTGCCAAACTTGCCATACACGCAGGTGCTGATCTGGTCATCATGCATCACCCGCACGTTGTACAGGGTATGAGCATCTTTGACAACAGAACGGCTTGTTACTCTCTGGGCAACTTCTGTTTCGGCGGAAACAAACGTGTGCGGGCCAAAGAGTCCCTGATTGTCGCTGCAACGCTGACGTTCTCCGATGACGGCGTCTACCTTGGCCAGCAGCTTGATCTTTATCCCGCTCATATTTCCGGCACCACGCCGCAGAACAATTATCAGCCGCACCTTGTTACTGGCTCCGATGCCCGCCTCGTCATGAAACGGGTCAGAGCCGATACACGTTTTAAAATCAAAAATTACGATGAATCCCTGGGCTTTGCTCGTCAAGACTATCTGCCTGCTCAATGATAATAAAACAGCTTCAGGTTATCCCTGAAGCTGTTTTATTGTTAATACGTCAAGCCAAATTCGGACTCGTAATAATTCCCTTCGCTGTCTCTGTAAGCATAGGCCTTGCCGTTTTCATCCTTGAGTTCATCGGGCATATACAGATCCTTGGCATAGCCCGGAACATCATTCGGAGAAATGCAGTTGCCATTTTCATCAACCGCAATGACTGCATCATTCCGCGGAAGCGTCAAAGGCAGAACGCCCGTCGGCTTATATTCTCCCATGATAACGTCCAATGTGGCATCCGCAAACGTATCAAATCCCACAAGCAGCGCATCCGCATATGGCTCCACATGGCCCATCAGCCATGGCAGCTGCACATTGACGCTGATAATGACCTTTCCGCCATTGGCGTGAACGGCATTGGCCATTTCGGCAATTCTGCCGGCATGGCGCACAGTCGTTTCCTCGTGTACAGTCTTCACCGGAACACCGGTTACAGGGTCTACATCCTGCACAACCTTGCCGTCGCAGATATCAAGTTCCAGATAACCAGGCGTTGCAGAGAAATATGCGCCGGAAGTCGGATCAACAAACAAAATGGCAATGTCCGCTTCGTTATAATCGCCCGTAACCCCTATGCCGCGCTCCGCAAGCGAACCTTGGAGATTCGCGTTCATCGCCTGCGTATCACCCGTCTGGTTGAAATACTCGATATACACGTTCTTATCTTTCAGCCTGTCTGCCATCAGAGGAAGTGCAGCATCCGCATTTTTCAAAAGCACAACGGACTTGCGATGTGCCAGCGTGACACGTTCATCCCTGCGTGCAGCAATCACCACAGCATTGGCATTGTCGATGTCGCGATACGGATTTTCAAAAAGTCCCAGCGCAAACATTTCTTTGAGCAGGCGGACGTTGGCCTGATCAATACGCTCAATCGACAGGACATGTTCCGGCGGATACTTGTCTGCCTCTTCAACGCCGCGCCGATACGCCTCTTTAAGCGACCAGATATCATTCGTATCAGAGATCATATCTGTTCCTGCATTGATGGCATATGCTGCGCGGGTTGGTACGTCAAACTGCGTCATGCCCCACGCCATGTTGCCAATAATACCGGAATCAGAATTGATGTAGCCGCCAAAGCCCATTTTTTCTCGCAGCAGGTTTTCCAAAAATTCCCTGTTAAACGCAAAGCCTACCGCTTCATTGAGGTCAATCTCCATGCCCTGATAGCTCTGCGGCGCGCTTTTAAGCTCATAAGGTTTGGCATAGTACGGCATGATTGAAGATACATTCCGCTCTATGGCCGCCTGAAACGGAGCCAGATGGTATTCTTCCAGCGAATTTGGGGTCGCATACAGGTTCCACTGTCCCAACGAATAATGGGGGTCAAAACCGTTTTCTCGTGCGCCGCCGCCCGGAAAATGCTTCACTGTCAACGCAACACCATTTTCCTGCACACCATCGCTTCCCCCCTGAAAGCCTTCTACCAGCCTGCCAACGGCATCCGTCACGAACTCAGGACGTTCGCCCAGCGTGCCATATGTACGCTGCCAGCGCGGATCAGTCGCCACATCAGCCATGTACATATAGCCCTTTTTCAAACCGCTGGCATCCCACTCTTGTCTGGCAATCTCCGCAAAGTCTGAAATCAGCTGAGCATCCCCGCCCGCTTTGATATCACCCATTGCACCTGCTGCAAGGCCAAGCGTACCCGGCCATGTGGAAAAAACACCCGATGCGTCGTTCATGCCGAACGTTGTCTTTGCATTCTCGTTTCTGGAATTAGAACTGACCAATACAGGAATGCCGTTAGGCGTTGCTTCGGCAACCTGATTCATCGCATTGATCCACTGAGCCATGTCCAACGGAAGCGGGTTCTGCCTCAGAATAAAGTGCCTCAAGTGCAGTTTCTGAATGGTATCCACCGTGCCAAGCGTAGAGGTCACGCCAAAGATCGACGTATTCCGTTTGTCTTCCACCTCTTCAAGCAGACCATCCATCCCCGTCCACAGTGGGCTTCGCATATAGACGCCCATTCCTCGGGAATTGATGAGCATCATGCCGATTTTCTCATCCACACTCATGCGGGTGACCAGATCTTTGGCGCGTGTTTCATCGTCAAGCCGCCAATCTTCATAGGGGTCTAATGCACCGTTTCCATTTGAATCCTTAAAAAACAGCCCATCCACCTCAATGGCAGCTTTGACCGTCGTGCCGATGGTCGGGCCATTGGGATTGGTCACCCAGACCGGCTCGATATAATGTTCTTCGCCAAGCGCTGACGCACCGCCGGCCGCCATCGCCAGAGTCACTAAAAGGGCAGGGATCTTTTTCATATACCGTTTGTCTCCTTGCTCGTTCGTTGTTGTTTGGGTCATGCTTTTCCAGCTTCAACATTATAATATACCCCTGCCATGCTGCACAAGCTGTTTTTTTCGCGGTCATCTGATCACTGAAGTTCTGAATCCTTAAACGCCCTCAGGGACATGCCTGCACAGCCTCCAGCTCAAATTCTTTTCCGCAATTCTCACAGATAAAAGTATCATAATCGTGTTTTGCCTTTCGATTCTTTCAATTTATGCAATCAGGTGTTGAGACAAACCTTGATCCCTCCGTGATCTCTGAGCATTTTTTCTCATTTTTGCGCCGCAGTCCGGGCAAATTTTCTTTTTGAAGACCACATACGAAACATCTTTTAATGTGAACTGATATACAAATGCATCTGCCATTGAACGCCTGCTTGTACAGTCCGTTATTGATTTTCAGAAGGCATGCCCACTGCAATACGCCTTGTAAAGCCAGCGATCAGGTCGATTGGTTCAAAATATTTTTCAGCATCTTTTTTTCCTGCTCACCCGCCTCATGCTCTGCAATGCTTTGCCATGCAGAAAACCATCTTCTGATTCATTTTCTGTGTCTGGATTTATGATGTGATGGTAATATATCTTCCTCCACTGTATTCATACAGTCGGTGAGAAATGGAGAGCATCGTTCGATTGCGGGATGCTTCCTGCAACGCCTCCAATATCCGTTTTTCGGTATCGGAATCCAGATTTGCAGTGATTTCATCCAGCAAAAGAATTTTAGGATCAGATACGATTGCTCTGGCGATGGACAATAGTTGAATCTGCCCCTGTGAAAACAGCGAATCCTGATATGGCGTATACAGCCCTTCTGAAAACTCCTTTATCGTGCTCCACAAGCCCACGGTATCCAATGCTTTGAGCACTTCCTCCCTGCTGATGGCAGGATCGCCCAATGTAATCTGATCCTGAACACTTCCCGGCACAGCGTGAAATTCCTGTTCTACATACCCAAAAAGCGTTCTTCTCTCCATTTCCTGAATATTGCCTGCCTTCTTGCCATAAATCTCGACCGTTCCCTCCCACGGCTCATACAACCCTAACAGCAGTTTGAATACCGTACTTTTTCCCGCTCCGGTTCTTCCAATCAATGTGATATGCTCGCCCGCATTGACTGTTAAAGAAAGCCCGTTTAAAATTTCCTTGTCATCTTCATAACCAAAGTGCAGGTTCTGCAATTGAATCGGCGGGGGATTATCCTTTTGGCTGTCCGCTGTGCCGGCAGGAGTTTCTTTTTCCGGTTCACTTAAAAACGCATTGATTCTGCGTATTCCTGCCGCGGCAGACTGAATATTCTGAATCTCCATACCAATGCTTTCCAATGGCCCAAATATTTTGCCTACATAGGAAATAATCGCAACGGCTGTTCCCACAGACATGCCAAAAAAGGCCATCAACCATCCGCCTTTGGCAGACAGTATCATCATGACCGCCACCAGAATGGTGCTGACAATTATGATAATGGGCGAATAGATGGAATCATAAAAGTTAGAGCGATTGACCGCGCGAAACCCTTCCTGAATATATGTATCATAGCGATTTTCCATATATTCCTCTTTATTCAGATTATGAAGCGTCCGAATGCTGCGGATGGTATCCGGGATATGGTTATTGGCCCGGCCAACCGCCTGCCTGTTATCCAGCTGAGCCGCCAGCATCCGTTTTTGAAAAGCGCGCGTCAATAGATACAGCAGCGGCAGCACCAAAACCATCAGAACGCCAAGTCCTGGGCTTTTCACAAAAATAATTGCCAAAATGCTGAAAATCCGGCAGGCATCTGCCGCCATGCTAATGATGCCGGAAGTAAACAAGGTCTCTACTGTATCCACATCGCCCACAAATCGGGAAACAGTTGTTCCTGTATCCTGCTTTGTATAGTAGTCCGCGGGCAGAGATTTTAATTTCCGGCACATCATGCTTCGAATCTGGTGTGTTACTTTTTGCCCAAAAACCGTAATCAGGCTCTCTTTTCCAGCATCCAAAGCGCCGGATAAGGAGAGAAGTATAAAATAAAGAACAATCGCCATCAGAGAAAGTTCGCTTTTCTCCGTTAAGGCATTGATGATCCATTCCAAAACCAGAGGCGGAATTAGCCCTGCCGTAATGCTGCCAATGATCGTAACAAGCAGCAAGGCTGTCAGCTTGACATGGCGGGATATTGTTTCTTTTGCCGCATCTACGACTACATTACCCTTCATCGTCAATCCCTCCTTCGTGTTTCTCGCTTCCCTGTGTTTGTATCCTGTACAAGTTGGCATATTCCGGGTTTTCTTTTAGAAGCGTTTCATGATCGGATACCAAAAGTCGTCCATTTTCCATCCAAATCACCTGCGACATCTGCGGGAACAGAGAAAGCCGATGGGAGAACAGAAGTACTGCACAGTCCTTTGTGAGCGTCCGAAGTGTCTCAAAGATTTTCTGCTCCGTCTGCATATCCAGCGCGGAAAAAGGATCATCTAAAATCAAGACTTCCTTGCGGTGCCATAACGTTCTGGCCAGCGCAATTCGTGCCTGCTGTCCCCCGGAAAGCGTAATTCCGCCATTGCCGATTCGGGTATGAATTCCGTTTGGCAGCTGCCTTACTTCCTCATCCATCTGCACCCAGGAAAGCGCTTTCCATGCATCTCCGACATCTCCAAGCAGAATATTCTCCTCAATCGTTCCGCTGATCAATTCTGTATCATGTCCCATATAGACAACATTGCCGCATATGTGAATTGTACCTTTGTGCGCCAGTTCGCCCAGAAAAAGCTTGCCAAGCGTGGTTTTTCCGCAGGCAATCGGACCGGTGATTCCTATGATCTCTCCCGGACTTGCTGAAAAAGATACATCTGAAAACAGATCATCACAGCCTTCATAGTGGAAAGAGACATGCTCGGCAATGAGCGCTTTTTTCGCGTTTGCCATCGGAATGTCCTTCGCTTGCGCTTCCTTCTGAACAGGGCTTTTTGAAATTAAGAAAGGTTGAATTCGTTTCCATGAAACAGATGCCTTTTGTACGGAATTAAACAGCTTCGCTGCTTTTGAAGATTTAGCCGAAAGCTTTGTAAAACAGGACATAAACGTTACAAATGCAGCAATATCCCACTGTGTCCAGCCTTGCCCCAACACATTCTTCCCGCCGAACCAAAGAATGAACAGACAGCCTGCCATGGAAATTACAAGATAAATCGGCGGCATGACATTCTCCCAGAGATTTGCCCGGACGGCTTTGTCTTCATAATCCGTCAGACACTTTTCATATATACAGTCCCGCCTGGTTTCCTGACCATAAATTCGGTAGGTCAGCGCATTGCCTACCCGGTCATAAGTCGATTCATTCAGCAGTCCTGCGCTGCCCTTATACGCTTTTGCGCTTTGAGCCACGGTTTTCTTCAGCCTGTTTGCAATACAAAAAGCAATCGGCGGAAAAATCATGGAAAGAATTGTCAGGCGCCAGTCGTAGCTGAGAAGCATTACAAAATATGCAATCATGACCACGCCTGTATCAAAAACCTCCGTGGTGAATTTGCGGATGCCTTCCACGCAAGCATCAACATCCGCAATCGCTTTGGTCATCAGAGAACCGACGCCTTCCTGTTCCAATTCTTCCCTGCTTTTGAATACCATACTGTGATATAGATCTTTTTTCATATCACGGTTGATATTGTTAGCGAATTTTCGAACATACAAGCGTTTTACATAGCGCATAACCTGCACCACCAGAATCACTGCCACATAGAACAGGGCAAGCTGCACCATATCTTTCAATCCCTTGGTGCCATTGATGATATCGCTTAAACACTGCGCCAATCTGCCTTCAAACCACGGTCCAGCAGTCATGCCTACATTGTAAATTATGCCGGACAGTGTGACAATTGCTAAAACAGTTTTCTGTTTTTTCAGATAATCCCCTATCAGTCCGATTTTAGGCTTCTTCATATGGATACACCTCCTCATGCGTCAGTCTCTGATGCAGATGCGGAAATCCGCTTCTGCTTTCCGCCTTGGAACGGTAATATAGCCGCTCAAGCAGTGTGCAGAAGGTAGATCGCTCTTCATCGGACAATTCCTCCAACAGCCATGTATAGAAAGCCGTTTCCACTGCCGTTTTAGAATTTTTTAATAAATCGGCTTTTGGCGTTGCATACAATAAGCGGCTTCTGGCATCAGCAGGGTTCTCTTTTCTGATCATGTACCCTTTATTTTCCAGGCTGACCACACGACGAGCAACCGCCCCTTTATCCATATTCAACTCACGCCCGGCATCCTTCTGAGAAATTCCGGGATGATGGCGAACCAGATGAATCAAATCAAACTCTCCGCTTCCAATGCCTTCCTCTTTCATCATCCGAATTGTCAGTTTATTGGCTTCCCTGGCAATTTTAGTCATCTGTCGTTTCGTAAAATCCATTTTCTGTCCTCCCCATAAAAGTTGATGCTACAACCTTTTAAGAGTATAGCACACATGGCATTCAATTCAAAGCTGCATTTTTCATTTTCTGCATAAAAAAAACCACAGTACACACTGTGGTTGGCACCTCCAATGGGAATCGAACCCATGATTTTGCCTTGAGAGGGCAACGTCTTGACCGCTTGACCATGGAGGCAAATGGCTGGGGAACTAGGATTCGAACCTAGACAATACGAGTCAGAGTCGTAGGTGCTGCCGTTACACAATTCCCCAATATTCTGTTTGGCCGACGGGTTTTCCCGTCAACGTTGATCATTATATCGAACTTATCGGCATTTGTCAACACTTTTTTTCAAAAAATGGATTTTTATTTTCACCCAAGGTGGTTTTTCTGAACACCTGTCAATTCTGCACGGCGAAAAGTGCCGCCTATTCCATGCGTTGCATTTTCTTCTGCATATAGAATATACTCCCCCGTCACCGCCCGACAGGTGACGTTCTGCCGGCTGGGGAGATGCTCCATGATAAACTGCCTCTATTCTTTGCTCGCCGTCCTGTGTAACCGCTTTCCTTTTGTTCATTATTTCATCTTTCTGCATCCACTTCTGCATAAAAATTGCCCGGACATTCTTCTGTCCGAGCGATTCATTTTATCCCATTTGCACCATATCTTTTTGAAGCCGCAGAAGAATCCGTTTTTCAAGCCTTGAAATATAGCTCTGGCTGATGCCCATGATGTCCGCCACTTCCTTCTGCGTCTTTTCTTCTCCGCCGCCCAAGCCAAAGCGCAGACGCATGATCTCTTTTTCCCGCATGGACAATCTGGAAAGTGCCTGCGCAAGCATCTGGCGCTCAACTGTCTCTTCAATAGACTTGTACACCATGTCGCCTTCCGTGCCCAAAATATCCGAAAGTAAAAGTTCATTGCCGTCCCAATCTGTGTTAAGCGGTTCATCCAGAGACACTTCAAGTTTCTGGCGGCTCGTCCGTCTCAAAAACATCAGGATTTCATTTTCAATGCATCGCGATGCATATGTCGCCAGCTTGATTTTCTTGAGCGGGTTGAACGTCTTCACCGCTTTAATCAGTCCAATGGTTCCAATTGAAATCAGGTCTTCAATGCCAACACCTGTATTTTCAAATTTTCTGGCAATATAAACGACCAGGCGAAGGTTATGTTCAATGAGCGTCTGACGGACAGCCCGTGGTTCCTTGTCCATTCTTTCAAACAGCGCCTGCTCTTCTTCCTTTTTAAGCGGCGCTGGCAAAGAATCACTTCCGCCAATGTAAGCAACTGTTCCTTCCGGTCGAATCAGGGTTAATGATGGCCGCACAGTCCGATGTGTCCATCTTTCCTCATGCCTTTTACTTTCCATGTTCAATCCCCCTCTTTTATATTCGTGTCTCATAAAAGCACTGCAGGAAATAGTGCCGGATCTTTTTCCCCCAAGCCCGGCGAAAATGCAAGTGCTGCTTTAACCATCCTCCATCTTCCATCTGAAAAAAAATATATCTGATCGGGTGTAAAACACCACATCATCTGTCGGCCTCCCGCTGTATTGGCAAAAATAGGTCGAAACGCCGCTTCACCAACAGCCGCTCTGCTCGCCTCCGGCAGAACGATAACAGGCCTTCCTGTGAGGTAATCCCTTAATCCGTTTCCGCTGTCCACAAGCGCCGAAAAGTCCGTCCGTTTTCCATGATGCACGATGCGTACATGCACCTGATTGCCCGCTGCCCGCCGCCTTCTGAGTGTTACCGCTATCATCACAGGCGCCGCCGCTGCTCCCAGCAAAAAACCGCCCTTCAATGATCCCGCAGCGCCCGAAAGCGCCAGCACTGTACCGCCAAGAAGTCCAGCCGATGCAAAAAGTGCAGCTGTGCTGCTCATTGGCCTATATAAGCTTTCACGTCCTCCAGCTGCAATCATCATCGCAAACGCAACCGCCAGCCAAAGAATAATCAATCCGCCGCCGGAAAGCGAGAGCATTCTTGATCCAGCAGCTGCAAATGCGCCAATACATGCCGCCAAGAGGACACGCCCCGGCCGTATGGTTCTGCCCAGCATCCGAAGCGCCATTGCTGTCATCAGCGCATCCATCAGCGCATCCATCAGGAAAATGCCTTTCATGTCTGCATTATAACAAGAGACCTCTATTTTCTCTGTCGTTTCTTTGCGCGAAAAATGAAGAATAATCGCCCTGATTCGACAAACCTTTCTATGTCGCTCGTCTCTTCTTTGCTTTGGCTCATGAAATCATCCCTTATCCATCGTTGTTTGAATTTCAAAGTGATTCACCGCAAGAAAATCCGTCTCTTTTCTGATTTGAAATGCTTGCTGCCTTTATCAAACGCATGCTGCCGTTCTGTTTTCTGACACGAATGATCATCTCCATGTTCCGCTTTTTTTCATGATCAATCCACCCGTTTAAAATTGTTCAAAAAAATAGACAGTCCATCCTTTCGGACAGACTGTCTTTTAGTTGATTACAGTGCCTTAGTCACCTGTTGTCCCTGTTTTGTATCCTTGAGCACGTAGCCCAGTGCGGTAATCTCATCGCGCAGACGGTCGCTCTCCGCCCAGTTCTTTTCTGCACGAGCTTTCGCGCGTGCATCCAAAAGCGCCTGCACGCCATCGTCTTCAGACGCGCCCGTCTTGCGGTTCAGAATGCCCAGAACGCTGCACAGCTCATGCAGCGTGTCCAGAACAGCTTTGAAAGCTGCCTTTGGGCTGTTCTCGCTGAGCATGGTATTCGCCGCGCGAACCAGTTCAAAAATCTTTCCGATGGCATCCGCGGTGTTC
Source organism: Christensenellaceae bacterium (assembly GCA_020025205.1). GTDB lineage: Bacteria > Bacillota > Clostridia > Christensenellales > Aristaeellaceae > Ventricola. Next base: position 24,234 of record JAHHSO010000002.1, on the reverse strand, counting down.
ATGTCGTCATCCATAGCCGCATCAAACCCTTCGCGGGTCGCCTTCACCTGCGCCATCAGTTCCTCATCAAGCGTGCCCTCTTCCGGCGCTTTTTCCATCAGGAAGAGATAATGGTCGCGGGCATTATACAGGCGATCCAAAGATGCTTTGGCCTGCTCAATCATGTCGCGGGAGAAGTTGATCGGGCTGCGGTAATGCGCACTGAGCATGAACATGCGAACAGCTTCCAAATCAAATTCCTTGGCAATATCGCGGACGGTGAAGAAGTTGCCCAGGGACTTGGACATCTTCTGGTTATCCACATTGATAAATCCGTTGTGCATCCAGTAATGAACAAACGGCTTGCCTGTAGCGCCTTCGCTCTGAGCAATCTCGTTCTCATGATGTGGGAAAACCAAGTCCTTGCCGCCGCAGTGAATGTCTATCGTTTCGCCCAGGTACTTCATGCTCATGGCGGAGCACTCAATGTGCCAGCCGGGACGACCCATTCCCCACGGAGATTCCCACGCCGGCTCGCCCGGTTTCTGCGCCTTCCAAACAGCAAAGTCCATCGGATCGCGTTTGTTGGGGTCCACATCAATGCGTGCGCCATTTTCAAGGTCGTCAAGATTCTGTCCAGAAAGCTTGCCATAGCCCGCAAAACCGCGGGTGTTGTAATAAACGTCGCCATTCGGGCAGGCGTAAGCCAGCCCTTTTTCTTCCAGCTTCCTGATCAGGTCAATGATTTCCGAAATATGTTCGGTCGCCTTGGGGTTGACCGTGGCGCGCTCAATCCCCAGAGCATCCGCATCTTTATAGTATTCCTTAATATAGCGGTCGCCAAGTTCCTTGACGGTGATGCCTTCTTCATTGGCGCGCCGGATCATCTTGTCGTCAATGTCCGTGAAGTTCTGCACAAATTTCACTTCATAGCCCTTATGCTCCAGATAGCGGCGCAGCGTATCAAACACGATAAACGGGCGCGCGTTGCCAATATGGAAATAGTTGTACACCGTCGGGCCGCACGCGTAGATGCTAACTTTTCCCTCTTCAATCGGGACAAACTCCTCTTTTCTGCGCGTCTGTGTGTTATAGATCTGCATGATCCAATTCCTCCTTGATTACATGTGTGCCAAAATTTTTATGCATCGCTTCTTCCAGTTCAGAAACGCGTTCTTCCAGAGCCAGAATATGCGCCTTGATCGGGTCGGGCAGATGAACCTGATCCAGATCAACGCCTTTGGGCTCGCCTTTTCTGCGAACAATGCGCCCGGGATTTCCAACCACCGTGCAGTTGGGCGGCACTTCTTTGAGCACCACGGCACTGGCTCCGATCTTGCTTCCATCCCCCACCCTGAATGGCCCCAAAATCTTCGCGCCTGCGCCGATGGTGACACAGTTGCCAATGGTCGGATGGCGTTTGCCGATGTCCTTGCCCGTACCGCCCAGCGTCACGCCCTGATAAATCGTCACATCGTCACCGATTTGTGCCGTTTCGCCAATGACCACACCATTTCCATGATCAATGAAAAGTCGCTTTCCAATGCAGGCACCGGGATGAATCTCGATGCCGGTAACATGTCTGCTGTGCTGAGAAATCCATCGAGCCAATGTCGTATGGCCGCCCCTGTAAAGCTTGTGCGCCATTCTGTGATATAAAAGCGCCTTCACAGACGGATAGCACAGCAGCACCTCCATTTTGGATTTTGCCGCCGGATCCCTTTCCAGAACAGTCTTCACATCAGCGCGCAGGTTATCAAACATGCTTCACTCGCTCCCTTCGCGTGAATAGAAAAAGCCCTGCCGTCTCCAAACAGAGACGGCAGAGCCGCGGTTCCACTCTGATTGAGCACCATGGTGCTCCACTCAATCGTCTTAACACGACGTCCATGTCGAAGCCTGTGCAAATGCAGTCAGCCCCGAAGCTCCCGGATGCACTTCACCCCGTTCTTGCCCGGACACGCTTTCAGCCGATGACGCGTCCTCTCTGATGGAAGCAAACGGGATTACTTTTCCGTTCAAAGCCTTTAAAGACATTATATGCGCGGTTTGCACCGGTGTCAAGACGATTTTTTAAATTCACATTTTTATGCGGCCTAAAAATACCCCTGTACGTTTCGCACTTTCTGTGCTATAATACATATATTCTTGTGAAGACTGGAGGGTGAGTCCAATGGCTTCTAAAACCAAGCGCGATGAGCAGAAGAAGAAAATGGTGCGTGTCGTGGCACTGGTGGCATGCTGCGCGCTGCTGCTGACTGCTATCCTGCCCTATATTGCTTCTAGCCTCTTCTGATCGACAGACTGAAATTCGCCGTCCCTTTTAAAGGGGCGGCGTTCGGTTTATATCCGCAATATTCTGCAAACAAAATATGCCGCTTCCCCATTTGGAGAAACGGCGCATATTCAGTTTTTATGAATGATTCCGGCGCTTTCGTTAACGCGCTGCATCAGCTGCTCAATCTCAGCCGCCTGCTCATTGGTGATCTCCTCCGGCCTGGTCTTGTGAACCGCCTTCTTGAGCGCAGAAATATCTTCTTTGATTCTCTTTTTCGCCGCATGGTCAAGTTGTTTATCCTGACTTACGGCCTGCTCCGTCTCATAAATCAGGCGTTCAGCCGCATTACGCACATCCAGCGCCTTCTGGCGTTCCCTGTCCCACGCCTCATACCTTTGCGCATCCTCCATTGCATGCCGGATTTCTTCCTCGGTCATGTTGCTGGAAGAAGAAATCGTGATTTCCTGCTGGTTGCCCGTGCCCAAATCCTTCGCGGAAACTGTGACAATGCCGTTAGCATCAATGGCAAACGTCACTTCAATCTGCGGCACGCCCGCCATAGCGCGGCGAATACCCTTGAGGCGGAAGTTGCCAAGCAATTTATTGTCTCTTGCAAAGTGGCGCTCGCCCTGCAAAACCTTGATATCCACGGCAGTCTGAAAAGGCGCAGCCGTTGTGAAAATCTGACTGTGACGAGCCGGAATCGTTGTATTGCGATCGATAATTTTGGTGGCCACGCCGCCCATCGTCTCAATGGACAGAGACAGCGGCGTCACATCCATGAGAATGATGTCCTGCGCAGGAGATGCAACCGTCATAGACGTTCCAACAGACAGCTTGCCGCCTTGAAGCGCGGCGCCCATCGCGACGCACTCATCCGGATTCATCACTTTGCTGGGCGTCTTGCCTGTAAGCCGCTTCACCATCTCCTGCACGGCAGGCATCCTTGTGCTGCCGCCCACAAGCAGAACCTGGGACAGATCGCTCATCTTGAGCGCAGCATCGCCCATGACCTGATTGACCGGCCCGCAAGTCATATCCACCAGATCGCTGGTCATCGCTTCAAATTGCGCACGCGTCACCGTGATGTCCATATGGTGCGGCCCATCCTTATCCTGTGTGAGGAACGGCAGCATCACCTGAGCCGTCAGTTGGCCGGACAGTTCGCGCTTGGCCTTTTCCGCCGCTTCGCGCACGCGCAGCATGGCTGCCGGGTCATGCTTCAAATCAACCTTTTCAGTCTGTTTGAACGTCTGGATCAGATGGTCGGTCAGCCGCTGGTCAAAGTCGTCCCCGCCCAAATGGTTGTTGCCGCTGGTCGCCAGCACTTCAATCACGCCGTCACCAATCTCAATGAGGGAGACATCAAACGTTCCTCCTCCCAGATCATACACCAGTATTTTCTGCGCCTGTCCATGATCCAACCCGTAAGCAAACGCAGCCGCCGTCGGTTCATTGATGATGCGCAGAACTTCCAGCCCGGCAATGCGTCCGGCATCCTTGGTTGCCTGACGCTGGCTGTCGGAAAAATATGCCGGAACAGTGATGACCGCCTGCGTCACAGGCTCGCCCAGAAAAGCTTCCGCATCCCGGCGAAGCTTTTGCAGAATCATAGCGGAGATTTCCTGCGGCGCATAGGATTTTCCATCAATTTTAACCCTGTAATCGCTGCCCATTTCACGCTTGATGGACTGCACAGTTCTTCCAGCATTCACCGCCTGTTGACGGCGCGCCGCGTCCCCCACAACACGCTCACCCGATGCCGTAAACGCAACGATGGACGGCGTGGTTCTTGCGCCTTCGGAGTTGGGAATTACTACCGGCTCGCCATCTTCCATAACAGCAACACAGCTGTTTGTGGTGCCCAAATCAATACCGATCACTCGATTCATCCTTCAACCCTCCATATTTCATCCAAAAAATCTGTTGGCTAGACTCCCATTAGACTATAACATAAACGATGTAAAATCCGTCTTTTTACTATTTTAATGATTTGCAAAACGAAACGCAAGGGCGATTGATCAAAATTCTTTTTCCGGTCAAATTCTTTTTCTTCCCGTTCACTTTCGCTCTTTGAAGTGCCTTTTCAAAAAACTTTTCCAAAATATGCAATTTTGATCAGTCTGCATCGTCTTAGTACATGAAGGAGGTGAGCAGCGCATGGCCGCCTATACAGAAGAAGCCCGCGAAGCAGAACTTTCGCGCCTGATGACCCAATATGGCGACAGCATTAAGCGACTGTGCTACGTTTACCTGCACAGCCTCAGCGCTGCAGAAGACGCTGCGCAAGATACGTTCATCAAGTCCTTTCAGCATATTGATGAACTGCTGGACGGCAGCATTGCCAATGAGAAAGCATGGATTCTGCGCATCGCCATCAACACCTGCAAGGATGAACTTCGTTCTTCCTGGATGCGTCACATCGACAAACGCACAGAAATCGATGTCTTGCCTTTGTCTGTGTCCTTTGACACTGACAGCCACATCGACTTAACCCGTGCCGTCTGGGCACTTCCCGTCAAGTACCGTGAACTCGTGCTGCTCTATTATTATCAGGATTTGAACCTCAGAACATGCTCCAACATTCTGGGCATATCGCCGTCAACCGCCACACGACGGCTTCAGCAGGCCCAGAAAAAACTTCGCACATCATTGGAAGGAGGCTGATTTCGATGAAAAAAAATCCAATGATTCAAGAAAGCATCGACGAAAGCCTCTCCGGCATTCGTTTTAATGCGCAGGATAAGCGCAGTGTCCTGCGTGCCGTCCGCAATGCACAGCCCCAAAAGAAAAAGCGGCTGAATCTGCGGCTGGATCTCGTATGCGCGGGGCTGCTGCTTGTCGTTTTGATAGCCCCTTTGTCTTTGGCTAAAATGCATACTGCAACGGTCTCCACCGTCACAGATAGTCATCTTTCCAACCCTTCTCCGGACAGCACACCTCTTGCGGTATTTACTCCAACACCCGTTGCTACCCCTGCTCCAACACCGGTTGTCACGCCTTCTCCAACTCCTACTCCTTCTCCTTCTCCTTCTCCTTCTCCAACTCCTACGCCTTCTCCGACACCGGTTGTCACTCCTTCCCCCACCCCAACACCGGTTGTTACTCCTTCCCCCACGCCTGTTGTTACACCTGCTCCGACACCCGTTGTCAGTGCAACGCCTCTGTTCTCTCTAAAACCAGCTGAATCGGCTGAGCCCAGCGTGAACAGCATCATTCAACAGACGCGTGATCTTTACAACGAGCTGTGTGACACAACAATTTTCACGTTTGATGAATTTACAGCCAACGCAACCACAAGCCCGGATGGTGTTTGCCTCGTTGTTCTGAATAACATCTATGAAAACGGCTGCTCCTTCTCTGCATCGTTTGACATGAAAACAGGCGAGCTGCTCAGCCATTCCGACCCTGAGCAAGCAACCACGCCTTCCATATCTGCCGATTCATCTGCCACCGCGCAGGCCTGGTTTGATAAATATGGCCCGAACTTTGCAGACTGGCCCACTGAGGCTCGCAGCGAGTATTCCCGCCGCTATGGCAATGCCTTCAATTAACGCTCAACCCATCAGCCTTTTGAAGCAAGTTACAGGCTATGCGGCCTTTTCCGCTTTTTCCCACATCGTTTTCTGCGATGCGTGTTCGGTTTCCGTTCCCTTTGAATCGCCTTATGTAGAAGATTCCAGCCTCGGCGAGGTGGATTTCCTGATAACCCCCTCGGGCGAACACCGCCCTCATAACACAAAAACCCCCTGCAGTTCATGAACAGCAGGGGGCCTTCTTTCATTTTAAACAGTTTCGCGAGCCATTTCGTAAATCATAATTCCCGCTGCGACAGCCGCATTCAAAGACTCAGCGCCACCGCGCATCGGCAGGGTCAGATGATGGGTTGCCTGTTTGCTGACAGCCGAGCTGACGCCTTGACCCTCACTGCCGATGACAAGCACCGCATTTCCACGCGGGCAGCCGACATAAAAATCCTCTCCGCCCAGCTCCGTTACTGCCACCGCATAGCCGCGCGCCTTCATCGTCTCCAGCTCAGCGGCCAGATCATCCACCTGTCTGACCGGTACGCGAAAGATACTGCCCATCGTTGCACGCAGCGTCTTCGGGCCGTACAGGCTGGCACAGCCTGCTCCCAGAATCGCGCCGTCAAATCCAGCCGCATCTGCTGTACGCAAAATCGTGCCCACATTGCCCGGATCTTGCACGCCGTCCAACGCAACAATACGCCGCCCAGTCAGCTGCTCCGGCTCTTTCGGAATCATTGTCGTACACAAGATCCCCTGTGAACTTTTGGCCGTGCTGATTGCCTGCATCACCGGTTCCGAAACCAGCAGCACTTCACAGCCCTGTTCATCAGCAGCGGCGATCATGGCTGCATATTCCGATTCCCGACCATCTTCAACTACCAGCGTGCGGCACAGGGGCAATGCCTCTTCCACCATTTTTGCACCTTCCACGACAAACAGACCCGTTTCTCTGCGAGCTTTTGCATTCTTTAAGTCCCTCAGCATCTGTGCCGTTGGATTGTGAATGCTCCGAATTTCCTTCATACACTTCTCCTCCTTATCACAAGAAACAGAAGCAAGGACACGGACAGTACAACATTCTGCCGCCTCCGCAGCACATGCAGCAAAGCTCCATCGCCATGAGCGAGCAGCAAATATTCGGCTGGCCGAACGTCTGGCGGCCATACTCCTGCCCGCGCTGCTCATACCATCCGCCTCCGCTTTGAAGCTGGCTCAAAAGCTGCTGATACTGCATGTTGCCCGGCTCCATAGATACCGCCTGACGCGCGTATTCCATCGCCTGCGCATTGTTATGCAGCCCCGCCTGTGCCAGAGCACTCAAAAAATACCAGCGGCCATTGCGCTTGGAAGGCGGCACGCTTCCCAGAGCATTGAGCGCTTCCGCATAGTGGCCCGTGTCAATATAGTTCTTTGCCGCGCGCATTTCGATTGTCGAATCTTCCTGCTGCTGATAGCCATACCCCTGCTGGCTATATCCCTGCTGACCATAGCCCCAAACTGTTGAAAAAGGATCCTCATATTGAGGCTGCTGCTGGCCATTGTAGCCGCTGCCAGCGCGCGCGCCGCCGCCTTGCCGCCTGTGCATGATTTCCTCATAGGCCTGCTGAACTTCCATAAACTTCTTTTCCGACTGCGCGGCGTTCGGTTTACCCACATTGGCGTCGGGATGATACTTTTTGCACAGCGTGCGGTAGGCTTTCTTGACCTCATCATCCGATGCCGTCGGAGATACGCCCAAAACCTGATACGGATCTGTCATTGCTCGCTTTTCGCCTTTCTTCTTTTTCCTGCGTTTTCAAACCGCAGCCATATGCCCGAATACAGGATGTTGCGCATGATCGGCGCATCCTCCAAAAGCGGCAGGCGCTCAAACGCCATGGCCGCGCGTGCCATCATATCATTGAGCATCCGCTCGCACTCCTGGGCAAACTCCGGCCTCGTGCTTCTTGACAGGAGCGGATTGTAATTTTTCTTTTTAATATCACGTTCGATATCCTCATAGCAGTCGCACAGATAGATGAACTTTCCCAGATAGAATCCCAGCTCGCGCAGATCCTTTTCGTAGACATCCATGCGCATCACATACAATTCACCCAGAAGTTCCCCCGTCAAATTGGCTGCCGTATCCAGATTCTGGTCATTCACCCGCTCAATCTCGTGCAGTGTCTTGACATAATGCTCCACAGCCTTACGCTGGCGTGGTAAAACACGGCCTGCCCGAAGCGCCGCTTTTTTAAGCAACGCGCTCTCTGCAAGCCTGTCCACCCGATGCTCATCTTCCCATCCATCCAGAAGATCATAATAAGAGACAAGCGCGCTCAAATCTGCGCAGTAATCAATGGCCTCATTTTGAAGCATCGGCCGTTTCCCGATAGGATGGAGAATACAGCGATGTTTCTCCTCCTCCGTTTTCGGCTCATACAGGGAGGTCAGGAGCATCGACAAAAATGTCATTTCAAAACTCAGCGCCATTCGGCAAACTTTGCCGCATCTGTTTCCTATGGATCGGCACAGGCCGCAGTAATATCCACGGTAGCGGTCAAATTCTCTGAATTTCAGCTCTTCTTTCCGAACCGTCATCACGCCCAGCATACCGATCCCTCCTTACAGCATTTTATCATACCATAGCCTCCGGCGCTCTGCCAAGGGGAAACCGCTCAAATGTCACCTGAAACGCCTGATCGGTCGCTTTGCTTTACTTTCTGCGAAGAGGCAGTGTCATGAAATAGACTGCCGCACTGCACAGAACAACCGCCGCTCCAGCTGACGTATTGAGATAATAAGATGCAATCAGTCCGACAATGCCGCTCAGCAGGGCAATCAGAACAGAGATCCGCATGTACCCCGCTGCGCTTCTGGCAACATTTCTTCCAGCTGCAGCCGGGAGAATCAAAAGCGAATTTATCAGCAAAACACCCACCCAGCGGATGGACATCATCACAGCAACCGCCACAAGCATTGTAAAGGCATATTCGCTGGCCTTCGTGTGAATGCCGCGGCTCTGCGCAAGCGGTGCATTCACGCTGGTTAAAAGCAGCGGATTAAACAGGAACATCCAGAAAACCACAGTGCCAATCAACGTCAGCAGCAGCGCCTTCAAGTCGCCCGGCGTAACGGACAGAATGTCGCCCACAAGCACCGTTGAATATTTTGCGAATGAACCGCCTCTGGACAGGATCACAAGTCCCAATGCGATGGACGTAGAAGAAAATACGCTGATGATGGTGTCCGCGCTCATTTTGGAATGATGTTTGACAAACGTAATCAGTGCCGCAAACAGCAAACCAAAAATCAGGAGGGAAGCCATCTGATTCTGCCATCCGAGCAGAACACCAATGGCAATTCCTGTCAGCGCACTATGTCCCAGCGCATCGGAAAAGAACGCCATCTTGTTATCCACCGCCATCGTGCCCAGCATACCAAAAAGCGGTGTAATCAAAAGCATGGCCAGAAAGGCGTTTTTCATGAACGTATACTGCATCCACTCAAACGGCAGAATCAGATCCATGAATTGATAAATCGCGTTCATGCACGTCCTCCTTTCGCATAAAATATCTGTCCAAACTCTTCAGAATCAAACACCGCCTCCGGGCTGCCCTGCTTAATGACAGTTCCCTGCATCAAAACCACGCGGTCAGCATAGCGCCTGACCACATCCAGATCGTGCGAAACAAGCAGAATAGCCATGTGGTTCTTGCGCTTGAGCTCATCCACTGTGCGATAGAACGTTTCCAAACCGTTCTGATCGACGCCGGACACCGGCTCATCCAAAATCAGCAGATCAGGCTGGGGCGTCAAAGCGAGCGCCAGCAAAACGCGCTGAAGTTCACCGCCCGAAAGCGCACCCAAAGGTCTTTGAGTCAGCTTCTCGCAGTGCGTGCGGGAGAGGACTTTCATCACCTTGGTGCGCGTTTTCTTGTCTGCCCCAAGGAAAACTGCACGGCGGGAAAATGCCGCCGCCAGAAAATCCATCACCGTCACCGGCGAGGAGCGATCAAACTCCAGCTGTTGGGGCACGTAGCCCGTGCGCACCGCCGCAGCAGGTCTGCCGTCACTGGTCAAATGCCTTATGCTTCCGCGATACTCCATCTGCCCCAGCAGTGCGCGCAGAAGCGTCGTTTTGCCTGCTCCATTTGCACCGATGAGCGCTGTCAGTTCTCCGCAGTGGATATGCAGGCTGACATCTGTCAGCAGCTTCTGGCCGCCTGCTGACACGCTCAAATGATCTACTTCGATGCGGCAAAGCCTGCATGCCCCCGCTTCATGGGCGTCCTGCCTCTTCTCACTCATTTTTCAAGTGCCTCCATCAAGATACGCGCATTTTCCCGCATGATGTTCTCATAGCTTTCCGGGGTGCTGTCGCCGGAAACAACCGGATCAAGCGTATACACGGAAGCCCCTGTCTCTCGCGCGATAGTTTCAGCCGCCTTCTGCGGATACTGCGGCTCAACAAACAGCGTATCGATGCCCTTTTCCATAACAAGGTCGCACGTCTGCGCAATCTCGCGCGTGCTTGGCTCCTGTCCCGGTTCATTGGCAATGACGCCAGCTATCTCCAGACCATAAGTCTGTGCAAAATAGGTGAACGCTTCATGGAATGTGATGATCTGCCGCCCTTCAAACGGTGCCAGTTCAGATGCAATTTCCGCATCCAGTGCGTTCAGCCTTTCAATATATCTTTCGCTGTTCTCCCTGTACGCCTGTGCATGCTCCGGATCTGCCTGAGAAAGGCCGTCAGCAATGTTCTTCACCTGAACCGCTGCCATGGATGGATCAAGCCACACATGCGGGTTCACCGCTTCATGCCCGGCATGTTCATCTTCGTGCTCATCCTCATGATCGTCTTTATGATCGTCGTGGCTGTGCACGGCCGGCAGAAATGTGATGCCCTGGCTTGCATCAATCACCGGCAGATCTTCACGAAGGCTCAGCACCTTATCCATAAACTGTTCCATGCCGCCGCCGTTGATGATGAGCGCATCTGCACCGTCCAGCTTCACCATATCACGCGTCTGAAGCTGATAATCATGCAGGCAGCCAACACTCTGGTCTGCCATAATCTCAACGCGCACGCCCTCAATGTCCGCCGCGACATTCTGAGCAAATACATACATTGGATAAAATGTAGCAACAATGACCACCTCGTCAGCCTGAGCAGAACATCCGGTCGTCAAAAAAAGCATTATCGCAAGAATCAGCGCAAAAATCTTTAATTTCATGTCGAATTTCCTTTCCCATGGTTCTCAAATCGCCTCAATTGGCGCAATATGCTGCATAGGTATAACCATACAACTATCCTTTTTTCGTCTTATGGACCTGTTTTTCCTGCCGAATTCACGAAAAAGCCCAAATTTTCCGCTTCGCGTTACATTTTACAATTGTAAATCTTTTGTCGAACGCTTTTTCTTGTATATTTTTACTGAATCTGTTATGATTAGATGTGGATAGAAAAACACTGTTCTTAATTGTATTTAACTATTTGTTCATCTCTTTGTTGCCTAAAGGAGGCTTATTTTGTGAATGTTCTCTCCCCTTCCGCTTCCGGCATCGATTTTTCCTGGGGAATGCGCATTTTCGGCTCCGATAACTATCTGCGTTTTCTCCGCCGCTTCCCTCAAGACGATACGCTTAAAAGACTCTGTACAGCGCTTGAAGAGGGCGATGTTTCCAAAGCCTTTCTCTATGCGCATAACTTAAAGGGGCTGACCCGTCAGCTGGGTATTGTCGGCCTGAGCGGCCCCGCCTCAACGATGTGTGAACTGCTGCGTCCGCAAAACCCCGATGTTCTTCCGCGTGCCTGTTCCATGGCCATTGATTTGCAGACGCGCTATACCCGTATCGTTGACTTAATCTGCCTGCTGTAAGCCACTTTTCAAAACTTTCCAGATGTATCGCCGCCGCTCCTTTTCCGGGGAGCAGCGGCTTTTTAACCGCCTGCCGTTTGTATTTTTGACGTCTTTGTGGTATGATAACGCTATCTGTAAATATATGAGGGAGAGAGCCATGTCCGAAACTTTCGTCATCGTTGATGGCAACAGCCTGATGCACCGTGCATTCCACGCCCTGCCTCCGCTTTCCAATGAGGACGGTGTGTATACCAACGCCGTTTTCGGCTTCCTGTCCATGCTGCTCAAGGTCATCTCCGACGTCAGACCGCAGTATCTGGCCGTCGCATTCGATCTGCACGGCCCCACATTTCGTCATGCAGATTATCACGAATATAAGGCTGGCCGTAAGCCTACCGCACCCGAACTGCGTCCGCAGTTTGACCTCATCAAGGACTGCCTGTCTGCCATGGGGGTGCGCATGCTCACCTGTCCCACCTTTGAAGCCGATGACATCCTTGGTACTTTTGCCCGCCGCTGCGAAGAGGCCGGCATTCACGCCATTCTCGTCACCGGCGACCGGGATTCCATGCAGCTGGTGACGGAAACAAGTCATGTTCTGTATACCAAACGCGGTGTCAGCGATGTTGTGATGTATACCCCTGAAAAAGTTCTTGAAGACTTCGGTGTCATGCCGTCGCAAATTCCTGACCTCAAGGGGCTCATGGGCGATGCCAGCGATAATATTCCCGGCATTCCCGGCATTGGCCAGAAAACGGCAATCAAGCTGCTCGCCCAATATGGCACCATCGAAAATGCACTGGATCATGCGGATGCAGACCTCAAAGGCAAACAGCGCGAAAAGATGCTGGATGGCCGTCAGTCCGGCCTGATGAGCAAGAAAATCGCTACCATTACGCGCCACGTACCTCTTGACGATGTCTCTTTGGAAGACTGCCGACTGGGCGATCTGTCCGGCGGGCGAGAAATCTTTGAAAAGCTGAACCTGCGCACGCTGATTTCCCGCCTTGAAAATCTGACGGAAGAAAGTCGAACCGAAACCCCTCTTCTGACTTTTGAGGAACAGGACACGCTTGAAACGGCGCAAGCTGTATCCCTGTGGATCGATTCTCTTGCATCTGCTGATACGCGCATTGCGATTCTCCTTCAGGAGTCCGGCTTCTCCCTTGCTGAAATGGGTGGCAAATGCGCCTTCATCCCGTTTTCTCAGGGTCTTCTTGGCGGCGGTCTGGCGCCTGATGAGGCTGCAAAATCCCTTGTTCCTTTGCTTACAGGCAGCAAGCCGCTCGTTCTGTTTTCTGCCAAACGTCTGAAAACACAGCTTGCCGCATGGAACATCGGGCTCACCGCTCCGTTTGATGATGACCAGCTCATGCAGTATCTGCTGGCTCCGCAAAGCGGCAAGTACGAAACGCCCGAAAACGCCTCGGCACTGCTCCTTCGCACGCTTGCCGATGAAATGGCGCTTGAAGCACAGAACATGACTTCCCTGTATCAGGACATCGAGCTGCCGCTTCTTGATACGCTCTATTCGATGGAAAAAGCAGGTTTCCTTGTCGATCATGATGAGCTCGCTCGTTTAGGTGCGCAGTATCACGCTCAAATCGAATCGCTCCGCAGTGAAATTTTTGAGCTGTGCGATGTTCAGCCCTTCAACCTCAACAGCACGCAGCAGCTGGGTCATGTCCTTTTCGATGTTCTTAACCTGCCCGCCCGCAAGAAAACCGCGCGCGGCTATTCAACCGATGCTGAAACGCTGCAAGAACTGGCCGATCTTCATCCTGCAATTAAAAAAATTCTGCTGTATCGCCAGATTACCAAACTCAACAGCACCTATATTGACGGCCTCCTCCGGCTGATGGACAAGGAAGGCCGCGTACACACCTGGTTTGACCAGACGACCGCTGCCACCGGCCGCATCTCTTCCAGCGAACCCAACCTTCAAAATATTCCCGTCCGCACCGCAATGGGGCGCGAAATTCGCCGCGCTTTTATCGCGCGTCCGGGATGCGTGCTGATTGATGCCGACTATTCCCAAATTGAACTTCGCCTGCTCGCTCACCTTTCGGCAGACGAAGCCATGTGTGATGCGTTTAACCGCGGACAGGATATTCACGCCAGAACCGCTGCGGAAGTCTATGATGTGCCGCTAAGCGAAGTAACCCCGCAGATGCGTTCCAGCGCAAAGGCTGTCAACTTTGGCATTGTCTACGGCATCAGCGATTTCGGTCTTTCCAACAACCTGCACATTTCCCGTAAAGAAGCCGCAGAATTCATCGACCGATACTTCGCCCGCTACCCTGCCGTTCGCCGCTTCATGGACACCTGCATCGCAGAAGGCAAGGCTCAGGGTTACTCCATCACCATGTATAACCGCAGGCGCCCGCTGCCTGAACTTGCTTCCAGCAATTACAACCGTCGTCAGTTCGGCGAACGTGCCGCCATGAATACGCCTGTACAGGGTGCCGCCGCCGATATCATCAAGATTGCCATGAACGCCGTTCACCAGCAGCTTCGTGCACAGGGTCTTTCTGCTCGTCTGATCCTTCAGGTTCACGATGAATTGATCGTAGAAACTCCTTTTGAAGAGGAAGAAACCGTCCGTCATCTGCTGACTGACTGCATGGAAAAGGCCGCCAAGCTGCGCGTGCCGCTGATTGCAGATGTCAAGTCCGGCCATTCCTGGTTCGACACGAAATAAGCGCCCCCCTTAACCGAATTCTTTTACAAAAGCTTTTGCAGCACATCCGAACAGCTTTTCCTTTCGGAAAGGCAAGATATTCTTTCAAACACATCTTTCAGCCGGGAGGCTTCATCTATGAAAATTGGTTTGACAGGTTCCATCGCCTGCGGCAAAAGCACCGTAAGCACATATTTGCGCGAATTGGGCTGCGACATTGTCGATGCCGATGCCCTGTCCCGTGCGCTGACTGCGCCGGGCGGGCGTGCCCTTCCCGACATTCGGGAAACTTTCGGATCGTCAGTCTTTAACGGCTCTGTCCTGGATCGCCGCAAACTCGGCGCACTCGTCTTTTCAGACACCGCTAAACGAGATCAGCTCAACGCCCTCCTCCACCCTCTCATTCTCAGCGAAATTGACAACCAGCTCAACCGCCTAAATGGTCCGGGCTGCATTGTGGCAGGTGACGTTCCGCTGCTCTTTGAATGCGGGATACAAGCCTGGTTTGATCAGATTTGGGTGGTTTCCGTGCCGCGCAGCATACAGATTGAACGTCTGACAGCTCGTGACTCGTTGACCCGCTCCGAAGCCGAACGGCGCATTGATGCACAGTTCCCGCTTGAAGATAAAATACGCCAGGCAGATGCCGTGATTGACAACAGCGGCTCTTTTCAGGAGACAAAGCGTCAGGTGGACACTCTTCTTACAACCATCAGGAGGCTTGCATGACTCAACCCCCTTCTCCCGCGCCGCATCGGCGCAGGCGTCCGCAGGCGGAGACACCCGATATGCCCCCGTCCCGCAGAACGCGCGTCATCCCCATCGAGACAACCGATGAACAGCCCCATTCTGTGCCAGGCAGAAAGCCAACGCCGCTGTCTCCCGTGCGTACAGTCGTACTGTGTGTGCTTCTGGTTCTGTTTATTACAGGCGTTGTCTTCATCACTCGCGGGTATCTCGCCCATCAGGAAGAGCGCCGGCGGCTTGAAGCCGAAGCAGCCGAACGCGCCCAGCATCCGCTGTATTACGGCGACATGATCACCTCATACTCGGCTGCCCAGGGGCTCGACCCGTCACTTGTTGCCGCTGTGATTCTCTGCGAATCAAGCTACAATCCTCAGGCCGAAAGCCGGCTCGGTGCTCGCGGTTTGATGCAGCTGATGGAGGACACTGCCGGCTGGATTGCACACAAGCTGAATGAAGATGGCGAAAAATACTCCTTTGACCTGTTGTATGATCCGGAGACAAATATCCGTTTTGGCACATGGTATCTGGGCTATCTTTCCCGCCGCTTTGACGGAGATGCCACAAAAATTGTCTGTGCTTACCACGCCGGACAGGGCAATGTAGACAGCTGGCTCTCCAATCCGCAGTACAGCAAAGACGGCGTGACGCTGGATGTCATCCCCACAAAGGACACCGCCGCTTATGCATCCCGTGTCCTGCGCGCCCGCAGCGTATATCAAAAATATTACTTTAAACCGCTTGTTTTAGAAGAGAACACCGATTAAAAAAGGAGAGTGTCCATGCGCCGTTTCTTCTGCGGCCTTCTGGCTGCAATGCTCATTTCCTTCGCTGCTCCATCTTTTGCCGCCTCCTCATCTTCGCTGTCCTGTGCCATTGTTGCTACAAATGACCTTCGTCTCCGCCCGCTGGAATTAAACCAGCGCGATGTGGTCAGCATTCTGGATCTCGTATACGACAGCTTGTTCACAATGGACGACAACTATCAGCCGCAGCCCGAACTGGCCTATTCTTTCACCTTCACCAATGACGGCCGCAAACTGGAAGTCGTGCTTCGCGATGACGTCAAGTTCCACAGCGGTCAGCCTCTCACCAGCGCAGATGTCATCGCCACGCTCGACCAGATGTATGCGCTGTCCGGTTTCGATGAAGAGCTCAACTCTGAAGTCCCGTTGGAAGATCGCGGGCTGTACTATTCCACATTCTATTCGATTAAATCATGGGAAGCTGTGGATGCACAAACCCTGCGCTTTACACTCCGCCGCGCTTCATACGGTTCGCTTTACTCGCTCAATTTCCCCATTCTGCCGGCTTCCGAGGTCAACAACGACATGCCTTCCGGTACCGGCCCATATCGCTATGACGGTTATGAGCAGGGTGCATCCATCTGGCTGACGGCTAACGACGGCTGGTGGAAACGCAAGCCCCTGGTTAAAAATATCCGCGCTGGCATTTACCCCACTCCTGATCGCGCGCTGAACGCATTTGATACGCAGGATGTAGACATTGCCATGACGCGCTCCATCAACGCTTCCCGCTATTCCGGCTCGCTTAATTCCTTTTCCTTCACTGCACGCACGCGCCAGCTTGAAGTGTTGTTGGTCAACCGCGCTTATAAAGATTTTAAGAGCGATGAAAATGGTGAAAATCTCATTCGCAAGGCCATTTCTTATGCCATCAACCGTTCTGAGCTGATTACCTCTACCTATCAGGGCATGGCAACCGTAGCCTACACCCCCATTCCGGCGGGCACATGGATTTCCAACGAATCGACCATCCACGACATTTACGACCCGCGCATGGCCGAATCCCTTCTGGATACAGCAGGCTATAAGCTGGCCGATGACGGCAAACGCTATAAGGATGGCAAGCCGCTTGAAGGCCTGCGCATTCTCGTTTACGACGAACCCGGTTCAACCGTTCGCACCAATGCTGCCAACAAGATCAAAGAGCAGCTGGAAGCCGTCGGCATTTCCGCCTCCGTCACCACCTGGACACGTCAAGAGGTGATGGAAAAACTGAAAAGCGGTGACTATTCTCTCGCGTTGTGTGCATTCAATTTTGACGTAAATCCTGATCCGGGGTTCACACTCACTTCAACAGCAAGCTGCAACTACACGCGCTATCGCAGCGATGACATGAACAATCTTCTTTCTCAGATGCGTTCCAGCTACAACGCCGACGATTATCAGAACGTAATGCGGCTTATTCAGGATCAATTTGAGCAGGACATGCCGTATATATGTTTATACTGGCGTTCCGGTGCGCTTCTTTCCCGCTCTGCATTTACCACCGCCCGCGACATTCGCGAACTGGAGCTTCTGCGCGGCATTGAAAATTACGGCCAATAATACACGTTGATCTGTACAAAAACTCATAAATAAAAATCCAGCAGGCAATCAAGGCGTTTCCTTGGTTCCTGCTGGATTTTTTCACTTTGATGCATTCTGAATTGTTGAGAAGAGGACTTTGGGGTCAGTCCTTTTTATCCCCCGGTCTATGTATTTTTCCTTCTTCTAAACTGTGCTGTTCAGCCCTTGCTTCCCGCAGCGACACAAACTAAATTTCATAATAAAAACCACTAGTAAACTAGTGGTTTTCTCAGGACCCTATAAGGGTCATCACATGCCAACCCCTATAAGGGGTACTGAGGATTATCATCGCATCAATATTACAGGCGGCCACTTAAAGTGGCTGCTTTTTTTGCCTTATTTCACAGGCTCACCCGTAAACGGGTCCATGTACTCTTTCATAGATATCTGCTCTGCAACTGCGTCCTCTTCCAGCTGGTTTCTAATATACTCTTCTATGATCTTTTTGTTTTTGCCTACTGTATCTACATAGTATCCTCTACACCAGAAATGTCTGCTTCCATACTTCTATTTCAAATTTGCATGCCTGTCAAAAATCATCAGCGCACTTTTACTCTTGAGTGTTCCTACAAACCGTGCTACACTCATATATGGCGGGATACTTACCAGCATATGGATATGGTCGGGACATGCCTCTGCTTCTATAATTTCCACTTTCATTTCATTGCAGAGTTTTCGGAAGATTTCTCCTATGTCTTTCCGTAGTTCCTTGTAGATCACTTTCCTTCTGTACTTTGGTGCAAATACGATATGGTATTCACATCTGTACGTTGAATGTGCGGTATGGTTTACGTCGTTTTTCATTGTAATAAAACCTCCATGTTTTCTCGTGATGCGGTGCTAACCATCACAACCCTAACATGGAGGTTTTATTTTTACCAAGGTGTTTTTTATTTACCACTGGTAGAACCAGTGGTTTTTATTACGCCTTCGGCATCCAACTGAAAAAGGTGCTTCCGCATGGCGAAAACACCTTTTTGTTTACGGTCTGAAACGGATACTATTCAAAAGCATCACGCAAAACCTAAATTACTTTGCCAAAGCAAACTGTGCAGCGCTGCCGCCTGCAATGCGGCCCCAAGTGAACGCATTGGAAATGGTGAATCCCATATATGCGCTGTTGGCGCTGGCTTCACCGGCGGTATACAGGCCCGGAATAACGGTTCCATCCGCGCGGATAACTTCGCCGTTCACATTGCGGGCAATGCCGCCATAGGTGATGATCTCGCACGGGGTCACGCGAACCGCCACATACGGTGCTTCCAGCTTCGCCAGTTTCAGGCGGCCGAATTCCGGATCATGACCAGCTTCGCAGTAGGAATTATAGTTAGTCAGGGTTTCAGTCAAAGCAGCTGCATCCAGGCCCATCTTCTCTGCCAGCTCTTCGAAGGTGTCTGCCTTAACAAACTCCATATCAAGGCCGCGCTTGATCGGACGCTCACCGGCATCCAGGGAAGCCTGATCGCTGATAGCCCAAACATAGCCGAGGCCGTCACGATGCATCTGATCGAACACCGGGCTATTGAGCTTCTGGGTCATGTAGCCCACATCCTTCTCGTCCACGAAACGCTTGCCGTTCGCGCCGACCATAACAAGGTTGTCGCGGGCAATGAAGCCGGAGACGGATGCAGTAGCAGAATTGCCGTTGTGCTCAGCCATGATTTCGTAGTCCTTGAGAACGCACATCATGTCGCCGGTATGGGTCAGGGCTGCGCCAACGTTGCTGGCCATCATAACGCCCTCGCCAGTCGCTCCCGGGAAACCAACAGCCATAACACCAATCTTCTCCGGATCAAGACGCTCGGTCAGTTCCGGATTAAACGCGTAGCCGCCAGTGGTGATGATGACGCTGTCCGCGTTGACGATCACGGTGTCTGCGCCATTCTTGGCCTTCACACCCTTCACGCTGCCGTCTTCATTCATGAGGATCTCCGTTGCTTCAGTGTTGAGCATCAGATTGATCTCCGTGCCGGCGATGGTCTCCTCCATCGCGGTGCGCATCGCAATGCCGGCTCCGTCAACCACGTGCATCATCTGAAGCGGGCCATAGCCAACCCTGACCTCGTCCATGAACGGCATGCTCATTCTGTCAGCCATCCAGTCGATGGTTGCACCGGAATTCTTAACCGTGATTTCCGTCAGTGCCGGATCAAGGCGATAAGAAGCGTTGTTCATCAGGTTGCCATACATCTCTTCAAAGGTGTAGTGCACATCAAGCGCCTTGGTGAACTTGGTCTCATAGCCGCCAACCATGCCCTGACTGGTCGCAGTTGTGCCGCCGACCTGCGGAAGCTTCTCCAGCAGAACAACCTGAGCGCCGCCGTCAAATGCCTCGACAGCCGCCGCCACGCCAGCGCCGCCTGCGCCGACAACCACAACATCGGTGGTCACTTCAACGGTCTTTCCCTCCGATTCTTCCACAACGGGAGCCGTCTTGAAGGCCTCCATATCCGCGCCGGCTTCGGTCAGCGCAGCTTCCACTGCCGTAAAAATCGCAGTAGAAGTCATGGTTGCGCCGGTCACACCGTCAACCGCCAGGCTCTGAGCCTCAACAATTGCAGCGGGAACCTGTTCAATCGCCGGGTCAGAGATGCCCGGGGTCTCTGCATGTTCGAGAATTTCGATAGATTCAATCTTATCCTCGGTCACGGTGACGGCAACCTTGACATCGCCGCCCATGCCCGTTCCGACAGCCTCATAGGTGCCAGCAGTCATCGCAGATGCGCTGACCGTCACAAGCATCATAGCCGCCAGCGAAGCAGCAAAGATCGTTTTCTTCATGGATATTCTCCTTTCGTTCTTCGGCAAAACTGCCTGACCGCCTTTCATTCCGGTGCGGTCTTCCGGAAAAACAGCTGGCGGGAAAATCCCCTTATACAGTGTGTATCCAGCTTGCCTACCTTCTATTATACAGTCACTCCCCTTCCAAAATCAAGCACTTTTTCAAATGTCTGATAAAAAAAATACATATTGTTTTGCAGGCTCTCTGTCTGATTGTTCAGCCTGTACAAATTGTAACCTTCTTGGGAGCACTGTGCTCTATCAGCCTATCGGTTTCTCCATCTTTTAGGCAGCTCTGCCCAGTAAAATACATATCCTTTTTCACCTATTCATCTTCTTTGCAGCCTGTCCCGAAAATACATCGCACGCGATCGTCATCCAGCATTTGAGGGTAAATAAACATTCAATAACAAACCAAAGTTACCCATCCTCCATTTCAAATTGGCCCGAGTCATTCGTTCGATCCCCTCCGTGCAGCATTCCGCACGTTTCAAACAGTCAGGTGCAGCTGTATTCATACTTCATCGTATCTGATTGAACAATAGACATTCTGTCCCGCAGCTTCTTTTTCAACGTTCCGATCCCCGGGTGGGCAGCAGCGACTTTTTTTATTCACAGGCATGTACGATTTCGCACTTTTTAAAAAGGAAGCGTTCTGCTCAGTCAACCATTTTTCTTCCTATCCGACATGCCGTTTATGCCTCATTCCTCCCGCCCGCTCATACAGCGTCATCAACTGAATAAAAAATAACATTTAATTTCTAATTTGGCAAATTTCTCTTTCCTCTTCATCATCGTCCCGACTTTTGCCCCCCTTGTCCTTTTGGTTCGAAACAGATATAATGAAAGAACAGACTCAAGGAGGTTCATCATGCAGGATCTTTTTTCAATCAACGATGCCCAACTTTCTCCGCTGGCTGACAGGATGCGTCCGCGCACATTGGATGAATTCATCGGTCAGGAACACATCGTCGGCCCTGGCCGCCTGCTTCGCCGCGCCATTGAAGCCGACCGGATGACCTCCTCCATCTTTTACGGTCCGCCCGGCTGCGGCAAAACAACGCTCGCTTCTATCATCGCCGGCACGACTCATTCCGCATTCGTTCAGCTAAACGCTGTTACCAGCGGCGTGGCAGATGTGAGGAAGGTTATCAAAGAGGCCGAGGAGAGGCGTTCGCTTTACGGGCAGGCGACTTATCTGCTGCTGGACGAATGTCATCGCTGGAGCAAGTCCCAATCCGACTCCATCCTCCCCGCTATTGAGCGCGGCATCGTTCGCTTTATCGGCTCCACAACGGAAAACCCGCTCATCGCAATGACCCCGGCCATTGTCAGCCGGTGCAGAATCTTTGAATTTAAGCCTCTTTCCGAGGAAGATGTCGTGTCTGCACTCACCCGCGCCATCATTGACCCAGAACGCGGCTACGGAAAAATGAAGCTCACCGTTGATGACGATGCCCTTTTCCATATTGCCCGCGTGGCAAACGGTGATGTCCGCTCAGCCCTGGGGGCATTGGAACTTGCCGTTTTGACCACGCCCAAAGATCAAAACGGCGTCATCCATGTAACGCTTCCCGTTGCAGAAGAATCCATCCAAAAACCTGTTATTCGCTGCGATGAATCGCTCTATTACGACATGCTTTCCGCCTTCTGCAAGAGCCTGCGCGGCAGTGACTCCGATGCCGCACTGGCATGGTTTGCAAGGCTCCTGTACGCCGGCGTTGATCCGCGGCTGATCGCGCGGCGAATCATTGCCCATGCCAGCGAAGACGTTGGCCTTGCCAACCCGCTGGCCATGCTCCAGGCTGTCGCTGCTTCTCAGGCGCTGGAAGCCGTTGGGCTGCCGGAAGCGCGTCTCTCCATGGCGCAAGCCATCATCGCAATCTGCGAAAGTCCCAAGTCCAATTCTGTGGTCATGGCGCTGGATGCCTGTACATCAGATGCTCAGAAAGGCGGGTTTGGTGCCGTTCCTGTGCATCTGCGAGACACTCACTACGCTGGCCACGAGCGGCTTGGCTCCGGCGCACAATACAAATATCCTCACGACTATCCCGGTCATTGGGTCAAACAGGAGTACATGCCGCCCGAACTCAAAGGACATCGTTACTACATTCCTTCTGATCAGGGTCAAGAATTCAAACTGCGCGAGCGAAGAAAAACTCGCGGCATGATTGATCCTTGATACGTAATTCTTCGTATTTTCAACCTCTATTTTGGATGTTTCTATCATTTCAGGATGTGTTTTTTTTAGACATTTCGGGATATGATAGAAGAAAGAATGGAGGTAGGACAATGTTGGTTTCTTATAAGGTCATCGGTCGCAATATCCGCGCTGCGCGTCTTCACGCTAACCTGACACAGGAACAAGCTGCCGAACAAATGAAAATTTCCATTCTGCACTTCGGCCGTCTGGAACGCGGCGAACGTCCGGTGTCGCTGGAGCTGCTTGCCAACATTGCCTGTACACTCCATGTTCCTTTCGTCTCCCTTTTAAACGGCTGTCTGGTAGACGAACCGCTCGTTCTTTCTTCCTGCGAGGAATCCGATTCTATCGCAGATGTCATCGCGCATCTGGCTTCGGGCTGCTCTTCTCAGGCTCGGCGCCTGATGATCAGCCTCTGCCGCGAAGTTGCCAAATCTGACAAGGCCGAGGAACAATAACTTCAGCCGCTCCTTCACAATCAACCCATCAAAAGGCTTTCAAGCCTTTTTCTTTTTCTGAAAGGCAGATTCTATGACCATTTACTTTGCTCCGCTGGAAGGTGTCACAGATGCCGTATTCCGTCGCATGCATCACGCCCAGTTTTCGGGTGTATCCAAATACTTTATTCCCTTCATCAGTCCCACTCAAAATCTGTGCTTCACAAATAGAGACCTGTCCGCCATTGCCCCAGAGCGGAACGAAGGTGTGCCTGTTGTGCCGCAGGTTTTGACCAAACATGCCGCTCACTTTATATGGGCTGCAAACGAACTGGCTGACATGGGATACACCGAAGTCAATCTCAACGCAGGCTGTCCATCCGGCACTGTCACCGCAAAGGGAAAAGGCGCGGGTATGCTCGCCGACCTGCCCGCGCTCGAAAGATTTTTGGATGAAGTATTTGAGAAAACGCCGCTGCCTGTTTCCATTAAAACTCGCGTCGGCTTCACTTCTCCAAGTGAATTTGAGCGCATCTGTGAATTGCTCATTCGTTACCCCTTTTGTGAAATCATCCTCCATCCGCGCACACGCAAGGAATTTTACAAAGGCATACCGCACCGCGATTTATATTCCACACTGCTTGCTTCTTCGTCCTGTCCCATCGTGTATAATGGTGATCTCTTTTCCTGCGAAGACTGCCGCCAGCTGAACGCCGACTTTCCCGGAACACATGCCGTTATGCTTGGCCGCGGGCTGATCGCTAATCCTGCTCTTGCCCAGACGCTTTCCGGCGGCAGTACGCTGACCCTTTCCATGCTCCAAAATTTTTACGAGGGACTGCTGGATGCTTACAAGGCCATCTATCCGCCGCATGTCGTATTGGGCCGCATGCGTGAAATCATGGCGCACATGGTCTGCTGCTTTGAATCCCCCGAAAAGCCAAAAAAGGCCATACGCAAAGCCTCCACGCTGGATGCCTTCGAGTCTGCCGTCAATACACTTTTTCTGACGCATCTTCTGTGCGAAAATCCCATGTTCACCCCCTGATATCATTCTTTTTAACAATTCTGACCTCCATTCATATATTGCCAATAATCCCTTCACAGAAAAGCGAAAATCTTCCCGCGAGATGACGCATAAAACTTTCATGGGTACATGAAACGAATCTAAGAAAATGTCCGAATCGCGGTTCTGTTTGGTGTGCCCAGCCCGCCTGTATCCAGCAGTTGTGCATATAAAACGGTTTGTCAACGCTGACAGCCTCCTTTCGCCCCCGCAAAAGCCCCGGTTGAAAAGCCTATTTTTTTCACTTTTGTTCCACTTACAGTTTCAAATAAAAACCACTAGTAAACTAGTGGTTTTCTCAGGACCCTATAAGGGTCA